>URMZ01000019.1 GCA_900549025.1 uncultured Collinsella sp.
CGCGCCCTTGAAGTTGAACGTCAGATTGTCCAAATGCGGCCCGCGCAGCGTCGAGTCGTTACGCGGTTTGGTAAAACCGCGTAACTAAACCAACTTAAAGCCCTTGCGCTTGCCCACGGAGAGGGTGTCGCCCAGCTTGAGGGCGCCGGGATCGATGTTGTAGCTCTTGGGAGCCACGGCCTTGCCGTTGATCTTGACGCCGCCGCCGTCGATATCGCGACGAGCCTGGCCGGCGCTCGCCGAAAGACCCAGGTCCTTGAGCAGGCCAGCGAGGTAGATCTGGCCCTCGTCGTTGACGGTCAGCTCAACGTGTTTCTCGGGGAAGTCGGCAAGCTGGCCCTCCTTGAATACGCGGTCGAACTCGGCCTGAGCCTCGTCGCCGGCGCCGGCGCCGTGGTAGGTGTCGCACAGGTCGCGACCCAGAGCGCGCTTGAGCTCATAGGGATCGGCAGAGCCGTCGGCCAGAGCAGCGTCGATCTTGTCGACCTCGGCCGGGGTGAGCGAGCTGGCCAGACGATAGTACTTGCCGATCATCTCGTCGGGGATGGACATGGTCTTGCCGAACATATCCTTGGGCGCATCGGTCAGGCCGATGTAGTTGCCATAGGACTTGGACATCTTGCGCACGCCATCGGTGCCCTCGAGCAGCGGCATGGTGAGCGCGATCTGGGGCTCCATGCCCATCTTCTCCATGAGCTCACGGCCGGCGAGCAGGTTGAAGAGCTGATCGGTGCCGCCCATCTCCACGTCGGCCTTGATCTGCACGGAGTCAAAGGCCTGCATCACGGGATACAGGAACTCATGCAGGGCGATCGGCGTCTGAGACTGGTAGCGCTTGGTAAAGTCATCGCGCTCAAGAATGCGGGCGACGGTGAACTTGGAGCACACCTGCAGCAGACCGGCCAGATCCATCGAAAGGATCCAGTCACCGTTGTGCACGATGGTGGTCTTCTCGGGATCCAGGATCTTCATGGCCTGGCTCACGTAGGTCTCGGCGTTGGCCTCGATCTGCTCCTGCGAAAGCTGCGGACGGGTGGAATTCTTGCCCGAAGGGTCGCCAATCAACGCGGTACCGTTGCCGATGATGAGGGTGACGTTGTGGCCCAGGTCCTGGAACTGACGCATCTTGCGCAGCGGCACGGCGTGGCCCAGGTGCAGGTCGGGGCTGGTGGGGTCGACGCCGAGCTTGATGTTGAGGGGCTCGCCCTTCTCAAGCTTCTTGCGAAGGTCGGCCTCGGGAACGATCTGCGCGGCGCCCGAGGTGATGATATGCATTTGCTCGTCAACAGACAGCATTGGGTATCCTCCTTTTGCTATAGCACCCTCGCCGAAAACGGCGGTGCTGGAAGTCCATAAACTCTCTTATGATAACAAACTGACGCGACGCGGCACCTACGACAGGAAAATCCTCGTCCTGCCGCATGCGTCAATGGCAATTGGCAGGCGCATGCCGTCGCGCTCGACCAAATATCGTGTTTGCTGACGGCGCGAGCAGTCACGACAATGGACCTGTCCCGTCGCATCGGTGGCGCAGACGCCCTCGGCGGTCAGCAGGCAGTGCTCGCACACCATAAGCTCGGGACGGTCGGCGTCGACCGGACCCAAGACGCCGGGTTCAGCAGCCAGTTCGGCAATACGCTCCGCATCATTGCCGAGCAACTCGGCCGGCAAGTACACCCGCCCCGCACCGAGTCCGCGCAGCCAGGTAAGCGTGGCCCGATTCGCGCAGAACACCGGCGCCGCCACGTCAAACGTCACGCCCAGCTCGCGAGCGATCACCACCTGTCCCAGGTTGCGGCAGACGACGCGCCCGGCACGCTGCATCAGTGAGCGGGTCCGGTCAGCGTCACTCGCGCGGCACACCTCGTCAAGCACCACAACGGCGTCGGACAAATCGAGTTCTCCGCGCGGGTCGGCATCCATCAGCTGCCAAGCAAAAACCATGCGAGTGGGAACCGCGCACTCCACCAACTCCGTCGACGCACCGCCATCCACCGCAACGTCCTCAAAGGGCAGCACCTCAACGGCACGCGCAACGGGCGCAATCGCATCTGCCTCGGCCCGCATGCGCTCCAACACCGCCGCCGTCTGATCCAACACGCCGGCGCTGCGAATCAGGTACACCTCGCAGCCCGCGTCCACCTTACGCTTGCAATGCACGACGACGCGCTTCCCCGCTGCGGCATCCACCGGGCAGGACACCTGCGGCCAGCGCTTGGGCACATCGGGACGCGCGTCGACACCCGGATAGAACCGAATCTCGAGCGTGTCACCCGCCGCCACGGCGGCGTCGAGCTCAACGGTCACCTCTTCGTGGCCCACAGCGACCAAGCGTCCCACGCGCACGCCCTGGTTGATCGCGCGTTCAAAACTCATAAGCTCCGCACCCGAGCGGCCTCGCAAATACGCGTCGGTAAACCCGCGGTTAAACGACCTTCCCAGTTCACGCTCGAGCGCCAGCACGGCATCGGGATCCCACGCGCCATCGCGCAGCATATCGAGCGCCCGGCGCCACGCCCGTACCACGTTGAATACGTAATCGGGGTTCTTCATGCGCCCCTCGATCTTGAGCGACGCCACGCCGGCATCTACAAGCTCGGGCAGATGCGCAATACCCAGATAATCGCGCGGGCACAACAGGCGATCCCCTTCGACGGCGACAACGCTCTGCCCCGCCTCGTCCACCAGGTCGTACGCCAGACGGCACGGCTGCGTGCAGTCGCCGCGCATCGCCGAGCGCCCACGCCGCAGGGCCGAGAACTCGCACGCCCCCGAATAGCCGATGCAAATCGCACCGTGGCAGAATACCTCGATGGGCACGCCCGTGGCACATAGCGCCGCAATCTCGTCGACCGCCAGCTCGCGTGCCGTCGTCACGCGCTCGACCCCCAGCTCATCGGCGGCAAGCCGCACGGCGCCTTCGCTATGAACGCCCGCCTGCGTGGACAGGTGAATCTCGACCCCGGGAATCACCGTGCGCAGTACACAAGCCAGCCCGGCATCGGCGACAATCAGAGCATCGGCGCCCAGCTCCAGTGCATGAGCTCCCAACGCCACCGCGTCGGACAACTCATCGTCAAACACGAACACGTTGAGCGTCACGTACACGCGCACGCCATGGGCATGCGCCACGGCGCAGCCGCGCGCAAACTCGTCATCCGTAAAGCCATGCGCGCTCACGCGGGCGTTAAAGCCGCCCAACCCCGCATAGATGGCATCGGCACCCGCGGCGATGGCCGCAAGCATCTGGTCGAGTCCGCCCGCCGGCGCCAGCAGCTCGGGCAGCGCCGCACCGGCAGCATCCAATCCATTCTCGTATTGTCCGCTCGGCCCCATCGTCCGAATCGCCATCGACAAACTCCTTACCAAGGTATGCATTCACTCTGAAAAATGCCGTCTTCCAGCATACACGAGGCCTCGCGCGCCCCGTTTGGTTTATCGTGTAATAACTTATGTCCATCCTGCCCCGACGGCACATCCACCGTCCGGCACGACATACCTGGAGGTCAATATATGGGTCCTCGCCAACGACAGGGACGCAGCCGTTCAAAGACGCATGCCCTGCCCATAATCCTGCTCTCGTTTTTGGGCTTTCTGCTGATTGCGGGCGTGGCATTTGGCATCGGCATGGTCGGCAACGTCAACCGCTGGCTGTCCGATCTGCCCGACTACACCGACGCCAACGCGTATCTGGTGAGCGAGCCCACCGAGATCGTCGACTGCAACGGCAACAAGATCGCGAGCTTCTACACGCAAAACCGCAAGTCCATCACCAAGGACGAGGTCTCCCCCTACGTGCTGCAGGGCACCGTTGACGTCGAGGACGAGCGCTTCTACGAGCACGGCGGTATCGACCTGTGGGGTATCGCGCGTGCTGCGGTGGCAACCCTCGGCGGCGGACACGAAGGCGCCTCGACTATCACCCAGCAGCTGGTGCGCAACACCATCCTGCAGGAGGAGCAGTTCGACTCGACCATCGAGCGTAAGGTGCGCGAGGCCTACATCGCCGTCAAGATGGAGGATATGTACTCCAAAGACGAGATCCTCATGATGTACCTCAACACCATCTACTACGGCCACGGCGCCTACGGCATCGAGGCCGCAGCCGAGACCTATCTGTCCAAGAGCGCCGCCGACCTCACCCTCAGCGAGGCCGCACTGCTCATAGGCCTTCCCAACTCGCCCTCGCAGTACGACCCCACGGTCAACCCCGACCTGGCGCTGTCCCGTCGCAACAAGGTCCTCGACAACATGTTGCGCCTGGGCCACATTACGCAGGAGGAACACGATGCCGCACAGGCCGAGCCCATCACCCTCAACGTGACCGAGATTTCGGGCAGCGGCGTCGACGTATACTCACAGCCCTACTTTGTCGCCTATGTTAAGCAGCTGCTGGAGCAGGAGTTCTCGACCGACGTGCTCTTTAAGGGCGGCCTGACCGTCAAGACCACCATCGACCCCACGATGCAGCAAGTGGCAGAGAATGCCGTCCGCGAGCAGCTCGACACGCTCTCACTCGACGGCCTGGACATGGGCATGGTCGTCGTCGACCCCAAGACCGGCTACATCAAGTGCATGGTGGGCGGCTACGACTACAACGCCGACGAGAACCACGTAAACCATGCCACGGCCAAGCGTCCCGTCGGCTCCACCTTTAAGGCCTTTACGCTGGCAACTGCCATCCAAAACGGCATGAACCCCAACGTCACCCTCAACTGCAACTCGCCGCTCAAGGCCAAGGGCACCACGACCGAGGTCCAAAACTACGCCAACCATAGCTATGGCAACATCACGCTTAAGCAGGCAACGGCATACTCCTCCAACACCGGCTACATCCAGGTGGCGGAAGCCGTCGGCAACAGCAAGATCATCTCGCTCGTCAAAAAGCTCGGCATCGATCCCGCCAAGGACAACATCGAGGATGTTCCCGTCATGACGCTCGGCACCGGCTCGATCTCGCCGCTCGAAATGGCCGCCGCCTACGCGACGTTTGCCAACGGCGGCTACTATCGCCAGCCGATCGCCATCACCGAGATTGACTCTCGTACCGATTCGGTGCTGTACCAGCACACCGACAATCCCTCACAGGTGCTTACCGAGGGCGAGGCCGCCGCGGTCACCGATGTTCTGTCCGGCGTCATGAAGGGCGGCGGTACGGGTGCTGCCGGCGCCCTGAGCGTCAACCAGCCCTATGCCGGCAAAACGGGCACCACCGACAACACCACCAACCTGTGGTTCTGCGGCTATACCCCGCAGCTGGCGTGCGCCCTGTGGACCGGCTATTCCGCGGGCGAGATCCCCATCCAAAAATACGGCACGGACCTGCTGGGCGACAGCACCAACCTGCCTGTCTTTAAGCGGTTTATGAACACCGTTCTGACCGGTACCGAGCGCGAGGAGTTTGCGACCGGAACGGCGCCCACCTACAAGAACAACAGCGTCTGGAAGTTCTACGGCACCAACAACACCAAGAAGACGGAGAACGACGACAAGGACGAAAACGAGGACGAAGAGGAAACCACCACAACGACTACCACGACGACCACGACCACCGAGACCACGGGCGGCGACACCACCGGCGGCACCGGTACGACCGGTGGCTCGACGGGCGGCTCCACCGGTGGTTCGACCGGCGGCGATGGCGGCACGCCTACGCCTACGCCTACACCCACTCCCGACCCCTCGCCCACGCCTGACGATACGGTCGGCTAGAAATCATCCGGCCATAAGCAACAAGGCCCTCGAGCAGCTTATTAAACTGCTCGGGGGCCTTTTTAGTTTAAAGCGACCTGATGGGCGGTCTTTATACCGGCAGACAAAAAAAGGGGGCACCGACCAACGTCGATACCCCTTACAAGCCACTATGTCAGCGCGCACGGTGCCGAGCGCACGACCCGCACGCCTACTTGCGAGAATTGCTCAGCTTATTGATCAGCGCCTCGAGACGCTCGCCGTCCTCGGCCGTCTGGGCAATAACCAAAATCGTATCGTTGCCGGCAAGCGAGCCAAGCACATCGGGCAGCTCTGCCGCATCAACGGCGGCGGCGATGCCGGAAGCCGTGCCAGGCTGAGCCTTAATCATAACCAGATTATCGGTGCGCAGAACGCCCGTTACGAGCTCGGAAACCATACGCTGCAGGTGCAGGTCCTCTGCCAGAACATAGATGCCCTCAGGGAGCTTACGCAGCCCCATATCGGCAATATCGCGAGAGACAGTCGCCTGCGTGCAATCAAAGCCCATAGCGCGGAGCTCATCGACCAGCACGCGCTGCGTGCGGACGTCCTTATTGCGCACAATATCTCTAATGGCATCCTGGCGCCCATTGCGTTTTTTAGCCATACAAACCCTCTCTCCAAAAGATAGCGGAGACAATAAATTAGTGATTGAATAGTTTAACGCTATTTGAAGGCTTTTGTGTATAAGAACGCATTTCGAAACAATTCTATGCAAATTTGTTTCGAGATGAGCCGTTTAGGCGGTTTTTGTGCCCGTCCGGTTAAGAAAAGCTGCCAGATGCGTACACATCACGCAGCGCGCGGGCTTGGCGCTGGCGATCGGCCCAAACAACAGACCGAGCCCCCGATGGTTATCCTTGAGCGCGGCGACCATCTGACGGGTTCGAGGCGCATCGAGCATATCACGCATGCGGGCGGAACGCTCGATTGACGACACCCCATGCGGGCTCAGACACAAATTCTCGATGCAGGCGACCAGTCCGGCAAAGTAGAACTTTTGGCTTGCCAGCTTGAGCCGACCACCGCTATCTGCTTCCGAGAGTGAGTCCGCAAGCTCGTCGAGCGCTCGAGTGTCATCGGATATCCTGGCATACATGGTGGGATCAAAGGCATCTGTAAGCTTAGGTGCCACCGCGTGGAAACAAGCGTCGCCGCAGCCGGACACGAATCGTGCCTGCGAGAGCGCATAAGCCATAAACTCAACCGTACGGTACGCCTTGCCGCGCGACAGGCATGCCTCAAACAGCGGACGGCTATACATCACGCCAGAGGTCTGAGCGACTAGGCCGCCCAAAATCAACTGGGGCAGCCCAGTCACCATAGAAGACTCGTCTTCTATGGCAATAGAGGCAGCATCCAAGACGCGCGAATGACGCTCGCGATGCGCATCGTATCGATCGAGCGACACCGAGGGGAGCACAATGTCTGCCGCAGTATCGCACGCGATATCGACCATCTTGGAAAGGGCCTGCGGAGCAAACCACTCATCGGCGTTCATAGCGATGATTTGAGAGCCGCGCGAGGCAGCAAAACCGGCACGAAGACAAGCACCGCGCTTCGCGTCCTCGACGTCAATCAAATCAATATGAATGTCCCTGTCGGCAGCAACTTGAAGCGAATGGCGCACACCGGGCGCAGCATCGCGGCAGACAACGACAATCTGCAAATCGTAGAGGTCTTGGTTCTGGATACTCTCGAGCGCACGCATCGCATAGCTGGGCGAACCTTCTACCACAAGGATCACCGAAAGTCGCGGATGCGAGCCACGTCGAACCAAGTTATCCGTCCTCTCGACAGCAATGAATCAAACCGTGGTTCATGGTACACCCCGGCAATAAAAGCAATGAGACACCGGTTGTATTGCACGCCAAGAACAGATGTTGCACACGCGCAGCCCACAGATGACGGGTGTCGACGCACGACGCGTCGAGCCCTCCCCCTAGTCGAGCACGACAAGCTCGGCGGGATCGTAATCCACGCCCATAAACGTAAGGCCGCAGGCAGGAGCCGTGGGGCCCGCAGCGGTACGGTCGCAAGCATCGATGACCTCGCGCATCCACTCGGGTTCACGGCGATGCATGCCAATCTCGACAAGCGTGCCCACGATCGTGCGGACCATCGAATGCAGGAACGCATTGCCCTCGATGGTAAACGTCAGGATGTCCTCGCCAAACGCAACCTCATGGCCAAACTCGGCACGCATCACGCAGCGGTGCGTGGGCTTGCCCACAGCAGACGCCACCTTGCAAAAGCTCTTGAAGTCCTGCTCGCCCAGCAGCGCGGGACAGGCCGCAGACATCGCCTCAACATCCAATGGGTAGCGATGCCACCACACCGCACCGCGCGAAAGCACAGGGCGCGCGTCGCGATCGGCAATACGGTACGTATACGTACGGGAACACGCATCAAAGCGTGCAGAAAAGCCTTTACGGGCCTTGTAGACCTCGTTTATGGCGATATCTTTGGGCAGGAGGGCATCCATAGCCCTCAGCCACCTACGGCGCGTCAAAGCCAACTCAGCGTCCGTTACGGGCACGCTGATGAACTGTGCCACCGCATGCACGCCGGCATCGGTACGCCCCGCACACGTCAGGTCGATCGGGCGGCGCAGGAGCGTCTCGATAGCGCGGCGCAACTCGCCCGCAACCGTCGTCTGACCGGGCTGCTCGGCAAAGCCGCTGTAGGACGAGCCATCGTAGGCCACGCGGAAAACGAGCGTGGCATCGAGCTCAGGAATCGAATTGAAATCAGACGGCGCGGTCATGGACGCTCCCAACAAACAGGCAATGGCATTTCGACAAAAAAAGAGGAGTACGCGAACGTACCCCTCGAATATAGCCTATGCAGACGGATTGTTTACTCAGCGGTCTCCTCAGCAGGAGCCTCCTCGGCAGCCTCGACCTTCTTGGGAGCAGCGGCCTTCTTGGGGGCCGGAGCAGCCTTCTTAGCCTTAGGCGTGCAAGGCTCGGTGACGAGCTCCATGATAACGATGGGAGCGTTGTCGCCCTTGCGGTTACCGAGCTTCATGATGCGGGTGTAACCGCCGTTGCGGTCCTGCCACATGCCCTGAGCAGCCTTGTCGAAGATCTCGGCAACGAGCTGCTTATCGCCGAGCTTGGCGATAGCCAGACGACGAGAGTGCAGGTCGCCCTTCTTGGCCCAGGTGATGATCGGATCGACGACCGAACGCAGCGCCTTAGCGCGGGTCTCGGTGGTCTTGATGCGGTCGTTCTCGAAGAGGGCCTTAGCAAGGCTCTTCTTCATGGCCTTGGTGTGGCTCGCATCGGTGCCGAGCTTCAGGCCCTTCTTAACGTTATGACGCATGGTCTAGTTTCTCCTCAAATATGCGAAGCATTAAGCCTTCAGGCTCAGGCCCATGGACTCAAGCTTGTCCTTCACTTCCTCGATCGACTTAACACCGAAGTTACGGATGTTGAGCAGATCGTTCTCCGAGAACTCAACGAGCTGACGGACCGAGTGAATGCTGGCGCGCTTAAGGCAGTTGTAAGAACGGACGGAAAGGTCCAGATCCTCGATCTGCTTGTCCAGCTCGGCGTTGTCGTTGGTGACCTCGGGAGCGAAGATCGAAGCCTCCTCCTCGACCTCGGGGGTCTCGGCAAGGTTCATAAAGGCGGCCATATGCTGGTTGATGATATTGGCAGCCTGGACCACGGCGTCGCGCGGGGCGATGGAGCCGTTGGTCTCGATCTCGAGGACAAGGCGGTCGTAGTCGGTGTGCTGACCGACACGGCAAGCCTCAACGAGCTTGGCGCAACGGGAAACCGGCGAGTACAGCGAGTCGACGTGGATCACACCGATGGGATCGTTGTCGCGCTTGTTGGCCTCGCCAGAAACATAGCCGCGGCCATAGCCGATGCGCATGCTCATGGTGAGATGGCCACCCTCGGTGAGCGTAGCGATGTGCTGCTCGGGGTTGACCAGCTCAAACTCGGACGGAATAAAGAAGTCCGCACCGGTGACCTCGCAGGGGCCGTCAACCGAAATGGTGGCGGTCGCCTCGTCGGTCGTGCCGAGAGCCCTGAAGACAAGACCCTTGACATTCAGGACGATGTCGGTGACATCCTCGACCATGTTAGGGATGGTCATGAACTCGTGCTGCGCACCATCGATCTGAATAGCCTCGACGGCGGCACCCTCGAGCGAGGACAGAAGAACGCGACGAAGGGAGTTACCCAGCGTATCGCCGTAGCCACGCTCGAGCGGCTCGACGGAGACACGAGCAGACGTCTCGTTGATCTCTTCGACCTGAACCTGAGGCCTAATGAATTCTGACATGTATTACCTCCAGCCTCAGCAGCCCGGATGGACTACTTAGAGTAGAGCTCGACGATGAGCTGCTCGTTGATATCACCGCTGATCTGCTCACGCGTCGGCAGAGCGAGCACGTTACCAGACAGCTTCTCGATATCGACCTCGAGCCAGCCAGGGACCTCAAAGCGCTCGGAGGAAATCAGGGCCTCCTTGATGGGGAGGAGGTCACGGAACTTCTCGCCGACAGCGACGACGTCGCCGGCCTTGACGCGGTAGGACGGGATGTCCACGCGCTTGCCGTTCACGGTGAAGTGACCGTGACGGACGGACTGACGAGCCTCTTTGCGGGTGCGGGCGAAGCCAAGACGGAAGACAACGTTGTCGAGGCGAGACTCAAGAATGATCATGAGGTTCTCACCGGTGACGCCGTTCATCTTACGGGCCTTGTTGAAGTAGCCGTGGAACTGCTTCTCCAGAACGCCATAGATGAACTTGACCTTCTGCTTCTCGCGCAGCTGCATGCCGTACTCAGATTCCTTGCGACGGCGCTTGGGCTGACGGATAGATTCCTTCTTGCTGCTGTAACCGAGCTCAGCGGGATCGATCCCGAGCTGACGGCAGCGCTTAAGAACAGGAGTCCTGTCGATTGCCATATTGATACGATCCTTTCAGTTACACGCGGCGACGCTTCTTGGGGCGGCAGCCGTTGTGCGGAATGGGGGTCTTGTCCTGGATGCTCGAGACCTCGAGGCCAGCAGCCTGGAGGGAGCGGATGGCGGTCTCACGACCGGAGCCGGGGCCCTTGACGAAGACGGAAACCTTCTTCATACCGTGCTCCATGGCCTGCTTGGCAGCAGCCTCGGCAGCCATCTGAGCAGCGAACGGCGTGGACTTACGGGAGCCCTTGAAGCCCACCTGGCCAGCCGACTTCCAGGAAATGACGTTGCCCTGGGGATCGGTGATCGAAACGATCGTGTTGTTGAACGTAGAACGAATGTGAGCCTGGCCCACGGAAATGTTCTTACGGTCCGCGCGCTTCAGACGGGCAGCGCGAACGTTCTTCTTAGCAGTAGCCATCTATCTAGCGCTCCTTATTTCTTCTTCTTAGCACCGATCTGACGCTTCGGGCCCTTGCGGGTACGAGCGTTAGTGTGGGTGCGCTGGCCGCGGACCGGGAGGCCCTTGCGGTGACGAAGGCCGCGGTTGCAGCCGATGTCCATAAGGCGCTTGACGTTCTGGTTGCGCTCACGGCGGAGGTCGCCCTCAACCATGATCTGGTTCTTATCGATATAATCGCGGATGGCGTTAACCTCATCCTCGGTGAGGTCCTTAACGCGCGTATCCACGTTAACGTTGCACTCGACGCAAATCTTCGTCGCAGTGGTGCGGCCGATGCCGTAAATGTAGGTCAGACCGATCTCAACGCGCTTCTCACGCGGGAGGTCGACACCATTAATACGGGCCAACGTAGTCTCCTCTCTTAACCCTGACGCTGCTTATGACGGGGGTTCTCGCAAATGACGAGGACCTTGCCATGGCGCCTAATGATTTTGCACTTATCGCACATCTTCTTGACCGAAGGACGTACCTTCATCGTTCTTCCTTTCGGTAGCGCTCAAACTACTTCCCTACTATCTACTCGCCCAGCCGCAGGCGTTTAAAACTATGGCTGGTCTTCACACACAATCCGACCGTAGGTTGAGCTAAGCCTGCAGTCGGAAATGGAGTGCGTGTATGCGTGCCGCTATTTGTAGCGATAGGTGATGCGGCCGCGGGTCAGGTCGTACGGGGAAAGCTCCACGACAACCCTGTCACCGGGGAGAATACGGATGTAATTCATTCGGATCTTGCCAGAAATGTTGCACAGAACCGAATGACCGTTCTCGAGCTCGACCTTAAACATGGCATTGGGCAGCGGTTCCTTTACCGTACCCTCAAGCTCAATTGCGTCTTCCTTCTTCACAAGCAATCATCTTTCTCTAGAAAACGACAGCGATTGAGTATTCTACAACACGTATGCACGCATCGTAATAACTTCGTAATGGCTCCACAACTAAGTGGAACTTGTTACATTTGAAATGTAAAACAAAGCCGTTCCCTGATGCCCAAGATCGCCTTGAAATGAGAAGGCATAGACCTTGGGGTCATGCCTTCGAAATTGAAAGGCGAGGTTGGGCATCAGGGGGCGGCGACTTTTACATTTCACCGCCTTGCAAGGAACACCAAGCACCTTGCGCATCCGTGGTGAGAATCACCGGACCGTCATTGGTGATGGCGACGGTGTTCTCGTAGTGCGCGGCGGGCAGATGGTCGTTGGTCGTAACAATCCAACCGTCGGAGCCCGTGCTCACATGGTTGGAACCCATCGTAACCATCGGCTCGATGGCAATGACCATGCCGGCTTGGAGGCGAACGCCCCTCCCCTTCTTTCCATAGTTAGGAACGTTGGGGTCCTCGTGCATCACGCGGCCAATGCCATGGCCCACATAATCACGAAGCACACCGTAACCGTGAGACTCGGCGAGGGACTGAACGGCATAACCGACGTCCCCGATATGGTTACCGGGAACAGCCTGCTCGATGGCAGCCTTAAGGCAATCGCGCGTGACCTCGCACAAAGCCTTGGCTTCGGGCGTGGGGGTGCCGACGAAAAACGTCCATGCGTTATCGCCGACCCAACCGTCAACAACGGCTCCCGTATCGATGGAGATGATATCGCCATCGCGCAGGATCATGTCAGGGTTGGGAATACCGTGGACCACGGCATCGTTAATCGATGCGCATATGGTCCCCGGGAACCCGCCGTAACCCTTAAAGGCAGGGGTGCCGCCATGCATGCGGATAATCTGCTCCGCGAGCTGATCGAGCTCAAAAGTCGAAACGCCGGGACGCACCATGGCTCCAACGTGGCGGAGCGCCATCTTAGATAGCGCTCCTGCCTTCTTCATCTGCTCGATTTGCGTTGCAGACTTAATCTTGATCATAGACCGAGAGCCTCTTTGACATCCCCGTACACGGTCTCACGAGCCTGGTCACCGTTGACCGACTTGAGCAGACCCTGGCCACGATAGTAGTCGACGAGCGGACTCGTGGACTTCTCGTAGACGTCGAGACGGTTCTTGATGGTCTCGGGCTTGTCGTCGTCGCGCTGATACATCTCGCCGCCACACTTGGGGCAGGTAGCATCGGCAGCGGTGCCGGTGTAACCGCATGCGCGGCAGGTGCGACGCGAAGACAGACGATCGATAATGACCTCGGGGGCCACATCGACCAGAAGGGCGCAGTCGATCTCGCGACCCATGGCGGAGAGCTCGGAATCGAGCGTCACAGCCTGGGCGGTGTTGCGCGGGAAGCCGTCGAGGATGAAGCCCTGCTGGGCGTCATCGGCGGCAAGGCGCTCCTTGACAAGGTCGATCACGAGCTGGTCGGGAACGAGCTCGCCAGCGTCCATGTACTTCTTAGCCTGAATACCAAGCTCGGTGCCACCCTTGACGGCAGCACGCAGCAGGTCGCCCGTGGAAATATGGGCGACGCCAAACTCGGCGACGAGCTCCTGTGCGACGGTGCCCTTACCGGCACCCGGAGCTCCGAGCAATACGAGGTTCATGAGCAATCCTCCTCTAGCCTATTTAAAGAATCCATCGTAATCATACATCTTGATCTGGCCTTCGAGCTTATCGACCGTGTCGAGCACGACGCCGACCATGATGAGGATGGACGTGCCGCCAAATGCCTGGATCAGATGGTTACCCGTGAAGGAGAAGATGATCGAAGGCACGATGGCGATGAGCGCCAAAAAGACAGCGCTGGGAAGCGTGATCTTGTTGAGCGCGTTCTTGATGTAGGCCGCGGTAGCCCTACCCGGACGGACGCCCGGAATAAAGCCGCCCTGCTTCTTAAGGTTATCGGCCGTGTCATCGGGGTTGAACACCATGGAGGTGTAGAAGTACGCGAAGAACACGATGAGGACAACGTTAAGCACCCAGTTGAGCCAACCGGTCGAAAGCGCGGAGGCAACTGCCTGAATCCAGCCGATGCCGGGGAAGAACACGGCAATCTGAGCCGGGAAGTACAGCAGCGCCGAAGCGAAGATGATCGGCACGACACCCGCGGTGTTGACCTTGATGGGCAGGTAGGTGGTCTGGCCACCCATCATGCGACGGCCCACGACGCGCTTAGCGTAGGAGACCGGGATGCGGCGCTGGCCGCGCTCAAGGAAAACAATCAGCGGGATAACCAGCAGGATGATGGCGCAGATGATCACCATGGTGATGATGCCACCGGCGTTGCCCTCGGTGCTGGAGAAGATAGCCTGCGGCAGACCGGCCATGATGTTCGCGAAGATGATCAGCGACATGCCATTGCCGATACCGCGCTGGGTGATGAGCTCACCAATCCACATGATCAGCATAGCGCCCGCGGTGAGCGTACCGACGATCATGAGGTCGAAGATGATCTCGGGAGCGCCGGCGCCATTAAAGCTGATGCCGAAGCTCTTAAAGAGGAAGAGGTAACCCACGGAGTTGAGGATTGCCAGAGCCAGGGTGAGGTAACGCGAATACTGCGTAATCTTGGTCTGACCGACCTCGCCCTCGCGGGCAAGCTCATGCAGGGAAGGCACGACGGCCTGGAGCATCTGGAGGATGATCGAGCTGGTGATGTAAGGCATGATGCCCAGCGAAAACACCGACACATAGCTCAACGCGCCGCCAGAGAAAAGATTCAGGAGGGCCATAGCACCTGCGGCGACCGAATTGTTATCGGTCGAGAAAAGGCCCAGCATCCCCTGGAAGGGAATGCCGGGCACAGGAACGTGCGCACCAATGCGGTACACGACGAGCATAGCTATGGTAAAAAGAATCTTTTCGCGCAATTCTTTGATGCGGAAAGCATTCTTAAGACCATTTAGCACGGCAGCTCGACCTTTCCGCCGGCGGCCTCGATCTTGGCCTGCGCAGAAGCGCTGACCTTGTCGACCTTGACCGTGAACTTCTTGGTGAGCTCACCATTGCCGAGCACCTTGACGGGCTCGAACTCGCTCTTGGTGATGCGAGCGGCCTTAAGAGCGGCACCGTCGATCACAGCGCCGTCCTCGAACTTACGCTCGAGACGCTCAACGTTAACAGCGGTGTACTCGATACGACGGGGGTTGCGGAAGCCCGGAAGCTTGGGCAGGCGCATAGCCAGCGGAGTCTGGCCACCCTCGAAGCCGGCACCCTTGGTGCCGCCAGAGCGGGAACCCTGGCCCTTCTGGCCGCGGCCAGAAGTGGTGCCGTGACCCGAAGAATTGCCACGGCCGACGCGCTTGCGGTTCTTGGTGGAACCGGGCGCGGGAGTAAGATCGTGAAGCTGCATTTGCTACTCCTCTACAATCTCGACAAGGTGCTTGACCTTGAAGATCATGCCGCGGACGGACTCGTTGTCAGCAATCTCGCGAACCTCGCGGATCCTGTGGAGACCGAGGGCACGGACAGTACGGACCTGGTCCTGCTTGCAACCGTTGGTGCTGCGGACCTGCTTGATCTTGATGGTGTCAGCCATGCTTAGTTCTCCTTACCGACGAACATCTCGGAGACCGTCAGGCCACGGCGAGCCGCGACGTCCTCAGGGCTGGAGAGCTCCTTGAGGCCCTCGACGGCAGCCTTGATGATGTTAAGGCCGTTGTCGGTACCGAGGGACTTGGACAGGACGTTCTTGATGCCAGCAAGCTCAAAGAGGGGACGCACAGCGCCGCCGGCGATAACGCCGGTACCCTCGACAGCGGGCTTGATGATGATGCGGCCGGCACCAAAGTGGCCGAGAACCTCGTGCGGGATGGTGCCCTGCTCGGTCACCGGCACGTGGAACATGTTCTTCTTGGCATCGAGAGATGCCTTGGAGATGGCCATGGGCACCTCAGCGGACTTGCCCATGCCAACGCCGACGTTGCCCTTGCCGTCGCCAACGACGACGAGAGCGACGAGGCTCATGCGACGACCACCCTTGACGGTCTTCGACACGCGGTTGATGTAAACGACGCGCTCCTCGAACTCGGAGGCCTCGCGCTGCTGCTTCTGATTACGAGCCATGTGCTACATACCTCCTAGAACTCGAGACCGGCGGCACGAGCACCGTCGGCGAGGGCCTTGACGCGGCCATGGTAGATACGGCCACCGCGATCGAAAGCGACCTTGGTAATGCCGGCCTCGATGGCGCGCTTGCCAACGAGCTGACCGACCTTCTCCGCAGCCTCCTTGTTCGAGGTGTGGGTGCCCTTGAACTCGGCCTCGAGGGTCGAGGCAGAGACGAGCGTCAGGCTGGAGCCCTTGCTGTCATCGATGATCTGGGCATAGATGTTGGCGTTAGTACGGGTCACGCGAAGACGCGGACGCTCGGAGGTACCCGAGACCTTGCCGCGAACACGACGCTGACGACGCTTGAGGCCTTCCAGCTTCGCCTTATGCTTGTTCATACGTAAACTCCTAAAAAGGTTGATCTTGCCAGCACCTGACGGGGTGCTGGTCTTATGCGAGTGAGTCGGTTACGACTACTTGGCGGCCTTACCCAGCTTGCGGCGGATGTGCTCGCCAACGTAGTGGATACCCTTGCCCTTGTAAGGCTCGGGAGGACGATGGCCGCGGATCTCAGCGGCGATCTGACCGACCTGCTGCTTGTTGATACCCTTGACGTTCACGTGGGTGTTGTCGGGAACCTCGAAGGTGATGCCCTCGGGAGCCTCGACGATCACGGGGTGCGAGAAGCCCAGGGAGAACTCGAGGTTCTTACCCTTCTGCTGCACGCGGTAACCGACGCCGGCGAGCTCGAGCTTCTTCTCGAAGCCCTCGGAAACGCCAACAACCATGTTGTGGATGAGGGCGCGGGTGAGGCCGTGGCGGGCACGGGTCTCACGCTCGTCGTCGGGACGGGAAACGGTGAGGACGTTGTCCTCGACGTTGATAGCGAGCTTCTCAAAGACATCGAGCTCGAGCTGGCCCTTGGGGCCCTTGACGACAACGTTGTTGCCGTTGACTGCCACTTCGACTCCGGCGGGAATCTGGACAGGCTTATTACCGATACGAGACACGGTGATCTCCTTTCCTTCTACCTACCGAGCGAATTACCAGACGTAAGCGATGATCTCGCCGCCGACGTTGTGCTTGCGAGCATCGCGGTCGGTCATGACGCCATGGCTGGTGGAAATAATGGCGGTACCAAGGCCACCGCGGACGCGGGGCATGTCGGCAACGCCGGTGTACTTACGCAGGCCCGGCTTGGAAATGCGGCGGATGCCGTTGATGACCTTAGCCTTCTTGGGACCATACTTAAGCGTGATGTGCAGAGTCTTCTGGGGAACGGTGTCCTCGACATCGTAGCCCTCGATGTAGCCCTCCTCGTGCAGAACACGAGCGATCTCGACGAGCTTCTTGCTGCTCGGCATGGAGACCGTGGCCTTGTTCACAGAGTTAGCGTTACGGATGCGCGTAAGCATATCTGCGATCGGGTCTGTAAGGTTCATACAGATTCTCCTTCGTTCTTGATGAACACGTGCTCTTGGTTCTTCGCCGCCCTTAACGGCAAAGCCTTTTTAGCGCGTTTTCCCTGTTCCAAACTGATGCTTGAAACGCTGGTAGTGACTTACCAGCTGGCCTTCTTAACGCCGGGAAGCTCGCCCTTGAGTGCAAGCTCGCGGAAGCAGACACGGCACAGGCCGAACTTGCGGTACACAGAGTGCGGACGGCCGCAGCGCTGGCAGCGCGTGTACTCACGAGTAGAGAACTTCTGCTTGCGATTGCACTTGACGATCATCGATGTCTTAGCCACTTATATCCTCCTCACATAGAGTATTGTTCGCCCCAAGCGCCGCCCCCTTGTGGGAACGGCGCTTATAGGGCAGGTGAACCTATTTCTTGAACGGGAAACCGAAGGCGTCCAGAAGGGCCTTGGCCTCCTCATCGGTGTTGGCGGTGGTCACGAAAGTGATGTCCATACCACGCTGGTGATCGACGGAATCGAAGTCGATCTCGGGGAAGATGAGCTGCTCGGTGACGCCCATGGAGAAGTTACCACGGCCGTCGAAGCTCTTGGCGGAGATGCCGCGGAAGTCGCGGATACGGGGGATCGCGACGGAGGTCAGACGATCGAAGAACTCCCACATACGGTCGCCACGCAGGGTAACCTTGCAGCCGATCGGCATACCAGCGCGCAGGCGGAAGGTAGCGATGGACTTGCGGGCACGGGTGATCATCGGCTGCTGGCCGGTGATGGCGCGCAGGTCGCGCACGGCACCGTCGATGGCCTTGGAATCGGTAGCGGCCTCGCCGACACCCATGTTCACGACGATCTTCTCAAACTTGGGGATCATCATGACGTTCTCGTACTGGAACTTGTCCTGAAGCTGCTGCTTGACCTCGTTGTTGTACTTGGTCTTCAGACGCGGCACATACTTCTCTTCTGCCATTGTTCACTCCTTCTTGGGGTTTTAAGCACGGGGCGTGGCCACGATGGGTTGTCCTCGTGCCTCCTGGCTGCATCCGCGCCGCTCATGGCATTTTGCGGTTTGGACTCGACGCAGCAGGAGCCGACAAAACAATCGGTACTATACGCGCATCGGGAGCGTATTTCCAGAAAAACCTCGTCTGCCTGCACAACTCCACAACTCCCCCGCACAAATGGGTCCCAAATAGCAGTTGCGGTGAAATAGGGACTGTTTGGCGGCCTAACAGGCTTAAACAGTCCGTATTTCACCGCAACTTATTGGTGGGGATGCGATTAGCGCTTGCGGGGGACGAGTTTGGTGCGGCGCAGGTGGATCATCTCGGCGGCGATGGAGATGGCAATCTCCTCGGGGTCCTCGGCCTCGATGGCAACGCCGATCGGCAGGTGCAGCTCGTCGATCTGGTCCTGTGTAAAGCCCTCCTGCTCCAGGCGGGCGCGCACAAAGGCCGTCTTGCGGCGCGAACCCAGGCAGCCCAGGTAGGCGGGCTTGGCGCGCATGGCCTGAATCACCACGTCGATATCGGACTTGTGACCCGCCGTGGCGACGACCACC
The DNA here is from genome assembly GCA_900549025.1 of uncultured Collinsella sp. Classification (GTDB taxonomy): domain Bacteria; phylum Actinomycetota; class Coriobacteriia; order Coriobacteriales; family Coriobacteriaceae; genus Collinsella. The sequence continues at coordinate 19,037 of URMZ01000019.1, forward strand.
AAGTCGCGCGGGCCGATGGGACACGGCTCGCTCAGGTTCTTGTAATCGACCAGGCGACGATCGTAGACACCGGGCACCCATTCGGGCGTCAGCGTGCCGGGGCGGTCATCGCAGGCCACGACGGCAAAGCCCGCCGCCGTGAGCACGCGCGCCGTCGCGGCGCCCACGTGTCCGCAGCCAAAGATGTAGGTCAGGCCCTCGGGGCAGAGCGTCTCGATGTGCGCGGGAGGAATCTCGGAGGCGGCATTGGTGTAGGTGACCTTACTCCCCTCCTCCACCAGTGAAAGCCCGGGGCAGCCCGCAATGGTATGGCGCGATGCCTCGCCATGGTACTCGGCCACATCGCCCTCGAGCGCACTCGCGATAAACGGCTCAAAGTCGATGACGAAGTCGCCGATACGTCGATACGCCAAGGCGTCGGCAATTTCCTGGAACAACGGTGCCTTGGTCGCATCCAGATGCAGATAGCACAGGCAGATGGCTCCGCCGCAGATCATGCCGGTATCGGAGTTCTCGCCGCCCATGGTGTAGCGGACCAGACGCGACTGTCCCGCGCTCAGGAGTTCGCGCGCCTCGTCCAGCGCAAAGAGCTCGATCTTGCCGCCGCCGATGGTGCCCGCCTGGCTACCGTCGGCAAAGACGGCCATCCAGGCGCCCACGCCGCGCGGCGACGACCCCGCCGTGCCGACCACGACCACGAGCTCGCACGTCTCGCCAGCACGCAGGGCGACAAGCGCCGCATTCACAACATCGAGCTTTTCCATTGCCGCCTTCTATCCTCTAAAGATATCGGTGAGCATAGCGAGTGCCTCGAGCACGCCGCCGCCGACCGACGTCGCCTTGTCCGAAATGTAGTTGATATAGCTGGCATCGCCGCGCGGATCGACATCGGCGCATTTAAAGCCCTCGGTCACCTGCACGCCGTTCGCCAAAAGCCCGCGCAGACAGCCATCGATCTGCGTGCGCATGGGCGTATCGCCCGCGTAGCCAATCACGTCTCCGGCGCGCACGATGTCGCCGATTGCGCGGTCGGACCGAAACACGCCGGCGGCGGGGCTGTGGATAACACGCTCTTTGCCATAGCCAGCGATAATGCCCGGCACGCCCGTGTTGGGCTGGGGTGAACCTTGGGTAATGACACGGCCCAGGAAATGCCCGCGCATGGTCTCGACCACGGCGTCGCAATCGACCGGCGCGGTAAAGCCCGGCCCCACGGCGATGACGGTAGGCGCCATGTCGCGCGTGGTGCCCAGGTTGCGCTTGGCCAAAATCGCGTCGACCACAGCCGCGGGTTTAAGCTCATCGAGCATCTTGGCCTGAGGGTCCACCACCACGGCGACATCCCCCGCTTGGGTAATCTCGAGCGCCTCTGCCGGCGTCTGCGCCAAGCGAGCGCGAATGCCCTCGACCTGGACCTCGCCCAAGCGAATGGCCTCGCAAAAACTGATTGTGCGGCGGATGCACGTGGGAACCGCGATATCGGCCATAACGACCGACACGCCGGCACGCACCAAGCGAGCGGCGACACCCGTGGCGATATCGCCGGCGCCGCGAACATAAACGAGCATTCCCGGGGCACCTCCCTGTGCTACGGTTTGAGCAGAGCAAAAGCGGTTCGACCGCTACTCTGATGATTATTTATTATCACAGTATTATACGGCGGTGAACAGATGGAAACGGTTAGCGGCAATCTTGCCTCGGCGCTCAGGATCAAGCCAGGCATTACCGCGATTATCGGCAGCGGTGGCAAGTCGACGTTGCTCAAAACGCTGGGTCTTGAGCTCATGCGCGCTGGCGGCCGCGTGCTCCTCTGCACCACCACGCATATGTTCCCCGTCGCCGGCGTGCCATGGGACGGGTCGAGCCGTCGCCTGGACGCCGTACCTTGGAAGCCGGGCGCCGCGCATGTCCCCGGTTGCACCTGCGAGGCCTGCGCGGGGCTTGTGCGGGGAAGCATCTGCCAGGCGGGCGTCTTGGACCCCCAGACGGGCAAGCTCTCCTCCCCTGCCGAGCCGCTCGACCAGCTGGCGCAGCGCTTTGACTACGTCCTGGCCGAGGCGGACGGCAGCAAGCGGCTCCCGCTCAAGGCGCACGCCGCCTGGGAGCCGGTGATTCCCTCTGGCACGGCCAACATCGTCTGGATCGTCGGCGCCTCAGGGCTCGGCAAGCCCATCAACGAAGCCGTCCACCGCCCCGAGCTCTTTTGCGAGCGTTGCGGCTGCGAGCCCACCGACACTGCCACCCCAGAGCGCGTCGCCATGGTGCTCAATGCCGAGCTGCAGATGCTGAACCTCAACAATGCCCGCATCATGCTCAACCAAGCCGACACACTTGCCGACTCAACGATAGCCGACCGCTTCGAGGCAGCTCTCGACCGCCCCGTCGTCGCCAGCAGCCTCAAATAGCCGGCCCCATCTCGTCAGTTGCGGTGAAATACGGACTGTTTGGCCGTATGACGGCCACAAACAGTCCGTATTTCATCGCAACTGCGGAGGGGGGTCCGGCACTCCCCCTGTTAGCGGGGCACGTAGCGGCCGGGTTGGGCTCCGGTGGGCTCGCCATCGCGCGCCGCCAGCACACCGTTCACAAACACGGCCTTGGCGCGGCCATGCGCCTCAAAGCCCTCGAGCGGCGTGTAGTCCACGGCCTGATGCTGCGTCGCCGCGCTAATGGTCCAGCGTGCCTGGGGATCCCACACGCACACGTCGGCATCGGAGCCCTCGGCAAGACAGCCCTTGCGCGGATACATGCCAAAGACGCGCGCCGGGTTCTCGCTCATCAAGCGGCAGAGGTCCTCGGGTCCCAGCTGTCCCTCAAAGCTCGTGGCAATCGCGACGGGACAATGCTCCACGCCGGGCCCGCCGTTGGGAATCGCGCGGAAATCGTCGCGCCCGCGGTCCTTTTGCCCGTGCAGGTTAAAGCTGCAATGATCGGTCGCAATCGTATCGATCTCGCCGGCCACAAGCGCCTCGCGCAGTGCCGCACGGTCACCGGCATGGCGCAGCGGCGGGCTCATCACGTACTTGGCGCCCGCAAAGCCGTCCTCGCCCTGCTCCAGATAGCAGGTGTCGTCAAGCATCAGATACTGGGGGCAGGTCTCGACATAGATATTCTTCTGCCCGCGCGCTTTGGCAGCGCGAATGGCCTCGAGCCCCAGCTTGGTCGAAAGGTGCACCACATTGACTGGGGCGTCACCGGCCAGGTGCGCCAGATATAGCAGACGGCTCACTGCCTCGGCCTCGCACACATCCGGACGGCTGAGCGCATGGCCCTCGGGCCCGTGGATACCCTGCTCAAACACGCGCTTCTGCAGCACGTTGACCAGCGTACCGTTCTCGCAATGCACGCACAGTATGCCGCCAATACGCTTGAGTTCCTCGAGCACCTCGAGCGTCTCGGCATCGTCCAGGCGCAGATGATCGTAGGCAAAGTAGGTCTTGAACGACGATACGCCCGCCTCGCGCATGGCCGAAAGATCGGCGCGGTTGTGCTCGTTCCACTCGGCGAGTGCCATATGAAAAGCGTAGTTTGCCGTGCAGGTGCCGTCGGCGCGATGATGCCACTCGGCAAGGGCATCGGGCATGGTCACGCCGCGATCGGCCGTCGCGTAGTCCACAATGGTCGTCGTGCCGCCGCAGGCAGCCGCGCGCGTGCCGGTCTCAAAGCTATCGGCCGTCCAATCCATGCCAGTCCAGCATTGCATGTGCGTGTGGCCGTCGATAAAGCCGGGGAACACCCAGCAGCCCGCGGCATCCTCGACGGTATCGCCCTCGGCCGGCTCAATCGCTGCGGCGATCCGCACGATCTTATCGCCATCCATGGCAAGATCGGCGCGGCGAAGCCCCTGGGACGTCACGAGCGCGCCGTTTTTGATGATGATCATAATTGCTCCTTATTGATTGATGCAGTTGGCCACGCGATCAAAATACGAGCAGGCGGCAATATGCTCCGTTATGCGTCGCTGTCCCTTGACGGTGTCGACGTCCCACAGCTCGTAGGCACGCGCCTCGACCAGCGCAACGTCGACGCGACCTTTGAGAATCGAGCCCCCGCCGTCCTTGCCCTCAAGACACATAAGTGCATCGAACAGTTCCGCCGGAAAGAGCACCGGACTCGAAGGCTCACCGCTGCACGCCAAGCGCACCGGATGTTTGCGGCCACGCTCGTCAAACGCGTGAACCATGGCCTCAAAAGAATCCGCGCTCACAAGCGGCTGGTCGCCCGGCAAAAAGAGGCAACCTTTCCAGTTGCGTTCGACTCCCCACGAAAGGCCCACACGGACGCTTTCGCTGCGCAGCTCGCCATCGTGCAGCACGCACGGGCAATGCTTTTCCTCGCAAATCTGAGCGACCTCGGGCCAACGCGTCGAAACCACGACGTCAAAGCCCCGGGGAACCGAATCGATGGTCCGGGCAATCAGCGGCTCGCCACAGATATCGGCAAGCATCTTGTTAGAGCCAAACCGCTTGCCCTCGCCCGAAGCCATAATGACGCATCCAAGTCTCATGGTGATACCTCCCCTGAAACCATCGTACCCATAACTCGCGCCGCGGGCATCCACATCGAAAGCGCTTATCCCGCACGCCCGCGATGCAAAAAAGGGGGCACCCCGCCGGTTGGCAGAGCGCCCCCTTTACATGGCTTACCTCAGCCCGGCTTTAGGCCTGGAGCCAACGGGCGGTGTTGCGCTCGTCGAGGGCCTTGAGGGTAGCGGCGGGATCGGCAACCTTCTGCAGGAACATCATGGCAGCGATGGCGTACGGCTTGTAGCAAGCCTCCTTGTACATGCCCACGCGGTGCATGTCGAAGACGTCGGCGTTAACCTCGCCGTGCTCGCAGGAGACACCGGAGATGTCGGCGGGCAGCGGGTGCATAAAGATGGTGTCCTGGCCGTTGGCAGTCTTCTCCATGAGCTCGGTCGTGGAGCACCAGTCCTGATGGGTAGCGTTCTGGGCGAGCAGCTCCTTCTCGAGCGCTGCGATGCCGGCGTCGTCGCCCTCGGCGTACAGGTTGGTACGCTTCTCCATGGCGGCAAACGGAGCCCAGCTCTTGGGGATCACGATGTCGGCGCCCTCGAAGGCCTCGGCCATGGTGTTGACCTGCTTAAAGGTGGTGCCGGACTCGGCGGCATAGCCCTTGGCGCGCTCGACGACCTCGGGCATGAGGTCGTAGCCCTCGGGGTGGGCCAGGGTGACGTCCATGCCAAAGCGGGGCAGCAGGCTGATCAGCGACTGCGGGCAGGACAGCGGCTTGCCGTAAGAGGGCGAATAGGCCCAAGTGACGGCAACCTTCTTGCCCTTGAGGTTCTCGAGGCCGCCAAACTCGTTGATGAGGTAGAGCATGTCGGCAGAGGACTGCGTGGGGTGGTCGGAATCGGACTGCAAGGAGATGAGCGTGGGACGGTGATCCAGAACGCCGTCCTCGTAGGCCTGCTGGACAGACTCGGAGACCTCGGCCATATAGGCGTCGCCCTTGCCGATGTACATGTCGTCGCGGATGCCGATGACGTCGGCCATAAAGGAGATCATGGTAGCGGTCTCGCGGACGGTCTCGCCGTGGGCGATCTGGGACTTCTTCTCGTCCAGGTCCTGCAGCTCAAGGCCGAGCAGGTTGGCGGCCTTAGAGAAGGAGAAGCGCGTACGGGTGGAGTTGTCGCGGAACAGGGAGACGGCAAGACCGGAGTCGAAAATCTTGGACGAAACGTTGTTCTCACGCAGCTCGCGCAGGGCGTCGGCGACGATGTAGAGAGCCTTGAGCTCATCGGTGGTCTTGTCCCAAGTGTGCAGGAAATCGCTGCCGTACATACCCTTAAAATCGAGGCCGTTCAGCTGCTCGACGAGCTCGGTAAACTTAGCGTCCATGGAAATGTCCTTTCTAAAGATGAAACGATCGCAATGAGTAGATGTGTTCCGGCATGCGCATGTGGCTAGAACATGCAGAGCACCATGACGAGGACCCGCTACCGTTGAGGAAGCATGGGAGATAACGACCGCGGGCCCCAAGTCAACAGGAGGTGCCGGGGGCATAAACTGTCCCCGGCTCAACAAGATCGAGGAATGGGACTAGTCGATCTTGTTGTTGGTCAGACCGGCGCGGAACACGGTGGCGTCGCCATCGGCCTGGCTCGGATCGTAGAGGTTCAGAGCAGCCACATACATGGCGGCAGCGGTGACCAGGTCGTCCTTGTAGGTGACCTCGTTGGGAGCGTGAGCCTGAGACTCGGCACCCGGGCCAAAGCCCACGCAGGGGATGCCGTAGCGGCCCTGGATGGAAACGCAGTTCGTGGAGAAGGTCCACTTGTCGCACAGCGGGCGACCGGTGCGCTTGTCCATGCTGGGCTCGCAGCCGATGCGCTCGTCACCGAACATGGCCTTGTGGGCGTCGACGAGGGCCTTGACGTGCGGAGCGGTCTCCTTGTTGATCCACGTGGGGAAGTAAGCCTCGGTCTCGTAGACCTCGCCGGTCCAGGACGGACGGTCGTACATGTACATGGAGACCTTCACGTCGTCGCCGTACTTCTTGGCGGCCGGCAGGTTGCGGATCTCGTCCAGGCAGGACTCCCAGGTCTCACCGGCGGTCATACGACGGTCGATGGAGATGGCGCAGGAGTCAGCGACAGCGCAACGGCTGGGGCTGGTGTAGAAGATCTGGCTGACGGTGCAGGTGCCGCGGCCCAGGAAGCGGGCATCCTCGAAGTGCTCGGGGTTGTACTTGGGGTCGAGCATCTTGACGAGACCCTTGATGTCGGTCGACTCGTCGCAGCCGTTGTTGTTGAGGGCGCGGACGTCGGCGATGATGTCGGCCATCTTGTAAATGGCGTTGTCGCCGCGGTCGGGAGCGGAGCCGTGGCAGGAGGTGCCGTGAACGTCGACGCGGATCTCCATGCGGCCGCGGTGACCGCGGTAGATGCCGCCGTCGGTGGGCTCGGTGGAAATGACGAACTCGGGCTTAATGCCGTCCTTGTTGTAGATGTACTGCCAGCACATGCCGTCGCAGTCCTCTTCCTGGACGGTGCCGACGACCATGATCTTGTAGCCCTCGGGGATGAGGCCCATGTCCTTCATCATCTTGGCAGCGTAGGTAGCAGAAGCCATGCCGCCCTCCTGGTCGGAGCCACCGCGGCCGTAGATGATCTCGTCGGTCTCGTAGCCCTCATAGGGATCGGCATCCCAGTTCTCGATGTTGCCGATGCCGACGGTGTCGATGTGAGAGTCGATGGCGATGATCTTGTCGCCCTCGCCCATAAAGCCCATAACGTTGCCCAGGCCGTCGACCTTGACCTCGTCATAGCCAAGGCTCTCCATCTCGGCCTTGATGCAAGCAACAACCTCACCCTCCTCGCAGGACTCAGAGGGATGGGAGATCATAGCGCGCAGGAAGCGAGTCATATCAGCACGATGAGACTCAGCAGCAGCCTTGATAGCGTCGAAATCGAGTTCTTTAGCCATTGTTCATAACCTTTCAAACGAAGGAATCTACCTGTGAGGTGGCGGAGCGATACCTATTTACTCCGCCCCAACGATTAGCAAGTGGGATATTCGCCTTCCCAAACAATTCGACGATACTGGTCGGGGTCCGTGTCGCCCTCGGTGGAGAAGCAGAGCACGGAGCTCGTCTTGTCCAGGCCGATGAGCTCCTTGAGCTCGGCGTACTCGGGATCGAGCATGAGGGTCTCGACCAGGCCGGTGGTCACAGCGCCGGACTCGCCGGAGATGACGCGCGGGTCGCCCTTCTCGGGAGCGCCCAGGGTGCGCATGCCGCGAGCGGTGACCCAGTCGGGGCAGGACACGAAGGCGGTAGCGTGGTTGCGCAGGATATCCCAACCCAGGATGTTGGGCTCGCCACAGCACAGGCCGGCCATGATGGAGGGCATGTCGCCGTCCACGATGCGCGGGTCGCCGTCGCCGGCGGCAGCGCCCTTGTACAGGCAGGCGGCCGGAGCGCACTCGACCACGACAAAGGTGGGCGGGTTATCGGGATACAGGTTAGTGAAGTAGCCCACCACGGCACCGGCGAGCGAGCCTACGCCAGCCTGGACAAAGACATGCGTCGGGCGGTTGATGGCCATCTCGCGCAGCTGCTCGGCAGCCTCGGAAGCCATGGTGCCGTAGCCCTCCATAATCCAAGACGGGATCTTCTCGTAGCCCTCCCAGGCGGTGTCCTGAACGATGACGCCGCGCTCGCAGGCATCGGCCTCGGCGGCGGCCATGCGCACGCACTCGTCGTAGTTGACCTCTTCGATGGTCACCGTGGCGCCCTCGGCGGCGATGTTATCAAAGCGGGGCTTGGTGGAACCCTTGGGCATGTGCACGACGGCCTTCTGGCCCAGCTTGTTGGCAGCCCATGCCACGCCGCGGCCATGGTTGCCGTCGGTGGCGGTAAAGAAGGTAGCCTGGCCAAAGTCCTTGGCAAGCTGATCGGAGGTCAGGTAATCGAAGGTGCACTCGGCAACATCATTGCCGGTCTCGTCGGCAATGTAGTTGGCCATGGCAAACGAACCGCCCAGGACCTTAAAGGCGTTGAGGCCAAAGCGATAGCTCTCGTCCTTAACGCACAGGTTGGACAGGCCCAGGCGTGCAGCCTGGCCATCCAGGCGGGCAAGCGGAGTGACGGTGTACTGGGGGAACGACTGGTGGAAGGCACGGGCCTTCTTCACGTGATCGAGGCTCATGATTCCCAAGTGCTTGTCATCGCTCTTGGGCATCGTGTTGCCCGCCCACTGGATCTTATCGGCCATACGGTGAACTCCTTAAGTCCTCTCTTGCCGGCCCCCGCATACGCGTTTCAGCCCATTCCCATTCATGCGACTGAACTTTTATGTGGATGCCAAACAAAAAGTTTGTTAGCACTGTTCTATCACACTTTTTGATTGCTAAACCTAACAAATTGTTTGTTGCCGTAATCGGTACCTTTTCGCCGACGAACGGTCACATAACGCAGCAACGCTTTCGTTATTTGCGAACAGGTGTGGTTTATGGCAAAGTGTGCCCAAACTAATTTTTAGGAAGGCACCCATGACCCCCGCACAGATTGAGTTTTACAAGCGCCTCGCACACGGCCTGGCGCTCCAATTTGGCCCCAACTGCGAAGTCGTCGTCCACGATCTGGAGACCGAGGACGTGGACCACTCCATCGTAGTGATCGAAAACGGCCACGTCAGCGGGCGCAAACTGGGTGACGGCCCCAGCCATATTGTGTTTGAGTCCATGCACGAGGGCAGCACCGACGTACACGACCGCGAGCCGTACCTCACTAAAACCACCGATGGCAAGCTGCTCAAGTCCTCGACCATCTTTATCCGCAACGACGAAGGCAAGCCCGTCGGCATTTTGGGCATCAACTTTGACATTACGCTTATGAAGGCTTTTGAGCGTTCGCTCGACGCCTTTACCGGCACCGGCGGCACGGGCTATACCGAGCCCGAGCCCATTACCAAGAACATCGGCGACCTGCTCGAGGACCTGCTGCACGAGTGCGAGCAGTTTGTGGGCAAGCCCGCGGCACTCATGACCAAAGACGAGCGCATTCGTGCCATTGGCTACCTCGACCGTCGCGGCGCCTTCCTCATTTCCAAGTCGAGCGAGCGCGCCTGCGAGTTCTTTGGCATCTCCAAGTACAGCTTCTATAGCTACCTCAATGAGGCCAAGGCGGCGGCCGGCGACAAGTAGGCACTCGCCTGGATTGCCCCTCCCCTTTTGGGTGCGAGTTCTGGAAAGCACGAATCCAAGACCGGGCCGCTTGGGAAGTTCCATATAATCGATGTCATTAGTATTTCGAAAGGATGGAACAGAATGGCGTTGAGCAAGGCATCATGCACCGGTCGCGGATTGATTCCGGCAATTGGTGGACATGTGCACCGCATGTTCGATGAGGGTGAAGACGACCTGTTTTCGCTAAGCCTTGACGACGTGATGGATGATCGCCCGTGGACCGCCGACGAACTCATGGGCGGCGGGGCTCGCCCGTCAAGCCCCGATCCCACACTTGCGCCTAAGCCCGCATCTGCGCCGACTCCTGCGCAGTCGCCTGTTTCGACGCCCGCGCCTACGCCCGCACCCACTTCGGCGCCCACGCCTGCTCCCCGCCCCGCAAGCGACCCGTCCGAGACGGCGGCATTTCTCGCTGCAGCGACGCAGGGCAAATCGGCCGACAGCACCGTTATGTACAGCGCCCAGCAGTTGCCTGTTCCTGCGGCACGCAAGTCTCCGGTCGCAAGGCTCGATGAGCCCGTTGCCCATCAGGTTGCCTACGATTCCTGGGCTGCAGCCGATCTGGATGAGACCTCTACCGGCATGCCGGCGCTCGACGTTCCAGTTAACCCGCTTTTTGCCGCCAACACGAGCGCCGCGGACTATGAGGGCGGTGCGGCATATTCCGATTATTCCGATGGCTATGCTGGCAACGGTCGCATCGAGACCGAGGATTATGGCACCGCATCGAGCGATTATCTCAACGATCCGTACGCTGCCACGCCCGCACCGGAATATGACTCGGAGGCCGCGTCCGCGCCGGCGTATACCAAAAGCACGGGCGAAGAGCGCTTCGCCGATTATTACGCCGAGGAAAAGGCGCTGCGTTTCTCGGAATTTCCGCAGGCAGTCAAGGTTGCCTTTATCGCCATTATCATTGCCCTGCTCGGTGTCATTGCGTTTGAAGGATTCCAGCTGTTCCGCGGCCCCACCCAAGCGGAGTCGGAAACCCAGCAAAAAGAGGACGATAACCAGTACCTGGACATCAACACCCTCAAGGGCGACCCCAACGACGGAGACGACGAGTAGCGAGGGCTGAAGGCAGCCGCAGGATCCCGCATCCAGCATCGGCTTCTAAGTGCTGTTTTGTCATCCAACTACACTTTTCCGAAGTTTTAAGGTGCCTATTTCGACACTTTTCCGGATTTTATACTCTGTCCCTCCAGATGCGCTTTACGGTGCAGGCGTTGGAAGAAGGGCCATGTGCCGCTGACGGCCCACATGTTCTGCAGATCAAGCTGCTCGGAGACGGCTCGCGCGAGCCGTCCAGCTGGAAGCTCTTTGCCGACGGTGCGTGCGTTGCGGACGGATCCGGCGCCTTCGCCCGCGAGTGCTTCTACGAGGGGGCCGAAGTGTTCTTGGACCTGTGCCGTGACACCGTGCGCGCGGCCGAGCTGCGCCAGTGGAGCCAGAGAGAGTACGAGCTGCTGAGTGCGGCCCGCAGGATCGTAAGGGTGTAGACGGGCGGACGAGCCATCGACGATTTTGAGCTGGCAAGGGCCGGGAACTAGATTCCCGGCCTTCAACCTAGCACTGCTTTATAAGATCGAGTACCGCGGGAATGTCATCAGCATTCCGAAGGGCAACATAGGTTGGTAGGCCCGGGCCAAATCCACCCTGCGTGCGTTTGTCCTGGCATATGTCCTCTGGATCCGTTAGATCATCCACACTCTTTGCCAGGCCGACGGCAATCCAACCACCGTTGCTGGTCCTGCCTTCTAGCACGGCATGCAACTTTCGCTTGCCCGACCTGAAGCCTACATAGTACTTAGCTATGTAGGACTCCCACGAAGGGTTACCACTCAGAACGGACTCGCGCACCTCATCGAAAAGCTTCTGATTGAGCCCACCTTCGGCAAAGGTGGGGTGGTTCTCCTGCAGAGTCCAGACAGGAGCCTCGTCAGACTCTCCACGAGAAGGACGGTACTTGTCGACGACGTCTGCCGGAAGGTCGGGATACTTCCATATCTCGCACGCTTCTTTCGCCAGCTCGTCCGCGCGCTGCCCAATCTCTTCCTCACCCCATTTTTCATGCGAGACAATCGATTTGTTTAGGTAGAGCGGGCTGCACTTAAATCCGACGTCAGGCAGATTGAGCTTGTCCGAGAACGACCGGTTTGAGTACTCCTGGTTGTAGCCCGTCAGCGTAAGATTTCCCAAGTTGTTGCACAGCCTGTCGTGGACGTCTTCCCAGTTCTCACCAAGCGATTCCTTCCAGCCGTGCTCATCATCGATCGTCTGGGGCATGATGTGCTCGATCTGGTAATCGTCGGCTGAGATGGACTCCTTCGGGTGGTGCCAGTTCTCCATGCGTTCCAGGTAATAGCGCTTTTTAGAGAAGCGGTTGTAGCAGTCACGCGTCTTAAACTCCTCGACAAAATGCTCGTCTGTCGGAAAGTATGCGGTCATACCGCTGCTGTGGATAAGGAGCATCGCCGTAACGTACTCCTCGATATCGTCCTGCTGCTCGAGATTGCGATACATGCCGGCAAAGAAATTATTTAGGCCCGTGGTAAGTCTGCCGCAAACCGCTCGCCTGAACAGAAACGACTCGATAGTCTCGCAGATACGTAAAAACGCATTGCGGTCTAGTCCATTCCCCTCGTAAACCGAATAAAGCAACATTAAGAGGGGCCTTATCTGCTTCACGTCGAGGCTTACGATTCTGCCGAACACTCGGCGCAGTCCGTCGTCCTTCTCCTTACCAAGGAACAGACTGGCGTATCTATGTGCATACCCGCGCAGCTCCTTAAGCAGACCCTCGGTGTCACCATCGTAGTCGTCGGCGAAATAGCGCTTAAACTCGTAGTAGGCCTCGTTCTCCTTCGGCATCCTATTGGGAACTTTAAGCCACAGCCAGTACCAGATAAATGCATTGAACTCTTCTTCGCCGCCTTTTCCGAACAAGCGCTCGAGCGGATGCCAGTAACCCTCGTAGAGCTTGGTCTGCTCGTCGTTGGGAAGCGACATAAGAACGTAGTTACGAATGAGGTCGATAGGCGTGAGCGGCTTACCCTTGGAGTTCATGGACTCAAATATGAGCTGGGCATTATCGACGCCAGCGGTGAGCTTAGTGTCGATGACCTGCACGCGGTTTAGCCCCGCCCAAAGCCTTGCAGGGTCGAATGATTTCCCGTGCATCTTCTCGCGGAAGAACGCGTGGTTCTCGACGATACGATCCGATTTTTCATCCGGCACGGGAGATCTAGATACGATGGAGAACAGCGTCTCTTTATCGTCCTGCGAGAGCACCAATTTGTAGCGCGCTAGACCGTTGTAGTCGTCATCGTTAAAGAGGTAGTTCTTCCGCAGCGCCGAAATCTTGAGATCGCCAAGGAAGCCAGCCTTGTCGGGATTACTCTCCAGATAGTCAGCCAAGGCAGCAATCATCAACGAAAACGTCGTCAGACGCTGCTGTCCGTCAATCAGAAGCACTCGCGAGATACTCGTGGCAGAGCTCTCGGACTCGGGGATATAGAGCATCGACCCCACGAAGTGCGATGCGCCATCACGGCCAGCGCGCATGACGTCATCCCAAAGCACCTCGCACTCTTTCACACTCCACGAGTAAACTCGCTGGTACACGGGAATGACGAACTGCATCTTCGCCACGCCCATAAGGTCGAGCAGATTCGCCTCGGTTGCTTTCATTTACGCTTGTCCCCTTTCTTGTTTACGCCGCTTGCGGTCAGTCCCCCACTGAACGAAAGGCGCTAAAGACCAGAGCATCGAAGCGCTGGAGCAACCGGGATGCTCGTCTCACTAGATTTTACAACGCTTGTCGCGAATACAGTTGAAAGCCAATCCGGTTCCGATGGCTCCCCCTATGAGAAACACGTGGACACTAAGGGACGCGTTCTGAGCGACAAGTGCATCGCGGACGAGGTTCCGTTTGGGATTCCGGAAAGCTGGGCCTGGGCGAGATTTAGTGAAGTCATTGGAATTGCAGCGCGTTTGGTCGACCCGTTGAAATATCAGGACTTTCCTCATATCGCGCCTGACAACATCCAAAAAGGCACCGGAAAGCTCTTGTTCTGTCATAGTGTTAAGGCCGACGAGGTTAAGAGCGCCAATCACCTGTTCTCTGCAGGACAGATTCTCTATTCGAAGATTCGTCCAGCTCTTCGAAAGGCGGTTATCGCCCCTTTTGATGGGCTGTGTAGTGCGGATATGTATCCGCTCAACACCAAGCTGCAACCTGAATATGTCCTCACGGTTCTCCTCAGCAATTTCTTCACTGAGGAGACGCTTAAGGGTGATACGCGTGTCAAAATGCCAAAGACTAATCAGAAGTCATTGAACGTCATTCTGGTCCCAGTTCCGCCTCTCGCCGAGCAGCGCCGCATCGTCGAGCGGGTGAACGAGCTCATGCCCC
>URMZ01000020.1 GCA_900549025.1 uncultured Collinsella sp.
AGGAAAGCACTTAATGTGCTTTCCGTCTTGCGCAGGACTGTAGAGCAGCAAACTTAATATATTTCGCCGCCCCTCTGCCAAGCCCAGGCGACTCCACGCACTTTACCTGCGTAAACAATGTGAGTGAAATATGAATCTCGATGGATACGCCCGCAGCCGTGTATACTAAACAGCTGTGTGTAACCAGGGGAGTATTCTGGCTGGACAAAATGCCTGCTTAATAGGGTTGTCAGGTAGTCCGGACGCAATACAAGGCTGGGGAGCACGTCGTGTAAGTAGTGGTCCTCTAGGGGCGTACGCTCGGTGGTGTACGCATTGTCCCAAGACCACGCGAGAGTTGGGATCATATCTTGATCAGCATGATTCTCGGCCGCAAGATTGGCATGACCCAGGTTTGGGACGAGGACGACAACGTCGTTCCCGTCACGGTCATCCAGGCTGGCCCCTGCGCTGTCTCGCAGGTTAAAACTCAGGCAACCGACGGCTATGACGCCGTCCAGATCGGTTTCGGCGACATCAAGGCCAAGAACGTGAACAAGCCCATGGCTGGTCACTTCGCCAAGGCTGGCGTCGAGCCTGTCCGTTTCCTTCGTGAGGTCCGCGTCGAGAACGGCGAGGAGCACAAGGTCGGCGAGGTCGTCACCGTCGCTGATTTCGCTGATGTCGAGAAGGTCGACGTCATCGGTACCTCCAAGGGTAAGGGCTTCCAGGGTCGCATCAAGCGCTGGGGTCAGCGCCGCGGTCCTATGACGCATGGTTCTCACTTCCAGCGTCACCCCGGTTCTATCGGTCAGTGCGCCTATCCTGCGCGCGTCCTCAAGGGCGTCAAGATGGCCGGTCACATGGGTAACGAGCGCGTTACCGTCAAGAACCTTTCCGTTGTCCGCATCGATGCCGAGCAGAACCTCATCTTGGTCAAGGGCGCTGTCCCGGGTGCCAAGAATGGTCTCGTCGCCATCCGTATGGCCTAAGGGCCCAGCCCATTTAGCCCAGCGTCATACCAAGGAGAACACTTAAATGGCAAAGTTTGAAGTAAAGAACAGCGAGGGCAAGAAGGTCGCCGAGGCCGAGCTCACCGCTGAGGTGTACGGCATCGAGCCGAACATCCACGTTATGCACCACATCGTCAAGTGCCAGATGGCCTCTTGGCGTCAGGGCACCCAGTCCGCTAAGGGCCGCTCTGAGGTTTCCGGTGGCGGCAAGAAGCCTTGGCGTCAGAAGGGCACCGGCCGTGCCCGCCAGGGTTCCATCCGTGCTGCCCAGTGGCGTCACGGTGGCGTTGTCTTCGCCCCCAAGCCCCGTTCCTACGCTAAGCGTATGAACAACAAGGAGGTCAAGCTGGCTATGCGCTCCGCGCTGTCCGCCAAGCTGGCCGATGGCGAGCTCGTGCTCGTCGACGACTACGGCTTCGAGAAGCCTTCCACCAAGGCTGCCGTTGCCATGCTCAAGGCTCTCGGCCTTGAGGGCAAGCGTCTGACCATCATCGTTCGCGATGAGGACGTCAACGCCTACCTGTCGTTCCGCAACATTCCCAAGACGTTCATCATCACTGCCGACGAGGCCAACACCTACGATCTCGTCAACAACAACGCCGTGCTGATGCCCGCCGACATCGCCGCTCACTTCGGGGAGGTGCTTGCATAAATGACCGCCCACGAGATCATCATCCGTCCGATCGTGTCCGAGCGTTCCTTCTCCGGCATGGAGCTGAACAAGTACACGTTCGAGGTCGCCAAGGATGCTAACAAGTATCAGATCAAGGACGCTGTCGAGGAGATCTTCGGCGTCAAGGTCGTTCGCGTGAACACCCTGACGGTCAAGCCCAAGACCAAGCGCGTGCGCTATGTCGCCGGCAAGACCCGTTCTTGGAAGAAGGCCATCGTCACGCTGGCCGAGGGCGACACCATCGAGGTCTTTGGCAACCAGGCCTAAGACTCGCTGCTGTTGAGTGAGCTCATGCCTCCCAACTAGGGGAGGCGAGAGCTCAAGGTTTTGGGCGTATAAAATGGACACGCCCGGAACCGTGTATACGTCCGGTGTCATCGCACCCGAGGCAGAACCTCGAATCCCTGTCTGCGATGGCTAACGGATTCCTATTGAAAGGGATTGTAATGGCTGTAAAGCACCTTAAGCCGACCTCCGCTGGTAGGCGTTGGCAGACGATCTCCGACTTCTCCGAGATCACCTGCACCAAGCCCGAGAAGTCTCTTCTCGAGCCCCTGCCCAAGAAGGCCGGTCGTAACAACAACGGCCGCATCACCACCCGCCACCAGGGTGGCGGCGTGAAGCGTCGTTACCGCGTGATCGACTTCAAGCGCAACAAGGACGGCGTGCCCGCCAAGGTTGCCACGATCGAGTACGATCCGAACCGTTCCGCTCGCATCGCTCTGCTGCACTACGCTGACGGTGAGAAGCGCTACATCCTGGCCCCCAAGGGCCTCGAGGTCGGTCAGACCATCATGTCCGGTTCTGACGCCGACATCAAGCCGGGCAACGCTCTGCCCCTCGCCGACATCCCCGTCGGTACGCTCATCCACGCCGTCGAGTTCCAGCCGGGCAAGGGCGCTGCTATCGCCCGTTCCGCCGGTAACTCCTGCCAGCTGATGGGTAAGGAGGGCAAGTACGCTATCGTCCGTATGCCTTCCTCCGAGATGCGCCGCATCCTCGTTACCTGCCGCGCCACCGTCGGTGAGGTCGGCAACGCCGATCACTCCAACATCGTCATCGGCAAGGCCGGCCGTAAGCGTCACATGAACGTGCGCCCGACCGTCCGCGGTACCGTCATGAACCCTGTCGACCACCCGCACGGCGGTGGCGAGGGCAAGAACCACACCTCTGGTCGTCCCTCCGTTACCCCCTGGGGTAAGCCGACGAAGGGCCTTCGTACGCGCAAGAAGAAGAAGGTCTCGAACCAGCACATCATTCGTCGCCGTAAGAAGTAATTTCGGATACCGAGTTTTAGGAGAAAGCACTTATGAGCAGAAGTCTCAAAAAGGGCCCGTTCGTGGAGACTCGCCTTCTCTCGCGTATCACCGCGATGAACGAGGCTGGCAAGAAGGACGTCGTGAAGACCTGGTCCCGCGCGTCCACCATCTTCCCCGAGATGGTTGGTCACACCATCGCCGTCCACGACGGCCGCAAGCATGTGCCCGTGTATGTTACCGAGTCCATGGTTGGTCACAAGCTCGGCGAGTTCGCGCCGACTCGTACGTTCCGTGGCCACAAGGCCAAATAGGGGGTTAACCGTAAATGGCAACTAAGTCTATTGAAACTGAGGCCACCGAGGTTCGCGCCGTCGCTAAGTACGTGCGTGTTTCCCCCAGCAAGGCCCGCCTGGTGGTCGATCTGATCCGCCGCAAGCCTGTCGCTCAGGCCTTCGACATCCTCCACTTCTGCGACCGCGCCGTCGCCGTGGATGTCGAGAAGGTTCTCCGTTCCGCCGTTGCGAACGCCGAGAACAACAACGGTCTGCGTGCCGACAACCTGGTTGTCGCCGCTGCCTATGTTGACGAGGGTCCGACGCTTAAGCGCATCCGTCCCCGCGCCAAGGGTTCCGCTTCTCGTATTCTGAAGCGTACTTCCCACATCACCGTCGTCGTTGCTCCTCGAAAGGAGGCGTAAAGCTGTATGGGTCAGAAAGTCTACCCCACCGGCTTCCGTCTTGGCATCACCGAGAACTGGCGCTCCCGTTGGTTCGCAGAAAAGGATTACGCTAAGACCCTCGGTAACGATCTCGAGATCCGCAAGTACCTCGAGAAGCGTCTTTCCCGCGCAGCTGTCTCCCGCGTCGAGATCGAGCGCGCTGGCGACAAGGTGAAGGTCATCATCCTCACCGCTCGCCCCGGCGTTGTCATCGGTAAGAAGGGTGCCGAGATCGATACCCTCCGCACCGAGCTCGAGAAGGTCGCTGGCGTCTCCAAGGGCCAGCTCTCCGTCGACGTTGTCGAGATCAAGCGCCCCGAGCTCGACGCCAACCTCGTTGCTCAGTCTATTGCCGAGCAGCTCGAGGGCCGCGTTGCCTTCCGTCGCGCTATGCGCAAGGCTGTCCAGTCCGCCCGCAAGGCCGGCGCTAAGGGCATCCGTATCCAGTGCTCCGGTCGTCTCGGCGGTGCCGAGATGGGCCGTCGTGAGTGGTACCGTGAGGGTCGCGTGCCTCTGCACACCCTCCGTGCCAAGATCGACTACGGCACGGCTGTCGCCAGCACCACCATGGGCGCTTGCGGCGTGAAGGTCTGGATCTACCTGGGCGAGAAGCTCCCGGGCCAGCCTGTTCCCAACCCTGCACTCGAGGGCTCTTCCCGTCCTCGTCGTCGTAACTCCGAGAGGAGGGGTCAGTAGTGCTTGCCCCTAAGCGTATTCTTCACCGCAAGGTGCAGCGTGGCTCCATGAAGGGCCAGGCCAAGGGTAATACCGAGCTGCATTTCGGCGAGTTTGGTATCCAGGCTCTCGAGGCCCATTGGATCACCAACCGTCAGATCGAGGCCGCTCGTATTGCCATGACCCGCTACATGAAGCGTGGCGGTCGTGTCTACATCACGATCTTCCCCGATAAGCCCATCACCAAGAAGCCTGCCGAGACTCGCATGGGTTCTGGTAAGGGTAACCCCGAGGAGTGGGTGGCCGTCGTCAAGCCCGGCCGCATCATGTTCGAGGTCAAGGGCGTGCCCGAGGAGGTCGCTCGCGAGGCTCTGCGTCTTGCACAGCACAAGCTTCCCATCAAGACCAAGATTGTTGCTGCTAAGAACGCTGAGCAGCGCATCGAGAAGGAGATGGCTGAGGAGGCCGCTCTCGAGGCCAAGTGGGCTGCTGAGGACGCCGCCGCCGCCAAGGAGGAGAACTAATGAAGCCCGCAGAGATTCGTGAGCTCTCGGACGCTCAGCTCGTTGAGAAGCTGAAGGAAATGCGCGCCGAGCTCTTTAACCTTCGTTTCCAGATGGCCACCAGCCAGCTGGACAACACCGCTCGCGTCATCACCGTGAAGAAGGACATCGCTCGCGTCCTCACGGAGCAGCGCGCCCGCGAGATCGCAGCGGAGAAGTCCGCTGTCGCCGAGTAGGACCTAAGGAGAGAACATGACTGATTCGCGTAACTCGCGTAAGGTCCGTACGGGTGTCGTTACCTCCGTCTCCGGTGCCAAGACCATTGTCGTCACCATCACCGAGCGCAAGCGTCACCCCAAGTACGGCAAGATGATGACCAGCTCCAAGAAGCTGCACGCTCACGACGAGGAGTGCACGGCTGGCGTGGGCGACACCGTCCGCGTTATGGAGACCCGTCCTATGTCCAAGATGAAGCGTTGGCGCCTCATCGAGGTCGTCGAGCGCGCTAAATAAGCAGTCGCTCTTACGACTTGTACGTTTCCGAAGATGTGCGTATGCCGGGCTTGCATACCACGGGCCGTATAAAGGCTGCGCACCTCTCTTCGGTTCTTAGTTCGGAGGAACATCTACCATGATTCAGATGCAAACCATGCTGAACGTCGCCGACAACTCCGGCGCTCGCAAGATTCGCTGCATCAAGGTGCTTGGCGGTTCCAAGCGTCGTTATGCAGGCATCGGCGATGTGTTCATCGGTGCTGTCCAGGAGGCTACCCCTGGCGCCAACGTCAAGAAGAAGGACGTTGTCCGTTGCGTCGTCGTTCGCACCGTTAAGGAGATCCGCCGCAAGGATGGCTCCTACATTCGCTTTGATGAGAACGCCTGCGTTGTCATCAACAACGATGGTTCGCCCGTCGGCACCCGTATCTTCGGGCCCGTCGCTCGTGAGCTTCGTGACAAGAAGTACATGAAGATCGTCTCGCTCGCTCCCGAGACCCTGTAGTTAGGGGAGATATATGTATATCAAGAAGGGCGATAAGGTCCAGGTTCTCTCTGGTAAGGATCGCGGCAAGCAGGGCGTTGTCCTGCGTGCTCTCCCCGCCGAGAACAAGGTCGTTGTCGAGGGCGTTTCGGTCGTCAAGAAGGCCGTCAAGCCCAACGCTGCCAACCAGCAGGGCGGCATCGTTTCGCAGGAGGCTCCCATCGACGCCTCCAACGTCAATCTCGTTTGCCCCGAGTGCGGTAAGGTTACCCGCGTCGGTCACGAGAAGGACGGCAAGAACAAGCTGCGCGTCTGCAAGAAGTGCGGCCACAAGTTCTAAGCTGCCCGCAACATCAAGTTGCTAGCAAAGGCCCGGATGCCCCACGGCACCCGGGCCTTTTTCTATCCCTACTCATTGGGGACAGACTTAAATGAGTGGCCGTTGTTTGGTGGTCATTGGGGACAGATTTAAATGACTAGTCGTTTGGGACGTTCTTAAACGACTAGCCTATGGGGACAGTCTTTAGATCAATATATCTGGCCATCTGGGATGGGCTTCAACGAAAGCGGCACATAGGGACGTTCCCCAGGTGCCGGCAGTTTGGGACGGTCCTTTGATGTCTGATGCCCCCAGAGGGGTGAAGTAATACAGCCTGCTCTGTCTTTTAGGGCTTTGTTGTTCCGCCCCTTTATGTTTCGCAAGGACTTTCGCACGCGCATTTATGCGCATATCATTGCGCGATAATGCGTGTAATGGCGCAAACATGTGCAAACTATGGCTAAATAGTGACTGAAAAGCAAATAGACATGCAAATACGAGCAAATATGCGCGCAATTGTGCGAATATAGAGCTGTTAGAAATGAAGAACCTTCGATGACTCAGGAGGCACATGATGGCAGATTCCAAACAGGCTCCGCTCGACGCCGAGGCAGCCGCAAAGGCGGCGTTTGCCTCGGTCCAGGATCAGCCGTTCCCCGATGATATCTTTACGGCCCCCGAGCTCCGCTGGGCCGTGATCGGTTGCGGCGTTATCGCCAACCAAATGGCCCAGTCCCTCGCTCTGGCCGGCCGCAAGCTCGCGGGTGTCGCCAACCGTACGCTGTCCAAGGCCCAGGCTTTTGCCGAGCAGTATGGCGTCGAGAAGGTGTACGAGACGGTTGAGGACCTCTACGCCGATCCAGACATCGATGCCGTCTATATCACCACGCCGCACAACACGCATATCACCTATCTGCGTGCCGCGCTGGCCGCCGGCAAGCATGTGCTCTGCGAGAAAGCCATTACCCTCAACTCCGCCGAGCTCGACGAGGCCCGTGCCATCGCCGACGAGCACAACGTGGTCCTTATGGACGCCACCACGGTGCTCCACATGCCGCTGTATCAAGAGCTGCGCCGCCGCATGGATGCCGGCGAGTTTGGCCACATGAACCTCGCTCAGCTCAACTTTGGCAGCTACAAGGAGTACGGTGATCTGACCAATCGTTTCTACAACCGTAGCCTTGCCGGCGGCGCCATGCTCGACATTGGCGTGTATGCGCTCTCCGTCATGCGCCTCTTTATGGCGAGCCAGCCCGCTGAGGTTGTTTCGCTGGGCAACACCTGTGAGACCGGTGTCGACGTTGCGGGCGGCATTGTCTGCCGCAACGCCGAACAGCAGCTGGGCGTGGTGAGTCTTACGCTCCACTCCAAGCAGCCCAAGCGCTCGGTCATCAGCTTTGACAAGTGCTATATCGAGGTCATCGAGTATCCGCGTGCCGACCATGCGACCATCGTGTGGACTGCGGACGGTCACCGTGAGGAGGTCCACGCTGGCACCGAAGCCTACGCACTGTGCTACGAGATGGCCGACCTGGAGAAGGCCATTGCCGGCGATGATTCGAAGCGCGAGCTTCTGGACTATGCTTCTGATGTTATGGAGCTGATGACCAAGCTACGCGCCGACTGGGGAGTCGTGTACCCCGAGGAGGAGTAAGCGATGCTTGCGGAAGATAGGCTTAACGCGATCGTGACGATGGTGCAGCAGGCCGGCTCGGTTACCGTGCCGGAGCTTGCTGAAGCCCTGGGCGTGACGGCGTCTACCATTCGGCGCGACCTGCAGGCGCTCGACCGTGCACACCGTATCGCCAAGGTGCACGGAGGCGCGACGAGTCTGGAGCGTGCGCACGTGACGCGCGACCTGACGATCAGCGAGCGCAGTGATCTCCATAACGATGACAAGGAGCGCATCTGCGCCCGTGCCGCGGCTCTGGTGGAGCCCGATAGCTTTGTGTATATCGATTCGGGCTCCACGACCCTCAAGCTCATCGAGCATCTTCCGCGCCTTGAGGGTGTCACCTATGTGACCGATTCCGTGCTCCATGCTCAGCATCTCGCCCTGCGTGGTATGCGCACCGTGGTGCTAGGCGGCGAGCTCAAGCCCGAGACCGAGGCACTCGTCGGTCCCGATGCCTTGGCAACCCTGGACCGCTATAACTTCAACTGCGGTTTTTGGGGTTCCAATGGCATCGCCGCCGAGCAAGGTCTCACCACACCGGATATCGAGGAAGCGCAGGTCAAGCGTATCTCGATGCGCCATACCGCCAAACGCTTCGTAATCTCGGACGCCAGTAAATTTGGCATGGTGGCGCCCGTCAAGTTCGCGGACTTCCGCGACGCAACGATTATTACCGCAGGCGAGGTCCCCGCCAAGTACCGGGCAATGGGCAACGTCATCACGGTCTAACAGCAGGGGACGGGCTAAGGCCAAAACCACCGCGAAGGGACAGGAGCCTTTGTGGTGGTTTTGACGTTTGTCCAGATAAGGCCTGCCAAAATAAACCCGTCCCTTTTCGGGAGACTTTAGGGCTCCCAGGGGCAGGGGGATTCGATATAGATATGCTCGCCGGTTACGGGATGCGTGAAGGACACGCTGTGGGCATGGAGCATGAGGCCGCAAGGACGCGGTGTGCCGTACAGGTCGTCGCCAACCAGGGGATGGCGCTCGCTTGCCAGGTGCACGCGGATCTGATGCTTACGGCCGGTGAGCAGCTCGACATCGATATACGAGCGCGTGGGCAGGCCACGACGGCTCTTAAGGCGTTTGAGCACCTTCACGCGCGTTTGAGACGGCTTGCCGCTGGCGCCGACGCGCATCTTTCGGCTGTCGTGACGGTCGCGGGCGATGGGCTTGTCGATGAGCTTCTCGTTCCAGTCGATCTTGCCCTCGGCGAGCGCTAGGTAGTGCTTTTCGAAAGCGTGGTCGATAATCATCTGGTCAAAGGCGGGCTGCGTCTGCTTGTCGAGCGAGAACAGCACCACGCCGGTGGTGTCACGGTCCAGGCGATTGAGCGGCTGCATGTCGGTCGCGGCAAAGCCGTCGCCCATCGCCAGCAGCAGGTCGCTGGCGTAGTCGGTGAGCGTGCGCTCGCCGGTGCCGTCGCCGTGGACGATCATGCCGGCGGGCTTGTCGATGGCCATAAGCCAGGCGTCGCAGTAGAGGACTTGAGGTTCTTCGTTCACGTGTAAGCCTTTCGGTTAGCTAATTCCCACAAACATGCAGCCCGAGGTAGCGCCGCGCAGGCGGGCGGCGGGCTTGCGGCCGGCTTGAGCTGCCTCGACGGCGCGACGGACGCGAGCGACGGCACGGGCGATCTCATCCGTCTCGAGCAGCGTTCCGTCCACCATGAGACGACGCACGCCGGCATCGAGCAGCTGAGGAACCTGAGGCGTGAGGTCGATGGGGTAGGCGTCGTACAGGCGTGAGCGGCCGTGGATGTCGGTACGCACCGGCATGACCTTTCCGTCGATATTCTTGAGCGAGAGCTTGCGGGCACGCAGGCGGCAGTTGGCGCAATCGCGGATGCAGCCGTTGGCAACCTGCAGAATGCAATGCTCGCTTGTCATGACGCGCGGGCGGCCAAAGACGGTGATGCCCAGAGCCGCGGGCGCGGCGGCGCCGAGCGAGACAATCTCGTCGAGCGTGATCTCGGGCGAGAGCCAAAACGCACCGGCTCCGCGCCCGGCAAGCGCCTCCATGCAGGGCGTGTTGTGCACCGGCAGGCAAGAGCGAATCTCGGCCGTGGCGCCGGCATGAGCGGCTACGGCGAGCTCGGAGATATTGCCGACGGCGACGGTGGCTCCGGCATTGATCCAAGGGTCGACGCGCTCGTGGTCAACGGCGCGGCAGACCTCGTCGAGCACGGGTACGATGCCCTGCTCAAATGCATCGGCGGGGGAGAGCTCGGCCGCATCGAGCGCGTCGGTGGTCATGTAGATGCGCGTTACACCCTCGGCGCGAGCGGCCTCGGCGGCCTCGAGCGAGGTGACGGTGGCGCAGATCTGCGGCTCATCGCGGTAGTGCTCGGGCGCGGGGCGGGAATCACTGGTTACAATCGCCGGCAGCTCGAGCGTTTTCGCGCGCTCCTCGTACGGTGCCAGAATGGCCTCTTCCAGCGCCTTACAAGCGGCGGCGCGCACCTTGTGCACGGCGGAGAAGCCCATACCGCAGCCGGCGTCGAGCGAAACGTTAAAGCTTGCGGCCTCAAAGGGAGAGGAGCCCATGCGCCCGACGTGCTCAACCAGATCGGATGCCTCGACGGCGCGGGTCTTGGCGGCCTCGACGATGAAGCCCGTGGCGGTGGCGGTGAGCATGGGGTTGTCACAGCAGGTGAGTGTGACAGTAAACGGCTCGCCCAGACGTGCCACAACGGACACGTCTACGGCGCGGCGGTGGAGCACATCGCGCTTGAGCGCGGCGCCGGCGGCGTCAATGGCGCTCTGGCTTCGAATCACGCGCACGCGGCAGCCCTCAGGCATGCTACGGGGCACGCGACATTCGATGATGTCGCCTGCGGCGGCATCATCGGCGGCGATGGTGGTCAGGAATTGGTCGAACTCATCGTCGTGACGAAGCTCCAGCAGGTCGCCCTTGCCCACGGGCTCAAACAACTCAATGCGGGCGATGGCGGCGCGGCGACGACGGTCGTCGGGTTTGAGCCCGCGCACGTCGCGGTTGGCCAGACGGCTGCCCAGCACCGTGCCCACAATCTGGCCGCGGTTGTTGGAACGCTCGTAGCTCATCATCTCGTCGCCCGAGGTGCCATCCTGGTAGGCGTGCGTAAAGTCGCGATTAAAGCAGCGCTTGAGCTGGCGCTGGCGGGCTGCATCCTCATCCTTGGAGGTCGAAACATCGGCCAGCATGTCATCAATCTGATGACGATACACGTCGACGATGGAATACACGTAATCGGGGGCCTTCATGCGGCCCTCGAGCTTGAGCGATGCGGCGCCGGCGTCATACAGACGGCGAACAAGCTGCGACGTGTTGGTGTCGCGCGGGCACAGCGCGCGCTCGCGACCGGCAGGGGAGAGCGAGCGGCCGTTCTCGTCGATCAGCTCGTAAGGCAGACGACAGGGCTGAGCGCACATGCCGCGGTTGGCCGAGCGGCCCGCCATGGCAAAGCTCGACAGCAGGCACAGACCCGAGTAGCAAAAGCAGATGGCACCGTGGCTAAAGACCTCCAGGTCAACGTCGGGCGCGGCGTCGTGGATGGCGGCGATCTCGTCGATGGAGAGCTCGCGCGAGAGAGTCACGCGGTCGGCGCCCTGCTCGCGGCACCAAAGCGTTCCGCGGTCATCATGGATGTTCGCCTGGGTCGAGATGTGCGTCTCGATGCCGGGCATCGTGCGCTTGACCTCAAAGAACAGGCCCCAGTCCTGGATGATGAAGGCGTCGGCGCCCAGCGTGGAGCAGCGATGGATGAGTTGCAGCGCATCGCCCATCTCGGACTGCTTGATGACGATGTTGACCGTGACGTAGACGCGCGATCCGGCTAGATGTGCGGCGCGGCAGGCTTGCTCAAAGGCCTCGTCGGTAAAGTTGGTGGCCTTGCGGCGGGCGTTGAAGCTGCCCATGCCGCAATAGATGGCGTCTGCCCCCGCGGCGAGTGCGGCGGCAAAGGGCTCGGGCCCTCCGGCGGGCGCCAAAAGCTCGGGTCTGCGGTTGGTGGTTCGACTGGCGGTTGCGGTCATATCCTGCCTTTCAAAATGCTCAGATATTCAAAAGTATAGTGGTGCCGTTGCGGCAGGCGATGCCCGTGCTCCAAGCGGGATAAAGTCTTCAGCAGCTTGGGCTGGCTGACCCCGTGAAGAACCGTTCAGCGGTTCGGGGAAACCGTTGGGCGATAAAATATTCTCGCAAGCTGATAATATTCTTGCATCAAACAGAAACCTTGAGTACTATCCCAATCAAGCGCGGTGTTCAGACCGAATTGTGCCTCCCGGTGCGAACGCCGCGCTCACGCTCTCTATCTGATCGTAAGGAGAAAAACATGAGCAAGACCGTCGTGTCTTCCGATAACGCACCGGCCGCCATCGGCCCGTATTCCCCCGGTATCCAGGCCGGCAACATGGTGTTCCTGTCCGGCCAGCTGGGCATCGATCCCGCAACTGGCAAGATGCCCGAGGGCGTCGAGGCCCAGGCCAAGCAGTCCCTCGCCAACGTCGAGGCCCTGCTGACCGCTGCCGGCGCCACCTTTGCCGATGTCGTCAAGACCACGGTCTACCTGGCCGACATCGCCGACTTCGCCGCCGTGAACGAGATCTACGCCTGCAAGTTCGAGGCCCCGTTCCCCGCGCGCAGCGCTTTCCAGGTTGCCGCCCTTCCGGCTGGCGGTCTGGTCGAGATCGAGGTCGTCGCCGCTCTCTAAGGCGTTGGCAACAACTAAACATGACATGCAAAAAGACCCTGCAGCGCGTGCGAGCTGCAGGGTCTTTTGTTAAGTGACGGATCGCTTGTGGAGCCGCGCTCCATTTTGCTCGTTAGCCCTCCTTGCGAACTTTTTGCAGGTAGCGGTAGACGCTGGGCTCCGAGATGCCCAGCGCGGTGGCGGCGCAGGCCACGGCGCCCTTGAGCATGAACACCCCGTTGCCGTTGAGGTGGCGAATGACGTCCACGCGGTCGCTCTGACCAAGCGACGCTACATCCAGCCCGCGCGCGCTCAGCAACTCGGAAATACTGCGGTCGATGAGCTCCTGCGTAGACTCCGAAAGACTTTCGACCTCGATAGACGCGGGCTCCGCCTGCCTTGGCACAGCGTCGAAGCAGGCCATGAGCTGCTGAGTCATGGCGTTGATGGAGCGTATCGTGGAAAGATCGGTGTTGACGCAAAGCATGCCGACGATCTCGTTGTCCTCACGGATAAAGTACGTCGCCGACTCCAACGTCTTGCCACCGGCACCGCGTCCCTCGTAGCCCGTTATAAACGGCAGGTCGCGATACTTGGCGTCGTGCATGATCTTGAGTGCCAGATCGGTAGCGGGACCGCCGACCTTGCGGCCGCTCACGATACCGTTGCGGATATCGACGATGGCGTGGTCGGGATCCGAGAAATCGTGCAGGACGATCTCGCTGTTCTTACCGAGTACCTGCTCCAGGAAATCGACCATCGGCAAAAAGCGACGTACGGTCTCGTTCACGGGCAACTCCTTTGGGTTCTATCGAAGTGTTCATAACAATTTTTTATCATGGTAACACGCTGCCCATCATCTCGTATATCCGCAGGTACATTGCGTAATACAGACGAACGGTAGAAATTTGGCGGTAAACGGTCGACCAAAAGAAAAGTTAGATGTTATTTTGAACAGACACATTCCTGACCTGCGGAAATGCGTTATCTCAGCTGAAGAATAGTCTGATAACAAAAAATTATTATTGAGAATGAGAATCATCTTTAATACGATATGCAACGAAGGCACAACCTCAACCCCGCACTGCGTCACAATAGAGCGTTAGATGCGAAAACAACTATTTCGAGGATTGGTGGTCAAATGACCCAGGAGACGGTTACGAACGGCACTGAAGCCCTGTTCATTCGCGAAGGCATGCCGCCCGTTAAGGAAATGATCCCGTGTGCCCTTCAGCACGTACTGGCATCGTTTGCCGGCATCATTACCCCGGCGGTCATCATGGCCGGCGTCTACGGCTTTAATAGCCAGCAGAGCACCGACATCATTCAGGTTGCACTCATTCTTTCGGCAATCGACACAGCCCTTCAGGCCTTCGCTCCCTTCCGTCGCATCGGCGGCGGCCTGCCCATCGTCATGGGCGTTTCGTTCGCGTTCCTGCCGGCCCTGCAGGCCATGGGCGCCTCGGGCTTTAGCTTTGGTGCGCTGCTGGGTGGCGAGATCGTCGGCGGCGCCGTCGCGGTCCTCTTTGGCCTGGCCTACAGCAAGATCAAGTGGCTGTTCCCGCCCGTCGTGACCGGTACGGTCATCTTCTCCATCGGCGTTTCGCTGTATCCCACGGCCGTCAAGTATATGGCCGGCGGTATGGGTACGCCGCTGTGGGGCACCCCGCAGGCCTGGTGCGTCGCTCTTATCACCTTCGCCGTGGTCTTTGCGCTCGCCAACTTTGGCAAGGGCACGCTCAAGCTGGGATCCGTGTTCTTTGGCATGATCGTTGGCATGATCGTCTCCATCCCCTTTGGCATGATCGACTTCTCCAGCGTCGCCACCGCTCAGGTCTTCGCCCTTCCCAAGCTCATGCCCTACGCGCTCGAGTTTGATCCCGAGGTCTGCATTACCCTCGCTGTCGTGTTCCCCATGGTTGCTATTCAGGTTATCGGTGACGTCTCCGCCGCCTGCCTGGGCTCCATCGACCGTATGCCCACCGAGCGCGAGCTCTCCGGTGCTATCGTGTCCCAGGGCCTCACCTCTATGGTCGGCGGCCTGCTGGGCGGTCTTCCCACCAGCGCCCTTGGCCAGAACGTGGGCATCATCTGCTCCAACAAGGTCGTCAACAAGTGGGTCTTTGTGATCATCGCGGCCGTCTTTGCCATCGCCGGTCTGTTCCCGCAGCTCTCTGCCGTCCTTTCCGCTATCCCGCAGCCCGTCATCGGCGGCGCGACCGTCGGCGTCTTTGGCACCATCACCATGAACGGCGTGCGCATGTTCACCCGCGAGGGCCTCACGCAGCGCACTACCACTATCGTCGGCACCTCCGTCGTCTTTGGCCTGGGTATCTGGATGGCCAGCGGTTGCCTTGCCGGCGAGGGTATGCCCGCCTGGGTGTCCACCGTCATCGGCTCCAATGCCGTAACCCCCACCGCCATCATGGCCATTGTCCTTAACCTGATCCTTCCGCAGACGCCGGTCGTGGCTCAGCACATCGATGCTGCCAAGGACGCTGCCGTGGATCTGGTCTTGCCCGAGAGCAAGAAGTAACCAATTCGGTGCTATTTGTCGGCGGACGCATCGCCTCGTCCGCCGACGTCATGCGGCGCCAAGCCGCACTTCAAAGGGTTGTCCCTTTGGTGAAGCGTTGACGGGAGAGGGCCCGTTTCCGGTGTAGGCCGGCGCTTCGCACTCCGCCATGTCAGAGGTGTCAAACCCCGCCCCTGATGTTGAAGGGAGCATTCATGCTTCTGGTCGCTAACGGTTCCGTCTTTACCCGCAACGCTCAGGCCCCGTTCATTCCAAACGGTGCGGTCGCCATTGACGGAGATACGATCGTCGAAGTGGGCCCCGAGCGCGAGCTCAAGGCCAAGTACCCGGATGCCGAGTACGTCGATGCCCAGGGCAACCTCATCATGCCTGGACTCATCAACTGCCACACCCACATCTACTCGGGTTTGGCCCGCGGCCTTGCCATTAAGGGCTGCAACCCCACCAACTTCCTGGAGAATCTTGAGCAGCAGTGGTGGAAGATCGACGACAACCTGACGCTCGACGGCACCAAGGCCAGCGCCTATGCCACGATTCTTGACTCCATCCGCGATGGCGTCACCACGATCTTCGATCACCATGCGAGCTTCTGCGAGATCCCGGGAAGCCTTTTTACCATTAAGGACGCCGCTCAGGAGCTGGGCATGCGTTCGTGCCTGTGCTACGAGGTCTCCGATCGCCGCGGCCAGGAAAAGTGCGACCAGGCCATTGCCGAGAACGCCGAATTTGCCCAGTGGGCCGCCAAGGAGCGTCGCGATAACGACAACCACATGATCGCCGCCATGTTTGGCGGACATGCTACCTTTACGCTTTCGGACGAGACCATGGATAAGATGGCCGAGGCCAACAACGGTCTGACCGGCTTCCACATCCATGTGTGCGAGGGCATGAACGACGTGTGGGATTCCCGCCTCAACCGCGGTGGTATCAGCCCCGTCGAGCGCCTGCTGCAGCACAACCTGCTGGGTCCCGACACCATGCTCGGCCACTGCATCCACGTGACGCCTGCCGAGATGGATATCGTCAAGGAGTCCGGCACCTGGCTCGTCAACAACCCCGAATCCAATATGGGCAACGCCGTGGGCTGCGCCCCCGTGCTCGAGTTCTTCCGCCGCGGCATCCCCGTGTGCATGGGCACCGACGCCTACACCCACGATATGCTCGAGAGCCTTAAGGTCTTCCTGATCATTCAGCGCCACAACGCCGCCATGCCCAACGTGGGCTGGTGCGAGGCCATGACGATGCTGTTCGAGAACAACGCCAAGATGGCGAGCAAGTACTTCGATCGCAAGCTCGGTGTGCTCGAGGCCGGCGCTGCCGCCGACGTTATCGTTATGGACTACAAGCCCTTTACGCCGCTGAGCGAGGAGAACATCGACGGTCACATGCTCTTTGGCATGATGGGCAAAAACTGCCGCACCACCATCATCAACGGCCGCGTCCTGTACAAGGATCGCGAGTTCGTTGGCATTGATGAGGAAAAGATCAACGCGTGGACCATGGCTGAGTCCAAGAAGCTCTGGAGCACGCTTAACGATCGCGCCTACTAATTCACAAGTAGATTCACGCGCGTCGGGTGTTTCGCCGCATCCGGCGCGCGTATAGGCGGCCTCCGCGGGGTCGCCGGCGCTGTGCTAGCGCTACACCGTATTTGCGCCCGCCGCGCGGTCTCGCCGGGCGTTACAGAGAGGAGCTCACTATGAGCGACATCATGAGGCCGATCCCGTTTTCGCAGCTGATGAACTGGATCATCGAGGAGCACAAGACTCAGGGCGCCGTCTTTGGCGTGCGCAAGATGGTCACGACCAACCAGGAGGGTGCGCTTCCCATTTTTGACGAGCGCATCGAGACTCCGTTTGGCCCGGCCGCCGGTCCCAACACGCAGCTGGCCCAGAACATCGTGGCATCCTACGTGGCCGGTTCCCGCTTCTTTGAGCTCAAGACCGTTCAGGTTATGGACGGCGAGGAGCTCTCCAAGTGCGTCAACAAGCCCTGCATTGTGGCGCAGGACGAGTGCTACAACTGCGAGTGGTCGACCGAGCTCGAGGTTCCGCAGGCTTTTGCCGAGTACGTGAAGGCATGGTTTGCCTGCCACCTGATCGCTCGCGAGTACGGCCTGGGCAGCCCGGACGGCTTTGTCTTCAACATGTCCGTGGGCTATGACCTGGAGGGCATTAAGAGCCCCAAGGTCGACGCCTACATCGAGGGCATGAAGGACGCCAGCGGCTCCGACGTCTGGAACGAGTGCCGCGCATGGGCGCTCGCCAACCTGGACAAGTTTGAGCATGTCGACGCCGCGTTTGTCGAGTCCATCCCGGCACGCGTCTCCAACTCCATCACCGAGTCTACCCTGCACGGCTGCCCGCCGGCGGAGATCGAGCGCATCGCGACCTATCTGATCACCGAGAAGGGCCTCAACACCTACATCAAGTGCAACCCCACGCTGTTGGGCTATGAGTTTGCACGTCAGCGCCTCAACGAGCTGGGCTTTGACTACATCGTCTTTGACGATACGCACTTCCGCGAGGACCTGCAATGGGCCGACGCCGTGCCTATGTTCGAGCGCCTGATTGCCCTGTGCGCTGAGCGCGGCCTGGAGTTTGGCGTCAAGCTGACCAACACGTTCCCCGTCGACGTGACGAGGAACGAGCTGCCCTCCACCGAGATGTACATGTCGGGCCGTTCGCTGTTCTCGCTGACCATCGAGGCCGCCCGTCGCATTACCGAGCAGTTCGATGGCAAGCTGCGCATCAGCTACTCCGGCGGTGCCACGGTCTACAACATCCGCGCCCTGTACGATGCCGGCATTTGGCCCGTCACCCTGGCGACCGACGTGCTCAAGCCTGGTGGCTACGAGCGCTTTAGCCAGATGGCCGGCGAGTTTACCGACCTGGATGGCAAGCCGTTCGCGGGCGTCTCTCTCGAGGCTGTGACTGCGATCCAGACCGACTCACTCACCAACCCGCTCTACAAGAAGCCGCTGCGCCCGCTGCCCGACCGCAAGGTCGCCGGCAAGAGCCCGCTTTCCGACTGCTTTACCACGCCGTGCCGCACGAGCTGCCCCATCCAGCAGGATATTCCCGCCTACCTGGCGGCCGTTGACGAGGGCCGCTACGAGGACGCACTCAACATCATCATCGAGCGCAACGCCCTGCCGTTCATTACCGGCACCATCTGCCCGCATCCCTGCGGCCGTGCCTGCGAGCGTGCGTTCTACGAGCCCGAGGGCGCCCAGATTCGCGCCAGCAAGCTCAAGGCCGCCCGCGAGGCCATGACCGCCGTGCTGCCCAAGCTGCGCGCCCAGGCCATCGCCAACGACGGCGAGCGCAACGTTGCCGTTATCGGCGGCGGTCCGGCCGGTCTGGCGACGGCGTTCTTCCTGACTCGTGCCGGCGTGCCCGTCACCATCTTTGAGGCCCGCGATTCGCTCGGCGGCGTGGTCCGTCACGTCATTCCTGAGTTCCGCATTGCGAGCGACGATATCTCCCACGATGCCGAGCTCTGCCTGGCCTTTGGCGCCAAGGTGCAGCTCAACGCCCGCGTGGAGTCCATCGACGATCTCAAGGCCCAGGGCTTTACCGACGTGGTCGTGGCCACCGGTGCCTGGATGCCTGGCTCTGCAGGCCTGGGCGAGGGTGCCGAGCTTGACGTGCTGGAGTTCCTCGAGGCCGCCAAGAAGGGCGAGAAGCTCGAGCTGGGCGAGGACGTCGTAGTCATTGGCGCCGGCAACACCGCCATGGACGCGGCCCGCGTGGCTAAGCGCCTGGCTGGTGTGAAGAACGTGCGCCTGGTGTATCGCCGCACCAAGAAGCAGATGCCCGCCGACGAGGAAGAGCTTGATCTTGCTCTTGCCGACGGCGTTGAGTTCTGCGAGTTGCTGGCGCCTAAGGCGCTCAACGGCGCTGTGCTGACCTGCGATGTTATGGAGCTTGGCGAGCCGGATGCAAGCGGCCGTCGTAGCCCCGTCGCTACGGGCGAGACCGTCGAGCTTCCCGCCACCACGGTGATCTGCGCCGTGGGCGAGGGCATCGATGCCAGCCTGTACGATGCCGCGGGCGTTGAGCACGACCGTCGCGGCCGCCTTGCCGCCACCTCCACCGGCGTCGAGGGCGTCTGGGCTGCGGGCGACTGCCGCCGCGGTCCTGCCACCGTGGTCGAGGCCATCGCCGACGCCGCCGAGGTCGCTCGTGCCATCGCCGGCGTGGACTTTAACAAGTACGCCGACTGCAACGAGCAGGCCGGCCGCGAGGACACCTGCTACGAGCGCAAGGGGTCGCTGTGCCGCGACAAGCGCAACTGCACCAAGACCCGCTGCCTGGGCTGCGGCTCGGTGTGCGAGGTCTGCTGCGACGTGTGCCCCAACCGCGCCAACGTGGCAATTAAGGTGCCGGGCCTGGCCAAGCATCAGGTCGTCCATGTCGACGGCATGTGCAACGAGTGCGGTAACTGTGCCGTGTTCTGCCCCTATCAGGAGGGTCGTCCCTACAAGGACAAGCTCACCCTGTTCTGGAGCGAGGAGGACATGGAGAACTCCGAGAACGAGGGCTTCCTGGCCGTGGGCGAGGACCACTTTAAGGTCCGCGTCGCCGGCACGGTCCGCACCGTCTCGGTCGATGCCGTCAACACCGGTCTTCCCGAGGCCGTCCGCCTGACCATCAGGGCCGTGCGCGACAACTATTCGTACCTTCTTAAGAAATAGGCGAGTCTCTTATGGCCAAATCCATTCAACATAATGTGGCCTACGTTGCCTGCGGAAGCGGTTGCGCCTCCGCAGGCGGCGACGCCCGCTGCAGCGAAGGCTGCATTGGCTGTGGCGCCTGCGTCACGGCCTGCCCCCACGGTGCCATTGCGCTGGTCGACGGCGTCGCCCGCGTGGACCGCTCCAAGTGCACGGGCTGTGGCCTGTGCGGCATGGCGTGCCCGCAGCGCGTGATTGCCTTTGTTCCCGGCTACCAGAACATTCTGGTGCGCTGCAACAACACCGATAAGGGCGCCATTGCGCGCAAGATCTGCGACACGAGCTGCATCGGTTGCGGTATGTGCGCCAAAAAGTGCCCTGCCGGCGCTATCCGCATCGAGGACAACTGCGCCCATATCGACGGCGTGGACTGCCTGTCGTGCGGCATGTGCGCCGTCGTCTGCCCGCATGGCGCCATCCACGACCGCACCGGCATCGCCGCTGGCGTGTAGAAGGGAATCACCATGGCACAGGAATTCACTTTTACCGTTAACGGCGTCGAGCGCACGACGACTCAGAACAAGCCGCTGCTGCGCTATCTGCGCGACGACCTGCACATTCACTCCGCCAAGGACGGCTGCTCCGAGGGCGCCTGCGGTACCTGCACCATCCATGTGGACGGTGCGGCCGTCAAGGCGTGCGTGCTGACCACCGCTCTTGCCGCCGGCCGCAACATCGTGACCGTCGAGGGCCTGCCCGAGGACGTGCGCGAGGCCTTTGTGTACGCCTTTGGCGCCGTGGGCGCCGTGCAGTGCGGTTTTTGCATCCCCGGCATGGTCATGGCGGGCGCGGCGCTCATCGCCGAGGATCCCGAGCCCACCGAGGAGCAGATCAAGTACGCCATCCGCGGCAACGTCTGCCGCTGCACCGGCTACAAAAAGATTATCGAGGGCATCTCGCTGGCCGCTGCGGTGCTCCGTGGCGAAAAGCAGATCGACGAGGACCTGGAGCGCGGCGATGACTACGGCGTGGGCAAGCGCGCCTTCCGTATCGACGTGCGCAAGAAGGTGCTTGGTGAGGGCAAGTACCCCGATGATATCGACGAGCTTGATCAGCCGGGCCTGACCTATGCCAGCGCCGTGCGCTCCAAGTATCCGCGCGCCCGTGTGCTCTCCATCGACACCTCCAAGGCCGAGGCCCTGCCCGGTGTGGTGGGCATCCTGCGCGCCGAGGACGTGCCGGTCAACCAGGTCGGCCACCTTATTCAGGACTGGGACGTCATGATCGCCCAGGGCGATATCACCCGCTGCGTGGGTGACGCCATCGTGTTGGTGGTCGCCGAGGACGAGGCGACGCTCGAGAAGGCCAAGAAGCTCGTCAAGATCGATTACGAGCCTCTGGAGCCCGTGCGCAACATCGCCGAGGCCAGGGCCGCCGACGCCCCGCGCCTGCATGACAGCTTCTTTGCCTTCGGCAACACGGTGGAGCTCAAGGACAACGTGTGCCAGAGCCGCCACGTGACGCGCGGCGACGCCGCCAAGGCGCTGGCCGAAAGCGCGTTCACCGTGACGCAGCGCTTTACCACGCCCTTTACCGAGCATGCCTTCTTGGAGCCCGAGTGCGCCGTCGCCTTCCCGTACAAGAACGGCGTCAAGGTGCAGTCGACCGACCAGGGCGCCTACGATACGCGCAAAGAGTGTGCCCACATGTTTGGCTGGGACAACGAGCCCGAGCGCGTGGTCGTCGAGACCATGCTCGTGGGTGGCGGCTTTGGCGGCAAGGAGGACGTGTCCATCCAGCACCTTGCCGCGCTCGCCGCGTATAAGTTCCAACGCCCTGTGAAGTGCAAGCTCACGCGCGCCGAGTCGCTCGCGTTCCATCCCAAGCGCCATGCCATGGACGGTACCTTTACGCTGGGTTGCGACGCCGAGGGCAACTTTACCGGTCTGGACTGCGAGATCAACTTTGATACCGGCGCCTACGCATCGCTGTGCGGTCCGGTGCTCGAGCGCGCCTGTACGCATGCCGTCGGCCCCTACAAGTACCAGAACACCGACATTCGCGGTTTTGGCTACTACACCAACAACCCGCCCGCCGGCGCGTACCGTGGCTTTGGCGTTTGCCAGTCCGAGTTTGCGCTCGAGAGCCTGATCGACCTACTGGCAGAGAAGGTCGGCCTGGATCCGTGGGAGATTCGTTACAGAAACGCCATCGAGCCGGGCGAGGTTTTGCCCAACGGCCAGATTGCCGACTGCTCCACGGCGCTTAAGGAGACACTGCTCGAGGTCAAGGATGCCTACTACGCGCATCCCGGACACGCCGGTATCGCCTGCGCCATGAAGAACGCCGGTGTGGGCGTGGGCCTGCCCGATGCCGGCCGCTGCAAGATTCGCGTCGAGAACGGCGTGGCCGTGGTCTATGCCGCCACGTCCGACATCGGCCAGGGCTGCAACACGGTCTTTTTGCAGGACGTTGCCGAGGCCTGCGGTCTGCCGCTGAGCTGCATTGCCAACGGCGAGTGCTCCACCGAGAACGCTCCCGACTCCGGCACTACGTCTGGCTCGCGTCAGACGGTCGTGACCGGCGAGGCCGTGCGCGGCGCCGCCTTCCTACTGCGCGATGCCATGCTTGACATCGAGGCCGGCAAGCCCGCGCCCGATGCTCTCGTGAGCGCACATGGCGACGG
This sequence comes from uncultured Collinsella sp., assembly GCA_900549025.1. Lineage (GTDB taxonomy): Bacteria > Actinomycetota > Coriobacteriia > Coriobacteriales > Coriobacteriaceae > Collinsella. The sequence continues at coordinate 22,366 of URMZ01000020.1, forward strand.
CGTCAAGATCGAGTACGACGACGGCCGCGCCTATCAGCTGCACACGCAGGAGCTCGTCGCCGGCCAGGGTATGCATCCTCAGGATCCCGCGGCCGCCATCAAGGCGCTTGAGGGATGCGAGTTTGGCTACGTGTACCTGGAGCCGACCGACAAGCTGGGTGCGGATGTTCCCAACCCAAAGAGCCACATCTGCTACGGCTTTGCCACACATGTGGTCATTTTGGATGATGACGGTCGCGTGAGCGAGGTTTATGCCGCGCACGATTCCGGCAAGGTGGTCAACCCCATCTCCATCCAAGGTCAGATCGAAGGTGGCGTGCTCATGGGTATGGGCTATGCGCTTACCGAGGACTGGCCGCTCAAGGACTGCGTGCCCCAGGCAAGGTACGGTACGCTCGGGCTGTTCCGTGCGCCCGAGATTCCGGATATCCACGCCATCTACGTGGAGAAGGACGAGCTGCTGCCCGTGGCATACGGCGGCAAGGGCATCGGCGAGATCGCAACGATTCCCACGGCGCCCGCCGTACAGAACGCCTATCGCGCATTCGACGGCAAGCTGCGTCCGGATCTGCCCATGGTGGATACGCCGTACAGCCGCGTTCGCAACCGCGGGTAGGGTGGGGTGCGGACGACCATTGCTGATGGGCTGTTCGCGCTCAACATCAACTGTATATGCTGCGCCTTTGGCCCCAGCTCCATCGCGAGTCGGGGCCTTTTGTTTGGAGCGGAGGCCGCGTCTCGGAATCCAGTCTCGGAACGGGATTAACTTTCCCAACGGGGCCGCATGCGGAAACTGCGTCCCGGAATCGTGCCTCAGAATGGGATGCGTTTTCCGCTGGCCGGTCGTTTGGAAAGCGCATCCCAGTTTGAGTGTTTATTCCGGGATGCGGTTTCCGCTGAAGGACTCAACCGGAAAGCACGACCCGTTCCGAGACCTGATTCCGGGACACGGTTTCCGCTAGGCATACCATCTGGAAAGCGCATCCCGTTTTGAGCGCTCAATCTGGGACACGGTTTCCGCGGGTGCTGCCAACCGGAAAGTGTGTCCCAGTTTGGTGGACAGGCGGGCATAAACTTAGCAGCCCCTACAGCTCAATATCGTTGAGCCATGTCGGCAGCGCGGTCTGCCGGATGCCTGCCGTCTGCAGCTTTTTGGCGAGCATTCCTGCCGAGCGGACCTCGTTCATGGTAAAGCGCAGCAGAGGGTGGCCGTAGAGCGATAGGTGCGCCTCGCGCTGTCGTTCGGCAACGAGCGCCTCGGCGGTGGTGCGTCCGGCCAGCATGGTCTGGTCGGTATATTTGATGAGCCCGTCGAGCTCGCCCAGCGTGAGTTCCCGCGCCTGGCGCTCCCAGGCAAAGTCCGTTCGTATGGGCTTGGCCGAATCGAAGGGGTCCGTCAGCTCGTATTGAAGCCAGTCGGGCGCAAAGCCCGTCTCGATCATGACGGCTCGGGCGACCGATTCCCCGCCGCTCTCGGCGCGGGCGTCGGCATACCGAAGCGTTGTGAGGGCGGTACGAATCGCGCGACCATTGCGGGCAGTCGCTCGTTGCTCAACGGCCTCCATCAGCTGTTCCGGCGCAAGGCCGAGCTTTGAGATCGCCGAATCGGCAATGGACATGCCGTCGGCAAAACCAGTTTGCAGCAGGCAATCTGTGGCCGTTTGGATGGGCGGCGTTACCGATATGCCGGACAGACGGATTGCTCCGACCGGCTCGATCTGATGCCGCTGAATATGCGCGCCCGGGCGAGCCGACGGCTTGGTGGCACTGCAGACATGCACGACATTCAGGTGTCGCCACGAGACCTCGAGCCCCAGCAGGCAGGCGGCCGAAAACGAGCAGAACGTCCAATCAGGGTGGATGATCGCAAGGGCGCGAATAATCTCGCAATGACGCTGCGCCCGGTTGAGCTCATCCCAGCGCATTCTGCGCGCGAACAGTCCCGGCATGGGGGAGACGACCGCGCTGTCGGTGCGCCGAAGGAGCGCTTTTCGGATCGCCGTGCTCGGGGGAATCAGACAGCGCCCTTCTTGTTCGGCTTGAGTGAGCAGTTGGTCGATGAGCTGGTCATTGCAATGGGTCATGAGCTACCGCCTCCTTTTGGGTAGCAAAAACGTATCAGCTGGAACTTGCCGCTCAGCTGACCAAAAGCTGACCAAAATCTAACCATGCAGGTAGATGACCTGCTTTTGGCGACATATTTCTTGTTTGAATCGGTGGGCGGTAATCGGCGACCGTGAACGGTAGCTGGATATGAAGTCTTGGTAAGTTTCGGGACGTGTACTTTTTGAAAAAGAGCATTCTATCTGCTGTTGTGTGTTTCTGGATCGCATATTTGAAGGCATGTGATAAGGGCGGCGGACTGTCGCCTTGTACCTGCGGAAACTGTGACCCGGAATGAGCGCTCGGAATGGGATGCATTTTCCGGTAGAAGCTTCAGCGGAAAGTGCATCCCAGAATTCAGGCTCAGAACGGGACGCACTTTCCGGATGACGTGCTTGGCGGAAACTACGGCCCAGTTTCTGGCTCCAGAACGGGATGCATTTTCCGGAGCGGTCCACGTGCGGTGGGGGTGCCGCCCCTTGTGCGTGCACCGCTTGTCGAATTACGTTATAGCTAGCTATATTATAGGAAGGTATAATATAGCTAGCTATAACGTAAAGGAAGGATGGCCCACTGTTTATCGGAAGAACAGTGGAAATGTCCGAGCTCAATCGACTGTATGGCACGGGCTCCTTTGAGATGCCTGTGATTTACGGCCGTCGTCGTGTGGGCAAAACGCGTCTTATCACAGAATTCATCCAAGACAAGAAGGCTATTTACTTTCAAGCTCGTCGTACCAATGCAGAGGCAAACCTGCACGGCTTTAGCCAGGCGATACTTGCGGGTTCGGTTGGTGCTGCAGGCGTGTCGTTTCGTAGTTTTGACGAGGCGTTCGATGCATTGGCCACCATGGCTCGCACGGAACGTTTGATTGTCGTGATTGACGAGTATCCCTATCTCGCCCAATCGAATCCCGAGATCAGTTCGTTGCTGCAAGACAAGATTGATCACTTGTACAAAGAGACTAGGCTCATGCTGATTCTATGCGGCTCGTCTCTTTCGTTTATGGAGGAACAGGTGTTGGGCTACGAGAGCCCACTATACGGTAGGCGTACGGCCCAGTTTAAGATCATGCCGCTCGATTTTACGACGACCCTCGGCCTGTGGCAGAGCATGAGTCGCGAAGACGCTGCAGTTTGCTATGGTATGACGGGCGGCATTCCTGCATATATCGAGAGAGTCGATCCTGCCGCATCGCTCAAGGACAACATCAAACGTCTTTTTCTTACTTCTACGGGCTATCTCTTTGAGGAGCCGAGTAACCTGCTAATGCAAGAGTGCCGCAATCCCGAGCAATATGATGCGATCGTGCAAGCAATTGCTCAGGGGCGCTCGAAGATCTCGGAGATTGCGAGCTCTACGGGAATCCCTGCGAGCAACGTAAAGAGCTATGTGGATAAGCTGGCGTCGCTCGGGATTGTCGAGCGCGAGCTGCCCCTAAACGAGACGAGCAATAAGCGAGCCGTGTATCTGCTGAGCGATCAGATGTTTAGGTTCTGGTACAAGTTTGTGCCGCAGAACATTGGGCTGATTCAAAACGATATGGCCGAGATGGCGTATGAGCGCATTGAGCCGCACGTATCGGATTACATGGGTACGATCTTTGAGATTATATGCAGACAATACGTGTACGAACTCGCGCGCGCGGGCCAGCTCGATGTGGTTCCGGCGAGTGTCGGGCGCTGGTGGGGGACGGACAATCGCACGCATACGCAGGAAGAAATCGACTTGATTGTTGACGATGGCGAGGGCGCTGCGCTGTTTGCGGAGTGCAAATGGCGCAATGAACCGGCGGGCGAAGACGTGCTGCAAAAGCTCGTGCACCGAAGCGAGCTCTTTAGACGGCAACGAAAAAGCTATGCACTTTTCTCAAAAAGCGGCTTTACGCAGGGATGTCGGGATGCCGCGGAGAGTAGGGGAGACGTCAAGCTGATCTCGTTTGCCGAGATGTGTGAGCGGAGATAACCAAGCGCGCTCTGATGTGATGCTCGGAATGGGACGCGCTTTCCCTTTGGCGGCCTTTGGCGGAAACTACGTCCCGGATTCCCGCTTCAGGATGGGATGCCGTTTCCGATAGAGGCATGGGGCGGAAAGTGCGTCCCAGAATCCGGCGCAACGCCGCTGGAGTAGAGGGGCGAGCTCCGGACTTCGTAACCGAAAATCCATTTGTTAAACCTGGCACCCGTGGGTAGAATAAGGTCGACGGCAGCCCAAGGGTGATAGCTGGGCAGCGCCGTTACTTCGATTAAGGGGTCAATGCCTTAGAGGCGTCGACCCCTCTTTTTCTGCTTCGTACGCTGCTTGAGTGCCTCGGTAAGTCCGATAAGCGCCGTGAGGAGCGAGACCAAAGCGGTCAGGAGCTTCACGAAATCAGTCAGATCGGTCATGGGCATCACCTCCCGTCGCATGGAGGGCGCTGCCCGGCACATGGAACTGCCGTCAACAACTGCAATTCTATCAAAGTACTGCTATAAATACGAATATATGTTCGATAATAACAGTGGCGTGATTCTCTCAAAGTGTGGCTTTACGCAAGGATGCCGGAAAGCCGTGCTGTGCGATTTCATGTCCGCACGGGCGCCTATCCTTACGGCAATGTAGCCACCTATGTAGCAAGCGGCAGTTGACGGAGAGAGGCCGTAACCGTGTCAGCTGAAAAGACGCCGTGTATCTCGGCTATCGATACGACGAACTTTGCGCGCCAAATTGTGCTGGATTTTGAGTTTGCGCCGGTGCCAAAGCAGCGCCAGCGTCGTGGACTGCGCAACGAGATTATCGAGGTCGGCGCCGTCAAACTCGATTACCACGGCAACGTTATGGGCGAGTTCTCGCAGTTTGTGCAGACGGAATTTACCGAAGGCGTTGTGTTCCCCGTCCGCGAGCTTACAGGGATATCGGCTGTGGACACCGCGATGGCCGATCCGCTCTACATGGTGATCAAAAGGCTCAGCGATTGGATCGGTCGCTACTCCGCCCAGATAGTTTGCTGGAGCGGGACGGACCGTCGACAGCTTTTGACTGAGTGCCAGGCAAAACACATCGACCTTTCCGCATTTCCTACGGACTGGGCCGACCTGCAGGCGTTCTACACCTCGATCATGGACGTGGGCAGCCACGGGCGCATCTCTTTGAGTGACGCGGCGACGTGGTTTGGCATCGAGTTCGACGAGTCGACGGGTCACGCCCACAGCGCCCTTGCCGATGCTCGTGTGACCGCCAAGCTGCTCAAGCAGATGATGGACGGGAACTACCGCGTGAGCCCGCGCGCCCAGGAGATACGCCAACGATGGGGGATGGGCGAGCGAGCTCAGACGCGCCTTTCCAGCAAGTGCCCCGAGCTGAGCGATCTGCTGCTGAAGTTGAAAGCGGAGGGAAGGTAGGCGGGGCTCCGGGAATGACCTCTGACTCGATTCGCCGGGGCTCTTTTGTTTTCTTTGGAGCTTTCTCACGGGGCTGACTTTACTTCGTCTCATTTCGTATAAAGCGGCTGCTAGATTGCATAGTGATGATAAAATTAATCAACTCAACATCAATAGCTGTCGCTTTGCGCAATGAGGGGTTCCGAGACGCATGAACGAGTCTGACACACGGCTTAAACTCATTGATCCTGCGATTATGAAGTCGTGGGATCGCAATACCCAAGTCTTCACTGAGTATTTCTTTACCAGTGGCGAGATCGTTGTGCGCGGAAGTATGGTCACCCGTAAAGACAAGAAGAAGGCTGACTACCTTCTGATGTATGCTCCGGGCATCCCTATCGCAATCGTCGAGGCTAAGGATACGGAGCACACCGTTGATGCCGGTCTCCAACAGGGGATGGGATATGCCCAACTGCTCGATATTCCGTTTGCGTACAGCTCAAACGGAAAGGGTTTTGTTGAGCACGATTTTCTTACCGGGAAAGAGCGCACTCTTGCCATGGACGAGTTTCCCACTCCGGCGGAACTTTGGACACGATACTCAAAAGCTAAGGGGCTTGAACATCCGTATAGCCAGGAGATTGTGACCGCTCCGTATTACCAGGAGCACGGCGGCAATCATCCTCGCTACTATCAGTGCATCGCCATCAATCGTACGCTTGAAGCTATTGCGCGAGGTAAGAATCGCATCTTGCTCGTTATGGCAACGGGAACGGGAAAGACTTTTACGGCTTTTCAAATCGTTCATCGCTTGCGACAGACTACCGAGGTTCGTAAGGTTCTCTATCTGGCGGACCGCAATATTCTCGTCGATCAGACCATAGACGGCGATTTCAAGCCTCTCAAGAGGGTTACAACCAAGGTCGTAGGTCGAAAGCTCGATTCTGCTTACGAGGTCTATTTCTCGCTCTACCAACAGCTTGTTGGAGAAAACGGTGAAGAAATATTCCGCGAGTTCGACTCGGAATTCTTCGATTTGATTATCGTCGACGAGTGCCATCGCGGAAGCGCCGCGGCGGACTCCGCATGGCGTAAGGTACTTGAGTATTTCAATTGTGCAATTCAAATCGGTATGACGGCTACGCCAAAGGAGACTGAAGAGGTTTCAAACATTACCTACTTCGGCGAACCTGTCTACACCTACTCCCTTAAACAGGGAATCGAGGATGGCTTTCTCGCCCCGTATAAAGTTATTCGTCCTAAGCTGAACGTCGACATTTACGGATACCGTACTGAGGAAGGCACCATAGATGATCGCGGCGAAGCTCTGCCCAAACGTGTTTTCGAGAAGCAAGACTTCGACAGCGAGATTGTCATCAAAGAGCGCTACGAGGAAGTTGCCAAGCGGATAACTCAATTTCTAAAGGAGACGGATCGTTACTCCAAGACCATAGTCTTTTGCGTTGACATCGAGCATGCCGAAAATATGCGACGTGCCCTTGTAAACGAGAACGCCGATATCGTAAGAGATCACCCCACCTACATCATGAAGATTACGGGTGACGACAGGGAAGGTAAGGCTCAGTTAGATAACTTCATCGACCCCGACGAGAAATACCCGACCATCGTTACGACTTCGAAGCTTCTCACCACTGGTGTTAATTGCAAGACGTGTAAGGTAGTCGTGCTCGACAACAAGTTCGGTGAGCACGGAATGACGGAGTTCAAGCAGATTATCGGCCGCGGAACCCGTATCTGTGAGGACTACGACAAACTCTATTTCACCATCCTCGATTTTCGTGACGCATCGCGTTTGTTTGCAGATCCCGAGTTTGATGGCGAACCTGTTGTTGTGTTTGAGCCTAATCCGGGTGACCCCATTGCGGATCCGGGTCCCGGCGGCAATGGCGGCAGTCCCGTTCCGCCTCCGTCTCCGATCGTAGACCCACCCGTATTGCCGCCGGACGATCCGTCCTCCCATGTGAAATATCACGTTCATGGGGCCGACGTCTATGTAGTTTCGGAGATGGTGCAGTATTACTCCTCCGATGGCCTTCTTGTAACTGAGAGCCTTAAGGACTATACGCGAAAAAACATTCTCGGCGAATACGACACTCTTGACCACTTCCTAGCGGCGTGGAACTCTGAACATAAGAAACAAGCGATTATCGATGAGCTGCGCGCGCGTGGCGTATTCCTGGATGAGCTGCGACTCGAGACTGGACAGGAGCAAATGAGCGACTTTGACCTCATTTGCCACATTGCTTACGACCAGAGACCTCTTACGCGCAGCGAGAGAGCCAATAGTGTCAAGAAAAAGGGCGTGCTCTATGAGTATGCCGGCGTCGCGCGTGAGGTCCTTGAAGCGCTTCTCGACAAATATGCGACGTCGAACCTCGTAGACTTGGACGACACCCACGTCCTCGACCTCGAGGAATTCCGTCGGTTTGGCAGCCCAATGAAGATCGTCGCCGCATTCGGCGGCAAACAACAGTACATTCAGGCAGCGCAGATGCTCGAGGACGAGCTCTACATCGCATAGAGAAAGGTAACGATAGCAAATGGCACTGGGATCTCTCGTAAAGACCCTGCAGAACATCATGCGCAAAGACGCCGGCATCAATGGCGATGCGCAGCGCATTGAGCAGATGACTTGGCTTTTCTTCCTCAAGATTTACGATGCCAAGGAGCAGGAGTGGGAGTTTCACGATGACTCCTATCAGTCCATCATCCCCGAGCGCCTGCGCTGGTATAGCTGGGCGCACGATGCGAAAGACGGCAAGGCGCTTACTGGCGATGAGCTTCTCGACTTTGTAAACAATGATCTATTCAAGACTCTTGAGAGTCTTGAGCTTGCACCTGATGCGCCTTTGCGACACGTCGTCGTCAAGGCTGCTTTTACTGACGCCAACAACTACATGAAGGATGGGATTCTACTTCGTCAAGTCATCAACGAGATTGACGAGTCGGTTGATTTTACCGAGTACAAAGAGCGCCACGCCTTCGGTGAAATTTACGAGACCATCCTGAAAGACTTACAGTCCGCGGGTAATGCCGGCGAGTTTTACACGCCCCGAGCGGTGACTGACTTTATGGCCCAGGCACTTGCGCCCAAGCTCGGCGAGACTGTGGCTGACTTCGCGTGTGGCACGGGCGGCTTTTTGACGAGCGCCCTCAAGATTCTCGACTCCCAGGTTCAGACTCCAGCCGATCGTGAACTCTATGCAAGATCGGTCTACGGCATCGAGAAGAAGCAGCTCCCTTACCTGCTGTGCGTGACCAACATGCTGTTGCACGATATCGATAATCCTGAAGTCTTTCACGATAACTCTCTCGAGAAGGATGTTCGCGAGTGGAAGCACAAGCCTGACGGCCAGTTTGACGTCGTACTTATGAACCCGCCCTATGGCGGGTCCGAGAGTGCATCGGTGCAAAACAACTTCCCTGTTGCACTCCGTAGCTCCGAGACCGCAGATCTATTCCTTGGACTCATTCTTTATCGTCTTAAGCGAGGCGGCCGCGCTGCTGTTATCATTCCGGATGGTTTTCTCTTTGGCCAGGATAGTGCAAAGACGGAGATCAAGCGTCGCCTGCTTGAGGACATGAACTTGCATACTGTCTTGCGCCTTCCACAGAGTGTTTTCGCTCCGTACACGAGCATCACTACTAACGTTCTGTTCTTCGATAATACGGGGGCCTCTGAGGGCGTTTGGTTCTATCGCATGGACATGCCCGAGGGGTATAAACACTTCTCTAAGACCAAGCCCATTAGGATCGAACATTTTGCACCTGTAAAGGAATGGTGGGAGAACCGTCGGGATATCGAGGAAGACGGCAATCCCAAGGCCAAGTACTATACGGTTGACGAGTTGCGAGACGGCGGTTTTAACTTTGACGTGTGCGGCTATCCTCACGAGGAAGAGGAGATCTTACCGCCTGACGAACTGATCAGGAACTACAAAGAAGAGCGCGCTAAGCTCGATGCCGAGATTGACCAGAATCTTGCTCGTATTTGCGAGATTCTTGGGATTGAGGCGTAGATGAAGGCAAAAGACCTGAAGAACTCAATCCTGCAAATGGCGATTGAGGGAAAGCTCGTTCCACAAGACCCGAGTGATGAGCCTGCAAGCGTCCTGCTTGAGCGTATTCGTGAAGAGAAGCATAAGCTTATTGCTGAGGGTAAGGCTAAATTCCCGAAGGGCGGGGAGAGCATTATCTATATCGGTTCCGATGGCTCCCCCTATGAGCCTTGATTATCAACTTCATCCGAACACCTTCCACATTCATCCGCACATGTGCGGATGAATGTGGGAACCCGATACCCTGAGGGCC
>URMZ01000021.1 GCA_900549025.1 uncultured Collinsella sp.
CGCGCAAATGCAAATGCGCGCCCGGCCCCACTTCTAAGTTGCGGTGAAATAGGGACTGTTTTTGCTGGCAAAAGGCTTAATCAATCCCTATTTCACCGCAAGTTTTGATCAGTTGTTGGGATTACTTCACCTCGATGGGTGCGGCGCCGGGGTAGCGGTCCTCAAAGTCCAGACGGTATTTGTTGTCGTTGGTGCCCGCTACGTTGTCGCGCGCCAGCGGTGCCACGATCTCGTCCTTGTGGTTGGCGGGGCTGGAGTACTCAAGGCTGATCTCCCAGGCATCGCAAATGACGTCAATGCGATTCTCCAGGTCGTCGTAGAGCGCGATGATGTCTTTCCACGAGCTGTAGTTTTGCGAGTCGATGGGAACGTCCAGGTCCTCGACCTCGTCCTTGAGGTCGTCGATCTGATCCTCGAGCGCCTCGGCGGCATCGCTGGCCGACTGACGCGAGCTTCGGTCATCCTTAAGGTAATACGTGTTAAACGTGGTGGCGCAGTCGCGAACCTGCTGATCAAGATCGGAGAGCCTGCTGTAGTAGGAGCTCAGCTGGTCGTAGACGTTCTGCTCGCTGATGGTGGCGGCATCGTGGACGTCATCGTCATCATCATCGTCAAGCTTGTTGGGGTCGCCCTTGACGGACGCATCGTCGTTATCGTGGTCGATCTTGACCTTCTCGATCGTCGTGCCCTTGGTATCATCGGCGCCCTTGTCGAAAGGCTTGATCATAAAGAACACGACGAGCGCGATAATCACGACGATTAGCGCGGCGATGATGCCGATGAGCAGGGCGTTGTTGTTCTTGGGAGCGGCGGGGGCGCCGGCCTGCGGAGCGGCGGTCGGTATGGGCTGCTGCGGCGCGGAGCCGGCTGGCGCCGCCCATTGCTGCGTCGTGTCGACTTCGGGCTGGGGAGCGGGCACGGGCTGATGGGCGGACTGTACGGTCACGTCTGTCGGTTGGGGCTGAGTCGACGTGGGCTGCTGCGCAGACTGAATCGTGGTCGCGGCGGTGTCGAAGACGGCGTCGGGCGCGGCGGCATGTTCGGCTGCCTGCGCATCCTCATGCGACTGAGAGGCCTGGCCATCATCGGTTACCGGCGTTCCGCAGCTGGTGCAAAAACGCTCGTCGTCATTCAGAAGCTTGCCGCAATGGGTACAAAACCGGGGCATGATGGTTCCTTCCATTCGATGTGTTGGCTAGATTATAAGGTGGTTCAGGTGCGGTTGAGCCGCGCCGACCCAACTGGTTATGTGAGGATGATCATGTCGCGCAAGCCCTGTCGCATGCGTCACAATGAGTGCGGCGTGCCGGGTGTCCGGCGCGGCCGTTTATCGACGGCTCGGTAGAATGCGATGGTGGGGAGTGAGTCTGTGTACTGCGGCGAGCAAGGTCGGGGTGGTGGCGACAACGTGGAGGCGTTCCGGTTCCCGCCGGGGGATGCACCCCTCGCTGCGCGCGATTGCTCGCGTCGAGTGTTTTGTGCCGGGATGTTGACCGGAGCGCTTGCCTCGGTGATGAGTCTCGGCGGTTGTGCCGCGCGCCGCAACGAGGCTGAGGGCTCCGCTGTCCCTGTCAAACAAAAAGCGAATCATCCGTCCGCTCAAAAGGCGGAAGCTGTCTCCCGGGCTTCTTGGATTGCCGGCCTTCAGCAAGATATCGAAGCCCTTGTCGAGCCGTATGGTGGGTCTACCTCGGTCTATGCTGTGGCGCTTGATCCTCAAACGTTCGCGTCGCTCGATGGTGAAGTCGCTGTGGCGCCGGACGCGCGACGTGTGGCGGCAAGCATCATCAAGCTTCCCATTCTTGCTTGTGCGCTCGAGACCGTGGCGGCGGGCGAGCTGTCCCTCGACGAGCAGATAACGGTAGCGCAACAGGATATCGTGGGTGGCAGCGGCAACATTCAGTCGCGCGGCGCGGGTGTGTCGTACAGTATTGACGAGCTACTGCACGCTATGATCGCCCAGAGCGATAACGTGGCAGCGAACCTTGTTATCGGCAGACTTGGCATGGATACGGTCAACGAAACGTGTGCCGCATGGGGGCTGACCCAGACCGTGCTCGCTCGTTTGATGATGGACACCGAGGCCCAGGCACAAGGTCGCGAGAACTATACGAGCGCCCGTGATGCTGCGGCCGTGTTGCAGCGGCTGGCGGCGGGGACAATCGCGACGCCCGAGCTGTGCGAGCGAGCGCGCGGATATCTGCTGGCGCAGGAAGACGCGCGCGGTATTGTCGAGGGCGTTCCCGGCGGCGTTTTGGTCGCGCACAAAACGGGCAGTCTGGCGAATGCTCAGCACGATGCCGCAATCGTCTACGCCGAGCGCCCTTACGTGCTGGCAATCCTCACCCAAGACCTCGAACGCGAGCAGGCCCTAGCCCTCGAGCGCGACATTTCCTTCGCCATCTATACCCGTGCCCACTCCTAACTTGCGGTGAAATAGGGATTGTATTTGCTGTTAGAAGGCGTATTCAGTCCCTATTTCACCGCAACTTAGAAGGTCGGCAGTTGGGGACGTTCCTTTTCTGCCGGCACTTTGGGAACGTTCCTAACTGCCACCTAGCCCCTGCCCCTGGGGTATCATGGCTTGGTTGCTATAACTTGCATTTTCGCGCCTTGTAGGAAGGGGCTGCGCCCATGGCTTTTGAGCCCGCTCAACATAGCTTTATCACGCTCGAGGGCGTCGACGGCGCCGGCAAGTCCACGCAGGCGCGCCTGCTTGCCCGTGCGCTCGAGCTCGCTGGCTACCAGGTTGTGAGCCTGCGCGAGCCGGGTGGCACCGCCATCGGCGAAAAGATCCGCGCTCTGCTGCTCGACCCCGCCAATACGGCGATGGGCGACACCTGCGAGTTGTTGCTCTACGAGGCGGCGCGCGCCCAGTTGGTGCACGAGGTCATAGCTCCCGCCCTCGCTGTCGGCAAGGTGGTCCTGTGCGACCGTTTCTACGATTCCACGACCTGCTACCAGGCGTTTGCCGACGGCCTCGACCGCCAGATAGTGCGCGATGCCAACAACCTGGCTGTCGCCGGTACGCATCCGGCGCTCACGCTCGTCTATCACATCACGCCCGAGCAGGCGGCGCTGCGCATGGCGGCCCGCGGTGCGGCCGATCGTATGGAGGCCAAGGGCATGGCCTTCCAGGAGCGCGTCTACCAGGGATTTTACGCTATCGCTGCCGAGGAACCCGCCCGCGTAAAGCTCATCGACGCCACTGCGTCGATCGCAGACGTCTTCGCGCAGACGGTCGAGCTGGTTCGCGCGTACGGTCTCGACATTCCCCAAGACGCCGTCGCCGCCGCGCTTGCCAAGGAGGCCGAGTAACATGGCCCCCGCTCAGGCAAGCCTGCTGGCCAAGCTCGACACCCAACAGCGCGTGCGCGACTTCTTGACCAACGCCATCGCAAGCGGCCGCGCATCGCACGCCTACCTGTTTTTGGGCGCGCCCGGCGCCGGTAAGCTCGACGCCGCATGGGCGCTTGCCCAGGCATTCCTGTGCGAGCAGGGCGGCTGTGGCTCGTGCGACAGCTGCGTACGCGTCGCCCGCCATACGCATCCCGACGTGCACTATTACACGCCCGAAAGTGCTACGGGCTACCTCATCGCGCAGACCCGCGAGCTGCTCGACGACGTGCCCCTGGCCCCCATCCGCGCCAAGGCAAAGGTCTACATCATCGACCGTGCCGAGCAGCTGCGCGCCAACACCGCCAACGCGCTGCTCAAAACGCTCGAGGAACCGCCCGAGGGCGTTATGTTCATCCTGTTGGGCACCTCGGCCGACGTGATGCTGCCCACCATCGTGAGCCGCTGCCAGTGCGTGCCGTTTCGGCTGGTGTCGCCTACTGTGGCCGCGCAGGCCGTGAGCCGCGCCACCGGTCAGGATATCGCGCGTTGTCGCATGGCCGTCGCCGTGGCGGGAAGCCCCACGCGTGGCATCGAGTTCCTCAAGAGCGCCGAGCGCCAGGACGCCCGTCGCCAGATGGTCCGTGCCATCGACTCGCTCATCGCCGCCGACGAGGCCGATGTGCTCAGTCGCGCCAAGTCGCTCATCGTCGCCGTCAAGGCGCCGCTCGCCGAGGTCAAGTCCACGCAGGAAAAGGTGCTCGAGCAAAATGCCGACTACCTGTCGCGTGGAGCATTGAAGCAGCTTGAGGACCGCAACAAGCGCGAACTCAACGCGCGCGAGCGTTCGGGTATCATGGAAGCGCTGGCGAGCGCGCGGACGCTCATGCGCGACGTGCTGCTGACGCTTCAGGATGAGGCGGCAGACGTTGTGAACGAGGACGTGCGCGACACGATCGGGCGGCTTGCCGCCGCGACCAATGTTGCGGGTGCCACCCGGGCGCTCGAGGCGGTTACCACCGCTGAGCGCAACATCGCCAGAAACGTTACTCCCCAGCTGGCCATCGAGGTCATGCTGTTCGATATCAGGAAGGCACTGAAATGCCGTTAGTCGTACCCGTTAAGTTTACCTACGCCTCGCGCGACCTGTGGTTCGACCCACAGGATCTGGATATCCTCGAGGCCGATTATGCCATTTGTTCTACCGAGCGCGGAACCGAGATCGGCCTGGTCACGGCCGATCCCTTCGAGGTGCCGCTCGACGAAATCGGTCAGCCGCTCAAGCCCGTGTTGCGCGTAGCGAGCGACATCGACCTGCAGCTTGCCGATGACCTGGCTATCCAGGGTGACGAGGCCATGGTCGACTTCCGCCGCCTGGTCAAGGAGCTCGACCTCGAGATGAAGCCGGTCGGCGTCGAGTACCTGTTTGGCGGCGAGAAGGCTGTGTTCTACTTTGCTGCCGAGGAACGCGTCGATTTCCGTCAGCTCGTCAAGGACCTGTCCTCGACGCTGCACATTCGCGTTGACATGCGCCAGATTGGCGTGCGTGACGAGACCCGCCTGGTGGGCGGCTATGCCCAGTGCGGCCAGGAGCTCTGCTGCACACGCTTTGGCGGACAGTTTGAGCCGGTTTCGATCCGCATGGCAAAAGAGCAGGACCTGCCGCTCAACTCGTCCAAGATCAGCGGCGTCTGCGGCCGCCTGATGTGCTGCCTGCGCTACGAGTTCGAGGCGTACAAGGACTTTAAGAGCCGCGCGCCCAAAAAGAAGACGCTTATCGACACGCCGCTTGGCAAGGCGCGCATCCAGGAATATGACACGCCGCGTGAGCAGCTGGTGTTGCGCCTGGAGAACGGCAAAGTCTTTAAGGTCAACCTGGCCGACATGACCTGCTCTGAGGGCTGCAAAAAGAAGGCCGCCGAGCAGGGCTGCAACTGCCGCCCCGACTGCGTGACGCGCGATGTGCTCGAGCGTATCGAGTCGCCCGAGATGCGCTTGGCGCTTATGGAGCTCGACCGCGAGAACGGCGTCGACGTGGGCGATGGCCTGTCGAGCGCCGACCGTCTGGCGGGGACGACGATGCCCAAGCGCCGCCGTCGCGATGCGGACGCCGATACCCGTGCCGGTCAGAGCCAGGGCGAGGGTCGCGGCCGCGGTAAGGGTCGCGGCAAGGCCGAGGCACCCGAGGCCGAGGAGGCTGCCGGTGGACGTCGCCGCCGCAAGCGTTCGGGTTCGGTCGATGCCGGCGAGACCGCTCCCGCAGGCAAGAACTCCTCCCGCGAGCGCGAGGCTCAGCAGCCTCAGCAGCAAAACCGCGGCGGTGGCATGAATCCCACGCGCCGTCGTCGCCGCCATTTGTCGAGCGAGGAGCGCGAGGACGCCTTCCGCGCCGCAGCCGCTCGCGAAGCCGGTGCCGCCCCCAAGGGTGGTTCGGGTTCCGATATGCCTGCCGATAAGGGTGGCAAGCAGCGCAACGATGACGAGCGCGCCCCGCGTCCGCGTCGTCGCCATTCCTCGGGCACGCAGCAAAAGCCCTCGGTGCCCTCCGTGGCCGATCAGATCTCGGATGGCGAGGTCAAGGTCACGCGCCGTCGCCCCGGAGATGGCGGAGGGACGGCCGCCAAGGCCGCGCGCGGTGCCGCTCGTGACGAACGCGAGTCGCGCGAAGATCGTGGTGGCGAGGGTTCGGCCGACCAGGGCCAGAAGCGCCGTCGCCGTCGCCGTTCCCGCAAGCCGCGTCAAGATGGCGGTGAGGGCTCGACCCAAAACTCGTCCGCACCGCAACCGCCCACCGGCGAATAGCGCCCGCAAACGGATTTAACCCGCCTGGCCCCAAACGCGTCGGGGTACCATAGCGCTGAATCAACAACCCTCCCTGCGACCGAGCGTAGGGAGGGTTGTGTCGTGAAGAGACATTTGAATGTGTTGGGATGCCTGCAAGGTGCCGGCATCCTACCGTTTGCGGACGAATTGCTACCGTTTGCCGAGCAGGCGGCGCACGAGGCGCTTGAGGCGTTGTCACCCACGCGATGTGCCGGCTGCGAGCGCGCCGGTGCGCTTATTTGCCAAGACTGCCTGGCCGCGCTTGCGCTCATCGACCCGCGGCATAGCTGCACTCGATGCGGCGCCCCGTTTGGAGACTTGCTGTGCACCGAGTGCTCGGTCGAGGGTACGTCCTCGGCGATGGCCGAAGCTCTCGACCGGTGCCTGGCATGTGCCGTTTACACGCATCCGCTGCCGCGGGTCATTAAAGCGTACAAAGACGCGGGCGAGCGACGCCTGGCGCCGTATCTGGCAGAGCTGCTATACGATACCGCCTTACATGCCCAGGTCGCGGCACCCGATCGCTACGGTGGTGTGTTGTCCGGTGCCGATGCGGTGGTGTTTGTGCCCGCGACGTCGGCGGCGTTTCGGCGGCGAGGCTTCGATCATATGGAAGCCATCGCGCGCCCATTTTACGAGCTGTCGGGTGTTCCGCTGCTCGACGCCCTCGTTAAGTACGGCCATGGCGACCAGCGTGAACTCGGTCGTGAAGAACGCCGTGAACGCGCCCGAGGCATGTACGAGACCGTTGAGGACGTGCGGGGCCGCCGCCTGCTGCTTATCGACGACGTTATCACCACGGGTGCGACGATGGCAGCGGCTTCGGCGGAACTCAAGCGCGCCGGTGCCGCGGCCGTTGATGGTCTCGCTATCGCACGCGTTTGGTAGGGGTGATTCGTGTGGCGGTAACAATCAGGCAGTGCAACAAACCGACAAAAGAGCAGCTAGCGGCTTCCGTGATCCTGACGGGCGCCTCGGCGTTGCGTATGATTCGAGCCGAGCGCCGGCAGATGGGCTACGTCGGCTGGAAGGACCTTGAGCCCGAGGAGGAGCGCCGCGTGCTGTGTACGTCATCACCTTCGGCCGAGGATATCTGTCTTTCCGACCTGGTGCGAATCGGAGCCAAAAGCGGCGAGGTGCAAGAAGATCTGTGCTTGCTGGTGGGATCTGCGGCGCAGCGCCGCCGCATGCCTGGCGTGGGCTGGTCCGTATGTTCTGGGTTGCCTGTCGGCTCGATTCTAGAGGTGGAACCGGGGGTGTACAGCCTATCACCCGAGGCCCTTTGTGTTGCCGTCGCCCGCGAGGTCGGCTGTATCCAGGCGTTTGCCCTGGCCCAGGAACTGTGTTCCAAGATTTCACTGAGCGATCGCGGGAAGTATCTACCTCCCTATACCTCGCCTGTTGCGAATAGACTTGCAAAGGACAAGGACCACCCGGCAGACGTGGGCTACTTTGAAGTCGAGCCGGTGCTGACGCCCGATCGCCTGGCAGATTACCTTGCGGCATGCAAGGGGAGTGCGGCCAAACAACTGCTACGCCTGTGTCCCTACCTGTCAGAAAACCTGCGCTCACCCATGGAGTGCATCATGCTCGCTCTGTTTTCGCTTCCGTTTTCCTATGGCGGATTTGCCTGCGGTCCCTTTAAGACCGACTACAAGATCGAGTTCGATGACCGCGCGCAGGCAATCTCGGGGATGCCGCATGCAGTTTGCGATGCGTATCAGGAAACAGCCCGGTTTGACCTGGAATACAAAGGTGAGCTGGGCCATTCCTCCCGGAGGGGACGTATCCATGATGAAAAACGCAACACGGGCTTGATTACTATGGGAATCGAGGTCGCGACGGTTAACAACGAAATGCTCTGCGACATGGAAGCGATGGAAGCGCTCGCATGGCGCATCCACCAGCGTATGCGAAAGCGGTACCGGAATCGTGTCGATGCCCGCAGAAAGAAGCAAGAGGCGTTGTTTAACACGCTGCGGGCGTGTTTTGGGCTTAAGCCGGTCTAATTCGCGTCGAAAATAGGGGGTTAATCATATGCCCTGGCCAAAATATGGCAAATATGAGTACTGTCACTAAATCAGTAACAGCAAAATCAAGGAATTTAGGACTCGGAGGCGTCGTAAAGTAAGAAGATAATAAACAAATGTAGAATAACTAAGCATCAGGTTGGCGACACTGAGCGCAAAATCTGTCCGAGAGGCCAAAAATGTCTGCTACTAAATTGGTAACAGTACTCATATTTGCTATTTTTTGGCCACGGCACCCTGAGACGGGTGCCCTGGAGCTCCCCGTAGGGGAGCTCCAGGCTTCATGGGGGCACGAATAGTCCACTCCGACCTGCAAAATCTGTGCTCACGGTGCGAATGACGCCCCTAACCTTAAACTTTAGCTTGAACTTAGCTATAATGCGCTACGTTCCTGCCAGGCTGTGGTTGCGGACGGACAAAATGTCCATCCTAGTCCAAGACAGACGCGGTCAAAGGGATCCACGTAAGCGACCGCGTGCGCGCGGCGCGATCATGGCGCGTCCTAGATGTAAGCCGCACCGTCCGTTCTACTTTCTTTGGGGCAATACCGCCTCGCGGGCGAGCGGGCCAGTCGTGAAGGTGGCTACGGCCTCCCGAGCAAACACCCCGGTGCGCAAGTGTGGGGTCAAATACCAGGTCAGCTGGTGGGAACAACCCGTTATTCCGCGCAACGCACGGATTGTATACGACACAGAAGGCAGGGTAGTGGACATGGTGAGGGGCAGCTTGATGCACGCGGCTCGGTTAGGCGCTGGGACCGCGGCGGTCATTGCCGTATTGGGTTTGAGCGGATGCGCGTTCAACCCACTGTCCACGTTCACGACACCCACGATTGACCAGATCGAGCGCGAGACCGTTACCCCTACAGTGTCGGACGATGCCCTGGTCACTCCCGGTACCCTGACGGTTGCCCTCGATACCTCCGATGCCCCGCAGGCCATGCAGGGCGCCGATGGCAACCTCACGGGCTACGCAGTTGACGCTGCCCGCGCCCTTGCAAGTCGCATGGGCCTTAAGGTCGTCTTCGTCGATGCGTCTTCTGCCGATTCCGCGCTTGGCGACAAAAAGGCCGACATCTTCATTGGCGACATCAATTCCACGGATGGTGACATCAGCACGCTTGGTACTTGCCTGTACGACGCTGCGGCAGTGTTTGGGAAGACGAGTGACGGCGAGTCGCTGAGCGTTTCCACCGAAACGCTTAACACCGCTACCCTGGGCGTTCAGACCTCCTCGGCCTCGCAGGAAGCGCTCGCTAAGCAGAGCATCACGGCCAACCAAAAGACCTTCTCCAACATCAACGAGTGCTTTGAGGCGCTCGAGTCCGGCGAGATCGACTACGTGATTTGCGACTCCACGGCCGGCGGCTACCTTGCGCGCCTGATGAGCCAGATCTCTTACGTCGGCGCGCTCGAGACGCCCTCGACGCTCGGCGTCGCGGGTCTCGCGGCCAACGATGAGCTATGCCGTGCCGTGAGCGATGCCCTCGACGGTATCACGGTCGATGGCACGCTCGAGGCGGTCCACTCCGTCTGGTACGGTACGATGCCCTATGACCTCACCACCAAGACGGTCTCGGGCGCCGACGTGCAGTCGACCGACACCGGATCCAGTGAGTCCGCATCCTCCGATTCGAGCAGCGAGGGCGCAACCTCCGAGGATAAATCGTCCAGCCAGGAGGGCACTATCACCGACGACGACATTAACAAGCTCAATAGCTAGTTATTGCTAGGGGTGGCGTCTCCTATACGCTAGGAGGGACGCCTCTTCACGGTTTCAACACGCATTGCCGGGCTTTCCCAACAGGGGAGCCCGGCTTTTTCGTTTCCATAAAACCAGCAGGTCAAAGCCAATTTCAAGAAGAAAAACCAACTCTGCCGTCGCCCTCCCATAGCGCACTTTGCCACAGAAAAGTGCGAGACTTCGGTATGCGGTATCAAGCAATCGTTATTCGGGTCTTTGGGAATCCGCGTGATTAAATGCACGGCAATGGGTACATAGCCAGTACAGTAAGTCCCCGAGGCAGATTGGAGCCACGTATGGATATCAAGGTTTCTGGACGCAAGACGACGGTAACCGATGCTCTGCGTGCGCATGTGGATGAGAAGATCGGCGAGGCGCTCAAGGTTTTCGATATCGAGCCCATGACGGTCGACGTTGTACTTCGTTATGAGAAGAACCCCTCGAACCCCAACCCGGCAATCGTCGAGGTTACGGTTCGTGCCCGCGGTTCGGTGATTCGCGTTGCCGAGCACGGTGCAGATATGTACGCCGCCATCGACCTCTCCGCCGATAAGGTCACCCGCCAGCTGCGCAAGTTCAAGACCAAGGTCGTGGACAACCGCCAGGGCGGTGCCAGCGCCGCGGATGTCGCGCCGGTCGAGCGCGTCGAGGATCTGGCCGACCTGCTGCTGCCCGAGGAAGAGGACGACCTGCTCGTCCGCGAGAAGGTTATCGACGTCACCCCGATGACTGAGGAGCAGGCGCTGGTGCAGACCGATCTGCTGGGTCACGACTTCTACGTGTTCGAGAACGCGACGACCGGCCTTATCAATGTGGTGTATCACCGTAAGAATGGTGGATATGGCATCATCAAGCCCCGCATCGAAACACTTGACGAGTAAAATACGTTAACTTGCATGAGTTAACGGTTGGCGGCCATCCCATGCGGGTGGCCGCCTTTTTACGTAAGGAGTCGCTTTGATGGACAAGGCCGCATCTACCGGTCATTCGGACCGTTGCCGCATCGTCGTCGATACCTGCTGCGACTTTAGCCCCGAGGTCGCCGCGAACCTCGATGTCGATATTCTGGGTTTCCCCTTCATTATCGATGGCGAGGAGCGCACGGATGACATCTGGTCGAGCATCACACCCAAGGAGTTCTACGACCGCATGCGCGCTGGTGCCCGCGTGTCCACCTCGGCTGTGTCGCTCGGTCGCTATATCGAGTTCTTTACCGAGTGCGCCAAAGAGGGCACGCCCACGGTCTACCTGTGCTTTACCTCGGCGCTGTCGTCGAGCTACAACTCCGCGTGCCAGGCGGCAGATGCCGTGCGCGCCGAGTATCCCGATTTTGAGCTGTACGTGGTCGACAACGCTCTGCCCTGCGCGGCCGGCGCGCTCTTGGCGCTCGAGGCCGTGCGCCAGCGTTCGGCGGGACTGACCGCCAAGCAGCTGGTCGATTGGGCAAACGAGGCAAAGACCTACGTCCACGGCTACTTTACGCTCGAGAGCTTCGACGCACTGGCTGCCGGCGGCCGCATTCCGCCCGCGGCGGCGCAGCTCACGGCAAAGCTCGACGTCAAGCCCGAGCTCTCCTACGACCTGGCCGGCTCGCTGTCGCTGATCGGCGTCAACCGCGGCCGCAAGAAGGCGCTCAAGTCCATCCTCAAGTCGTTCCGCGAGAACTACGTGCCCGATCGCACCATGCCCATCGCCATTATGACGGCCGATGCCGAAAAGGATGGTGACTGGCTCGAAGCCGCCATCCGCAAGGAGGAGGGTTGCGCCGACGTCACGATCATTCGCGGCTCCGTGGGTCCCACCATCGGCTCGCACGTGGGCCCCGGCATGGTGGGCTGCGCGTTTTGGGGTAAGAACCGCGCCGACAAGGCGTCGCTTTCCGACCGTATCGCCCGCCGCGTGCGCGGTCAGTAGGCAAGCGCTGCGTCCGTAATCGCCCTCGACTCACAGCCCAAACGCTGGCACCGAGTATTCAACCTGGTAACAACACCCAACCCAAAAGGAAAGGTTTCATGGCAAACAAGCTCTCCGTCGCATTCATTGGCACCGGAATCATGGGTGCCCCCATCGCCGGCCACATTCTGGACGCCGGCTATTCCGTCACGGTCAACAACCGCACCAAGTCCAAGGCGGCGGCGCTTATCGAGCGCGGCGCCGTCTGGGCAGATACGCCGGCCGATGCCGCGGCGAACGCCGATGTCGTCTTTACCATGGTGGGCTATCCCTCCGAGGTCGAGGAACTCTACCTGGCGGGCGACGGCCTGCTCTCGTGCACTAAGCCCGGCGCGGTCTTGATCGACCTCACCACGAGCTCGCCCGAGCTTGCCCGTGACATTGCCGAGGCCGCCCAGGTTTCTGGTCGCATGGCGTTTGACTGCCCCGTCACCGGCGGCGAGTCGGGCGCTATCGCCGGTACGCTCACGGCTATCGTGGGCGCTACCGAGAGCGACATCGCGCCGGTCCGCGACATCCTTGCCACCTTTGCGGCCAACATCTGCTGCTTCGACGGCGCCGGCAAGGGCCAGGCTGCCAAGCTCGCCAACCAGGTGTCGCTGGGCGCCTGCATGGTCGGCATGGCAGACGCCATGGCATTTGCCGAGTTGAGCGGCCTTGACCTGGAGAAGACCCGCCAGATGATCCTGGGCGGCACCGGCAAGTCCGGCGCCATGGAGAGCCTGGCTCCCAAGGCGCTCGACGGCGACTACAAGCCCGGCTTTATGGTCGAGCACTTCATCAAGGACCTGCGCTTGGCGCTCGCATATGCCGACGACCGCGAGCTTGCGCTGCCCGGCGCCGACGTGGCCTTTACGCTCTACGACATGCTCGACGCCATTGGCGGCGCCAAGCTGGGCACCCAGGCCATCACGGTACTCTACAAGGAGGAGGCCGACGCCATCGCCGCCGGTCTGGACTGGTCGCAGTATCGTCCCGAGGAGCACGGTGCTCACGAGGAAGGCTGCGGTTGCGGCGAGCACGGCGACGACCACGAGTGCGGTTGCGGCCACCACCATGGCGAGGACCACGAGTGCTGCGGCGGCCACGGCCATGACGACGGCCACGAGTGCTGCTGCGGCCATCATCACGGGGAGTAGCGCCCATGAGCTGGACGTTCGTGGTGCTCGCGCTGGTGCTCTTTCTCTTTGCGATCTACATCGGCTTTTTGTGCGGCCAGTGGGCGTGCGAAAAGCGCGTCATCACCAAGCGCGACTACTGGATCGCCAATTTTGCAGGTGCGGCGGCAGTCGTCCTGCTGACCTGGGTGTTTTCGCTGTTCCCGCTGGTGCAGTTTGCGCCGATCGGCTGGCTCGGCGGCTTTATCGCCGGCCTTAAGATGAGCTTTGGCGAGTCCGTCGGCCCGTGGCGCAAGCACGACGAGGTCTTTAACGTCAACAAGGCACACCGCGCCGCCGCCGACGCGGGCGACGCCGAGGAGCGTCGCCGTGCGCGTCACAATGGCGCGGCCGACCGACAGCTCATCTCGGTCACCGATGACAGCAAGGGTGCTGGCAAGCACGCTAAGAAATAGTAAGAAGAGGTAACTATGGCAGAAAACAAGGAAGAACAGCTCACCGACGAGGAGCTGGCACAGCTTCAGCTGGCAGAGGAGAACGAGAACGCCGTCGACCGCCTGGTCAAGGAGCTCGGCTGCCCCACGCGTCGCATCCGTCAGTTTGCCGCCCGCGTGCTGCACCTGCTTGCCGAGCGCGATCCGCAGCGCGTCGTGCCCTGCGTGCCCGCGCTGATCGAGGCGCTCGACCGCCCCGAGGCTCAGACCCGCTGGGAGGCCCTCGATGCCCTGACGGCGCTCGCCACCACCTGCCCCGAGCAGCTGGGCGATGCCTTTGAGGGTGCCGAGACCGCACTGTTCGACGAGATCTCCTCCACGCTGCGCTATGCTGCCTTCCGCCTGCTGTGCGTGTGGGGCGCCACGAGCGTCGAGCGTTCGCGCGAGGCTTGGCCCATCCTGGACGAGGCCATCCAGTGCTACCACGGCGACCTCGAGTATCGCGACATGCTCGGTTGCCTGTACGAGTTTGGCCAGGGCGAGATTGACGCCGAGGTCGCCGAGAAGCTCGCGCTGCGCCTTAAGTTCGACGCCGAGAACGGCAAGGGCAGCTATCTCAAAGCCCGTTCGAGCGAGATTTGCGAAATGCTTGTTAAACGCTTTGACCTTGATCTCTCCAAAAAGAAGAAGCGTGCTAGCGTTAAAAAATCTGACGACGCCGAAAACGAGGAGTAACAGATTATGGCGCACGATGTAGTCCTGATTCCCGGTGACGGTATCGGTCCCGAGATTACGCAGGCCATGCGCCGCGTGGTCGAGGCCACCGGTGTCCAGATCAACTGGAACGTCCAGGAGGCCGGCACCGGCGTCATGGACGAGTTTGGCACGCCGCTGCCCCAGCACGTGCTCGATGCGGTCGCCGAGACCAAGGTTGCCATCAAGGGTCCCATCACCACACCGGTCGGCACGGGTTTCCGCAGCGTTAACGTGGCCCTGCGCAAGCACTTCGACCTGTACGCCTGCGTGCGCCCCTGCCTGTCGCAGCCGGGCGACGGCTCGCGCTTCCGCGATGTCGACCTGGTTATCGTGCGCGAGAACACCGAGGACCTCTACGCCGGCATCGAGTTCGATGAGGGCGCTGCCGAGGTCGAGGAGCTCTCGCAGCTTGTCGAGCGCTCGGGTCAGAAGGCCTTCGCCGCGGATTCCGCGATCTCGATCAAGCCCATCTCTATCGCCAAGAGCCGCCGTATTGTGGAGTATGCCTTTGAGTATGCCCGCCGCTGCGGCCGCAAAAAGGTGACGGCCGTGCACAAGGCCAACATCATGAAGGCGACCGACGGCCTTTTCCTGCGCGTGGCGCGCGAGGTGGCCGCCAACTATCCCGATATCGAGTTCAACGACAAGATTGTCGACGCCACCTGCATGGGCCTGGTCCAGAACCCCAACGACTTCGATGTCCTGGTGCTGCCCAACCTGTACGGCGACATCGTGAGCGACCTGTGCGCCGGCCTGGTGGGCGGTCTGGGCATGGCTCCCGGCTCCAACATCGGTGCCGACTGCGCCATCTTCGAGGCAACGCACGGCTCCGCGCCCGATATCGCGGGCAAGGATATCGCCAACCCCACGGCCGAGATCCTCTCTGCTGCGATGATGCTCGATCACCTGGGCGAGAACGACGCTGCCAATCGCATTCGTGCCGCCGTATCTGCCACGCTCGACGAGGGCGAGCAGGTTACCGGTGACGTGCGTCGTGCCCAGACCGGCTCCGTCGAGGGCGCTGTGGGCACGCAGACCTTTGCCGATGCCGTTATCGCGCACCTGGCCTAAGGTATGCACACTGCAAACGCCTAAATAGTACTTAAGTGTTTGCGTATAACCTAAGAATCAATACGCCCGGCGCTCTGTCGGGCGTATTCTATTGAGGACTATGTTTCCTAACAAGGAGTAGCTGATATGGGTCTGATTCAAAAGAAGGACGAGAAGGACGAGATCGACGGCATCCAGATCATCGAGCGCGGCGAAGGCCCCGACGGTGACGAGAACGAGAAGATCGATCTAGTCGCCGGTACGTCTGCCGAGCACATTGCCGCCGGTACGACGGCCAAGGAGGAGGACGCCCGTCTGGAGGCTCAGATTGCCGCGGATGCCGCCGACGAGAATCTGATGCCCGAGGCCCAGGATGAGGACGACGATATCCTGGGTTCCGATGAAGACGATCGCGTATCCAAGCACAAGAAGACGATGATTGCCGCCTTTGTGGTTGCAGTCGTGATCGCTGCGGTGGTCGGCTTCTTTATTGGCAATGGCGGCTTTGGCGGCAAGGGTGTCGGCTCGGCGATCCTGACCGAGGACCAGCTCGATTCGACCGTGGCAAGCTATAGCTACAACGGCAAGAAGAGCGACATCACCGCGCGCGAGGCCATCGAGAGCCAGTACAGCCTCGACACCGTCAAGGACGACGACGGCAACTATACCGCTCCGTCTGCCGATGTCATCCTGTCCTACGTGCGCAACAAGATCCTGCTCGATGCTGCCGAGGACGAGGGCATCACCGTCTCTTCTAAGGAGATGAAGAAGTACGCCGAGGATTCCATCGGCACTTCGGACTACAAGACCATGGCCACGCAGTATGGCGTGTCCAAGGACCAGGCCAAGCAGATTGTCCGCCAGTCCGCGACGCTGCAGAAGCTCTACAAGAAGAAGGTGGGCGATAGCTCCGCAAGCATGCCGACTGCTCCGACTGAGCCTGCTGACGGCAACGAGGAGACCGCGAGCAAGGACTACGCCGACTACATCATCAACCTTGCCGGCGACGAGTGGGATAGCGAGAAGGGCACCTGGAAGGATGCCGACAGCACCTATGCCAAGGCCTTCGCCGACGATGCCTTTACGTCCGATAGCGCGACCTATAAGCAGGCCATGACCGCCTATTACACCGCCTACCAGCAGTATTCTTCGCAGGCCTCGAGCGCCAGCTCCAAGTGGACCGAGTATGCTAACGGCCTCTACGCCAAGGCCAACATCAGCATCTACGGCCTGTTTGCGTAAAGATTTGTCTGAGCCACCGAGCGCGTAGCCGAAATATCTGAATAGCCCGCTAGAACGGATTTGTTGAACTGCCTCCCATTTCTTGGACATGAGAAATGGGAGGCTTTCTTTATGCGCGTTGATTTGAGGGTGAAGCATGATGCCGAGGCCAGGAAGGCGGCCATAGGGCTCTTCGAGCTCGGACACGGGTATAAATCTGCCGCGATTGCCCTTTCGCTTCCCGCGGAAGCCGTGAGAAGATGGCAGGAGATATACCGCGCATTCGGGAGCGAGGTGCTGCTGCGCATGGACGGAAAGCAGGGCAGGTACACATACGAGCAGAAGGTCGCCGCCGCCTCCGCCGTCGTCGACGGCGGCATGACGAAGACCGAGGCGATGGCGGCGTTCGGCATAATGTCGATGTCGCCGCTCAAGAAGTGGTGCGCGCTATACCGCCGGGGCGGCGCGGAGGCCCTGCGCCCGAGGCCCAAGGGCCGGCCGAGCGGTTCCAGGGCGAGGCCGCGGACCCGCGAGGAGGAGCTCGAGGAGCGGTGCCGCAGGCTCGAGGCCGAGGTGGCCTACCTAAAAAAATTACGCGCCCTGGTCGAGAGGGACGGGCTCTGACCAGGGCGAAGGCCGAAGCGGTCGCGGCCCTGCGCGCCGAGGGACACGCACTCGGGCACCTGCTCGCATGCGCCGAGCTCAAGAGGTCGACCTACTACTACGCCCTCGCGCACCCGCCGAGGCCCACGCGCCCCGAGCTCCGGGAGGCGGCCGCCGAGATCTTCTCGCGCACCGCCAACGGCTGCGGGCACCGGCAGATAGCGATGTGCCTCAGGGCGGAAGAGGGGGCCGTGATAGCCGACAAGACCGTGCTCAAGATGATGCGCGAGATGGGGATCCGCTGCGGGATCAGACGCGAGACGGCCTACCACAGGTACAACTCGTACAAGGGCGTCGTCGGCAGAACGTTCGAGAACGTGATCGCGAGGGATTTCGACGCCGGGGCCCCGTGGCAGAAGCTGGGGACGGACGTCACCGAGTTCAAGGTGGCTGGCGGCAAGGCCTACTGGGCCCCGACGCTGGACTTCTGCACCAAGGAGATCGTGGCGAGCGACATATCGACCACGCCCGACATGGCCCAGCAGGTGAGGATGCTCGACGAGCTGCTGTCCAAGATCCCCGAGGGCGCCGCCCCGACCATGCACTCGGACCGGGGCTGGCAGTACCAGCACGCCTCGTACACATCCAGGCTCGAGGCCGCCGGCATCGTCCAGAGCATGTCCAGGAAGGCGAACTGCATCGACAATGCCGCCACCGAGCAGCTCTTCGGCCACGTCAAGGACGAGTTCTACCGGGGCCGCGAGTGGAAGACGTTCGAGGATTTCAAACGCGACCTGGAGGAATACATAGTCCACTGGAACACGAGCCGGAGGCAGGTAAGATTGAAGGGCCTGACCCCGGAGGAGTTCCGGAATCAGGCCCTTGCGGCCTAGTCGCTATTTAGGGCGTCCAAGATTTGGGGCGCGGTTCATGTTGTTCTAGCGGGCTATTTGCGTTTAGGCGCTGGTGGCTAAATTATGCCTATGAATCTTTAAGTCCAAAAAGGTTATCGGCTTCATCGTCAGGCATATATTCCAGCACATCGCCCGGTTGGCAGTCGAGTGCCCGGCATATCGCATCAAGAGTTGAAAAGCGCACGGCAGAAACCTTGCCCGTCTTGATGCGCGACATATTGACCTGGGAGATGCCCACGCGTTCCGCAAGCTCTTTGGATGAGATCTTGCGTTCGGCAAGCATGCGGTCAAGCCGCAGAATAATCATGGATTCCCCCTAGAGCAACTCGTCATCTTGTTTTTGCAGGATATACCCGTAGCGGAAGATGCTGGCAATCAGGCAAATAATCAGGCCTGCAAAGAGCATGGAGGGCTCGAATAACTGGCCGACGAACGCATCCGTAAAGCTGCCGCCAAATCCTGAGAGTATCATTCCCGTGATTGCGGCGCCAAGAAGCCTCACGGCAACGCCGCCGATAAAGAATAAATGTCCTACTCGACGAAGTGTCTGGTTACATTCAAGGTCAAAGGGCCTGCCTTCCTTTTCAATGTTGAAGAAAAGCCTGCGCACGCTTAGCGCGATGGTAAGCGCGAGACATGTCATCAAGAGGCTTCCTATGGCAGTGTGACCATCGTGTGCGACGAGCATAAGTGGGGCCTGCGCATCGGTACCGACGATAGCAAGGCATGGCCCTTCGCCGGCTTGAAGTTCTACGGATTGGAGACACGACCCTTGGGAGAGGCCAGGCAATATGAGTAGAAGATCAATCGCAATGACTGCGAGAAGTCCCAGAGCGAGCGCGGTGGTAATGCAGATTGTGGCCCATTTGCAGATGCGAGCGAGCTTCCTCAGTTTGGCTATCGTCTGTTCGCGGCTGATGGTTTCATTCGATATAGATGCGTTTCGATGGACCATGACCCCTCCAATCGGCGTTTTGGATGATACTTGTATCATATCAGAATTAACGATAAACGATAAATAATTACGTATACTGAGTAAGTAATGATTGAAAACGATTAGCGTGAGCTATTAGCTCATTTTGGATGCCGGAGTTTGGCGTTCGGGGGATGAGGACAAATGCCAAAACTTCCCGTGATCGCACAAGTGCTTCATCGGGTTTCCCCGATTCATATGGGAAAACAACTGCAAACGATTGCAAGTAACCGGTGAACGGTCGAAAACTACCGTTCACCGATAATCTCAAAACTGGTTCTAACTGGTATTAAGTCAAAAAGACCAATTCACATATCTTCACAATGACCTGCAATTTTTCTACACGCTATTTTTAGCCGCCCTACGTTGTTTAGACACAGGAAAAGATCAGATTTTTTGCCAAAGCATTTCGAAACGGTTTCAAAACCGCAGGTAGAAGTGTTAACGACCGGTAAACGGTCGATTTATCACCGTGAGCGGTGCAAAAACGTTTTACCGTATGAATCAACGAAAGCGACCTCTTCTGGGGTGATATAGTGACAACAACACGTCACGTGGTTACTACCAGTTTAGAAACCACTGGTCTTCAAAGAACGCTTTCTAAGAAGCTTTAAGGGCGAGCGCCCGCTGGCTTCCGAAAATCATCGGACTCAGATCGTACACACCTTCGGAAGGGAAATTTGAATGGTTGGCTTTATTCTTACCGGTCATGGACAGTTCGCACCCGGTCTTGCAAGCGCTATCGCTATGGTTGCCGGCGACCAGCCTGCTTTTACCGTCGTTCCTTTTGAGGGCGACCAGGCCGCATCCTACGGTGAGGATCTCCGCGCCGCTATTACCGCCATGCGCGAGGAGTGCGATGGCGTGCTTGTCTTTACCGACCTGCTTGGCGGCACCCCGTTCAACCAGTCGATGATGATTGCCCAGGATGTCGACAACGTCGAGGTTCTGACTGGCACCAACCTTCCCATGGTTATTGAGCTTCTGTTCCTCCGCGGCAATGCCACGCTCGCCGAGCTTGGCGAGCAGGCCGTGACCGTTGGCCAGACGGGCGTCACCGCCCAGACGGTCGCATCCGTTGCCGGCTCCGAGGAAGAGGATATCTTCGGCGACGAGGACGGCATTTAATGGCCGATTTCGGAGCCAACGTCCTGAGCTCCTCGGTCGCCCTTTTAGGCCTGCTTGTCATCATGGGCTTGATTTACACCATCTGGTCGCAAATCAACATGAAGAAGAAGCAGAAGTACTTCAAGGAGCTGCACACCGAGCTCAAGCCGGGTCAGGAGGTTCTTTTCGCCGGCGGTATCTACGGAACCGTCAAAGGCTTCGAAGGCGAGAAGGTCCAGATCAAAGTCCGATCCGGAGCCGTCGTAGATGTTTCGCGTTACGCGATTCAGGAGATCAAGTAACTGTCGTCAGCAAATAACGAAAGGAAGCTGATCAACATGGCAGAACCCAACATTCTTCTTACCCGCATCGATAACCGACTGGTTCATGGTCAGGTTGCCACCCAGTGGAACTCCACCCTGGGCTCCAACCTCATCCTCGTCGCCAACGACGACGTGGCGTCCAACACCATGCGCCAGAACCTCATGAAGATGGCCGCTCCCGCCGGCGTCGCTACGCGTTTCTTCTCTCTGCAGAAGACCATCGACGTCATTGGCAAGGCGAGCCCGCGCCAGAAGATATTCATCGTGGCCGAAACACCGGAAGACGTGCTTACGCTCGTCAAGGGCGGTGTGCCTATAAAGAAGGTAAACATCGGCAACATGCACATGTCGGAAGGAAAGCGCCAAGTCGCCACCTCCGTCGCAGTTAACGACGAGGATGTCGCTGCGTTTAAAGAGCTGCAGGAATTGGGGGTGGAGTTGGAGATCAGGCGCGTTCCGAGCACGCCTGTTGAGGACACGAGCAAGCTCTTCTCGTAATCCTCGTGATCCACGTTGTCAGGAGTGAAACCCTGACGTTCTGTACGTGATATCCAAAGTGCGTACATTCATTTTGAAAGGAGGAGCAAGATGGAATACTCGATCATCCAGATCGCTCTGGTCTTCGTCGTCACGTTCATCGCGGCAATCGACCAGTTTGACTTCCTCGAGTCTCTCTATCAGCCCATCGTCACCGGCGCCGTCATCGGTCTTATCCTTGGCGACCTCAACACCGGTCTTCTCGTGGGTGGTACTTATCAGCTCATGACGATCGGCAACATGCCGATCGGAGGCGCTCAGCCGCCTAACGCCGTCATCGGCGGCATCATGGCAGCCATTCTCGCTATCGCCACGGGTCTCGAGCCCAACGCGGCAGTCGGCCTTGCCATTCCGTTCGCTCTGCTTGGTCAGCTCGGCGTTACCCTGGTCTTCACGCTTATGTCCCCGCTTATGTCCACGGCCGATAACATGGCTCATAACGCGGACACCAAGGGCATCGAGCGCCTGAACTACTTCGCCATGGCTCTGCTCGGCCTGATCTTCGCTGTCGTCGTCACCCTGTTCTTCATCGCTGGCGCTACCATTGGTCAGACCATCGCTTCCGCCATCCCGACTTGGCTGCAGACCGGTCTGTCCGCTGCAGGCGGCATGATGCGCTTCGTCGGCTTCGCCGTCCTGCTCAAGGTTATGATGAACCGCGATATGTGGGGCTTCTTCCTCATGGGCTTCGGCCTCGCGCTCATCACCGTTGCCAACGATTCTCTGGCAACCCCTGCTCTGCTTATCCTCGCTCTCATCGGCTTCGGCATCGCTTTCTGGGACTTCCAGCAGCAGACCGAGCTGAAGGGTGCAGCTGTTTCTGACGGAGGTGACTTCGAAGATGGCATCTAATGAGTATGTGATCCCGGAGCACTACGAGGATCTCACTCCTGCTCCGCAGCTCGACCAGAAGACCCTCAACAAGATGGCTTGGCGCTCCTGCTTCCTGCAGGCCTCGTTCAACTACGAGCGTATGCAGGCCGCTGGCTGGCTCTACTCCATCATCCCTGGTCTGGAGAAGATCCACACCAACAAGAACGACCTCGCGGCTTCCATGAGCCACAACCTGGAGTTCTTCAACACCCACCCGTTCCTCGTCACCTTTGTTATGGGCATCGTGCTTTCGCTCGAGCAGAACAAGGTTGACATCCCCACGATCCGCGCCGTCCGCGTCGCCGCAATGGGCCCGCTCGGTGGTATCGGTGACGCCCTGTTCTGGCTGACGCTCGTGCCTATCACGGCCGGCATCACCTCCAACATGGCCATCAACGGCAACGCTGCTGCGCCGATCATCTTCCTGGTGATCTTCAACGCTGTCCAGTTCGCTCTGCGCTTCTGGCTCATGAACTGGTCCTACAAGCTTGGCACCAGCGCTATTGACGCTCTGACCGCCAACATGCAGGCCTTCACGCGTGCCGCTTCCATCATGGGCGTCTTCGTCGTCGGTTGCCTGGTCGTCACCATGGGTGGCACCCAGATCAACCTCCAGATCCCCAACGGCACCACCCGTGGTCTCTCCGCTACTACCGTGATCGTCTCCGAGAAGGAGGCCGAGAACTTCACCGGTATGGAGGGCATCGATACCGAGACCGCTGAGGCCGGTACCATCGCCATGACCGATAAGGACGGCAACGCCCTTACCGCTTCCGATGCCGACGGCAACGCTGTCGAGTGCGGCGTCACCGATCTGGGTAACGGCATGGAGTCCGTGACCTACGGCACCGTTACCGAGGATCCGGTCAACTTCTCTGTTGCCGACACCCTCAACACCATCGTCCCGAAGCTCGTCCCGCTTATGCTTACGCTGCTGCTTTACTACATGTTCGCTAAGCACAGCTGGACCCCGACCAAGGGCATTCTCCTGCTCTTCGTCCTTGGCATCCTGGGCGCTGGCCCGCTTGGTCTCTGGCCGAGCATCTGGTAAGGCTCTAGCTTGAGGGGTGTGTCCCTACGCGGCTCACACCCCGACCCCTTAAGCCATGTGTATGTTAAAAGCCGCGTGCTCTAAAGAGCGCGCGGCTTTTGTTTTCTTAATGATTCGGGTGTGGCAGACAGATAATGCATAACACCCTAGGTAGTTAGCCGAATTCGAGCAAAAGGGAGGATAGAATGGCGATCGGAGCGCGTAAGCAACCGCTGTACGATCAGCTGGTCGATATTCTGACCGAAAAGATTGACCATGAATATCGCGCCGGTGACATGATTCCTTCCGAGCGCGAACTTTCGGAGCGCTATGGTCTCTCGCGCACTACGGTACGCCTGGCTCTGCAGGAACTGGAGCGTTTAGGACTGGTGGTTCGG
Source organism: uncultured Collinsella sp. (assembly GCA_900549025.1). GTDB lineage: Bacteria > Actinomycetota > Coriobacteriia > Coriobacteriales > Coriobacteriaceae > Collinsella. Next base: position 23,223 of record URMZ01000021.1, read on the forward strand.
CAGCACGGTCGCGGTACCTTTGTGACCGACCGTTCGGCAAAAGCAACCAATCTTATGCAGTCCTACAGCTTTACCGAGCAGATGCGCGCGATGGGTCGAGAACCCGAGACCACGATTCTCGAGTTTTGCGAGATGGAGGCCGATAAGAATCTGGCCGAGCATATGGGATTGCGCATCGGTGATCGCATTTTTAAGCTCAAACGCCTTCGTTCTGCCGACAACATGCCCATGATGGTCGAACGCAGCTATCTACCGGTTCGTCAATTTCTGTCCCTAAAGCGGCCGCTGCTGGAGCGTAAGCCGCTTTACGATGTGATTGAGCAGGACTTTCAGCAAAAGATTCGCGTGGCCGAAGAGGAGTTCTATGCGAGCATAGCCCGTCCCACCGATGCCCACCTTTTGGGAATTGTCGAGGGCTCGCCTGTGCTCGATTTGGTCAGGACTACGTATAACGAGTCAAACGAGGTAGTGGAGTACACACTCTCGGTTGCTCGTGCCGATCAGTTTAAATACAAGGTTTACCACCAGCGCAGTAACTAGTGCTCGCATCGTTTCCATATGGTGATTCTTTGCATTTAACTGGTTACTACCAGATAACCAATCGAAGTGTATAATTGCACGTCAGAGGATTACTTCTAGAGAGAGGTATTAGAAATGTTCGAGAAGAGTGTCGAGGAGCTCACCGAGCTCGGCGCCCAGATCACCACGGCCGAGATTGCTCAGCAGCCCGAGCTTTGGCGTGATACGCTCAACATCTATCGCGAGAACAAGGAGGCCATCGAGGCCTTCCTGGCCGAGGCTCGCGCTATGGGCGAGGGTCGTCTGTCCGTTGTCTTCACCGGTGCGGGTACGTCCGACTACGTTGGCGATACCTGCGCCCCGTACCTGCGTCACGCTGGAAACACTGATCTCTACGACTTTAAGCCCATCGCCACGACCGACATCGTGAGCGCTCCGCGCGACTTCCTGCGCGCCGAGGATCCCACGCTCGTGGTTTCCTTTGCCCGCTCTGGCAACAGCCCCGAGAGCCTTGCCGCCGTTGCCGTTGCCAAGGAGCTCGTCCACAACGTCAAGTTCCTCAACATCACCTGCGCTCCCGAGGGCAAGCTCGCCGTCGAGTCTGCCGATGATCCCAACGCGCTGACGCTGCTCATTCCGCGCGCCAACGACAAGGGCTTCGCCATGACCGGTTCTTATTCCTGCATGACCCTGCTCTCCACCCTTATTTTCGACACTGCCTCTGACGAGCAGAAGGCCGAGTGGGTCGAGACGATTGCCAAGATGGGCGAGGAGGTCATCTCCCGTGAGCCTGAGATCGCCGATTACCTGGCTGGCGACTTCAACCGCGTGACCTACTTGGGTTCTGGCTCCTTCGGTGGCCTTGCTCAGGAGAGCCAGCTCAAGATCCTCGAGCTCGCTCACGGTCTGGTTGCTACTTCCTACGACACCTCCATGGGCTATCGTCACGGACCTAAGTCCTTCGTCGACGATAAGACGCTTGTCTTCGTGTTCGTCAACAACGACGCCTACACCCGTCAGTACGACATCGACATCCTCAACGAGATCGGTGGCGACAAGATCGCTCAGCACACCGTTGCCGTTCAGCAGGATGGCGCTACCGTCTACGAGGGCGAGTCCTTCACCTTTAAGGGCTACGAGGCGCTTCCCGAGGGCTACCTTGCCCTGCCGTTCGTGATGTTTGCCCAGGCTATCAGCCTGCTCAACTCCGTGCGCGTGGGCAACACGCCCGATACGCCGAGCCCCACCGGCACGGTCAACCGCGTGGTTAAGGGCGTGACGATTCACCCCTTCACCGCTTAATCGCGTCCCCCTGTAAGGGCGCCCGTCCGCTCATAACGGCGGGCGGGCGCTTTTTGTTTTTACATGGACCGGGTATAAGCATTACCACAGTCAACTGCTTTAGAAGCAAGGAGTGCATATGAGCACGTACGCAATTAAGGCTGACAAGTTCTTCTTGCCGGCAGGCCCGCAACTGGGCGGCTATCTTATGGTCGAGGATGGCGTCTTTGGCGCCTGGCAGGCCGACGAGCCCTCTTGCGAGATTAAGGACTACACGGGATCGTGGATCGCACCGGGTATGGTCGATACTCACATCCATGGCTTCTACAACCACTCAACTACCGATAACGATCCCGAGGGCATCGATATCAGCTCGACCGAGCTCGCCCGTCGCGGCACCACCAGCTGGCTGCCCACGACGTTCACCGATGGCGTCGAGCAGATCAAGGATGCCTGCGCCGCCATCGCCCAGGCTGACGAGGGTCGCGGCCCCGACTTCTGCGGTGCTCGCATTCAGGGCATCTACCTGGAGGGCCCCTTCTTTACCATGAAGCACGTGGGCGCGCAGAACCCCGCCTACCTGATCGATCCCTCCGAGGAGGTCTTCGATCAGTGGCAGGAGGCTGCGGGTGGTCGCATTGTTAAGAGCGCCATGGCGGCCGAGCGCGACGGTGCCGCTGCTTATGCGGCTGCTCTGAACGCCAAGGGTGTGGTGACCAGCATCGGTCACTCCGACGCCACCTACGATGAGTGCATCGCCGCCATCAACGCCGGTGCCAGCTGCTTTACGCATACCTATAACGGCCAGCGCGGGCTGCATCACCGTGAGCCCGGTGTCGTGGGCGCTGCCATGTCCACGCCCGAGACCTACGCCGAGATCATCTGTGACGGCAAGCACGTAAACCCTGCCGCCATCAAGGCGCTGCTGCAGGCAAAGGGCTGGCAGCACACGGTGCTCATCACCGACTGCCTGGGTTGCGGCGGCATGCCCGAGGGCAGCTACACCAGTGGTGGCATGGACGTCATCATGAAGGACAACCTGTGCTGGCTCGCCGACGGCAAGAGCATTGCCGGCTCGGTGCTCACGCTTGCCCAGGGCGTCAAGAACATTGTCGATTGGGGCATCGCCAGCGCCGATATCGCCATTCGCATGGCAACCGAGGTGCCGGCACGCTCTGCGCACATCGAGGATAAGTGCGGCAGCATCATGCCGGGTCGCGACGCCGACTTTGTCGTGTTCGACCACGAGCTCACCCTCGTTGAGACGTATGTTGGCGGCCAGAGCGTCGGCAACGCTTTCACCGAGTAACGATAGAAAAAGACGGCGGGCCCGAATCTGCTCGGACCCGCCGTATGGGTTAAACGCTCAAAAGCACCTTTACAGTTACAGCTTGTTAGCGATCTTCTTTGCCGTGCGCTTGACGCCGGCCACAAGACCCCCCGCGGGATGCTCCTTTTCGTATGCTAGACGCTTCTCGCGCTTGGCATACTCTTCGACGATGATATCGCCGTACTCATTTTCGATTTTGTCGAAGAAGTCGACGGCGCCCTTAATTTCCTCAGCGGTCGGGTGTCCCTTTTGGACACCGCCGGCGAGCTTGAACGGCCCCCACGTATCAAAGCCGGGGCAGCCGTAGACACCCATAAAGATGGCCTGTCTCATGCGGCAGATGCCATCGATATCCTTGCCGTACCACTTGTTTTTGCCACCGTAGGTCATAAGGCCAAACACCTTGTCCTGCGGCTGCAGTACGTTCGTGAGCACGCGCGCCATATCTTTGTCGATCTCGGAGTAATAAATGCCCGTGGCGACGCCGATCAGATGATATTCGTGCAGGTCGGGGTACTCGTTTTTACCGAGTGACTTCACGTCGAGGGTATCGATTTCGGGGTGCGCCTCGACGATGGCGTCCACGAGCTTTTTCGTATTGCCGTGGTGGCGTGAGGCATAAAGGATGATGGTTCGCATAAGAAGGCCTTTCAGCTGTAATTGCATCAATGTCTGTATGGTACCCCGTTGCATGGCTGGGAAACCGGACGCATCGATGAACGTGCGGGTTTGTCCTTTGGTCAGGGCCGAGACGGGTTCTTGCGAGCAAAAAGCAGTTGTTCGAAAGGATGGACAATGGAATACGCTCTCTCCAACGATTCGATTTCTATCAAGGTCTCCACGGCCGGTGGTTCGTTTACCTCGATTGAGGCTGGAGGTCGCGAGTACTTGTGGCAGGGCGATCCCGCCGTGTGGTCCGGCCAGGCACCGATTTGCTTCCCGATTTGCGGAGGTTTGCGCGATAACAGCGCCATGACGTTTGCCGGACATCATGTGAAGCTCGCCCGCCATGGGTTTGCGCGCAAACAGGAGTGGAAGCTGCTGAGCCAGAGCGAGAACGAGCTGGCGATGTGCCTGGCTTCGGAGGATAACGCCGCGCTGCTGAGCGATTATCCGTATCCGTTTAAGCTTGTCGCCCGCTATACGCTCGAGGATACCGCCGTGCGCGTCTCCTATGAGGTTACCAACGAGGGCACCGAGGACATGCCTTTCTTTATCGGTGGACACCCCGGCTTTAGGTGCCCGCTCGATGAGGGCGAGGCCTATACGGACTACGAGCTGCGCTTTGAGAAGGACGAAGCTGCTGAGCTTTGCACTGCCGTCCCCTCGACTGGCTTGATTGACGTGGACAGGCGCTCCAAGAACCCCATGGTGGGAAAGACGCTGCCTTTGTCGCATGAGCTCTTCGATTTTGCGGAGACCATCTTTGACGTGCTCGAGAGCCGTCAGGTCACGCTTTCCAAAAAGGGCGAGGACAAGGGCGTCCGCCTGAGCTTTGAGGGCTTCCCATATCTCATTGTGTGGAGCAAGCCCGAGGGCGATTTTGTGGCGGTTGAGCCTTGGGGCGGTCTCTCGACCTGCTCCGATGAGGACGACGTGCTTGAGCATAAGCGCGGCTGCCTTGTCGCCAAGCCCAAGGAGACCGTCGTTCGCTCGTTCACGATTGAGATTCTGTAATTCCGTTTTGTCGACTCGTATCGCGAGGCACAAGGAGCCTGCGAGATAAGGAGCTAAAAATGATCCTCACCGTTACGATGAACCCGTCTGTCGATACGCGCTATCAGCTCGATGAGCTCATTATCGACGACGTTAACCGTGTGACGCCCGAAAAGACCGCTGGCGGCAAGGGCCTCAACGTGGCCCGTGTGCTGGGCCAGCTGGGCGACGACGTTGTGGCGACCGGTCTGCTCGGTGGCCACATGGGCGCCTACATGGCTGAGCTCATGGATGCCAACGGCATTAAGAATGATTTTGTACCCATCAAGGGCGAGACTCGTATTTGCCTCAACATCCTCCACGCCGGCAACCAGACCGAGCTGCTCGAGAGCGGCCCGACGATTGCCCCCGAGGAGCTCGATGCCTTTACCGCCAAGTTTACTGAGCTTGCGGGCAAGGCCGCTGTCGTTACCATCTCGGGTTCGCTACCCCGCGGTGTCGAGGCAGACTACTATGCCAAGATCACGGGCATTGCCGAGAACGCCGGCGCCAAGGTGCTGCTCGATACCTCGGGTGCTTCGCTCGAGGCCGCCCTTAAGTCCGAAATTAAGCCCGAGCTGGTCAAGCCTAACCTGACCGAGATCAACGGCCTTTTGGGTACGAGCTTTACCACCGACGATGTGGACGAGCTCCGCGCCGCGCTCGCCTCTGATGCCCGCTTCTCCGATATCCCCTGGGTCGTCGTGTCCATGGGCGCCGCCGGCTCCGTTGGCTTCCACAATGGCCGTGCGTTCCGCGCAAAGACGCCCGATATCCCTGCCGTTAACGCCACGGGCTCTGGCGACTCGACCATTGCCGGCTTCGCACATGCGATAGCTGCTGGCGCAGACGACGAGACGATGCTGCGTACCGCCAACACCTGTGGCAAGCTCAATGCCATGGATCCCATGACCGGCCATCTGGTCATGGACCGTTGGGACGAGGTCTACAACGGCGTTGCCGTGACCGAGCTGTAAGGGCTTGGGCGTCGGTCCCGGCATCGCTTGCTAGCTCATGTCGACGACAAGTGCGATAGCATTATGTCGGGGCGCGACGCCGACGTTGTCGTGTTCAATCCCGACCTTACCCTGGTCGAGACGTATGTGGGCGGCAACAGCGTCGGTAACGCGTTTATCGAGTAGCCGCCAAAGAAACGATCCGAGAGGGGATTTAGATGATTTACGGTGCATTGGGCGATATCGAGGAATACCGCGGAATGCTCAAGGGCCTCGATGTGCTGATTGACTGGCTCGAGGAGAACGATCCGGCGCAGCTCGAGGTCGGCAGCCATCCGATTCTGGGCGACAAGGTCTATGCGAACGTCATGGCTCCCACGACGCGTCCCGAGGCCGAGGCTCACTATGAGACGCATCAGCGCTATCACGACCTGCAGATCGATGTCGAGGGTCGCGAGGCCTTTAAGGTCGCTACGGGCAGCTTGACGCTGGTCCAGGAGTTTGACGAGAAGGACGACTACGATCTGGTCGATTCCGACGCCTCGATCGCCGGCGATCTTGCTGACGATAAGTTTGCACTGTTCGTTGCCGGCGAGCCTCATATGCCCACGCTCGAGTTCCCGGACGATGGCGCGCAGCCGGTCAAGAAGATCTGCTTTAAGCTGCTTGCAGATGCTTACTGGGAAGAGTAACGAACTGCTCGTGAGCTAGCGTGATTTCCCTTGGGGAACGCGTTTGAGCCCCGCTGATCGCGGTCCCCTTGGGGATTGCGGTTGGCGGGGCTTGTTGTTGAGTAGGGGAGTTGCCGACGGCGTTGTGCTTGGATTGGCGGATGCGCGCTCGAAATCGGCAACAAAAAAGCCGCCCGAAGGCGGCTATCTTGTGCAATGGAGCCAGCGACCGGGCTCGAACCGGTGACCCCCGCTTTACGAGAGCGGTGCTCTACCAACTGAGCTACGCTGGCGGCCATGTGATGACGCAACTGAGGCGTCAACGGCTGTCTATGATACGGGACATCGCAAATCCGCGCAAGTGTTCTGACGGCTTTTCTCACTTTAAATGCACTAATATTGGAGACGTGATGTCTTGCTCTTACGGGTCTCAAACAGAATGGGGTGGCGATGGCTCAACCCAAGATTCTTCTCACACGCATCGATGACCGGTTTATTTACGGGCAAGACGTTGAGCTGTGGAACGAAGTCGTGGGTTCCAACCTTGTTTTAATCGTCAACGATGAGATTGTGGCTGATTCGCGCAAGTGGGCCCCTATGAGGGTGGCGACACCCGAGGGTGTCTGGACGCGGTCCTTCTCGGTGCAAAGGACTGTCGACATCATTCATACCGCAACGCCGCGCCAAAGGATTCTCATCATGGTGGCGTCGCCCACGGATGCACTCGCGCTGGTTAAGGGTGGTGTGCCGATCACCAAGATCAGCATTGGCCATATGCAGGCGGGGGAGGGCAAGCACCCCATAACGCCCGCAGTCGCCGTAGACGATACGGACATCGCTGCCTTCAAAGAGCTACAAGAACTCGGCATAGAGCTAGAAATCCGTTACCTCCCCAGCTCCAATCCCGACCCCATCCAACTAGTCATTGGGGACGTTCTTAAATGACTAGTCAAACGGGACACCCTTGGCACTTGGGGACGTTCCTTATGTGCCGGCCTTTTAGGAACGTCCCCAAGTGTCGGCAGATTGGGACAGTCCTTCTCGCCAAACGTTAAAGACTGTCCCCAATGACTAGTCATTTAAGAACGTCCCCAATGACTAGGTAGAAAAACGCCCGTCGGCAGTGGTGCCGGCGGGCGCTGCTGTGCGATATGTTGCGTTGTGGGCTTAGTGCCTCATAAAGTGGTATTCGATCACATTGCTGTAGGGGTGACCCGGGCCCACAATGCCCTGCGGGAACAGCGGCTGGTGCGGTGTGTCGGGGTACATCTCTGCCTCGAGGGCAAAGCCGGCGCCCCAGCCATAGTTAGCATCGTCCTTGGCGTGCTCGTCGCCCAGCCAGTTGCCGGTGTAGAGCTGCACGCCCGGGGCGGTGGTGTAGTAGTCCAGCTCACGACCGGTCCACATCTCCTCGACGTGCAGGGCGCGGCGCAGATTACGGCCGTACTGATAGCCATCGATGCACAGGCAGTGGTCGTAGCCGCGTGCCTGCTTAATCTGGGGATCGTCGGCCTCCATGCCAGGCGCGACGGGGCGCAGCTCACGGAAGTCAAACGGCGTGCCCTCGACCGGAGCGATCTCGCCGGTGGGGATATTCTGCTCGTTGATGGGCAGGTAGTGGGCAGCGTTGGCAACAAAGAAGTGCTCGCAGTCCATGCCGGCGTTATGGCCGGCAAGGTTAAAGTACGTGTGGTTGGTCATGGACACGTAGGTGGCGCGGTCGCTCTCGCAGCCATACTCGATGCGAAAGACGCCGGTGCGTGTAACGGTAAACACGGCCGTCAAGGTGCGGTTGCCGGGAAGGCCCAGTTCGCCATCCTCAAGCGAGGTGGTCATGCGCACGGCGTTATGGGCCTCGTCGAGCTCAACGTCCCACACGCGTTTATGCAGACCGTGCTCAAGATCGCTGTGCAGGTTGTTGGCGCCTTCGTTGGCCGGCATATGCCAGTCCGTACCGTCGATGGTGATCGTGGCGCCCGCGGTGCGGTTGGCCACAGGCCCGATGGTCGCGCCAAAGCAGGCGGGGTTGTCAAAGTAATCCTCGAGCTTATCGAAGCCCAGCACCACATCGCGCACGTTGCCGGGAATGTCGGGCACGTCGATACCAAGCACGGTGGCGCCATAGTCCATAATGCGAACGCAGATCTCGGGCCCGTTGAGGGTGTAACGATGAACGGGGGTACCGCACGGCGCGGTGCCGAAAAGCTCGGAAGTGATCATTTGGTTCCTAACATCGAGGTATTTCCGACAAACTGTAGCGCGAACAGGCGAGATTATCACTACACCCCACTAAAGCAGGGGGTATTTTTCTCAAAAAAGTGATGATTGGAGCTGTGCGGGCGGTAGCGCGCAGAGATGTGGTGTAAGAGGCGGGGCATGCCCCGCCTCCGCCCTTTCTTGAAAGG
>URMZ01000022.1 GCA_900549025.1 uncultured Collinsella sp.
GATTCAATCTCGAAAACAGCATTGCCCAGTTGACAAAACTATAGGAACACCCCCCGAACGCTTTTTGTGGTTACATCCACAGTACACGCTCCAAGGGTGTCAAAGGCTGTCACAAGTACGCCGCAACCCGGCAGGCAGGCGCGGCGCACATGACAATAATCATACCTGTTGGTAAAAAAGTTACAACGCCCAGAGTTTCAAATGTTGAGCAACAAAATTTAATCCGGTTAACGGTCATTTTCGCAGCTTAGAAACTTTAACGAGGTCGCCCCAAATCACACTTGCCAGACAACCGCGCTTACGAATGCAGGCACGCACACGCCCAACGCCACCCTCCGCTACACTCAACATAGAGTTCTACATATGATTCTATGTAAGGAGTTTCATATGCCTGTCGTAAAGCCTATTTCTGATCAGACGCGCGCGCTAACTACCATTCAGGAACGCGAAGATCACATTCAACGTACCATCGCTCATGGTTATGACGACCTCACCAACGGTCGTGTGCGCCCCTGGAAACAAGCGAAGGCCGAGGCGGATCGGATGCGAGCCTCGAGATAAGCCCTCCCCCATGTAACCATCCTGTAAATCATAGCGGCGCAGTCGAGTTTTACCGTGATGCGGTCGCGCCTGGCGCTCCACTGTGCTAAAGTATCCCGAACGTTCAAACGACTACGAGGGGAACTAGAAGATGGCACGTGTGCACAACTTCTCAGCTGGCCCGGCCGCGCTGCCTACAAGCGTGCTCGCCGAGATCGCCGACGAGATGATGGACTACCGCGGTTGCGGCATGTCCGTGCTCGAGATGAGCCATCGATCTAGCATGTACCAGCAGATCATCGACGACGCCGAGGCAACCCTGCGCCGCCTGCTGAGCATCCCCGACAACTACCGTGTCCTGTTTTTGCAGGGCGGCGCCACGCTGCAGTTTGCGGGCATCCCCATGAACCTCATGCGCCGCGGCCGCGCCGGCTACGTCGTGACCGGCAACTTTGCCAACAAGGCCTACAAGGAGGCCGCCAAGTACGGCGAGGCCGTGCTGCTCGCGAGCTCCGAGGACACCAACTTCGACCGCATTCCCAGTATGGCCGATGTCAACGCGCGCATTGCCGCCGAGGCCGAGGGCGATGGGCTCGACTACGTCTACATCTGCCAGAACAACACCATCTTTGGCACCATGTACCACGAGCTGCCCGATTGCGGCGACGTACCGCTGGTCGCCGATGTCTCGAGCTGCTTTCTGTCGCAGCCGCTCGACGTTGAGCGCTACGGGCTCATTTACGCCGGCGCACAGAAAAACGCCGGCGCCGCGGGCGTGACCGTGGTCATCGCGCGCGACGACCTCATCGCGGATGGCCCGGCCTTTGCGCAGACGCCGCAGTACCTGGACCTTAAGACCCAAGCCGCCAAGGGCTCCATGCTCAACACGCCCAACACCTTTGGCATCTACGTTTGCGGCAAGGTGTTCCACTGGGTGGAGCAGACCGGCGGACTCGCCGCCATGGCCGAGCGCAACTGGGCCAAGGCCAACCTGCTCTACGACCTGCTCGAGCACAGCGAGCTGTTCCATGGCACCGCGCAGGCCGACAGCCGCTCCATCGCCAACGTCACCTTCCGCACCGACGACGCCGAACTCGACGCGGCCTTTGTCGCAGGCGCGGCCGAGCACCAGATTCAAAACGTCAAGGGCCATCGCCTGGTGGGCGGCATGCGCGCGAGCGTCTACAACGCCGTGACCATGGAAGACACGCAGGCACTGGCCTCGTACATGAAGGACTTCGAAGCGCAGCATAGTTTGAGTCCGCGATCTAACTAGCCCGCAACGCGCGGGCCGACCAGCCACTTCAAACCACCCTGTTTAGATCAAAACCTGCTAAGGAGTTTTTTCATGCGCAAGATTAAGACCATCGACGACATTACCAAAGACGGCAAGGTCGAGTTTGGCGAGGGCTACGAGTTTGTGAGCACCGCCGAGGAGGCCGACGCCATCCTGATGCGCTCCACCGATCTGCACGGCTGCGAGCTGCCCGAGGGCATCCGCGCCATCGCCCGCTGCGGCGCCGGCGTCAACAACATCCCCGTCGAGGAGTACGCCAAGAAGGGCGTCGTCGTCTTTAACTCCCCCGGTGCCAACAGCAATGCCGTCAAAGAGCTCGTCCTGGGCATGCTGGTGCTTTCGAGCCGCGGCGTGGTGCAGTCGATGAACTGGGTGCGCGACAACGCCGACGACCCCGAGATCCAGGTCGATGCCGAGAAGGCCAAGAAGGCCTTTGTGGGCCGCGAGCTCAAGGGTAAGCGCATCGGCGTCATCGGTCTGGGCAACGTGGGCTCCAAGGTCGCTAACGCCTGCGTCGACCTGGGCATGGACGTCTACGGCTACGATCCGTTCATTTCCGTCGAGCACGCGTGGGTGCTGAGCCGCGAGGTGCAGCGCGTGGGTACGCTCGAAGATCTGTGCCGCGGCTGCGACTACCTCACCGTGCACGTGCCCAGCAAGGCCGACACCATCGGCATGATCAGCACCGAGCAGATCAACCTGCTGGCACCCGACGCAGTGCTCATCAACTACGCGCGTGAGACCATCATTGACGAGGACGCCGTCGACGCCGCCCTGCGCGAGGGCAAGCTCAGCTGGTTTAGCTGCGACTTTGCCACGCCCAAGACCGTCAAGATGCCCAACACGTTTATTACCACGCACTCGGGCGCCGGCACTGGCGAGGCCGAGGCCAACTGCGCCGATATGGCCATCAGCGAGCTCAAGGATTACCTGGAGAACGGCAACATCGCGCACAGCGTCAACTACCCCGCCTGCAGCATGGGCAAGGCGCGCGCCGCGAGCCGCATCGCCTGCCTGCACGCCAACGTGCCCAACATGATCGGCCAGATCACGGCCATCCTGGCCAAGGACAACGCCAACGTGCAGCGCATGACCAACGAGTCCGCTGGCGAGAACGCCTACACCATGTTCGACACCGACGAGCACCTGAACAGCAGCACCATCGAGGCACTTAAGCAGATTCCGTCGATGTATCGCGTGCGCGTGATCAAATAGCGCCGGCGCCAAGCCTGCCAGGCAGGCCATGAAGCCCATTCGGCCCCCGTTTTCACGAAACGGGGGCCGATTTCGTTGCTCCGGCTGGTTTTAAAATGCTATCCAGAACAAGTTTTTTCGGATAATCGACAGTCATACCCAAATCACTGAGCGCACCCGCTTTGATAAACAGCTTTATCAGGGACTTTAGTAAGTAATAATCGATCTCTATATGCCAAATTATAGTTGACTGTCCATTTTCCGAAACAACTTGTTCTTCATAGCATTTTTAATGCCCTTCCAAGGCGAAACTGAAGCCTTTTTCGCGCCCAAAACTCTAGCTCGCGCGACCGTTTTCCACCCGCACGACTACATTCCTGCCCAATCGATAAAAATCTCCTCACGAAGCCGCCGTTCGAGCTCCTGCTGCCGCGGCGTCTTGTCTTTCAGCGGCACATCTATATAGAACATGATGAGCTCCATCACCACGCGGAAGGCATCGGGGTCGGCCAGCTGACCATAGGTCATCAGAACGACGGGATACCCCATCGCTTGCAGCGCCGTCGTTCGATCGGAGTCCGAGATCTTGGATTCTATGGATCCGTGAATGGCTTTACCTTGGCATTCAACCAGACACTCTCGACTGCCATCCTTATTTGACAGCAGGATATCGGCATAGCGCCTATCGAGCCCCGAAATCAGGCGGGCACTGCGCGTCAAGCGAATCTCGACGTTATTGGTAAGGCGCAGCCCTTCGCCGCCGCGCAACCTCGTAAGGCCAAACAGCATCGAAGCCTGGACCTCGAGCGGCGATGCCGCCACCCCCGTAATGCATTTCGCGGCACGTGTGAACGATTTAGCGCCGCGGAGCCCCGGGATCTTATCGACGTACTCGGTAAGTTCAGAGAGTTCAATCAAGGGAGGTCGTTTCCACAAGTCCGTTGGATTCCCCGAGGTATCCTTTACGTTTTTCCAGCCCAACCGTGCGTCACCCCACCGGCTCCCATACGCCTGCTCAAGTGCCAACTTTACCTGAGGCGCAATCTTGCACACGGCAAAAGTGCCGCACATCTCATACATGCACATGATCAGACGCTCGTTTGAAACCGAGGAAGCCAGGGTCAGCAGGGTAAAGAGCGGGGACGCGACATCAAGGCCAAACTCTGTCTGCCGCACGGAGTCAAACGGCCTCTCCCCGTTCCAAACATGCCTGACAATGCGACCGCCCTTACGTCCGCAGCTGCCCTGCGCCAAAACATGCAACGGAGCGCCCAGGAAATGCGTGACGAGTGGATGCTCGCAAAGGCGCTCCCTGCGCGAATCGTCCGCAGAATCGGGCAGGTCCGGCATTATCGCCAAGACCTGTGGAGGTATCCGGTGATACCGAAAGGCAGATATGTCGCACAGCATGTCGTCCATAGAAGCTACTTACCCACTGCGCCGTCTGCGAACCCGCTCGGACGGCAAACGCGCCGGCTCGGCCTGCGAACGGTAAATACTGCTACGCACACGTCACGGATCTCTCGGGAGGCTTACAATCGGTTTTGAAAGCAAACTGATTGTGAGGTTGCATATGGTTGACAAGGACTTTGCCTGGCGGCTTGCGCAGGAGCTTGTGCGGATCGACAGTTCCGACCCAGGTGCGTATGAGGGCGAGATTGAACGCTATATCAAAGCGCTGGTTGAGGAACGGCTGGCACGGTTGAACCACCCGACACTCGATGCCGTGCAGATTGAGGAGATCGAGGTGCTCCCCGGACGCCGCAACCTTATGGTCACCGTGCCCGGTTTGAACGACGAGCCACGGCTCATCTACATCTGTCACATGGATACCGTCACCTTGGGCGACGGCTGGGACGCAGGCATTCCGCCGCTCGGAGCAATCGTGCATGACGATAAACTCTATGGCCGCGGTGCTTGCGATATGAAGGGTGGCCTGGCCTGCGCCATTGCCGCACTGGTCCATACGCTCGAGCGCGTGGCGGCGGATGGCGCGCTGCCCCGCCGCGGCTTTTCGCTCATCTGCTCGGTCGACGAGGAGGACTTTATGCGCGGCTCCGAGGCGGCCATCGATGCCGGCTGGGTCGGCTCGCGCGAATGGGTGCTGGACACCGAGCCCACCGATGGACAAATTCAGGTGGCGCACAAGGGACGCACATGGTTCGAGATTGAGATGACCGGCGTCACGGCACACGCGAGCCAGCCTTGGAAGGGCGCGGATGCCGTCGCCGCCATGGCAGAGGTCGTGTGCGCGCTGCGCCATGCGTTCGGGGCGCTGCCCGTGCATGATGAGCTGGGACCATCGACCATCACGTTCGGCCAAATAGAGGGCGGCTATCGCCCCTATGTCGTGCCCGACCACGCCAAGGTCTGGGTCGACATGCGCCTGACGCCGCCGACCGATACGGCCGCCGCGACGCGCATGGTAGAGCAAGCCATCGCCGGCGCTGAGGCCGCGGTTCCCGGCTGCCATGGAAGCTATACCGTGACGGGCGACCGCCCCGCCATCGAGCGCGACCCAAGCTCTCCCCTTCTAGCCGCGCTCAAGCGTGCCGCCGATGACGTGACAGACGCGGACACGACCGTCGGCTTCTTTACCGGCTACACCGACACTGCCGTCATTGCCGGCAAGACAGGTAACCGCAACTGCATGAGCTATGGCCCAGGCTCGCTCGCGCTCGCGCACAAGCCCAACGAACATGTGCCCCATGCCGATATCGTTCGCTGCCAGAACGTACTCATCGCACTTGCCGACAACACGCTCTGGGGCGCGGATAGCCAAGTTGAGGCATAATAAGCCGCGAACAAACCGACTCGCGCGTTAGGACCGCCCATGAAAGCACTTCCGTTTCCCTGCATCCGACCGGCTCAGGACCGCGTGCTCGAGGCGCTGCCTGCGATGGGCGATATCTTGAGCGGCAACGATGCCCTGCGCGGCGCCATCGCCGACGGCCTGATGCTCAAGGATTCAGGCGCGGCGTATTACGTGTACGAATGCTCGGGCGAGCCGGGTCGCGTGACGGGCGTTGTGGCGATTTGCCCGATGAGTGTACTTGTGAGCGGCAAGGGCGATGCCAGCGCTGACGTGGCCGCCGCCGCGCGCACGATCGCCGAGCTCAAGGTGCAGCCGCGCCCCGTGTCGCTCGCCTACGAGGCGTCGCCCGTCATGGATATCATCCTGGGCGCTGCCAAAGAGGGCGCATCGCTCTACGCCGTCACTGATCCCGCAGGCATCACGCATCGCGTGTGGGAGGTCAAGCGCGAGGACGCTGTTGCCGCCATCCGTGCCATGCTCGATCAGGCACCGGAGCCGGTGCTCGCCGGTGACTCCGCCTATGCCGCCGCACTGGCTGGAGCATCGCAGATTCTGACCGACGAGGCCCGCGCCGCCGGCGTCTACTCTGGCAAAGAGCCGTTCAACTTTACTGTAGCCGTGCTGTTCCCCGCCGCGCAGGTCAGCGGCGGCGCGCCGCAGGTTCCGACGGGTCTGCTCACTCACCAGATTTCACGGTTCTAGCGGACTCAAACGCGAAGCTGGAAAACCCAGCATCCAAACAAACAAGGGGCGGAGATGCAGCAAATGCATGAATCTCCGCCCCTTTCGCATCAAACAATTATGTCGGCAAACCGCGCTGCAACGCCAGCGTTATCCACGCTGCGGACCTGCCGCCGCGACGAGCGGCTCTAGGCCCAGTTCGCGCGCATAATCCTCCTGCGTAAAGACTTCGACCAGCTCAAACGTATCGGATTCGTCGTCAAACGCAAAGTGCAGCACCGAGCAGTTGCCCGGAACGCGATCGCACTCGTCGGCCGCCGCGCCCCTCGTGTGGTCCAAAAACTCCTTGATGGCCGATCCGTGGCTCACCGCGAGCACGCACTCGTGGTCCGGGCGTCGCATAAGATCGGTCAACGTCGCCACCATGCGCTCGCGCACCTGCATCTGACCCTCGCCGCCAAACTGGCGATAGAAATCGCGCCACGGGCGCTCGGGCATCAGCATCACGCGCTCGGCTTCAAAATCGCCAAAGAACCACTCACGCAGGCCGTCTAGGCGCTCGTAGGCAAGGCCCGGCCACAGGTTGGCGATAGTCTGCTCGGTGCGATGCAGCGTCGAGGTGTAGGCGTGGTCGGGCTCAATGCCGCGCGCACGCAAAAACATGCCGGCGCGCGCCGCCTGGTCGCAACCCAGCTGCGTGAGCGACGAGTCGCTCCAGCCCTGGATGATGCGCTTGAGGTTGAATATCGTCTGTCCGTGACGGACCAGATACAGATCTTTATTCATAGGGGTCCTTTCGTTCGTTACCAATCAAGGAGCGAAAACGCCTCGTCGAAATAGCCAAAATGAAGCACGGCGCCGTTGTCGGGTTGCTCTCCCCCGCCAGTCACGCATCTAAGAAACTCCTGACAGGCTGAGCCGTGGGAGACGGCTAGCACGCAGTCGTGCCGGGGCCGGGCCATGATGCGGGACAGCGCCGCGACCATACGTGCGCGAAGCTCACTTTCCGACTCGCCACCAAAGGCAACCGGATAATCACCCCAAGGTTGCGCCGGCATCTCGCGGTTTGATGTGCCCTCCAACGAACCCAAATGCCACTCGCGCAGGTCATCGACCAGCTCTATGGAACGGCCCTCGCCAACGATCAGCTCGGCCGTACACCGCGCCCGCCCCAACGGAGACGAATACACATGGTCAAAGGTCACGCCGCGGTCCTCGAACGCCGCACGCGTCGCCAGCGCTTGCTCGCGCCCGCGCGCCGTCAACGGCGAATCGTGCCAGCCCTGCAAAATGTTTTTCACATTGAGCTCGGTCTGCCCATGCCGCACCAAATACAGATCGGCCACACGCCCTCCCCTCGCACCACCACAAAGGGGACAGGCACTTTTGTGGTGGTTTTACCGCCGGATCGCGCCGCAACGAAGCGCAACTACAGCAGTACGTCGGCAAGCGGACGCTTGGGCACGTGATGCACCTGCGCCTCATCGCGCCAGTAATTGATAGAGCCATCCGGGTTGGAGTCGATCGCGTCGATCACCTGTGTCTCGGCTGGCACGCCAAAAGCCATGATCAGCTTGAGCTCGTATCTGTCGTTATCGAGCCCCATGGCGTCGATTGCGTGGGGCGTAAAGGCCTTGAACATGCATGCCGCCACCTCGGGCGTGGCGCTGCGGGCGGCGAGCATCATCGTCTGGGCGGCAATGCCGGTGTCGACCTCGGTGATGGGCGCGGCGGGCTTACCCGGAACAGTGCGCTCGGCAAGAATCGCGATGTAGCCGGTCGGGCGCTCGTCTTCATCAGGACCCGGCCAGTCCTTGAGCGCACCGGCCCACGCGAGCTCATCAAATACGCGCGCGCAGTCCTCGGCACCGCTCACCACATGAAAACGAAGACGCTGGGCATTGGCACCGCACGGGGTCAGGTGCGCCAGCTCCGCCAGCTCAAGCAAAAACTCACGCGGCACGCGCATGGACTCGTCAAATCGGCGGCACGTGCGGGCGCGGCGGACCAGCGCGTCAAACGTGTACAGGCCAAGCTTTTCGCAACCCTGCCTTGCCATCGACTCAGCGCTTACCGGCGCCGCGGGAACTGTTTCGTTCATAGGGACCCCTCAATAAAAGCCAATTGTTCTTAAGACAATCTAACCTAAAACGAGGCAATAACGAACAGAGCTGCAATGTTCTACATCTGTTGAATATCCCACATCCAAACGGGAACAAAGATAACAATTCGGGAAGGTGAGGCTCCCATTCGCCCTTTCCGCCCCACGCGACGGCGCCCTTGGGCGATACTGGTTGCAAGAGCTACGGCTTACGCCGCACGGAAAGGAGACATCATGGGCATCTTTAAGAACGATGACAAGCAATCGAGCGCGTTTGGATTTGACGAGAAAAGCATGGCAGGCAAGGCCGTCAAGGCCGTGCGCTGGATTTACGCCATCACGGGCGTCTTGGCGCTCGTCGCCGGCATCGCGCTGCTGTTTGCGCCCGCCAAGTCCCTCGTCTTCCTAACGACCGTCTTGGGCATCTACTTTGTGATTACGGCCGCGATCAGGCTGTTTACCGCTGTTTTCGAGCCGCTGCTGCCCACCGGCTGGCGCGTTACGAGCATCATCTCCAACCTGCTCATCATTCTTGGCGGCGTCATAATCCTGCGCAACCAGGCCTTCTCGACTGCGACGCTCACCACGCTTGTAGTGGTCGTCGCCGGCTTTGGCTGGATCGTCGAGGGCGTCATGTCGATTCTGGAATCCGAGCTTTCCGCCAACCGCGCCCTCGCCATCCTGAGCGGTGCACTCTCCATCATCGCGGGCATGTTCGTGTTTATCTATCCGCTGTGGTCGGCCAAAATGCTCGTCATCTTTAGCGGTGCCGCGCTGCTGGTGTTTGGCGTGACGCTCATTGTCCGCGCCATTCAGTTTGGCAAACTGGTGCACTAGATGCCAAAGACGCTTTTTATTGATGCCGACGCCTGCCCGGTCACACGCGAGTCGATCGACTGCGCGCGGAGGGCGGGTGTCGCCGTCGTTATCGCCGGCAACAGCACGCAGAACCTGGAACGCCACATTCGCCGCGACGACCCGCGCGATGCCGAGCATGCGCGTCGGGGCTTTTGGGTCACGACGCTCGATGTGAGTGTGGGAGCCGATAGCGCCGACTTTGCCATTATCGAGCGCCTGCAGGCTGGCGACGTGGTCGTGACGCAGGACATTGGCCTGGCGAGCATGGTGCTCGGACGCGATGCCGCCGCCATCGGCGTGCGCGGGCGCGTCTACGATAAGGCGACCATCGACATGCAGCTGTTTATTCGTCACGAGGAAAAGAAGGTGCGCCGCGCTGGCGGTCGTACCCACGGACCGGCGGCATTTACCAGCGAAGACCGCGCCCGCTTTAAACGCAACCTCACCGAGCTGCTGCACTAACCAAGGCAGATTTTTGGGATATGCCAGGAAATCTGCCTTTTTGTTTTGAGCGGCGTGAACGCTCAGGATCCATGGCTCAACAAAAAAACGGGCTTCAAAATGCCATGCGTCGCCGCATTGCGCCGGCGCCGAGCATGGCTATTTTGAAGCCCGTTTTGCTAGGCCTACTTAGAGGCCGAAGGCGGAAAGAACGAGTCCCCAACCGGCGCCGATGACGTACATCATGACCAGGAACACGGCATTTTCGCGAGCGCTGCGGTTGGTACGGAACAGCACCAGGTAGCCCACGCCGGCAGAGATGAGCGTGCCGGCGAGCATCGGCGCCAGCTGCAGCGCACCTTCGAGGTACAACTGCGTAATAACGACGCTGGCCGAGCAATTGGGAATCAGCCCGACAAGCGCCGAACCCAGGACGGCGAGCGTCTCATTGCCGCGCAGGAACTGCTCGATTGCGGACTCGCCAAAGGTCTCGAGGACGGCGACCAGAATCAGCGTCACCAGGAAAATGAATACCGATACCTGAACGGTGTGCGAGATGGCGCTGCGGATGATCGACAGAACGGGCGCGCCCTCGTGGGAGTGGCTGTGGTCGTGGTGGTGCTCGTGCTTGTCCGCGTGACCGTGATCGTGGCCATGTCCGTGTTCGTGCTCGTCCTCGTCTTCATCACAACCGCAATGGTCACGCTCGCACAGCTCGTGGATGTGGTCGGCGCTCACGCCCGCCTCGGCCACCTCGTCGATGATGTCACCGCCAGTGTGGTCGTCGTGCGCGCAGTTCACGTGGGCCGGGTTGGCCGCGGTTCCCAGCACGGTGCGGCGAATCGCCGCATGCGCGCGAGCGTTACGACGCAGGCCGCGAATGGCGGCGTCCACGATAAAGCCCGTGACCAGCGCGATCAGTGCCTTCGAAGCCAAAAGCATCGCCATGGTCTGCACGGGCACCTGCTCGGCGAGCAACAGCGGCAGCATCTCATCGGAGGTCGAAAGGAACACCGCCACCAACGTACCCAAGGTCACGACACGACCGGCATACAGCGTGGCCGCCATTGCCGAAAAGCCGCACTGCGGCACCATGCCCAGCAACGAGCCAACCACGGGGCCCGCGGCTCCGGCACGCTTGATGGCGCCGTTAACGCGGTTGCCCGCAACATGTTCGAGCGTCTCGAGGGCCAGATACGTCACCAACAAAAACGGCACCAGCGAGAGCGTGTCCTTGCCGGCGTCGAGCAGAATATCAATCAACAAACCCATGACGGATGGAACCTTTCGTGTCTTTCGGCAGCATTGTAAAAGTCCTAGCGGTCAACTAGGGTATTGTAGTTACCCTAGGCGCGATGCCAATAGTTGCCCATGGTAAACTATCATCTCGCCACATCTTAATGACTCAAAGCCGCACGACGCGGCCCATCCAAGGAGCAGTTATATGAACGTTTCACAAGCACTCGAATACGAGCGCCAGCCGTTTATTCCCATGTTTATCTATGGCGATCATGGCGCCATGGAGTCCGAGCGCCAGAAGGGCGAAGAGGCCCTTAAGGTGCTCGAGACCGAGTACTTTACCGCCGAGGGCGACCCCAGCTTCGACTTTGCCACCGTGCGCGACCTGGCTGACCGCAACCGCGACCTGTGCGACCAGATTGGCGAGGCGCGCCTGCGCAACGTGACGCCCGCGACGCTTTCGCGCGGTCTGTCCGACGCCGACACCTGCGCCGCCATCGGCAAGATGCAAAAGCGCACCGCCGCGTCCGTCATGCGCGAGATCCGCGGCGACCGCGACGCGCTCGGCGTGGCGTACGCCCGCAAGCCTATCCAAGGCACAGTGCTCGGCATCGACATCGAGACCACCGGCCGTGCACCCGAGCGCGGCTACATCATCAACGTGGGCTGGGAGATCATGGAGCTCACCAGCGACGCCGTCCCGCACGACGCCGAGGCACACTACTGCGGCCTGCCCGATATCTACCGCGGCGAGGATGTGCCGCTGTCGAATATCCACCACATCACCTGGGACGACATCGACGGCAAAAAGCCGTTCCGCGAGAACAAGGAGCTGCAAAAGCAGCTGCTCAAGCTTATGAAGAAGTACCCGTACATGGCGCATAACGCCGCGTTCGAGGACAGCTGGTTCAAGATCCACCTGGACGGCTACGCCGAGGCACGCCGCGCGGGTAAGATTATCGTCATCGACTCGCGCCAGATTTGCCGCAGCTTGGACGCCGACGTGCGCTCGCTCCCCCGCGAGTCCGCCCCCGCTGCGCTCGAGAACTGGGCGCGCCGCCGTGGAACCCTCGCCGCCGACGCCAACGAGCAGCATCTGGGCCTCGACGACACCGACCTCATGCTCCGCACGGTTCAGGCCGAGTTCAACCTCAAGAACCTGTTTGCCAAGTAGAAACGTCTACGACAAACTCCGGCGTAGATCACGAGCGGCCTCGCAGCGGGAAACCCCGCAGCGGGGCCGCCCTACGTTCCACAGATAGATCTGCCATCACAAATTCTGAACCCTCATTTTGAACGATTTCGGCCAATTCCCGACACGCAATTCGTTGTCGGATGGTGATGCATCGATATCAAATGTGCAGCAATTGAGTATTTCTATGCTATAGCCGAGCTGCGAAAACGTTTATTTATGGCATACCAACCCATAATTGCGTCAAGCTTTTGGACAGCATTTGGTTAGACCTCTAAAACGGCTTTTCCACTCAGCGCCATCAACACGGCATTAGCTGACACGATATATACCATGAGTATCGTATTGTCACATACCACTGCAAAAGCGGTCTACCAGGCCGCGCATTCGGTGTCTGCGAAAGGCATCGAGTCCTGTAACCCTGCCGCGATTTACGGATCATGTCCCACCGGAACGCTCCTTGACGCAGCCACAGAATGGCTCACCAAACATGATGTTTCCCTCGACGCAAATGATTCCCTCGAGGTGATGGTGTTTGATCGCAGGAATGCGCGCTATGCAATGAACTGTCAATGCCACGTTTCTTCAAAACGTTTCTCGAACTCACGCTTTATAGAGCTCAAAGATGGCATCTTCATTGTTGGCGTTGAGCTTTGCGCACTTCAGGCCGCCACCTATCTCCCTTTTCGCGAACTGGTGGAGTACTACTACTTTGAATTGTGCAGCGCTTACTCCCTTGGAACCGGCTCTTCCACCTCTTATAACGAGCGTTTCGCGCTCACCTCGACCGAGAGGTTAAAGCAGTTCTTTAATTCCATTACCAGATGCGACGGTTTGGCCCTTGCCCGAAAGGCGATCCAATGTGTACGCGACGGATGCCGGTCTCCCATGGAAACGGCATTTGTGATGATGCTAACGCTGCCCAAAAGCGAAGGAGGGCTTGGTATTAAGGGAATTGAGACCGATTACGAGGTGCAGGTCACCGCCGCCGCAAAGAATCTCACGAGACGCAAAAAGTTCTTTATGGATGCGTATCTAAAGAAATCTCGCACAGACATTGAATACAACGGTTTTTATCATGACGCGGAAGAAGACCGCGCAATCGATGAGGAACGAAAGAATGCGCTTGCGTCCATGGGATACGGAATCATCACCGTCAGCCGTTATTCCTTTATGCATGCCAGCTCTTTCGTTAGGGTCATGGAAGCAATCCAGCGGAAAGAGGGCGTACGCCCCTCGCGTCTGCCAAAAGACTTTCAAATCATGCAAGAGGACCTGAGACAGTTTGTGCTCAGAAGGTTTATAGAAGAGAAAAAGCGAATTCAGAAGCAGCTTCGCCAGGATTCCGAAGAGCGTCAACGAATCGACCTCGAAAAAGCAACGCTCGAAGGCATCACGCTGGATGACCCGACAATTAATGAAGTTCCGGCAATCGATGACATGCAGACTGTCGAATCCGACAACCCATCATTTGCCCAGACAAGCAGTCTCACGCCCGAGGGCAAGGTCTTCGGTGCCGGAAACTAGGCCGGCTAACAAGGTGGGTACCCTAGCGATGTGCAAAATTGCGAGTATTCAGCAGGGTCGGCCTTCCAGCACTCACAAGTTAATCCAAATGAGAAACAAAGACGCTATTGAACGGGAACGTTAGGCAACACTTGAGGAAGATCTTGTCTGGTTACCGCCCTTGGATAACTCTTGAGCGGCTTTATTTGGCCTGAAATAGATAAACAGACCCCCTATAGTTGCAGAATACTCCAATTTTTGCACGGCGCGGGGGTACCCACCTCGGCATCGGCTATCAAAACCGCTCAGTCCGGGATCTCGTCCACTATTCCCCATCATTTTGTGCGACGAATTACCTAAACGTCATTGACATATGAACATGCGCTCATATAATCGGAAGTAAGTTGTATGAGCGCATGTTCATATGAAAGGATATTGCAATGAGCATCCGCGTTGATGAAACGAAACCCGACATCGAGGCCACCGAACCCGCGGTCCCCACCACCTGCTCGCCCGAGGACCTTCCCGACGAGGAGCTTCTCTACGACCTCGCCGACCTGTTCAAGGTCTTCAGCGACACCACGCGCATCAAGATTCTCTATGCCCTCATGGGCCGCGAGCTCTGCGTGGCAGACATCGCCGAAGCGACCGAAACCTCGCAGTCGGCAGTATCGCACCAGCTGCGAACGCTTAAGCAGTCGCACCTGGTCAAGTTCCGCCGCGATGGCCGCAACATCCTCTACTCGCTTGCCGACGATCACGTCTACACCATGCTCAACCAGGGCATGAGCCATATCTGCGAATAGCAACCAACCACGGTACCAGCGCGGTCTGCATTCAAGCCGCAAATACAGAGAAAGGAACCCACCATGAAAAAGCAGTTTAAGCTCGACGAGATCGACTGCGCCAACTGTGCGCGCGAGCTTCAGGACGAGCTGGCCAAGCTCGAGGGCGTCAAATCCGTGTCCGTCAACTTTATGACCCAGAAGTTGACGCTCGAGGCCGATGACGCCGAGTTCGACGAGGTGCTCAACCGCGTTGTGGAGTTTACGGCCGACGCCGAGCCGGACTGCGAGATCATTCTCTAGCCCAGGTTTACGCCAACCTGCAAGGCCGCGATTGCCGCGGCCTTTGCTCGCGAAATTATATGAGCGAGTGTTCATACATTCAAATGGGAGGATACGAGTCATGGCCACCGCCGACCCCAAGAAGAAAAAGAAGAAGCGCAAGAAGAAAGAGTCACTCGAGCATAAGCGCAACCGCATCCTGGTAGCGCTGGGCATTTTTGCCGTGGTGTACGCCCTCGATGAGTTCGGCACCCTCACCGCCGCATTCGGCACCCCGGGCGACATCTACGCCAGCTTTGTGCTATTCCTCGTGCCGTTTTTGATTGCCGGCTACGACGTACTGCAAAAGGCATTCAATAACATCCGCCGTGGCAAGGCCTTCGATGAGAGCTTCCTTATGGCAGTCGCGACCATCGGCGCATTTGCCATGGTGCTCTTCCCCGATACCGACCCGCACATGGCCGAAGGCGCCGCCGTCATGCTGTTCTACCAGGTCGGCGAGCTGTTCCAGGCATACGCCGTGGGCAAGAGCCGCAAGTCGATCAGCGCCATGATGGACATCGCGCCCGACTACGCTAACGTCGAGCAACCCGACGGCACACTCGAGCAGGTCTTTCCCGATGACATCGCCGTCGGCACCGTGATCGTGGTCAAGCCCGGCGAGCGCGTGCCTATCGACGGCGTCATCGTCGAGGGCGAAACCCAGCTCGACACCGCCGCGCTCACGGGCGAGTCAGTCCCCCGCCCCGCCAAGTCCGGCGACGATATCATCAGCGGCTGCATCAACATGACGGGGCTCATCCACGTGCGCACCACCAAGCCCTTTGGCGAGTCCACCGTCGCACGCGTCCTGGAGCTCGTGGAGAATGCCAGCGAAAAGAAGGCGCGCACCGAGAACTTCATCACGCGCTTTGCCCGCGTCTACACGCCCGCCGTCACCGGCGCTGCCGCGGTGCTCGCGCTCGGCGGCGGCCTGGTCACCGGTGCCTGGCCCGACTGGATTCTGCGCGGCCTGACTTTCCTGGTCGTCAGCTGCCCGTGCGCGCTCGTGATCAGCGTGCCGCTCAGTTTCTTTGGCGGCATCGGCGGCGCCTCCAAGCTGGGCGTTCTCATCAAGGGTTCTAACTACCTCGAGACGCTCGCCGATGTGGACACCGTCGTCTTTGACAAGACGGGCACCCTCACCAACGGCACGTTCTCGGTGGTCGCGGTACGCCCCGAGGCCGGCTATACCGAGCAGTCGTTGCTCGAAGTCACAGCCCTTGCTGAGTCGTTCTCCGATCACCCCATCGCGCAGTCCGTACGTGTCGCCTACCAGGGCGAGGTCGACCCCAAGCGCGTAAGCGACTCCACCAACGACGCGGGCCATGGCGTGACGGCAACCATCGACGGCAAGCACGTCGTCATTGGCAACGCAAAGATGCTCGCCGCGGCCGGAGTCGAAGCGCCCGATTGCGAGGTCGTCGGAACGATTCTGCATGTGCTCGTTGACGGCGTGTACGCCGGCCACATCGTGATTGCAGACACCGTCAAGGCCGATGCTGAGCAAACGATTCGCGACCTGCACGCCGCCGGTGTCAAGCGCACCGTCATGCTCACGGGCGACCGCGAGGAGGTTGCGGCGTCTGTGGTCAAGCAACTCAGTCTCGACGAGTTCCACGCGCAGCTGCTGCCGGGCGATAAGGTCGAGCGCGTCGAGGCGCTGCTTGCAACCGAGAGTGGCAAGGGCAAGCTCGCCTTTGTGGGCGACGGCATCAACGATGCGCCCGTGCTTACGCGCGCCGATGTGGGCATTGCCATGGGCGCTATGGGTTCTGACGCTGCGATCGAGGCCGCCGATGTCGTGCTCATGGACGACAAGCCGTCCAACATTTCCCGCGCGATCCGCGTGGCACGCAAGACCATGACGATCGTCTGGCAGAACATCATCTTTGCGCTGGGCGTTAAGCTGCTGATCCTTGTGCTGGCAGCGCTGGGCATCGCCAACATGTGGCTTGCCGTGTTCGGCGACGTAGGCGTGGCGATCATCGCCATCCTGAACGCCATGCGCGCGATGGGTGTCAAGAACCTGTAGCACTCGTGGCCCCTCCAGCCGGGGTCGGGCTTGGCTTTGAAAACGTCCTCGCGCGCGAGGCCCGTCTTTCCTGCTCCTGCGGAGCAACGGAAAGGCGGGCCTCGCGCTGCGGAGTGTTTTCAAAACCAAACCCGGTCCCGGCCTGCATTGACACAGCTGAAGGTTCTTGGGCATCGCTTGCTGGCGGGGTTCCTTGTCTGAGTTGGACTTGGTTGGCGGGGCTACTGGTCCCGGTCGCTGGTTCGCGCTTTGCGCGAACTCCGCGCCACTGTAAGTCAGTTAGGCTTCCGTTGTTGGGCCCGCCGCATCTTCCCGTCCCAGCATCGCCCTCAGCTTCTCGAAGCTTTCCTCGCTTAGGCAGTGCTCCATGTGGCAGCCCTCTTGCGACGCGACCTCAGCCGAAACACCCGCATCCTCTAGCAGCCCCACGAAAAAGCAGTGACGCTCCCACATTTGGCAAGCGACCTCCAGACCACGCTCTGTCAGATGAACGTCGCGCTTGCCCATTTCGACATAGCCGTCGCTCTCCAAGGTCGCCATGGCCTTGGAAACGCTCGCCTTGGTTACGCCGAGGTACTCCGCAACGTCGATCGAACGCACGATGCCCTGACGTTCCGACAGAACGTAGATCGATTCGAGATAGTCTTCTCCGGATTCACGTAGGGCCATGGGCCGCCTTTCGCGATGATTGCTAGTTAGCCTTTGGATACTTTCCACCGCTTACTTTACTGCAAAAGTTGCCCATGTCTTACTACTTTGTCTAAAAGTTAGCCGTGTTTCACAAAACGTGCGGGACGAAAACAAAATGGGGACGCCCCGCAAGGAGTGTCCCCAGCTGCCGGCAGGAAAGGAACGTCCCCAAGTGCCGAGCCGCAGCTATAACAGGCCAAAGTGCTTCGCGGCGTTGTAGATTCCGTCGTCGTCCACGGCGGTCGTCACATAGGTCGCCGCAGCTTTCACCGTGTCCTGTGCGTTACCCATGGCCACGCTCGTGCCCACGGCGGAAAACATCGATAGGTCGTTCTCGCCGTCGCCAAAGGCGATCGCCTCGCTCGCGTCGATATCCAGGCGCTCCAGCGTCGCCGCCACACCCAGGTCCTTGCCGCCGTTAGCGGGAATAATGTCGCAGAACAGGTCGCACCAGCGCGTGGTGAGCGAATGCGACACGGCATCGGTCACGACATGCTCGTCGGCCGGGTCCACAAAGGCGCAGAACTGGTAGACCGGTGCGTCAAAGGCGTGCTCAAACGGCTCCTCGTGGTAGACGATTCCCGCGTTGCTGCCAGCCGTCACCACGCGCTCGGACAGGCGGTTCACAAACGAGTTCTCGCTCTGCATGCACAGCGAGTCATAGCACCCCTGCGCCACCTGGTCCACGATCACCGCAACGTCGTCCGGATCAATCGGACAGCTGCGGTAAGCTCCCTCGGCATCAAAGCAGTGCTGGCCCGAGAGCGTAATGTACGCATCCCAGCCCAGGTCGAACAGCCAATCGGGCATCTGGTAGGTCGGACGGCCCGTGGCGATCACGCACGCGATCCCCTGCTCGTGAAAGCTGTCGAGCACCTGCTGCGCCGACGCCGGAATCCGGTGGGTCTTAAAGCTCAGTAGCGTGCCGTCGATATCGAAAAACGCGGCTTTGATCATCCTCGCCTACTCCTCGCCCTCGAGCTTTTCGCTCGCCTCGAGCCACGCCATCTCCAACTCGTCCATGGCGGCGTGAGCCTCGTCGATCTTTGTCTGCTGCTCGCCCAGCGCCGTGTAGTTGGTGGGGTCGACCTGGGCCATCGCGGCCTCGGCCTCCTCAACGCGGGCGCGCTGCGTCTCCATCTTGCGCTCGAGCGAGCTCACCTCGCGGCGGAGCTTCTGACGCTCGGCGTTGGACAGGCCGTTGGGCTGACCGCTCGACTTGGGCTTTTCGGCCGCAGCTGCCGCGGCACCGGTGTCGAACGCGCCGGTCTTGGCACTCGGTGCGCCCACGGGCTCGCCCTCGGCGGTAGCGTTGCACAGGCGCAGGTACTGGTCCACGCCACCGGGCATATGCGTCAGGTGGCCGTCGAGCAGCGCCCACTGCTGGTCGGTCACGCGCTCCATCAAAAAGCGGTCGTGCGTCACCAGAATCAGCGTGCCGGGCCAGCCGTCGAGCAGGTCCTCGACAATCGCGAGCATGTCGGTATCCAGGTCGTTGCCAGGCTCGTCCAGGATGAGCACGTTGGGCTCGTCCAGAATCGTCAGCAGCAGCGACAGGCGACGGCGCTGGCCGCCCGAAAGATCGCCGATGCGGCTCCAGAGCTGCTGCGTCGTAAAGCCCAGGCGCTCGCAGAGCTTCTCGGGCGAAGTCTCCTTGCCGTCGATGACGTAGTACTTCTTATAGTTGCTGAGCACCTCGCGAATCGTGTCGCCCATGAAGGGCTCGAGCTCCTCGAGCTGCTGCGACAGCACGCCAAAGCGCACTGTCTGGCCAATCTTCACGCGGCCGCGCGTGGGCTCAATCTTGCCCTGGATCACATCGAGCAGCGTCGACTTGCCGGCGCCGTTCTCGCCCAAAAGACCGTAGCGGTCGCCCGCACCGATGAGCCAGGTCACATCGTTGAGCACCTGCTTGGGCGCGCCATCGGTATCCGCATAGCCGGCGTCCACGTCGACCACGTCGATAACCTGCTTGCCCAGGCGACTCACCGCCAGGCGCTTGAGCTCCAGCTCGTCACGTACGGGCGGTACGTCGGCGATGAGCTCGCGAGCGGCGTCCACGCGAAACTTGGGCTTGGTGGAGCGCGCCTGGGCACCGCGGCTCAGCCACGCGAGCTCCTTGCGCGCCATGTTGCGACGGCGCTCCTCGGTAACCGCAGCCATGCGGTCGCGCTCTACGCGCTGAAGGATATATGCGGAGTAGCCGCCCTCGAAGGGATCGACCTGGCCGTCGTGGACCTCCCACATGCTGGTGCAGACCTCGTCCAAGAACCAGCGGTCGTGCGTAACCACGAGCATGGCGCCCTGACCGCGCTGCCAGCGGGCCTTTAGGTGACGCGCGAGCCAGTTGATGGTGCGCATGTCCAGGTGGTTGGTGGGCTCGTCGAGCATGAGCACGTCGTAGTCGCCGATCAGCAGGCGCGCGAGGTCCACGCGACGGCGCTGACCGCCCGAAAGCTCGCCCACCGTGCCCTCCCAGGGCACATCGCTAATAAGGCCGGCCAGAATCTGGCGCGTACGCGGGCTCGAGGCCCACTCGTACTCGGGCGTGTCTCCGACGACGGCATGATGCACGGTGTCGGTATCGACCAGGTTGTCCTTTTGGCCGAGCAATCCGATCGTGGTGTCGCGGCGGTGCGTCACGCGGCCGTCGTCGGGCTCCAACGTGCCGGCGAGTACGCTCAGCAGCGTCGACTTGCCGTCGCCGTTTTTGCCGACGATACCAATACGGTCGCCCTCGCCCACGCCGAGCGTCACGCTATCGAAAATATGCTTGGTGGGAAACTCTAGGCTGACGGAATCGCATCCCAAAAGAATCGCCATATGCCCTGCTCCTTCGTAGAAATTCAACGTTGTCCATGATAGCAGCGAGCCCCACCCCAAACCACCACGAAGGTGCCCGTCCCCTTTGTGGTGGTCGTTTCGGTCGCAGAGCAAAAAGGCGGGCCATCTCACGCAAGAGATGACCCGCCTCTCCAATCAGTCCCGCTGCAACCGTGGCCGCCGCGGGCCTCAAGCATGTCCCGGACTAGGAGAACATGCCGGTGAGGTAATCATTCAGCCGCTTATCCTTGGGCCGCTGGAAAATCTTGTCGGTCTCGTCGTACTCGACCATATCGCCCATGTAGAAGAACGCCGTGCGGTTGGACACACGCGACGCCTGCTCCATGTTGTGCGTCACGATGACGATGGCGCGGTCGGCAACGATCGACGACATGAGGTCCTCGATCGCCAGCGTCGAGATGGGGTCGAGCGCCGAGCAGGGCTCGTCAAACAGGATCACGTCGGGATTGAGCGCCAGCGTGCGCGCAATGCACAGACGCTGCTGCTGACCGCCCGAAAGCGCGTAGGCGCTCTTGTCGAGCTTGTCCTTGACCTCGTCCCACAGCGCCGCACCACGCAGGCTCTCCTCGACCATGCGGTCGAGCTCGTCGCGGTCGGTGATGCCGTGACGCCTGGGCGCAAACGTAATGTTGTCGCGAATGGACTTGCGGAAGGGGTTGGGCTGCTGGAACACCATGCCAATGGAACGGCGCAGCTCGTAGGTGTTTTCGGTCTTGGTGTTCACGTTGCGCCCGCGGTAGTTGATCTCGCCCTCCACGCGGCAGCCGCGAATCTCGCGATTCATCAGGTTGAGGCTACGCAAGAAGGTCGACTTACCGCAGCCCGAGGGCCCGATGAGCGCCGTGATCTCGCCCTTGTGAAAGTCGAGCGACGTATTGTGCAGCGCATGGTGGTCGCCATAGTACACGTTGACGTCCTTGGTGGAGAGCACGACTTCGTCGCTCACGGCCTTGCCGCTCACGCGAACGCGCTTCTCGCTCTCCCCCACACTCGACAGAAAGTCCTGGGTCTCGGACGTGGCCGCCTCGGTTGCGGGCGTTGCATTCATCTCGCTCATTCGGCCGTCATCTTCCTTGCCAGTTGCTTGCCCACGATGCGGGCGATTACGTTAAACAGCAGCACGCAGATCATCAGCAGTGCGGCGGTGCCCCAGACGATCTGCTGGGCCTCGGGGCTGCCCTCGCCATAGATCTTGTAGATGTGCACGGCGAGCGACTCGCCGGGACGGGACACGTTCCAGGCGCACGTGGGGCTCAACAGGTTAAAGCTCAAGAAGTTCAGGCGCACCGGCGAGCTCATGCCCGAGGTAAAGAGCAGCGCCGCGGCCTCGCCAAACACGCGGCCGGCCGAAAGCACGATGCCGGTCACGATGGCAGGCATGGCCTCGGGGACCAGGATGTGCAGCGTAGCCTCCCAGCGAGTAAGGCCCATGGCCAGGCACGCATCGCGCTGGGCCTGCGGCACGTCCTCGAGCGCCTGTTGGATCACGCGCACCAGGATGGGAATGTTGAACATGGTGAGCGCGACGGCGCCGGAGATGATGGAGTATTTCCAGCCCAGCTGCACCGAGAACACCAGGAAACCGAACATGCCGACAACGATGGAGGGCAGCGAGGACAGCGTCTCAATGGCGGTGGAGGCGATGTCGCGGATGGGCCCATTCGGCGCGTACTCAACCAGAAAGACCGCGCCGCCCAGACTGATGGGCACCGAGATGGCTAGGGTGATCAGCAGCAGATAGAACGAGTCGAACAGCTGATAGAGCACGCCGCCCTGGGTCCCGTTGACGCGCGACGGCTGCGTGAGAAAGCCCGGCTGGAACAGCGTCGAGACGCCCTCGAACAGGATATAGGCCACCATGGAGATGACGATGAGCATGACGATAGCGGCGATCGCCGTCAGCACGCCCGTGGCGATGCGGTCCTGTTTTTGAACGCGTCCGAGTCTCGCCTCGTCGATATGGATGCGCGTGCTAGCCACGAGCCTTCGCCCCCTTGCGGCCGATAAGGTGGATGATCAGGATGAAGATGAGGCTCATGCCCATCAGCAGCAGACCGAGCGCCCACAGAACATCGTCCTGGGCCGAGCCCTCGGCATAGACCGCCATGGACGTGGTGAGCGTGGTGGTGATGGTGGACGCCGGCGACAGCAGCGACGTCGGCATGGCCTCGATGCCGCCGATAACCATGCGCACGGCGAGCGTCTCGCC
Source organism: uncultured Collinsella sp. (assembly GCA_900549025.1). Taxonomy (GTDB): domain Bacteria; phylum Actinomycetota; class Coriobacteriia; order Coriobacteriales; family Coriobacteriaceae; genus Collinsella. Next base: position 22,749 of record URMZ01000022.1, read on the forward strand.
AAAGGCGCGGGTCATGCCCAGGATGACCGCGGTCATGAGCGATGGCATGGCGGACTTGAGCACCACGTGCCAGATGGTCTGCCAGCGGGTGTAGCCCAGCGCGAGCGAGCCCTGACGGTAGCTGTCGGGCACGGCGCGCAGGCCATCGACCGAAAGCGTGGTCATGGTCGGCAGGATCATGACGGCCAGCACGATGGCGCCGGGCAAGATGCCCAGACCCGTGCTCACGTGGAAAACGCTCTTCATAAGGCCGACGACCACGTGAAAACCGATCAGGCCAAAGACAACCGAGGGAATGCCGGTCAAAAGCTCAATAAGCGGCTGAAAGACCTTGGAACCAAACTTAGGGCTAATCTCGACCGCAAAGATGGCAGAGCCGATGGCGATGGGCAGCGCGATGAGCGTGGAGAGCACCATGACCGCAAACGAGGTGACGATCAGGGGCAGGGCGCCGGTGTAGGGCAGGCCGTTTTCGGCCGTGTTGGCCAGGTCCCACTTGGTGCCGGTGAAGAACTCGACGACCGAAACGCCATCCTTGAGAAAAGCCGAGAGGCCCTTTTGGGCGACCATAAAGATGAGCGCGGCAACGACAAGCGTCACGAGCGCTACGCACGCGCCCGTGACGCCCAGGCCCACGTTCTCAAGGTCGCGCTTTGGCAGCTGTTTTGCCATTGCAAACCTTTCCGGGGCGATTACTTATTTAGCGGAGACCTTGCCGCTGGCGTCCTTGACGACCTTCATGGCAGAGACGGGGATAAAGCCCTGCTCCTCGACGAGCTTGCCCTGGACGTCGTCGGAAAGCATGAACTCCAGGAAGGCCTTGGTGGCCTCGTCGGCATCCTTAGCGCAGTACATGTGCTCGGTAGCCCAGATCTTGAAAGAGTCGTCGGTGACGTTTGCGCTCTTGGGCTCCACGCCCTCGACCTTGATGGCGTTGAACTTGGAGTCATCGAAGTGCGAGAAGTCGAGGTAGGAGATGGCGTTGTCGGTGCTGCCCATCTGAGTCTGAACGTCGCCGGACTTGTCGAGCTCGGCGTCGCCCTTAAAGTCGACAGCCTCGTCGCCAAAGACGGCAGCCTCGAAGGTGGCGCGGGTACCGGAGCCGGCCTTGCGGTTGAGAACGACGATAGTAGCGTCGTCGCCGCCGACCTCCTTCCAGTTGGTGATCTGGCCGGAGAAGATGCCCTTAAGCTGTTCGAGAGACAGGTCGTCGACCTTGACGTTCTTGGAGACGACGGGGCCCATGCCCACGACGGCGACCTCGTGGTCGACGAGGTTCTTGACCTGGTCGGCCTCGAGCTTGGTCTCGGCGAAGACGTCGGAGTTACCGATGGTAACGGTGCCGGCGGCGACAGCGGTCAGGCCCTTGCCCGAACCGTTGCCCGAACCGGAGACGGAGACGTCCGGGTTGGCGTCCATGAACTTCTCGGCAGCGGCCTCGACGAGAGCTTGGAACGAGGAGGCACCGTCGTAGGTCACCTCGCCGGAGACGGACTCGGCAGCAGCGGCGCTACCCTTGTCGGCAGCGTTGGAAGCGCCTGCGCCACCGCAACCAACGAGACCGAGGCCGACGATACTGGCAAGACCACCAGCGAGGCCGAGGAACTGACGACGAGAATAAGCTTGATCGAGCATGATCTTCCTTTCATACATGCGACTCGCGGGCACCCTGCCCGCTTTGCTGTTTGGAAAGATACGACCCCGACCGGGCAGCGCCCGCGCCAACTGCGGTTTTTTACGGGCATCTGATAGACCCTTACCGCAAGCTCTGTCCAGCCTTTACAAACGGATAACAATCCAGCGCCGAACATGGCGCACCTTTTACACCAAAGGAACGTCCCCAATGACTACCCCACCGCAACAGAAAAAGCCCGGGCCGAAGCACCGGGCTCGTAATGCAAGTTTGTATCCAAGCAGGATATAGGGGTTTCCCAGGTGCCCGAGATTGCCCCGAAAGAGGAGCGCCGCGTACTTTGGTACGCAAGCGACGGTTTGAGGGGCAAGGTCGGGTGCCTGGGGAAGCCCTACAGTTCCAGTTCGTTGAGACGAAGGATCGCCACGATGTAAATCTTGAGCGCCTGTTTAAGCTGTTCTTCGCTGGCACACTCGTTGGGGCCGTGCATCTGGCCGCCCCATGCGGGCAGCTCCAGGCCGGTCTCCTCTGGGCCAAACGAGACGGCGCGGGCAAAGTTGCGCGCATACGTGCCGCCGCCCATGGCAAAGGGCTCGGCATGCTTGCCCGTGAACTCGTTATAGGTATCGATAAGCGCTTTCACGGCCGGATCGTCGGCAGAGACCGAGAACGGCACCTTGGCACGACCCACGCGATACGTCACACCAAAGCGGCCCACGAGCGGCTCGAGCTGCTCGCGGATGGTATCGGCGCTCGTGCTATCGGGGAAACGCACGTCAATGACCTGCTCGATGTGACCATCCACCACACGGATGACGCCGGGGTTGCAGGTGAGCGGGCCAAACGCGGGGCTCGTCGCATCGATACCCAGGCCGCGGCCATAGGCGTCCGCATGCACAAAGGCCAGAAACTTGACAAACTCGTGCTCGGCAGGCGTCAGTAGGCGCTCGTCACGGGCGCCAAACGCGTCTTCTGCCTCGCGCAGATACGCCACGGTGAGGCCGACGGCATTGATCGTTCCCTCGGGCATCGAGGCATGACCGCCAATGCCGTGGGCGAAAATCTGCGCATGCCCGTTATCGAGTGCGGTGATCTCCAGGCGGTCGGCGTTCTCAACGGGTGCCGGAAGCTCATCGGCGGCAATCGCGAGCTCGCAGATAGACTGCGACGGAATGGCGTTGCTCGCCTCGGCACCGCTCCACGATACGATGCGCCCGCCGTCGATCTTGGAGCTCACAAACGTCGCCCCAAACTGACCCTTCTCGGCATTGCAGACCGGGAACTCGGCATCGGGCGTAAACAGAAAGTCGGGGTTCGCGTGGTTCTCCAGATAATGGTGAACGTCGGACATGCCCACTTCCTCATCGCAGCCCAACAGCGCGCGGAAGGTATAGCGCGGCACAATGCCGTGCTTGAGCAGGTAGGCGCCGGCGTAGAGCGACAACACCGCCGGGCCTTTGTCATCGATCACGCCGCGGCCGAGCAGCCAGCCCTCGCGACGCTCCATCGCAAACGGGTCGGTGTTCCAACCGGGGCCAGCGGGCACCACGTCCACATGGCAGATAGTCGCAAGCTGCTTATCGCCGCGGCCCGGGATATCGGCGATGCCCACAAAGCCCTCGTCGTCGCTCGTTTGGTAACCGAGCTTTTGCGCAATGCCGAGTGCGCAATCGAGCGCATCACGGACCGGGCGGCCAAACGGCGCACCGGGCTCCGCATCGGCAGCAACGGCCACGGACGGATAGCTCACCAGCTGCTCGATATCGGCGACGACATCCTCCCAGACCTCGTCGACATACTCGGCAACGCTCTGCTCCACCTGATTCATAGACGACCTCCTTACCAATGAGTGGCAGGCACGCCCGCCCCTCACATCACATCATTAGATAGCGAAAAGTTTAGCAAGCTCGGCCACCGAGTGCACCACCGCATCGGCACCCGCCGCCTCGTGCTCGCCCGGCGCCGCCGCGCCCGAATAGATGCCGATGCACGGCACGCCCATCGCGTGCGCGCCCTCCACATCGTTAAAGCGATCGCCGATCATCACGGCATCGTCGGCCGTCGCGCCGAGCGCCGCCAGGGCATCGCGGACCGAATCGGCCTTGGTCTCGCGACCCTGCGGCGGATTCATGCCAACCACCGCCTCAAACTGAGAAAGCCCGAGCTCGCGTACCATGTCGATGCACTTCGCCTCCATGCGCGACGTCGCCACGGCCACACGCTTGCCCTGGGCGGCCAACCCATCCAGCAGCTCGGGGATCCCGCCGAACACGGGATACTCCTCCGGTCCCAGCTCATCAAAAAAGGCGCGGTACTCATCGGCCACCACAAGCGACTCCTCGCGGGAGAAGCCGTAAAAGTCGTGGAAGCTCTTCCACAGGGGAGGCCCGATCATGCGGCGCAGGTCACCCATCTGCGTCTCCGAAAACCCGCGCGCAGCCAGCGTCTTGCGCGTCGAGGTCATCACCGCCCGGCCCGTATCGGCCACCGTGCCATCGAAATCGAACAGCACGACCGGCCGCCTGCATATCTCCAGCGCCTCCATCGGCATTCCTCTTCCCCAGTTGACGATTTCCACACCGACACTTCAAACTGTTGACTATTCAACAATTGAAGCTAGTAATGTGGAACGACTCTACTATACTTGTCGCACTTTGCTCTCAGAAGGCGGCGCGCAAGCGCCCCAACGAAAGGTGCAATTATGTCTTTTGCAATCATAACCGACTCCACGTCGGACATCTCCCCCGCCCGCGCCCAAGAGCTCGGCATTTACGTCATTCCACTGCATGTGATTATCGAGGGCGAGGACCTGCTCGACCAGGTACAGATTACCGCCCAGGAGTACGTCGCCCGCATGGCCGGCTCCGAGCAGCTGCCGCACACCTCGCAGCCGAGTGCCGGCGAGTTCAAGGCACTCTTTGACCGCGTGCGTGCTGACGGCCACGACAGCGCCATCTTTATCTCGCTGTGCAGCGAGTGGTCCGCCTGCTATTCCAACGCATGCCTGGTCGCCGAGACCCACGAGCTCGACGTGCGCTGCATCGATTCGCGCACCGGCTCGGGCGCCGAGGGCCTGCTGGTGGAGTACGCGCTTGCCATGCGCGAGGATGGTCGCAGCCTGGACGAGACCGAGACGCAGATCCGCGCAACCCTGCCCGACGCCCACCTGCTGCTGATTCCCCGCACGCTCGAGAACCTGGTCAAGAACGGCCGCGCGCCCAAGCTCGCCGGCCAGCTGACGCAGATGCTCAACATTCGCCTGGCCGTTTCGCCGGAGTGGAAATCGGGCGAGATCAAGGCCATCAAAAAGGGCCGCGGCGCCAAGCGCATCGTTGCCAACACCATGGCCGATTGCCTCGCATTTTTGGCCGAGCATCCGGGCTCCAGCGTGCGTGTGCTCACGACCGGCGCCGCCGAGGAGCAGGAGCTCGTCAACCAAGCGCTCGCAGGCCAGGACTACGTGGACGCCGGCACCGGCCCCATCGGCTGCACCATCGCCACCCACGTAGGCGTCGACGCCATCGCCATCAGCTACTGCCCCCGCTACCAGCCAACTCACTAGGGACGCCTACATCAGTTGCGGTGAAATAGGGACTGTTTTTGGCTCATCAGCCGCAAATCAATCCCTATTCCACCGCAACTTAGAAATCGTCAATCAGCCCTGCGGACCCTGGAACAGTTCTTGATGCGAACCCATTCTGACCAGTCGAATCACCGGATTAGTTTTATGCGGCAGGTAGAGAACGACCACGTCGACCAAGCCATCGGATAGATGAAAATCGATGTGGCCGTTGTAATTGCCGCCCGGGTTTGAAAGCTCATGGGCGCCATATTCCGCGGGAAGCGAGCCGCGAGCTGCAAGCTCTGCGACTGCCGCCTTAAACTCGGTTTTTAGCTGCGGATGGATGCGCATCGTCCGTTTGTAATCCGCCTTAAACTGAGCCTCGACTTTAATCTCAAACATCGCTAGTCCTCATCGAGGAACGATATAAGCTCATCAGCGTTAGTGAATGACGGGCTGTCGTCCGGCAAAATCCCCAACTCATGAGCCTCGGCAATCACCATGGCGCGCCTCGTCGCCTCGTTGGGAACTTCGGATCGACCAACGATCTCAAAAGGAATCTTTCGCTGATTTACCAGCTGCCGAACAGCAAGGTTGAGATACGAATTGAGACTCAAACCAACTGAATCCAAGAACTCAGTCGCCTGCTCCTTGAGCCCCTCTTCGATGCGAACCGTCGTAGGCTTAACCGTTGCAGTAGACATACGCGACCTCCTCGCCTCGTCTTTTGCATCAGTATACCCAGTTTAGATGGCAGACTGATGTTAAATAGCATCAATCTGCCCTTCTCATTACTACAACGACAGGCACGCTTGCCCTACATCAGCCCGCTTAGGGCGATGTCGACGGCCTCGTTGAGGTCGTCGGTGATGTGCACCAGCTCTGGATCGAGCGGGCTGATCATACCGGCGTCCATCACCGGGCCGTTGAGCCAGTCGAACAGGCCCTGCCAGTACTCGGTACCCACCAGCACGAGCGGCATGCGCTTGACCTTGTGCGTCTGCACCAGCGTGAGCACCTCGAACATCTCGTCAAGCGTGCCAAAACCACCGGGAAACACGATGGCGCCCGAGCTGTATTTGACGAACATGGTTTTACGCACAAAGAAGTAACGGAAGTCCATGCCGAGGTTCACGTATTTGTTGAGCCCGTGCTCGTGCGGAAGCTCGATGCCCAAGCCGACCGACTTGCCGTTGGCGCTCGCCGCTCCCCTGTTAGCTGCCTCCATGACGCCAGGGCCACCGCCGGTGATAACCGCCACGCCGCGCTGGGCGATTTTGCGACCGACCGTGCGCGCCGCCTTGTAGAGCGGATCGGTCTTGGGCGTGCGGGCACTGCCGAAGATGGTCACAGCAGGACCAAGCTCGGCAAGCGCGCCGAAGCCATCGACAAACTCCGCCTGAATGCGCAGCACGCGCCAGGGGTCGGCGTGCAGCCAGTCGGTCGAGTCCTCGGGTGCCAGCAGGTTGGCGTACGTATTGTCCTTAGGAATCATGGGGCCGCGCATGACCACGGGGCCGCGCCGGTACGTCTCGTCGTAGGCGGGCTCGCCCTCCACGTTCTCATTCTTAATCATGGGATACTCCTATCGAAAATAGAAACGGGCGGGGTCGACGCCATGCGTCAAACACCCGCCCGAACATCAACCATTCGGTATGGTACCCATGATGCATCAATCGCTTGCGAGGCATCGGTCAGCGGTCACGGCTCTTAGTAATCCACCGCCGCAGGGCTGTTCATCCAATCGCTCACGAACGCGCCGTAACGGCCCTCGATAATGGCCTGGCGAGCACGCTGCATAAGGTTGAGCAGGTAGTAGATGTTGTGCATCGACAGCAGAATGCCGCCGAGCATCTCCTTCTGCGTGACCATGTGGCGAATGAGCGCGCGGCTGTAACCGCCCGTGCACACCGGGCAGGTGCAGGTGGGATCGATGGGGCCGTCGTCGTGCGCAAAGCGGGCGTTGCGGAAGTTGAGGCGACCTTCGCTCGAAAACGCCGTGCCCATGCGGCCAGTGCGCGTCGGCAGCACGCAGTCGAACATGTCGATGCCCACACCCACACCACGCACGAGGGTGGTGGGGTTGCCGACGCCCATCAGATAGCGCGGCTTGTGCTTGGGCATGTACTCACTCGCGAGCGGTGCCAGCGTCTCGAACATGGTCTCGTGGTCCTCGCCCACCGAGTAGCCGCCAATGCCGTAGCCCGGGAAGTCGCCGCACTCCTCCAGATGGCGCAGCGAGCGCAGGCGCAGGTCCAGGTGCATGCCGCCCTGAACGATGCCAAAGAGCGCCTGGTCATCGCGGGTATGCGCCTTATAGCAGCGCTCGGCCCACATGCTCGACAGCTCAACGGCGCGTTCAACGTAGGCGCGCGTGGCGGGATAGCCCGGGCACTGGTCGAGCTGCATGCAGATGTCGGAGCCGAGCTTCATAGCGATTTCCATGTTGTCCTCGGGCGTCCAGAACACGTGGCGGCCGTCGTAGTCGTTGACGATAAAGCGCACGCCCTCGTCGGTGAGCTTGACAGCGTCGTTGTGGCTGAACACCTGGAAGCCGCCTGAATCGGTGAGGATGGGGCCGTGCCAGTTCATAAACTTGTGCAGGCCGCCCAGCTCGGCGATGGTGTCCTCGCCGGGGCGCATGGACAGGTGATAGGTATTGGCAAGCACGATCTGGGCGCCGAGCTGCTTAACGGTCTCGGTAGGAATACCCTTGACGTTTGCCTTGGTGCCCACGGGCATAAAGATCGGCGTCTCGATGTCGCCATGCGGGGTGTGCAGTACGCCGGCACGCGCGTGCGTCGTCGGGTCCTCGGCGATCAGGTCGAATTTAAAAAGGCTCTGGTCCATAAACTGGAACTCCTTGGTTGCGGTTCATACGCAAACCATTATACGGGCAACCCGCAAGGAGCACCGACTCGACAGAAACTGGCGCAAAGGAAACCTGCCCCCTTGCACCAATGCACCAGGATAAAAATGATCCGTTTTCCTCCGTCCCCAACGGATCATTTCCCGACAGCCACAGCAACGCCAATGTTATGGCACCGACAGACACTATGACCCAATCCGAGGGCACTAAAAAGATAGGAGCCCCCGCTCG
>URMZ01000023.1 GCA_900549025.1 uncultured Collinsella sp.
ATGAACGAGACTCGTGGCTGTGCGCGCAACGCGTACGCCACGGGTCTTTTTTGTTACTCCCCCAAGAGGTACACGCGGGCCCGCCCGCAGAGAGGGAGCCAGACTATGGGACTCGCAGAGCTTGTGTTGCTCGCTATCGGCCTTTCTATGGACGCTTTTGCCGTATCCATCTGCAAGGGCCTTGGCATGAAAAGGATCAACCTTAAGGTCGCCGTGATACTCGGCCTGTTCTTTGGCGGTTTCCAGGCCGGCATGCCCGTAATTGGGTGGGCCCTTGGTAGCCAGTTCATGGGCATCATCAGCCCCATCGACCACTGGATCGCCTTTATCCTGCTCGCCTTTATCGGCGGCAAGATGCTGTGGGAAGCCTTTACTGAGGACGAGAACGAAGGCGACGGCAAGGATGCCGAAAAGATCGACCTGGGCGAATATCTAATCCTTGCCATCGCCACCTCGATTGACGCGCTTGCCGTGGGCATCTCGTTTGCCGCGCTCTCGGTCGATATCGTTCCCGCCGTGTCGCTCATTGGCATCACGACCTTTGTCTTCTCCGTTGCCGGCGTAGCGATCGGCCACACCTTTGGCGCGCGCTACGAAAAGCCCGCCACCATCGTGGGTGGCGTCGTGCTCGTCCTCATCGGCCTCAAGATTTTGCTGGAGCATCTGGGGATTTTGGCGCTGTAAAACACCCTTCAAAACTAAACGTCCGGATGAGGCCTCATGCAGAGTTTTGCATGAGGCCTTTTCATGCAGACTTTTGCATGTCATACTATGATGCAAAAGTCTGCACGTTAGGAGATCGCCGTGGATACCCTTCCCATCACCACACCGCGCCAAGCTGGCATCTACGTGCGCCAGGCACGCGAGGCTCAGGGTCTCACCCGTGCCGCCCTCGCTAATAAGGCCGGTGTTTCGGAGCGTCTGCTCGCATCGCTCGAGCTAGGAGACGCCATCGGCATTCGACTCGACAAGTTGCTGGTGATTTTCGACGCTCTTGGACTGGCGCTCGCAGCACAAGGAGATATAAGCAAAACGAAAAATGAGCACCCAGTCGACGCCCCGCATGCTGATCAACCTTGCAGCACCTCCAGACGCCATCACGCCCAACGTCTTCATCATCGCAACCGTCGCAGCACAACCATTCCGGCTCTTGCAGATACCACCCTTACGTCCGAGCTCTACGACAGGGCCTTCGCCGATTTCGCCATGTCCAATCTCGGAGTCTCGATTGCCGCAAACGCATCTAACCAAACCAAGCCCGAAGGGAAATAGCCAATGGCCAGAACATCACTTCGGACCATTATTTGCGGCGTACCTGCGGGAACGCTCACGCAAGATGAGAACGGTCTTATCAGCTTTACCTACGATCATGACTATGACGGGCCAGCCCTATCGACCAACATACCCGTATCAAATCGCACATACGGCCAACAGGTCATGAATCCGTACTTGTTTGGCCTTCTACCCGACAGCGAGGACCAACGAAAAGCGATTGCCGCCGAATTCAACGTTAGGCCCAACAATCCCGTTGCGTTGCTCAGCCATATCGGACTCGACTGTCCGGGCGGAGTGCAGTTTTGTGCCGAAGAAGATGCCGACGCCGTCCTGCATCGCGCTGGCGACTACCGCCCTATAGACGACCACGAAATTGCTCTCCGTCTCAAGTCGATCAGAGATGACCGCGATACATCGTGGATGGGTCTAGATGAAAGTTGGTCACTTGGAGGCAACCAGGGCAAGTTCGCGCTCGCGTTCATAAACGGCCGCTGGTGCGAATGCATGGGCTCCTCGCCCACGACGCATATTTTCAAAAATGGCGTTATCGGATTTAAACTCGAGGACCTCAATGAGTTTGTCTGCATGAAAAGCGCCCAGCGCGCCGGTATCGCAACGGCAAACGTCGAATATCGTATGTTTGAGGACGAACCTGCCCTCATTGTTGAGCGCTATGACCGCGTGAAAGTCAAAGACGGAACGATCAGGCGCCTACATCAAGAAGACCTCTGTCAGGCACTTGGGGTGATGCCCGCCCAAAAGTACACAGCAGACGGCGGCCCGACCACCCGCGACATTCAAGAGCTCCTCGTAAATACGAGCCACCATCAACTTAACCTGTATCTGTTTACGCAGATACTGTTCTTCAACGCCATTATCGGCGCACCGGATGCGCACGCGAAAAACTATTCCCTACTCCTTGGAAACGACGGCGCAGCCATGATGGCTCGAATGTACGATGTCGCATCGGGGCTGGCATACGAGCGCATGCGCCGCCGGGCGCGTCTTGCCATGAGCGTTGGCGGCGAAAATCGTGTGGGGCGCATCGGTCCAGGCGCTATCCGCCAATACCACGGTATGGGAGACCCCGCGCTGGAGGCGACGCTCACCGATGCCGGGCTATCCGAGAAGTTTTGTTTTGCGGCCATGATGGACCTCGCCTACGAGGTGCCCATTTGCATGGAAGAGGTCATGGACGAATACGCCGACCTGCCCGGCATGACGGACCTGCGCGAGCATATGCTCGGCCCTGTCCGCGAAAACTGCCAGCGCACCCTCGACCTCATCAAGGCGGATATGGGCTAGGTGTCCGTAATCTCCCATTTCCCAAAAGAAGAGAGGGGACACCCGTCGCAAAAGCTCGGATGCCCCCTCTCGTAATGTCATTTGCAATCTGCTAGCACGTGGCTCGGACTGCTGTTAGCGCGACCTTTACGCAGCGAGACGCTTGAGAACGTCGATGAGCAGCTCGTAGAAGCGCTCGGCAGAAGCGAGCTCCATGCTCTCGTCCGGGGTGTGGACATCGGAGAGCGTCGGGCCCACGGCGATGGCGTCCAGGCCGTGCAGGGCCTCGGCAAACAGGCCGCACTCAAGGCCGGCGTGAATGGACTCGATGCGCAGCTCGGAGCCAAAGAGCTCGCGATAGCTCTCGACAAAGACGTCGCGGACCGGCGAATGCTCGGCATAGCTCCAGCCGGGATACTCGAACTCAAACTTGGCGTCGAAGCCCAGGACATCGGCCAGCGTCTGCAGGCGGTCCTTGAACTCGTTCTGCAGCGAGGTGATCGAGGAGCGCGGGGACAGCATGATCTTGACCTCGTCGTCAGAAGTGGCAACCACACCGATGTTGGAGGAAACCTCCACGGAGCCGTCGGTGGCGACGTTGCGGCGAATCACACCGTTGGGGGCAAGACGCAGGGCGCGGATGAGGGCAAGCGCGGACTTCTGGTCCATGGCCTCAACCTCGGCGTCGTCGGCAATCTCGACGGTGCAAGTAAAGCCGGGGTCGAAGACCTCGAGCTCGGCAGTGACGTCGGCGATGATGCCCTTTGCGATCTGGGCCGCGGCCTCGGCGGCAGCGTGGTCGGCGTAGACCAGAACAGCCTTGCACTCACGGTTGATGGCGTTGTCCTTGGTGCCGCCGTTAAAGCTAACGATGGCGGGCTCGCCGGCAACCATCAGGCGGTCGATGATGCGGGCCATGATGAGGTTGCCGTTGCCGCGCTCCAGGTTGATATCGCTGCCGGAGTGGCCGCCCAGCAGGCCGGAGATGTCGAGCGTGAGGGTGCTACCGGTCTTGTGCTCGCGCGCGATCGGGCAGGTGTAGGTAACGACGACGCCGCCGGCACAGCTGACGGTGGCAACGCCCTCTTCCTCGGAGTCAAGGTTGATCATGGTACGGGCGCTAATCTGGGACTTGTCGAGCGTCTCGGCGCCGACCAGGCCAGTCTCCTCGTCGGTGGTGAACACGCACTCGAGGGCCGGATGGGTAATCGAATCGTCGTTGAGCACGGTAAGCATAAGCGCGACGGCAATACCGTTGTCGGCGCCCAGAGTGGTGCCGTTAGCGGTGAGGACGCCGTCCTTGACGACCAGGTCGATACCATCGGTCGTAAAGTCGTGCTCAACGGAGCCCAACTTGTCGCACACCATATCGATGTGGCCCTGCAGCATCACGGTCGGGGCATTCTCGGCACCGGCAGATGCGGGCTTGCGAATGATGACGTTGTAGACCTCGTCCTGGTACACATCGAGACCGCGCTCCTTGGCAAACGCAACCAGGAAATCGCTGATGCCCTTCTCGTTGCCAGACCCACGGGGGATCGCGCTGACCTCCTCAAAGAAATGGAACAGCTGGGCGGGCTCGTAGCCGGTAATCTTGTAGTCCATGGTGCCTCCTTGGCGCAACTGGTTAGACAGTAAGACATGCGACTTGTATATTCCCAGACTTTGCGTGCATAAACCAGTCGAAAACGCCGAGCGCCCTCGCATCATCGGCTAACGGCGAGGAAACGCCACTTTATCAAGATAAAGCATGTTAGACGGGCCGTGCCGAAGGGACGTTGGACCCTTCAACCAACTTCAACGCCTGTTGAACATTAATGCATACACCATTGGTATGTTTGATGAGATTTTTGTCCTCTGTCACGACGTAATCGGCATCAATGCGATTGGCGACGCCCAGCATCAGGTCGTCCTCAAAGTCGTTGTGATGATACTTGAACACAAAGGAGTCGAAGACCTCGTCTGCACCGACCGAGGCAATAATCGACTTTTGCCGAATCAGGCGAACACACGCCCACGCTGTCTCGTCGGCACCGGCGATGGCTTCGGGAGTGAGAGCCCCCTCACGGCGGGCGTCGGCCTTCATCGTCCTTCCCAGAATGTAATAAACGTCTTTGACAGACAGGGAGGACGAGAAGAGGACGATATCCTCCGCTTCCGCCGCGCGAGAAAGGAGCTCGACTATCGACCTGGTCGCATTCGTACGAGCGAGAAAGTAATCTAGCCAGACGTTCGTGTCGATCAACAGCTTGAGCACACGTTTCGTTCCAACGCCGCTCATAATTCGATCCAATCGCTGAATCTCTCGCTCATCATTTGATCGTATAACTCGTCGTAATCAAAGGCTTCATCGGGGCTCGGCCTCTGAATCGAGAACCGCTCATAAAAATTCGAAATTAACGCAGCCCCTTCCGAGACGCGGGACGAACTCGCCTTCGATCGTATGTCGTCAGGCAGGACTTCGTCATCATTCTTTTTTGCGACGGGCATATGACCGTTCTCGGTCAAGTACTGCCACAGCTCCCTCACAGCTTGTGACGGCGTCATGCCAATATGAGTCAGTACGGCGTCTCCCGCCTCTTTGAGCTGGCGATCTATACGCACGTTCATCTGAACTGGCCGCGTGTCGAGTATTGATGTAGGCATATCAACTCCTTTGCTATACTGAATCTCAATTTCAGTATAGCACGGCAGATTGAAGAACATTTCAATAGAAACGGGGGCGCCTCCTTATCGGAAACGCCCCCGTTACACAAGGTATGTTTAATCCCTACAGCGCGCCGGAACCGGCTTGCATCATGCCGCCGGGGCCCGAGGTCACGCCGCCGCTCACGGGCGCGGCGTTGCCGGTGTGCGGTGCCGCCGGGGCGGTATCGCCACCGAGCGTGCCCGCCGGACGCGGTGCCGGGATCTCGCCCGTGCCGTGGCTAAAGACAAACTTGCCATCGGCCACGTCGCACAGGACGGTATCGCCCTCGCCCCACTCGCCGGCCAGAAGCTCCTCGGACAGCGGGTCCTCGATGAGCTTTTGGATGGCACGGCGCAGCGGACGCGCACCGTTGGTGAGGTCGGTGCCCTCGGCCACGATCTTGTCATAGGCCGCATCGGTGAGCTTGATGTTCATGCCGTTGACAATCAAACGCTGACGCAGGTCGTCCACCAGCAGGTGCGCGATCTTGGTGAGATTCTCGCCCGAGAGCTTCTGGAACACCACGATGTCGTCGATACGGTTGAGCAGCTCGGGGCGGAACAGGCGCTTGAGCTCGCCCATCGCGCGACCACGGATCTCACTCGACGTGAGACCCTGCTCGCCGGTGGTGCCAAAGCCAACGCTCGCATCCTGCGCAATCTCGCGGGCGCCCACGTTGGACGTCATGATGATCACGGTGTTGCGGAAGTCGACCGTCTTGCCCTGGCTATCGGTCAGGCGGCCCTCCTCCAGCACCTGCAGCAAGATGTTGAAGATATCGGGGTGCGCCTTCTCGATCTCGTCGAATAGCACGACCGAGTACGGGTGACGACGAACGGCCTTGGTGAGCTGGCCGCCCTCGTCGTGACCGACGTAACCAGGAGGGCTACCGATGAGCTTGGAGACCTCGAACTCGCTGCCGAACTCGGACATGTCGAAGCTGATGAGCGCATCCTTGCTGCCAAAGAGGTACTCGGCGAGCGTCTTGGCGAGCTCGGTCTTGCCCGTGCCGGTGGGACCCAGGAAGATAAAGCTGCCGCCGGGGCGGCGCGGATCCTTGAGCGGCGATCGACTGCGGCGCACGGCCTTGGCAACTGCCTCGACAGCCTCGTCCTGACCGATGATGCGCGTCTTGAGCACGCTTTCGGCTTGCAGCAGGCGACGGCTCTCGCTCTCGGTAAGCGAAGACACCGGCACGCCCGAAGTCACGGACACGATGTCGGCGATCTGGGAGACATCGATGGTGAGCGGGCTGGCGTCGAGCTCGGCGGTCCAGGCGGCCTTGGCCTCGGCGAGCTCAATCTCGGCGGCCTTCTGCTGCTCGGTGATCTCGGCGGCCTTGTTCATGTCGTCGCTCTCGGTGGCCTCCTGCGCGGCGGCCTTAAGCTCCTCCACGCGATGCTCGGCCTCACGCACCGGCTCGGGCGCACGATTCGCGGCGATGCGAGCGCGGGCACCGGCCTCGTCAATGAGGTCGATGGCCTTATCGGGCAGGAAGCGATCCTGGATGTAGCGGTTGGAAAGGTTCGCGGCAGCCTCGATAGCACCCTGCGTATAGCGCACATGGTGATGCTCCTCGTAGCGCGGCTTGAGCGCGGTCAGGATCTTGACCGTGTCCTCGACGCTCGGCTCCTCGACATCGATGGTCTGGAAGCGACGCTCGAAGGCCGGGTCCTTGGTGAGGTACTTGCGGAATTCCTCGGCCGTGGTGGCGCCGATAATCTGGAAGGCGCCGCGCGCAAGCACGGGCTTGAGCATGGAGCTCGCGTCGATGGAACCCTCGGCAGAACCGGCACCGATGATGGTGTGCATCTCGTCGATAAACAGGATGACGTCATCGGCCTCGGTGGCCTCCTGGATCACGTTCTTGAGGCGCTCCTCAAACTCGCCGCGATACTTGGCGCCCGCCACGAGGCCCGGCAGGTCGAGCGTCCAGATATTCTGGTTCATGAGGTTCTCGGGCACGTTGCCGGCTGCAATCTGCTGAGCCAGGCCCTCGACGATGGCCGTCTTGCCCACGCCGGGGTCGCCCAGAATGAGCGGGTTGTTCTTGGTGCGGCGCGAAAGAATTTCCATCATACGCTGGACTTCCTTTTCGCGACCAATTACAGGGTCGAGCTCGCCGTCGCGCGCCTTCTGCGTGAGGTTGGTCGCGAACTGCTTAAGCGTATCGGTGCCACTCCCCTTTTGCTGAGAGGCATCCGAGCCGCTAAAGAACGGCAGGCCCGCACCGGGACGACCAGCACCGGCGCCGGCGAGCGGACGCTTCTTGTCCTGGTCCTTGGCGGTGAGTTTCTCGATAGCCTTTTTGATGGAGGCGGACGACACACCCAGGCGCATGAGGATGTCCATGGCCATGCCGTTGCCCTCTTCGACGATGCCGATCAGCAAGTGCTCGGTCGACACGTAGGTCTGGTTGTTCTCACGCGCCACGCGGAATGAACGCTCCATCACGCTAATGACGAGCGGCGTAAAGGCGAGCTTGGCCGCCTCGGTCTCCTCACTGGGCTCGGGAACCGTGGTCTGGACCTCTTTGAGAGTATCCATGATGTCATCGTAGGAGATGTCGAGTGAACGCAGTGCCTCGGCGGCAATGCCCTCGTCCTCCTTGGCAAGCGCGAGCAGCAGGTGCTCGGTGCCCACCTTATTTGAATGAAGATCGAGCGCCTCTTGCTTGGCCATGGACATGACCTTACGCGCGCGATCGGTAAATCTATCTAACATGCTCGTTTCCTTACATGAGTTCATCGAAATCAAAACGCCCGCCCGTCGGCGGCGCTTTTGTCTCTTTACCCACAGGTTGTCTATGTTAACAGCTGGAGGAATATCTATAAACCCGGCTCACATGAATGCAGGTTATGACCGCATCGCGGGACTCACCGCGCGATGCGCGACAGGCGCCCCGCAAGAGAAACCCTAGGCGTCTTTCACCACGTCGGGACTCGTCGCACGCGATGCGCGATAGGCATCGGCCTCCTTGGAGACGCGTTCGAGCAGCTCGGATGTATCGACGCCCTCGACTTGCGCGACCGTTTCAACCGTCTGCATGGCGACCGCCCTCAGGTACGCGCACGCGCTGTCCCCCAGCTGCTCGAGGTCTATCTCCTCGCCGCCCTCCCGGGCAAAGCCGACCGCCATCACAAAGCCCATGATGCCCGAGACCAGAAAGCCCACCGCAAAGCTCGAATCTGCCTTGAGCTCTTCTCCGTCGGGGTGGACGATCTCTCTCACGCGGTCGATGATGATCGTATGGATGCCCTGCACGACCTGCTCGGCGGCACCCGCCCTCATGGTGATGACGATGCGCCGCAGCAGGCAGCGGACGTCGCGCCGGTCGAACGCCGAAAGGTCGCCCTCGCTCGAAAAATGCCAGAGGGCATCGGTGATAAGCTCGTTATCCTGCAGCAGCTGGGTCATGGCGATGGCGACGAGTTCATCGAAATCGTGAAAATAGTAGTAAAACGTTCCGCGATTGCACTGGGCGACGCGGGTCACCTCGCCAACCGACAGCTCGAAGATGCTGTTGTTCTCGATGAGCTCCCAAAACGCCTCGATGATACGGGTGCGTGCATCGGGCGCATCGGCGTCCTTACGCGGTCTCGCCATGCGCCTCACCGCACCCCTGCGCCTTGGCGTTCATGATGAGCATCTGAAGACGGTTCTCCACGTTGGCGAAGCTCACGTCGGGATCGTAGTCGAGCGGCAGGAACTGCGCCGTGGGATACTGCTCCTTGAGCGCATGGATGAGCCCGCGCCCCACGACATGGTTGGGCAGACACCCGAACGGCTGCAGGATCACGAAGTTGCGGCAGCCGCGCTTGGCGTGCTCGAGGATCTCCGCCGGAATCAGCACGCCCTCGCCCGCATCGAACGTATGGTGCAGGATCTTATCGCTCGCGCGCACGAGCTCGGGCATGCGCGTCGGCGGCTCGTAGAGCGGGCTCGCCGCGCCCAGGCGGTCGCAACGGTCGTGCGCGAGCTCGAACAGGTTGTCCGCCGTGGCGTACCAGGCCTTTTCGGGCAGCGACAGGTCGACGTGGAACTCGCGCGACTGCGCATGCTTGTAGAAATAGGTCTTGCGGATTACGTCGGTCATGCGCGCCTCGATGACCTCGAGCCCGTTGTCCTCGAGGTAGCGCTCGATCTCGTGGTTGGCGCCGAGATGGAAATTGAGCAGGTACTCGCCCACGATGAGAACGGTCGGATGCGGGTTCGAGCGGTCGTACGGAACGGCGTCCATGATCGCAAGCGCGCGTTTGAAGCCCGTCGCCTGGCCTCTCAGCCCGGAGCGCTCCATGCCCTCGATAACCTCATCGAGCGCGCGGTCGAACGCAGCGTCCGCCGCGCCCTTCTCGAGCTCGTAGGGACGGATGCGCCTAAGCATGGCCTCGAGGGCATCGATCATGGGAAGACCGTAGGCGATCTGGATGCTCGGGCCAAGGCCGAGCTTGAAGCCCGGATGCGCATTGTGGGCATCGACGTCGTCGTTGGTGAGCACCGGGACATAGTCGTATCCCGCGTCGTCGAGCGCGCGGCGCAGCAGGGGCATGTAGTGCGTCAGGCGGCAGTCGCCGATATACTTGCCAGTCACCACGGCGACGTCGTGCGGGTCGTACTTACCGCTCTCGAGTGCCGCGAGCGCCTCGCCGATCACGATTTGCGCGGGGAAGCAGATGTCGTTGTGCACATAGCGTTTGCCCAGGCGGATGGCATCCTCGCGCCCGATATCAAGGGCCTCGGCGCGCACGCCCTGATTGCGCATCGCCGCGGTCATGAGCCTGCAGAACGCATGGGAGGTGTTGGGGACCAGCGCGATCTTGTCGTGCCGGTCGCGCTTGGTGTACTTGACCTTATACGGGTCGTCGAGCGGATGGACCGCGTGCACCCGGGCGCCCTCGGCACGCTCCTCCGCGCGACGACGGTTGACCGACTCGATAAACGAACGCACGCGAATGCCCATGGGACCGGCGACGTCGCTCTCATCGAGCTTGATCATCATCGGAACCTTGGAGCCCATCTCGCCCATCATGCGCGCGATCTCGTCGGTGAGATACGCATCGTGGCCGCAGCCGAAGCTGCCCATCTGCACGAGCTCGAGCTCGGGCGTCGATGCGACGATGACCGCGCACGACAGCATGCGCGCATGGTAGTTGTTCACGATGTCGATGCGGCTGTTGGAAAGATCGACGTTGCAGACCCCCGGCACCGCATCGGGCGTCAGCACGGGGATGCCGCGCTCAGAGAAGAGCTTGGGCAGCCCGTGGTTGACCAGCGGGTCGTTGTGGTACGGGCGCGAAGCGATCACCACCGCGTAGCCGCCGTCCTCGCGCACGTTCTCGAGCACCTGCCTGCCGCGCAGCTGCAGCTGGTTCTCAAACGTCTCCTGCGCGCGGTCCGCCTGCTCGGTCGCCTTGGCAACCAGGTCGGCATCGATATCGAAGGTCTCCTTGCACCACGCCTTGAGCTGGCGGTTTCGGTCGCCCTCGTCGTACCAGTGGAACAGCGGCGTATCGAACGGAACGCCGAAACGCTCCTCCGGGTTATCGGAATTGCGCATCACGTAGGGGTATCCCTTTACGACGGCGCACATCCACTCGCTGGTAGAGGCGGTGTTTTCGGTGGGCACCGTCGTGATGATGGGCATGAAGATGCGGTCGACGCCGGCGTCGACGAGATTGCGGATGTGCCCGTGGACGAGCTTGGCCGGGAAGCACACGGTGTCGGATGTGACGTGCGCCAGACCGCGCTCGTACATCGCCTTGGTGCTGCGTCCCGAGACGCGCACCTTAAAGCCGAGCGTGCTGAAGAACGTCGACCAGAACGGCATGGTGTCCCAGAACTCGAGCACACGGGGAATGCCGATCGTGACATCGCGCCCCCCGCAGACGGGAACCGTGGGGTACGACTCGAACAGCAGCTTCTCGCGGTCGACAAAGAGATTGGGGGCAGCCGCGGTCCGGTCGCGCCCCGTGCCGGGTGCCTGTGCCTCGCAAGCACCCTGCGGACGCAGCTCCTCCGCCGCGGGAACCTCGCGCACGAGCTCATCCCATGAGATGGCGCCGCCGCGCGGGCAGCGATTGCCCGTGACGTAAAGCGAGCCGTCGCCAAATGCCACGACCGCGCGCTGGCAGCGGTTGTTGCACCGACGGCAGGTAACGCCGCCGAACTCGCGATGCTCGAAGCGCTCCACGGCATCGAGCCCGATAAACGACGTGCCGGCGTCGCCCTTGCGGCATTCCTCGCGCGCGAGCAGGGCGATACCGATAGCGCCCATCAGCCCCGGGTGGGGCGCACGCGTGACGGGTTTGCCCAGATACTGCTCGAATGCGCGCAGCACCGCGTCGTTTCGGAACGTGCCGCCCTGGACGACGACTTTGTCGCCCAGACGGTTGAGATTTGAAACGCGAATGACCTTGGTGAACACGTTCTCGATAATCGAACGGCAGAGACCGGCCATGATGTCGCCCGGGCCCTTACCGCGCCGCTGCTCGGAAACGACGCTGCTGTTCATGAACACCGTGCAGCGGCTGCCGAGAACGGCGGGGGCTTTGGACGAAAATGCCTCGGTCGCGATATCCTCAACGGCTATTCCGAGGTTTTTGGCAAAACCCTCGAGGAACGAGCCGCAGCCCGCAGAGCACGCCTCGTTGACGACGATATCGGTCAGCACGCCGTGGTTGAGCCAGATGGCCTTCATATCCTGTCCGCCGATGTCGAGCACGAAGGTCGCATCGGGAACGCATGCGCACGCGGCGCGGGCGTGCGCGACCGTCTCGACCGTATGGTAGTCGGCGTGGAACGCGCGCGCGAAAAGCTCCTCGCCGTATCCCGTGGTGCCCACGGCATCGATCGCAAGCGTGACTCCCGCTGTCTCCCAGCGGTTCTTCAAGCTGACAAGACCCTGTTGGGCGACGTCGAGCGGTCTGCCGTTATTAGACGCGTAGAACGAATCGACAAGCTCACCCGCCTCATCGACCAGGGCGAACTTGGTCGTCGTGCTCCCCGAATCGATACCGAGCGCCACACGCACCGTCTCTCCGGGCGCATACGCATCCGGACCCTTTGCCGGCGTCTCTTTGCCATGGCGTGCCGTAAAATCCGCCTGCTCGGCAGGTGTGGCAAAAAAGGGCTGGGCAAGACGTCCCTCCCCGCTTGCGGGCGCGACCGTCTCGAGCTTATCCAGCCGGACAAAAGCGTCGGGAAGGTCGATCGGTTGGGACGATGCGAACATGTCGGTCAGCGACAGGGCGGCACCGCGCGCGACCATGATCTGCGGATCGCGCGGGACGATAACCTGATCGTCCGATAGATTCAGTTGCTCCCGGAACACGCGGACCAGCGTGGGGTTGTAGGCGAGCGTACCGCCCTCGAAGATTACCGGCGGCTCGATGTCGATACCCTGGGCCAGACCGCCGATCGTTTGGCGGGCGACCGCGTGAAGCGCCGAAAGCGCCAGGTCGGTGGTAGGAATGCCCTCGTTGAGCAGCGGCTGGATATCGGTCTTTGCGTACACGCCGCAGCGGCCCGAGACCTCGTGGACGGTCGTTCCCCGGCTTGCGAGCTGCTCGAACTCGCCCGATTCGGTGCCGACCCCCATGAGCTTTGCCATCTCGTCGATAAATGCACCGGTACCGCCTGCGCACGAACCGTTCATGCGCATGTCGGCAACCTCGATGTCTCCCTTATCGTTGGTGCGGAAGAAGATCATCTTGGCGTCTTGGCCGCCCAGCTCGATGGCGCAGCGCGTCTGCGGATAGAACCTGCTGATCGCGAGCGCGTTGGCGACCACCTCCTGAACGTACGAGGCGCCCAGCGCGGTCGCGATATCGCGCGCACCCGAGCCGGTCACCGCAACGCGCAGCGACTCATGGGGAAAGCGCTCGGCGAGCTCGCCGAGCATGGCGCGCACGCTCGCTGTCTGACACGCCCCATGGCGGCGATATCCCCACCACGCCTCGGTCATATCCTCGTGCATCGCGTAGACTTTGGTCGTCGTCGACCCTACGTCCAGTCCTACTAGCAACGCCATAATGCTCCGTCTCTCGCATTTTTCCTGCTAGAGATATACCACTCTACGTAATACAACAGACTGTTGTATTTAAACTCCGTATAAAAAGCGGCTGCCGAAACGCTTCAGCAGCCGCCGAATGCACCAACAGATTCTTCTGCGCGCTAGCACGTCGGGCAACGGAGCAGCACGGGCCCTCCGGTCATGCGCACCGCTCACGCCCGCGATGTCGCCGAGAGAGCTATCCACGCTTAGGGCTCCAACCAAGCAAGTCGCCCGCGCTCAGCAGATCCCTAAGCGAGCTACTCGCACTCAGGAGCCATAGCCTGCTCCAAGAGCTCGGCATGCTCCTCCTTGAAAACCGTCCCCACAGGGAAGGCGCGACGGAAGACGAAGTGGGAAATCGGACCGGCTACCAAAAGGTTCCACGGCAGCGCCATCACAAAATTATGCGGGATGTTGATCATCCAGATCGCAGGCACGGAATACAGGTTCGCAAGGATGCCGCCGGGCATGTGCGTCAGACCCTCGCAGGCACCGTACAGCGACATGATGATGACCATGGGAACGACCATGCAGGAGCTGACGGCGAGCGTCATGGCAAGTGGCGAGCTCTTGCCCGGCGTGACCAAGTACTTAAAGGCGAAACCCTTGGCGAGCGGGCTGGCGACGAACCAGTCGCAGCACATGGCAAAAATGTAGGCAACGGGGAAGCCGAGCCACGCAGCGGCAACGACCTCGCCGTTGATGGCCCCGTGCTGCAGGGCAACGTTGTAGATGCTCATCCAGAGCACCATGCAAAAGCACATGATAAAGGTGAACAGCAGGCTCTCTCGTTTGTTGATAGGCATAAAGGGCAGATTCCTCTCTGTGTTGTACCGCGGCGCCACGCAACAAAAACGGGCGGGCAAGATGGAGCTGTTGGAACTTCATCTCGCCCGCCCGTGGTACGCGTGTCTGCGACTACTTATGTGGTGGAACCAGCCTAGCACGAAACGCATGCGCTTCGTAAGCGTTGAGTTTATGAAGATGCAGGGCACCGATAATCCCCCGACCCCATAAGTTGCGGTGGAATACGGACTGTTTTGACCCTTTAAGCAGCAATTCAGTCCCTATTTCACCGCAACTCATTTGGTGCAAAGTAACCTGTCCCCCTTGTACCAATTAGCTGGTGTGGCGCCAGCGAGGGTCGGTGAGCGTACGCGCCACGCCCAAGCCAACGGGCAGAAACGCCACGATGAGCACTGCGCGCACAAACCAGCCGAGCATGTTGACCGTGTCGAAGGTGCACATGTAATACATAGAGCGATAGAGATACAGACCGGGCACCATAATGACAATCGAAGGCACCGTGAGGGCGATGCGCGGGTAGGTGAGCTTGACTTCGGCCAAGCTTGCCAGCAGACCCGATACCAGCGCGCCGATAAACGCTGCTGCCTCGGGAGGCATTCCCGTGCTGAGGCCCAGGAAGGGAATCATCGTCGGCGCATCGACAAGGGTCAGACGCAGGGTATTGGACACGGCGCCGATCAACCCAGCTGCCGCGGCCATCTTTACCGGGCTGTTGAACATCACCGAGAAGCCGAATACGCCAACGAAGCTCATCACCACGCGCAGGAGCGTAAGGGCAAGCGGCGAAAGGCCCAGTGGGGCAAAGTCGTCCGGCGCCAGGCCAACACACTCGGCAACCATCCAACCTACGAGCGTCGCCATCACAATAATCGATACGGCATATGAAAGGCGCTCGATACCGCTTCGCATGTCGAGCTTGGCGATGTCGAGGCCCGCCGTAATGAGCGGAAAGCCGGGAATCACAAAGAGCATGGCGCCGATATAGCCTTCTTGGTGCGACATTGCCCCCGGTATGACCTGGCCAAGGCCGAGCAATGCCAGCAGATACGAAACGCAAGCGAGCGCAACGCCGGTCGTCAGCGCGCTGAACTGACCAAGGCCTTGCTTGAGAATATGGGAGCGGGCAAAGTTGCCGACACCCGCGCCCACGAACGCGCATGCCATCTCAATAGGACCGCCACCAAGTAAAAAGACAAAGGCGCCACAGGCGCAGGCCGCCGCAAGGCCCTGTTGCCAAGGCGCGTAATCAGGTTTTGAACTCTCAACGGTCTTGAGCATCTCGTGGTATTCGTGCACGGTAAACCGGCGCCCATACGTCTCGATTTCCTTTAAGAAGCTCTCCATCATCCAAATGCGATGGGTATTGACTCCCGTTGTGGGCAGGCTGACAACCTCGTTAAAGCAGTGGCCATCTTCGATGCAGGTGCACTCAAACGACAGAAGACTTAAGTCAACGTGGATGGTGACACCGAGTACGGCGGCAACACGATTCATGGTATCGCGCACGCGCCAGGCACCCGTTCCGCTTGCCAGCATAAGCATGCCGGTGCGGCAGATGATGGATGATTTATCGGTGAGCGGCGCATCGACGGCAAGCTCATCGCCTGCCGTCACGATCTGGTGCCAGTCAGTTTTCATATGGAGCGCGCCGGCACGAACGCCGTGGTGCATGGGGGCTCTCGAAAGCAGCGAGTCAAGGCGCGAAGGCTGTGGGGGCTCCGTCGATTCGTCCTCAACCTCATCAGTCTCTTCATCGACCAGATCAAAGGAATCAAGCGGCGCTGGCTCGCGACGGTCGATCAGCTCCTCGTCCTCATCATCAAAGTAATTGAACTGATCGAGCATGTCCTCTTCGATTGAACGCTCGCTCGCGTCGTCCATATAGACGCTCCCTTCCTACCGACTAACCCCCATCCTAAGCAGCAACGGCTAAAGGAAACATAAAAGAGACGGCTGTCATGCATGGAAGGCGCAAACCCCCAATGCGTCGGTAGATCCCCAACGACTAGTCGTTTAAGAACGTCCCCAATGACTACATCGATGTTCTAAGTGTCAACCAAGTCAACACCGCAGATAGAGGACGGACAGCGAGTGACGTCCAGGGCGAACAAGTTGGCATGAAAAAGGCAGGGCATAGACCTTCTGGTCATGCCTTGCCTTTTGAATGACAAATTGTCGCCCTGGGCGGCGCGCAGCGTCAACTGGTTACGCGGGTTGGTAAACCCGCGTAACCACCTAGGTCGCGCCCTTGAAGTTGAACGTCAGATTGTCCAAATGCGGCCCGCGCAGCGTCGAGCCGTTACGCGGTTCGTAGAACCGCGTAACTAGTTAGTACATCTTTGCGCCGGCGGGGATGGAGGCGTCGAGCTGGATCAGGTTGAGGCGCTCCTCACCATCCTCCTCGTGGATGGCACTGATGAGCATGCCGCAGCTGGGGATGCCCATCATCTTGCGCGGAGGCAGGTTGGTGATGGCGAGCAAGGTCTTGCCGACCAGGTCCTCGGGCTCGTAATAAGCGTGAATGCCGGAGAGGATGGTGCGGTCGGTGCCGGTGCCGTCGTCGAGCGTAAAGTTCAGCAGCTTCTTGGACTTCTTGACGGCCTCGCATGCCTTGACCTTCACAGCGCGGAAATCGCTCTTGGAGAAGGTATCAAAGTCGACGAATTCCTCGAACAGCGGCTCAACGGCGATCTTGGAGTAATCGAGCGTGGGCTTGAGCGGCTTGACGAACGGGCTTGCGGCGTTGCCGGCCTCGGCAGCCTTGGCAGCGGCGGCACCGGACTGGAAACCCTTCTCGGGCTTCATGTGCGGGAACAGCAGGACGTCGCGAATGGAAGCCTGGTTGGTGAGCAGCATGACCACGCGATCGATACCGATGCCGATGCCGCCCGCGGGAGGCATACCGTACTCGAGGGCGCGCACGTAGTCCTCGTCGTACTCCATAGCCTCGTCGTCGCCGCCGGCCTTCTCAGCCATCTGGGCAGCAAAGCGCTCGGCCTGGTCGACCGGGTCGTTGAGCTCGGAGAATGCGTTGGCGTACTCGTGGCCGGCGATGACCAGCTCAAAGCGGTGCGTCAGGCGCGGATCGTCCTCAAAACGCTTGGCAAGCGGGCTGACCTCGATGGGGTAATCGCATACGAAGGTCGGGTTGACGATGGTGTCCTCGCCCAGCTCATCGTAAATCTCGGCGATGATCTTGCCAGCAGTCCACTCGGGCTTAATCTCCAGGCCCTTCTCGCGTGCGGCGGCGGCAAGCTCCTCGACCGGCGTGTCGATGGTGACCTGCTTGCCGAGCACGTCCGAGACGATGTCGGTCATGGGACGGCTTGCCCACTCACCGGAAAGATCGATGGTCTGACCCTGGTACTCAATGACCTCGGGGTTGCCGATGGCCTTGTTGGCAGCCTTGATGACACCCTGGGCGAGCGCCTTCATGCCCTCGAGGTCGGAGAAGGCACGGTAGGCCTCCATCGTGGTGAACTCGGGGTTGTGGGTAAGGTCCATGCCCTCGTTACGGAAGATGCGGCCAATCTCGAAGACACGCTCAAAGCCACCGACGATGCAGCGCTTGAGGTGCAGCTCGGTAGCAATGCGCAGGTAGCACTCTTGATCGAGCGCGTTGAAGTGCGTGATGAACGGCTTAGCCGTAGCGCCACCCTGGATAGTCTGCAGAATGGGGGTCTCGACCTCCATGTAGCCGTCGGACTCCATAAAGCGGCGGAAAGTGGAGAGAATCTGCGAGCGCTTGCGGAAGGTCTCGCGAACATCGTCGTTGGCAATCAGGTCGACATAGCGCTGACGATAGCGGGTTTCCTTGTCGGAGAGGCCATGGAACTTCTCGGGCAGCGGGCGAACGGCCTTGGAGAGCAGCGTCGCGCTCTTGGGGGCGACGGAAAGCTGGCCGCGCTTGGTGCGCACGACCACGCCGGTCACGCCCAGGATATCGCCCAAGTCGAGGGCCTTAAGCGTGCTCCAGGCCGCCTCGTCCATGTCGTTAATACGGCAGAACAGCTGAATCTCGGCGGTAGCGTCGCGCACGACGATAAACATGATCTTGCCCTGACCGCGCTTGGCGACCACGCGGCCGCCGATCTTCACGACGTCCTCAGTATCCTCGCCATCGGCAAGATCGGCATATTTGGCCTCAATGTCAACGACATAGTCCTCGATCTCGGAGTGCTCGGGATAGGGGTTCTGGCCCGCCTCGAACAGGGCGGCGCGCTTTGCCAGACGCGTGGCGCGCTCGTCGTTGAGCGTCGAGGCCTGATCGGCGACGTTCTGGTTCTCTGCCATAAGTTAGCTCCTCAAACTAAAACGCTCCCCAGGATTCGGTCCCAGGGAGCGAAAACATACCTTTACGCGGGACCGTGGTCTAGCGTGCGATCTTGGCGATGGTGTAGACGCGGGTCTTGCCAGAAGGCGTAACGACCTCAACGGAGTCGCCCTCGCCGTGACCGATGATGGCGTGACCGACCGGAGACTCGTTAGAGATCTTGTGCTCGAGCGAGTTGGTCTCGGTGGTACCGACGAGTGTGACTTCCATGACCTCGCCATTGGGATCGATCAGAGAAACGGTGGAACCGATGGAGACGGTCAGATCGCCCGTGGTGGCAGCAACCTGAGCGTTGGCGAGGATGGCCTGAATCTCGGCAATGCGAGCAGCATTCTGGGCCTGCTTGTCCTTGGCGGCATCGTACTCGGAGTTCTCCGAAAGGTCGCCGAACGCGCGGGCTTCCTTGATGTCCTCGACGATCTCCTTGGCGTAATCGCCCTCACGCCAAGCGAGCTCCTCGACGAGCTTCTGGCGGCCCTCAGCGGTCAGTACGATCTGGCTTGCGTCCATACGGATATCTCCCCAACTATGATGTAACGATCAACTGTCAACAAAACGAAAAAGACCGGCTAGCCTGCGGGCAAGCCGGTCAGGTGCTCACCCCAAAGGGATGGGACTACTCTGCGTCCGCGTCGCTGTCCTCTGCCTGCTTTTTCTTGGCAGCAGCGAGCTTGGCCTCGAGCTCTGCGATCTCCTTGTCCTCCTTGGACTCCTCGACCACAACGTCCTCGGCCTGCTTGGTTTCGCCCTTATCGTCGCCCTCCATACCCTCGCGGATATTCTTGACGGTAGAGCCGAGAGACTTGCCGAGCTTCGGCAGGTTCTTAGGCCCGAAGATGATCAAGACAACGATGAGAATAATGATGAGCTCAGGAGCCCTCAGTCCAAACATGTAGACCTCCACAATACAGCGAGACAAGCTCGAATGAGTATACCGCGGGTGCCGCGGTATCACAACAATAGCTAAAAAAAGGGACCGCAAGAAGCGGTCCCTCCTCATGCTCTGGTCGGGTTGACTGGATTTGAACCAGCGACCCCTGCGTCCCGAACGCAGTGCTCTACCAAACTGAGCCACAACCCGTTAGCTCGACTATAGTAACAAAGATTTTCGCCGCGTGCTAGAGAAATTTTTATTTCTTTGGCGCGTCGATTTGAACCGTGTTGGGAATAAGCTCAGTCGTGCAGGCCCACCAGCCATTTTGCTGGGCAGCGTCGGCAAGCCTTTCGGCCGTGGCGGCGGTGCCACAAATGGCAAACGAACAGGCGCCCGATCCGCACACATCTACAGCAACGGTGCCGTCCTGTTTACGCAGCCAATCGAGAACCGTTTGAATCTGCGGCTCCATCTGTGCGGAAATGACACCTAGGTTGTTATGGATGAGCACATATGCCGTCTCGGCATCACCAGCACGCAATGCAGAAGCTATCGCGCCGGGCTTGTCCGCAGGCACCGGGGCCTCGTCAAAACGTCGATAGGCTTCAATTGTCGAAACGCTTGCCTCGCGCGGCTTAACCAGTACGACGGGCGTCGCGAGCAGCGCGGGGTACTCAGTTGCCAGCACGTCTCCCCCACCTACGTAAAACGCAGGGCTCGCATGCAAAAAGAACGGGACGTCAGCACCAATGCCCCGCGCAATATCGTCGAGCGCTGGGTCGGTGCGATCAATGCCCCAGAGCTCCGCCAAGGCGACAATGACCGCGGCCGCATCCGTCGAGGGGCCGCCCAAGCCGGCGCACAATGGAATGCGCTTCTCAATCGTCACGCAGATGTTTGCCTCGCGACCATAATGCTCGACCATAGCAACCGCAGCCCGATACGCCGTATTCTTTTGCATGGGAAAATCTGATGCCGGAACCGTCTGGACGGTCAGCGCCTGCGCCGGCGTGACCGTCACGGTATCGGAAAGACCGACGGCCGCCATCAGGGAATCGACCCTGTGGTAGCCGCGGTCATCGCGCTCGGTATGAACCCCCAGGTAGAGGTTAATCTTTGCCGGCGCGGAAAGAGTCAGGGACCGATCGGTCACCGTTAATGCTCCTCGAGCTGATTGCCGAGCGGGGTAAAGATGTGCTCGCCGCTCTCGGGGTCGAACAGCTCGACCTGACCGGTGAGCACATCGATATACTGGTAGGACTGACGCGACTTGCGGCCGCGACGCTCGTCAACCTCGACAATGAAGACGGCCGGGTGGACGCTCTTGATGGTGCCCATGCGCTCGACGACGCGGGTACGGCCCATGTTGGCCTTAACCTTGACGCGATCGCCCACCATATCGGTCAGCTTCTCGTGGATGTCGTCGACGTGATTGACTTCCATCTCTTCCATGAACAGGGCCTCCAGAAGGTGCAATTCAAAAAGGGGATAATACCCCTAAGATAGACAAAACTCTAATACTATAGCACCCTGCTGCCACCTTACGCAAGTAGCTAAATAAGCCCCGTCCCAAATACGTACCAGACGACAATCTCGCATGACCAGTTGTTACGCGGTTTGGTAAAACCGCGTAACCTAAAGGTTATCGGTGTCCAAGACGATGGTGAATGGGCCGTCGTTGACCAGGTCGACCTTCATGTCGGCGCCAAAGATGCCGTGCGCCACGTGTTCGACATCTTGACGAACGAGCGTCAGGAAGTACTCGTAGAGCTCATTGGCAACATCGGGCGCGCCTGCATCGGTAAACGACGGACGGCGACCGTGGCGGCAGTCAGCGAACAGCGTGAACTGCGACACCACGAGCACCTCGCCGTCGACATCGGCAAGCGCCAGATTGGTCTTGCCGTTCTCGTCCTCGTTGATGCGCAGGCCGCGGAGCTTGCCCCACAGCTTGTCGGCCTCGGCACGCGTATCGCCATGGCCCACACCCAGCAGCACCAGGTAGCCGCGTCCAATGCGGCCCACGCACTCGCCGTCGACCGTCACGCCGGCGTTGAGCACGCGCTGCACCACCGCACGCACGGTCTACTCCTCGCCCGTCAGCTTGGCGGACAGATGCTCGAGCGC
Organism: uncultured Collinsella sp.; assembly: GCA_900549025.1. Classification (GTDB taxonomy): domain Bacteria; phylum Actinomycetota; class Coriobacteriia; order Coriobacteriales; family Coriobacteriaceae; genus Collinsella. Next base: position 21,443 of record URMZ01000023.1, read on the forward strand.
GTGGAAACGATGGCTGATGGCGTTCTTCTCGTCAGCCGTCAGCTCGGCCATGGTCTTGCCCGGCGTGTCGACCGGCAGGAACAGCGGGTCGTAGCCAAAGCCGTGATCGCCGCGGCCCTCGTGCGCGATAACGCCCTCGCAGGCGCCCTCGCCATAGGTGACCAAACCGTCCGTGTCGATGAGCGCGACGACGCTCATAAAGCGCGCAGTACGGTCCTCGTCGGCCACGCCCTCCAGATTTACGAGCAGCTTGGCGTTGTTGGCGGCATCGTCTCCGTGCACGCCCGCATAGCGCGCGCTATACACGCCCGGCTCGCCGTCCAGGGCATCAACGACCAAGCCCGAATCGTCGGCAATGGCCATGAGCCCCGTCTCCTCGACGGCAGCCTGCGCCTTGATGATGGCGTTCTCCAAAAACGTCGTGCCGTTTTCCTCGGGGTCCTCAAAATCGCCCAGCTGGCCGAGCGCCACAAAGCGCACCTCGGGCATGACCTTGCCCAAAATGGCCTCGACCTCGGTGAGCTTATGAGCGTTTCCGGTTGCCACGACGATGGTCGCCGCCGGGTCGAGAGTGTCGATGTCGATCTTCTCAAGTGCCATAACTGGCCTCCTTGTCTCTATAGCAATGCCGCGCCGAGGGCGACGAGGGCCTCTGCCTCTCCCCTCTCAATCAACGGCAGTCTTGTGTCTAGACGTCTCCGCAGATGAAACCTACCAAAATAAACCTGTCCCTTTTTGGCAGGTTAGGCGAGGGCTTGGCGCTGAAGCTCGATGAGCTCGGCGATACCCTTGTCGCCCAGGTCGAGCAGGGCGTTGAGGCGTTTGCGGTCGAAGGGCGCCTGCTCGCCGGTGCCCTGGAGCTCGATCATCTCACCGGTATCGGTGGCGACGAGGTTCATGTCGACCTCGGCATGACTGTCCTCGGAATAATCGAGGTCAAGCAGCGTATTGCCGTCGACAACGCCCATGGAGATGGCAGCCACCTGGCCGGTAAGCGGGATGCGCTCGATCTTGCTCGCCTCGACCCACATGGCGAGGGCGTCGTGCAGCGCCACCCAGGCGCCGGTGATGCTCGCTGTACGCGTGCCGCCATCGGCCTGAATCACATCGCAGTCGACGGTGACGGTGTACTCGCCGAGCGCCTTCATGTTGACGACGGTACGCAGGCTGCGGCCAATGAGGCGCTCGATCTCCATGGAGCGACCCTTGCGGTTGGCGTGCTCGCGCTTGCAGCGCTTGCCGGTCGACGCCGGCAGCATGGCGTATTCCGCGGTCACCCAGCCGGCCTTGGCGCCCTTTCGCCAGCCCGGCACGCCCTCCTCGATAGTGGCGGCGCACAGCACGCACGTGTCGCCGAACTCGGCCAAACACGAGCCGTGGGCGTGCTTCATGACACCACGGGTGAGCTTGACGGGGCGCAGCTCATTGGCGGCACGGCCGTTGGCGCGGTTGACCTGCATGTACTCCATAGAAATATCCTTTCGGCAAAAGATGTGGCGAAGCCTTTGGGGCTGCCTTACATCTATTTCAGTTCGTCGATATCGATATGTTCGATGCTCTTAAGCGGCTGACCAAAGATAAAGCTGCCCGCCACCGCAAACTCGGCAATGTTATCGGCCGTCGTGGCAAAACGATGCTGCGGCTCGGCGGCGTCGCCCGCCAGCTGCTCGCGGCGCGTGAGGATATCGGTCAGCTCGCGTGTGGTCTCCTCGGCGGAACTCACGACGCGCACCCCAGGCCCCAGCGCATGGCGGATAGGTCCCACCAACAGCGGAAAATGCGTACAGCCGAGCACCACGGTATCGATACCGTGGTCGCGCAGCGGCTCAACCGTGGCACCCACCAGCGCACGCACGGCAGGCGTATCGAAGATATCCTCGTTCTCAAGCCACTGTTCCTGTAGATGTGCACCCGAGGCAAGCTCGTGTTCGACAACCTCGACAAAGCTCGAGGCAGGACAGCCGTATACATCGACGCCGGCATCTAGATCCTGAATGGCGCGCGTGTAGGCGCCCGAGCGAATGGTGAGGTTGGTGGCGAGCACGCCCACGCGACGCGAGCGGGTGCTGTTGATTGCTGCACGGGCACCCGGCGCGATCACACCGATGACGGGAACGTCGAGCACCTGCTGGGCCAGACGCAAGGCAGCAGCGGTCGCCGTGTTGCAGGCGATGACCATAATCTTGACGTCGTGCTTCGAAAGCCAACGACCCGCCTGCAACGCAAACGAGCGCACCTCATCCTCGGTACGCGTGCCGTAGGGACAGCGCTTGGTGTCGCCAAAGTAGTAGACGGACTCGTGCGGCAGCGCCGTCGCGATGGCGCGCGCAACCGTCAGACCGCCCAAACCAGAATCGAACACGCCAATCGGGCGCGTGTCGCCTGCCGAATTCTCGATATCGGACATTACCTCACCAGTCTCTCTCGAAAAGACATGTCCAAGTGCGGCGGCGGCGCGCTACGAACGCGCCGCGACCAGCAGCTCTGCCGTCGCCGCCCAACCGTCGACAATTTTGCCGCGCGTAACGAAAGCATTCTCGCAAGCAGCCAGGAACTCGGGCGCGCCGGCGCTCGTCAGGCCATTCTCGACCAAGCAGAACGTGCCCACGTGATCGGCCATGTAGAAGTCGGACTCGGAGTCGCCGAGCGCAAGCGTCTCCTCGCGCTCGATCCCCAGGCGCTCGCAGAAGCGCACAATGGCGACGCCTTTGTTGAGGCCCGCGGGGTTGATGTTGAATGCGCGACCGTCCTCGACGCGATCGAGCTCGAGCGTCGTCGGCTTGGACAGATGCGTCAGGTGACCGTTGCAGGCCCACACCAGGCCGCAGCCGGCCTCGTCCAGGATGGCCTGAACCTCATCGTCGGGCACATCGCCGCGCATGCCGACGGTGACCTCACGGTATTTGTAGCCGGTCGACATGTCGTTGTGATACTCGATCTTGTGCGGCCAGCGGGCGAGGATCTTCTCGCACACGCCGGTCTGTTCGATCACCTGGTGCGGCGTGAGGCCGCAGGCGGGGTCGTAAGGCATGTCGCCGGTCAGATACTCCCAATCGTTGGCTTTGAGGTCGTACATGACCAGGCCGCCCATCTCGCCGATGTAGGAGTTGAGGCCGAGCACGCGCGCGTCCTCGTGGATCATGGTACGGTTGCGGCCCGAGGTGGGAACCACCTGAATACCAGCGCGAGCGAGCGCCACGACGGCCTCGACGAGTTTGGTCGAGGGGTTGCCGTCGTTGTCGCGTAGCACGCACGAGCCGGGTGCGAGCATCGTGGCATCCAGGTCGGTAAAGACGTACTTGACCTTGGCCAAGCGCTCGCGCATCTCGCCCGAAAGCTCAGCGACGGTCGGCAGGGTATTGTGGGACATGGTTACTCCGTTTACGTAGAAGGGTTTGGACTTGGACGGCATGTTTTGATTGAGAGAACACGCTTATGGCGACAGCGCACTCAGGGCGCCGCCGCCATCATGGTTCATTAGTCAAACTGGGTAACATCGATCAGGCGATTGGCCAGCGAAAGGTCGCTCTCGATGGGCACGAACTCGTCGCCCACGTGCATGAGCTCCTCGTCACCCTTTGCCAGCAGCAAGACAATGGTGGGAGCATCGGGGTTGACGTACTCCTCGCGCGCCGCCTTGAACGCCGCATGCACGGCAGCTTCGCGATCGAGGATGATCTTGTTCGGCGTATCGTCGGGAACATGTTCGGCAAGCTCGCGACAGACCTTCATCGGGTCCTCGTGAGCCGGGTCCTCATTGGCAAAGATCATCAGGTCGGAATACGGTGCGGCCTCGCGCGGAAGCTGCTCGCGGCGCTCCTGCGCCTTGCCGCCGGCAGCGCCAAACACCGCGATGACCGGGCTGGCGGGAAACGCGCGCTTGACCGACGAGAAAAGCGAACGGAACGAAAGCTGGTTGTGCGCATAGTCAACGACGCAGATCACGCGGCCGTCCTTCGACTCCACGACCTCCATACGGCCCGGCACACGCAGTTTGGAGAGGCCCTTCTTGATGGCATCGATACCGATGCCGATCTCGCGCGCAGCGGCAATAGCGACCAGCGCGTTTTCCACGTTAAAGTCTCCCGCGATACCCAGCAGGACCTTCTCCCCCGCCTCGGACTCGTCGGCACACAGGCCATGCAAGTTGAACTCGATGCTAAAGCCGACCATGCGTACGTCGCTCGCCCACAGGCTTGCCTCGGGATGCTCGACCCCAACGGTCACCAAGCGATCGGCCGTCGACGCTGCCTCCAGCACACGGTCGACCTCTTCGGTGCCCAGATTCACCACGGCGGTCTTTGCCTGGTCAAAGATCCTGAGTTTGCTCTCAAAATAATCCTCAAACGTGGGGTGTTCGATCGGCGAGATGTGGTCGCGGCCGATGTTGAGGAAGCACGCCACGTCAAACGGCAGATTCTCGACGCGTTGGTACTTGAGCGCCTGGCTCGAAACCTCCATGACCATGGACTGGCGACCGGACGTGCGACAGTTGGCGATATGGCGCCAGATCTCGGGGGCCTCGGGCGTGGTGTTGGTGCTCTCGTAGCACTCGATGCCATCGTCGGTACTCACCGAGCCGATCATGCCGCAGGACTCGCCCGCCGCTTTGATAATCGACTGGAGCATAAAAGCGGCCGTGGTCTTTCCCTTGGTGCCGGTGATGCCCACGATCTTGACGTCGTGGTCGGGACGGTCGTAGACCTCCGGCGGCAACAGGGCCATGGCCGTGCGAACGCTATCAACAACCAGCATCGCAGCACTGCTCTCCTGCGCCAGCGGCTCCAGAGACTCGACCAGTGACTCCTCGCACACAAATGCGACGGCGCCCGCATCGAGCGCCATGCTCAAAAACGCGGGCTTAAAGGCAGCACCTTTGCAGAAGAACACGTCACCTGCCGAGACCGCGCGCGAATCAAACGAGCAGCCGGTCACGGCACGCTCGTCAACCTGCTCTGATGCGCGCAGCTCGCCGCACACATCGAGAAGCTTGGCAAGCGTATCGACCGTGGTCACGGTCGCGGAATCCGAATGGTGCATCTTTCACCTTTCTCAGCCATTTGGCAGGGACGGTTTTTATAGTAACTGAAACGCACCCATGCAAAAACGGCTCCCGGAGGAGCCGTTACGCGCAGGCGTTCGTAAGCCGAGGCTAGGCAGCCTGAACAGAAGGCTGGCCCTCGTCGATAAAGAAGCGCTTGTACCACACTAGGAACACGAGCGGCGTATAGATCTTGCGCTGGAAATCGCCCTTGCCCGCAAAGTGCAGATCGAGCAGATGCATGAGCTCGTCGGTATTGAAGAACTCGCTTGCCCACGGCGCGGTGAAGTACTCCTTGACATAGTCGTACCACTTTTGCTCGCGCAGCCAGTAGACAATCGGCACCGGGAAGCCCACCTTGGGACGGGTGGCCCACTCATCGGGCAGCGACTTGTTGGCGGCATGGCGAAGCACTTGCTTGTTGCCGTTCTCGTTGATGCGGTAGCGGTCGGGAATGTGCTCGGCGAACTCCATGACCTTGCGATCCAGGAATGGCACGCGCAGCTCCAGCGAGTGCGCCATACACATCTTGTCGGCCTTGAGCAGAATGTCGCCCGGGAGCCACATGTTCATGTCCAGGTACTGTTTCTTGACCAGCTCGGGCTGACCCTTCACACGTGCGTAGATGGGTGCAGCGAGCTCAAAGGCGCCGTCGCCGGTGTTGTACGCGGGCTTGAGCACGCCGTCGACCTCGCGCTCAGGCCATACCAGAGCCTGGCCCAGGAACGACTTCTCGGGGATCTCGGCACCCTTGACCAGAAAGTTATGGCCCTTGAAGTACGGCATATGCAGCGCCAGGTTACCGAGCGCGCGGCGAATGGGCAGCGGCACCATCTTTTTGTACTTGCGCACCGGAACCGTGTCCTCGTAGTAGGCGTAGCCGCCAAAGAGCTCGTCGGCGCCTTCGCCCGAAAGCACGACGGTGACGTCCTTGCGCGCCATCTCGGCCAAGAACCACAGCGGTACAGACGACAGGTTGGACTGCGGCTCGTCCATGTGATACTGGATGTCCTCGAGCGCACCAAAGAACTCGTCGGCGGTAATCATCTTGCGAACGTTTTCGACGCCGAGCTTATCGGAAAGCTCCTTGGCGTAGTTAGTCTCGTTGAAATTCTTGTAGTCAAAGCCCACCGAGAAGGTCTTGTCGGGCATGAGACAAGCGGCAATATAGCTGGAGTCGACGCCGCCGGAGAGGAAGGAAGCGACCGGGACGTCGGCGATGCGATGGGCCTCGACGCTCTCGTGCACGACCTCATCCAGCTCGTCGACGTACTCCTCGAACGGCTTCTCGACGGCAGAGTAATCGCAATCCCAATAGCGCTCGATGTTCATCTTGCCGGTCGGGATGTCTACGGTAAAGTAATGCGCCGGCGGCAGCTTGTAGACACCCTCGAAGAAGGTCTCCTCGGTTGCCGAATACTGCAGCGTCATGTACGGACGCAGGGCCTTTTTGTTGACCGCCTTGTGGAAGTGCGGGTAGTCCAGGAAGCTCTTGATCTCGGAACCAAAGAGCACGCCCGGAGCACCGTCGCCTGCATCGGCCATGGGATAGTAGTAGAGCGGCTTGATGCCAAAGATGTCGCGGGCGCCAAAAAGCTTGTTCTTCTTCTTGTCCCAGATGACGAAGGCGTACATACCGCGCAAGCGATCGAGTACGGCCTCGCCCCACTCTTCGTAGCCGTGCAGGAGGCTCTCGGTGTCGGCGCCGCAGTGGAACTTGTAGCCCTTGGCCTCGAGCTCGGAACGAAGTTCTTGGAAGTTGTAGATCTCGCCGTTAAAGACAATGACGACGCTGCCGTCCTCGTTAGCCATGGGTTGGGCGCCAGCCTCGGTCAGGTCGAGGATCGACAGACGGCGGAAGCCCAGGGCAACGCGGCCGTCGATAAACTGGCCGCCCATGTCGGGGCCACGATGGACGATACGGTCCATCATCTTGGTGAGCACCTCGGATTGGTTATCCGTCCCACCGACAAAACCGACAAAACCGCACATATACTATCCCCTCTGCTGTTGCTGGGTATCAAATCGAATCAGTAGCTTTTGAGTATACCCGAGGGTGTAAAGAGGGATGGAATGTTCAGGCAATCTCAACTGAATCAGCTCCGCTGTGACACGCGCCAGTTACCTTTAATGGATATGAGGTGAATGGGGCGATTGTTTTGCTATACTCTCTCCGCACGGGCGATTGGCGCAACGGTTAGCGCAGGTGCTTTACACGCACAAGGCTGGGGGTTCGAATCCCTCATCGCCCACCATTGAATTGGAAACGGTCCTCGAAAGGGGACCGTTTTTGTTTGGGCCCGGCGCATGGGATTCGACCCACCAACACGTCTGCCACGAAGGCCGTGGCCAAAAATGCCAAATATGACATTCAACTGGTGACAGTACTCATATTTGGCATTTTTGTCCAAAGGCTCTCCTGGCCATTGCAGATTTATGGCAAAAAGGGTTCCAGACCGTCCAACCATGCATCAAATGACGCACCGACGATCTGGAACCCGTTCAAACTGGCTATGTTTTACTCTCGCTACGCCAAAACGTCCGACAAAATCTCGATCAGGTTGTCCACGTCGGCTTCCTCGCAGACGAGCGGCGGCAGGAAACGCAGCGTATGGGCACCCGTAGCGTTAATCACGGCACCAGCCCCCAATGCACGGGCCACAACGTCGTGTGCATCACCCGCGGTATCGTCCAGATCGCAGCCGAGCATCAGGCCACGGCCACGCACCTCTACCACGTGCGGAAGCTTAGCCAGCGCCTGCTCCATATAAGCACCCACCTTGGCAGCATGCTCGGCATAATCGCCGCGCACGAGCGCGGAGAGCGTCGCAGCGCACGCCGCGACAGCCAAGCAGCTACCGCCGAAGGTCGAACCATGATCGCCGGGCTTAAAGATGTCAGCGATTTCCTTCTTTGCCACCACGGCGCCCATGGGGACGCCGTCGGCGATGCCCTTGGCAAGACTCATGATGTCGGGCTCTACGCCATAAGTCTGGAACGCAAACGGCTTGCCGGAGCGGAACAGGCCGCACTGGACCTCGTCGGCGATAAGCACGGCACCCACCTCGTGTGCCAAGTCGCGCGCAGCCGCCATAAACTCCTCGGTCATGGGATGCACGCCGCTCTCGCCCTGGATCGGCTCGAGCATCACGGCGCAAATCTCGCTTCCGAGCTGCTTAAAGATTGCACGCAGTTCATCGACATCGTTGGGCGTGCAGGCCACAAAGCCGCCCGGCAGCGGACGAAAACTGTCCTGCAGCCAATCCTGCATGGTCGCCGCAATGGTCTCGAGCGTACGGCCGTGAAAACCGCCGCGCATGCACACGATGGTGTTGCCACCGTTGCCGGCACGCTTGGCGTACAGGCGCGCGAGCTTCATCGAGCCCTCGTTGGCCTCGGCACCGGAGTTGGCAAAGAACGTCTCCCACACCTGCTCGCCCGCAGCCGGAACGCCAAGCGCCGCCGCCGTAGTCTCGTCGCCGGCGGCAATCGCGTCGGCAAGCACGCACGCGCCATCCACATCGTCGTTAGCGAGCTTGGACAGTAGCGCCGCGACCTGGCCACGCTGCTCGATGTAGAAATAGTTGGAGACATGCAAGAGCTTTTTGGTCTGCGTCTCGAGCGCCGACAGCACTGCCGCATTGCCGTGGCCTAGGCTGCATACGCCAATACCTGCAAGAAAATCGAGATACTCACGGCCATCGTCACCGATGAGCTTCATACCGTGACCCTCGACAAATTCGACCGGAGAGCGACCAAAGGTGTGCATAACATAATGGGATTCGAGTGATTGTTGAGCTGCAAGTGACATGGGATACCTTTCGTTAAGCGCCAGGAAGCGCAAACTGTAAGCGTAATCGCGTGGCGATTTAAAACCGACTAGACCGTTTGAAGCTTCTCGACCTCGTCGAGGTTCTCGGTCAGGCGTGCCGCAAAGGTCGAAAGCGGGTGCGGGTGCGTATCGAACTCGTAAGCCGTCTCGGTGGAGTGGATCACGGTACCGACGCCAGCATCGGTCAGCAGCTCCAGCAGCAGCGAGTGCGGCGTCGTGCCGTTGATGATGTGGGCTCGGAACACACCGGCGGCAAGCGCATCGACAGCGGCGCGTAGCTTGGGAATCATGCCTTTGTCGACCTCGCCCCCATAGAGCATCTCATTAACCTCGTCGAGCGTCAGGTTGGAGATGAGCGAATCCTTGTCGCTAAAGTCCTTATACAGGCCATCGACGTCGGTAAGGAAGATCACCTTATGCGCGTGGAGCGCCGCCGCGACGGCACCGGCGGCGGTATCGGCGTTGATGTTGAAGAAGCCACCGTCCTCCCCCGCCGCGA
>URMZ01000024.1 GCA_900549025.1 uncultured Collinsella sp.
CGTTTGAGGGCTACTTTATCTTCGATGCCGACAACGTTATCTCCCGCGATTACGTGTCCAAGATGAACGATGCCTTTGACCAGGGCTTCCATGTGGTCACGAGCTACCGCAACTCTAAGAACTTCGGCAGCTCGTGGATCTCGGCTGCTAATGCCACGTGGTATCTACGCGAGGCGCGCTTCCTCAACAACGCGCGCAATATCTGTAAGACGTCCTGCGCTGTTTCGGGTTCGGGTTACCTTATCTCGTCAAGCGTTATCGAGGGCATGCACGGTTGGCAGTTCCACACGCTGACCGAGGACATTCAGTTCACTACGTTCTGCGCTATTCACGGTATTCGCATTGGCTATGCGCCGGCGGAGTTCTTTGACGAGCAACCCGTGACGTTCAAGGCATCCTGGAAGCAGCGTATGCGCTGGACCAAGGGCTTTTACCAGGTGTTCTTTACCTACGGTAAGCATCTGGTCAAGTCGATGTTCCGCTATCATCACTTTGCCGCCTACGACATGTTCATGACGATCGCCCCGGGTATGCTGCTATCGCTGATCTCGATGCTCGCTAATGCGACGTTCTTGATTGTGGGTGGCTTTTCGCATGGTTTCTTGGCAACCGAAGTCGAGATGCAGGCGTGCGCCGCTTCGCTCATTATGACCTTCGCCATGATGTATCAGACGTTCTTTATCCTGGCGCTGCTCACGACTATCTTTGAGTACAAGCATATTCACTGCGCGCAAAAGTGGCGCCTGGTGACTAACCTGTTTACCTTCCCGATCTTTATGTTCAGCTATATCCCCATCACGGTGGCCGCGCTGTTCCTGAAGGTCGACTGGGTGCCGACGCAGCACGCCGTCAACGTTACCCTTGACGAGGTCATGCAAGGCGCCAAATAACCACCACCAAAACCACCGCAAAGGGGACAGGCACCTTTGTGGTGGTTTTTGCTTTTGCGATGCAGCTCGAGGAGGAGTCCGATGGCCTATATCCCGTTTTGGATTTGCATCTTTGCCGGCGTGGCAATTGATGCCCGAGAGCGACGGTTTCCCAATGGGCTTGCCGGCGCATGTGCCGTGGCGGCGTTGGCGGGCGTTTGGCTCGACCTCGGTTTGAATACAGCGCTTGACCACGCCGGTCTTGCGGTCATCGTCTACCTTGCCCTTGTGCTCACTGAGTCGCTCTGGCGGCGCCTTCGCCACGCCCCGGGCATCGGCATGGGGGATGCCAAGGCGCTCTTCGCGCTTTGCACGCTCGACCCTATGGGTGGCATCGTGGCATTTGCCGTCGCACTCCTGGCCCTGGCCCTCTCCTGCCTCTTCACAAAATCACGCTCCCTGCCATTGCTCCCGTTTTTGGTGCCGATTTTTGCCATAATCGAGGTCGTGGGCTGCACTTTGTAACCGATTGCGCATCCTTCTTAAGGAGCATGCCATGGCAACTAATCAAGAAACGGCCGTCATTAAGGCGCGCATGGACCGTATTCCCTCGGCGTTGTCGCCCGAACTTGTCGAGCGCATTGCCGCCGATCGTGCTTCGGGCTATGTCAACCCGTATCGTTGCAACGACGATCAGGTCATTCGTCGTATTGATCGCGCCGCCGACAAAGGCACGCTTATGCGTCCGGCGTTTATGCGCGATACCGAAAAGATACTTCATCTTCCGGCGTACACCCGTTATGCAGGCAAAACGCAGGTCTTTAGCTTCCGTAGCAATGACGATCTGTCACGCCGCGGTTTGCACGTGCAGCTCGTCTCCCGCATTGCGCGCGATATCGGTCGCGCCCTGGGGCTCAATTGCGATCTGATCGAGGCGATTGGCCTGGGTCACGACTTGGGACACACGCCTTTCGGCCATGCCGGCGAGCGTTTCCTCAACGATATCTATCATGAGCGTACGGGGCGTTATTTTTTCCATAACGTGCAGTCGGTCCGCGTGTTCGACACACTGTACGGCCGCAACGTGTCGCTCCAGACGCTCGACGGCGTGCTATGCCATAACGGCGAGTACGAGCAACGTGTGTTTGAGCTCTCGGACATGAGCTCCTTTGACCAGTTTGACCAGACGGTTGAGGATTGCATTGCCACGGGCTATAGCGCAATTGGGCATCTGCGTCCCATGACGCTCGAGGGCTGCGTCGTTCGCATCTCGGATATTCTTGCCTACGTCGGTCGTGACCGTCAGGATGCGATCGCGGCGGGCCTGCTGTCACCCGACGCTTTTGATGATGGCCGGGGCGGTGCCTACAACAGCTGGATCCTTACGCACGCTTCCATCGATATCGTTGAGCACAGCTATGGTAAGCCGCGCATCGAGATGAGCGAGGACCTGTTTGAGGAAATCCGCCGAGCCAAGCGCGAGAACTACGAGAAGATCTATAGCAAGGGCGGTATCGAAGGCGATTCCGAGGTGGAGCTGCGCGAGGCGTTCGAAAAGCTCTACGACCGTTGCCTGCGGGATCTAAACAGTGGTGACGAGTCCTCTTACATCTTTAAGCACCATATTTCGCGCATTGAGCAGCAGCTTTCCTACTACGATCGCACCTATGCCTGGCAGGACGACAAAGATCAAGCGGTGGTGGATTACATCGCGAGCATGACGGACGGTTATTTCTGCGAACTGACGAGCAAGCTGTTCCCTGGTCTGGAGTTTCCGCACCGTACCTATATTAACGAACGGTAGTTCGTATATATTCGGTATACTGTTGACGAACAAAGCTTTTGATTGATGCATGGGATGGCTATGGACGACCTTTTTTCTGTCTCGACGCGCGAGCGTTCCTTTAAAAATGCGCCGCTCGCGGTGCGCATGCGTCCCAATTCGCTCGACGAGTACGTGGGTCAGCAAAAGGCCGTCGGTAAGGGCTCGTGGCTGCGTGCCGCGATCGAGCACGACGTGCTTTCGAGCGTGATTCTGTACGGGCCTGCCGGTACGGGCAAGACGACGCTGGCCCACATTATCGCCAACCATACCAAGAGCGAGTTTGTCGAGGTCAGCGCCGTCACGGGTACCGTGAAGGACCTGCGTCGCGTGATTGATGAGGCCAAGACGCGCCTGAATACGTACGACCGCCGCACCATTCTATTCATCGATGAGATTCACCGCTTCTCTAAATCGCAGCAGGATGCCCTGCTGCATGCAGTTGAGAACCGTACCGTCATTATGATTGGCGCTACGACGGAGAACCCGTACTTCGAGGTCAACTCGGCACTGCTCTCACGTGGTCGCGTCGTGGAGCTTGAGCATCTGAAGGATGAGGATATCGCCACGCTTATTGAACGTGCGCTTGAGGCGCCGCAGGGCTTGAACGGTAAGTTCTCGGCCGATGAGGATACGGTCAAGACCATCTGCACGCTGGCAGCGGGTGACGCTCGCTCGGCGCTCACGACGCTCGAGCTTGCGAGCGAGATTGCCGTCACGCGTCCCGATACCGAGGGAACGCCAGCGCCCGCGGCGGGGGAGCGCTATCCCATCACCGTGGATGACGTAAAGATCGCCAACCCGCGTCGCGGCTTTACGTATGACAAAAACGGCGACATGCACTACGACATCATCAGTGCGTTCATCAAGTCCATGCGCGGTAGCGACCCCGATGCCACGATCTATTGGCTCGCGCGCATGATCGATGCTGGGGAGGATCCTAAGTTTATCGCTCGCCGCATTATGATTCACGCTTCTGAGGATGTTGGCAACGCCGACCCGCAGGCGCTTTTGGTGGCGCATGCCGCGTTTAAGTCTGCCGAGGTCATTGGCTATCCCGAGTGCCGCATTAACCTGGCTCAGGCTGCACTCTATGTGTGCTTGGCGCCAAAATCCAACGCGTGTGAGGCTTCGATCGATGCGGCGCTGGCCGATATACATTCTAGTGGGCTTCGCGAGGTGCCGAGTTATCTGCGCGATCGCCATCGCCCGGGCAGCGATGAATACGGTGTGTATAAATACCCGCACGATTATCCTGAAGGCTGGGTCGATCAGCGCTATTTGCCCGAGGGGCTGGAGCGCGGTGCGTTCTGGCAGCCTGCCGGGCGCGGCTGGGAAGAGTGGCGCGTAGAGCAAAGCGAACGTGACCGCAGCGGGAATGCACCGAAGTAGCTGCTGATAATTTTGTCCCACGTTGCTGCTCTTGGCATGTTCGGTCCCCTTTGGGGTACCATGAAAAGCGTCTGTATTTCGATTCTTCCGGGAGGCTTGTATGAGTCCCATTCAAATCGCCCTGCTGCTGCTCGCCGTTGCCGGCGTGTGGGCCATCGCTGAGCTCGCGCTTACCCTGCGCAAGACCCGCAATGTTGTTGACTCGCTCGATAAGACCGTGAACGACCTCAACAACACCATCGCCGAGGCTCAGCCTGTGGTGGCAAAGCTCGATGGCGCTGTCGATGAGCTTACGCCGGCGCTTGCCCAGATGGAGCCGCTGCTTAAGTCGAGCAAGACGGCAGTTGATGCCCTTACCTCCAATCTCGTAGAGGTCGAAGCCGTGGTTCGCGACATTTCCGAGGTTACGGGCAGCATGGCCGAGGCCAGCAATGCTGTGTCGAGCGTGACCGACTCTGCCGCCGGTGCTGTGCAGAAGCTCTTCAATAAGGTGAAGGCTCCTGCAGCTGAAGCCGAGCGCAAGCTTTCCGCTGCCGCCGAAGAAGCCGAGCAGCCGACCGAGCGCGTCTTGATTGGCGAGGACGAGGCCGCCGCGGGCGACGATGATGGCCAGAAGTCTGTAGCCAAGCCGGCTCAGTATTACACCTATACACCCTCCGAGACCTCTGAGGAGTCCTGCGATGAGTAGCGAAGCAACCTGCCCCATCACGCTGACCGTTGCCGGTGACCCGCGTCTCGCTCGCCTTGTGCGCATGACGGCAGCCAACGTTGGTGCCCTGTGCTCTATGTCTGTCGATCGCATCGAGGACATCCGTATGGCTGCCGAGGAAGCCTTTATCTTTGGCTGCACGGCTGTTGATTCCGACGATATCTCGATCAAATTCGATGTCGACGAATCGCACGTGGGCATGACCTTTACCTTTGGCGATCAGGCGACTGTCGATGAGGATGACCAGGCAGCGGTATATGCCGAACTCATCCTCGCGAGCGTGTGCGATTCCTACGAAAAGACTGCGGCGCCCCTGACGCTTTCCCTCGACCTCAAGGCGGATATCTAATATGACCGAACGTTCCCGGAGCGGCAAGACCGCTTGGGACAAGGAGAAAACCCGCGAGCTGTTTCGTCGTTACAAGGAGACCGGTGATCCGGACGCCCGTGAGCAGCTCGTCATGTCCCATATGAACCTGGTAAGGTTTCTTGCCAACAAATTTAAGAATCGCGGCGAGCCGCTCGACGACCTCATGCAGGTCGGCTATCTGGGTTTGCTCAAGGCTATCGACCGTTTTGACCCCGAGCGCGGGCTCGAGTTCACGACGTTTGCAACACCCACTATCCTGGGCGAGATCAAACGCCATTTCCGCGACAAGGGCTGGAGTGTGCGCGTTCCGCGTCGTCTGCAGGAGCTCTCGGCCAAGGTCAACCAAGCTACTGACAAACTTACCAACGAGCTGCAGCGTTCGCCCAAGGTTGAGGAGATCGCTGAGTATCTAGATGTGACTGTCGATGAGGTCCTCGAGGCTATGGAATCGTCTTCGGCCTATACTTCGGTGCCCATCGAGGCTCCTGGTGCGTCCGATTCCGACGATGCCCCCTCGATTCTCGACCGTTACGCCGACGACGACAACGAGCTCGACTTTACCGATGACCGTCTAGTGATCGAGGAAGCCATCCGTGATTTCTCGCCGCGCGAGCGCGAGGTGATCGAGCTGCGCTTTGTGAAGGGCATGACCCAGATCGAGATCGCCAAGAAGCTTGGTATTTCTCAGGTGCAGGTTTCGCGTCTGCTGCGCCGCACGCTTAAGAAGATTCAGGACAAGATCGACCCCGACGGAGTGATGATTCGTTCATGAGTGAGCACCCCCAACAAACCGATCGCGTGCTGCGCGACACCCGCATTCTGACGCTGCGCATTTGGGCTGTTGTCGGCTGCATTGTTATTGCTGCTGTCATCTTTAACCTTATGGGCATCCTGGCACCGGTTATCGAGTTTCTCGCTGTTGGTTCCATCATTGCCTTTGTGATGTCCCCGATCACCAACTGGCTCGAGCACCATGGCGTGAATCGCGGCATCGGTTCGCTTATCGCGCTTATTGTTGTTGTTGCCGTGCTCGTCGGTGTCGTTTGCATTTTGTCGCCGATTCTCTTTGGTCAGATCATGGAAGTCCTGAGCCGCCTGCCCGAGCAGCTTCGTGTTGCGGGTGGCGATCTCAACGAGATGATCTCGCATGCCAAGACGCTCAACAACACGCCGCTCAAGGAGTATTTGGACGATAATCTTTCGTCGCTTGTTACCGTGGCATCGAAGTACGTGTCTCAGATCGCTGCCGAGCTTGGCCGCGGTGTGTTCCCGCTCATCACCAATACGGCCTCGCAGTTGTTCGTGATCTTCCTTGGTCTGGTGCTTGCGTACTGGATGGCCTGCGACTACCCTCGCATGCACCACGAGATTTGCACCATCATCGGTCAGGAGAAGGAGACCTCGTACCGCTTTATGGTCGCCATCCTTTCTCGCTCTGTCGGCGGCTACATGCGCGGTATGGTCGTGACGTCCATCTGCGGTGGTTTCCTCGCCTTTATCGGTTTTATGATCATCGGCCATCCGTATGCGGCGCTCATGGCTATCTTTACCGGCATCATGCATTTGGTTCCGGTCGTCGGTCCTTGGGTGAGCGCAGCAATCGCCACAGTGCTCGGTTTCATGTTCAGCCCCATGTTGGCGTTATGGACGCTCGTTGTGACGATGGTCGCGCAAAACGTCACCGATAACGTGATTTCGCCTAAGGTCATGCAGAGCTCGGTGCAGGTGCATCCCATCATGAGCCTCACGGCGCTCGTTATTGGCTCGGCACTCATGGGCCCCATCGGTATGATTATTGCCATCCCGCTTTGTGCGGCCCTCAAGGGTATCTTCGTGTACTACTTCGAGAATGAGACCGGCCGACAGCTTGTGGCCTATGACGGTGCCGTGTTTAAGGGCACGCCGTACCGCGATGCCGATGGCAACCCGGTCGCCGCCTACGACGCGCTCGGCGACGACACCTTCATCTACGAGTCTGAGCTTATCGGTAACGAGACTGCGCCCGAGGCCAAGGCCATGCCCAAGCCCGAGCTCGATAATCCCTGGATCAAGCTCTCGGGCCTGCAGCCCGATGCGACGGGCTTCTTCAAGAACCCCTTCGCTAAGGACGATGACTCCAATTCGGAAGACGATACCAAAACCGGCATCGACGGCTCCATGGACGATGACGACAACTAGCGGGGTAATTCAGGTTAACATTCATACGTGCTAACATGCAATTTCGCTGGAGGGTCGCTGTTTGGCGACCCTCTTTTTTGCATAGGCGCGGTGGGATGGTAATATCGTTACGTTTGAACTGTTTCGATGTGAAACCGAGGAGATTCCCTCTATGAGTGCTGACTACCCGTCAATGACTACGGCCGAGATCCGCTCCAAGTTCCTCAACTTCTTTGAGGAGCGCGGTCTTAAGCTCTATCCTTCTTCGTCCCTCGTCCCCGATGATCCCTCGCTGCTGCTTGCCAACGCCGGCATGAACCAGTTTAAGGAGTACTACCAGGGCAAGAAGACCATGAAGGAGATCGGCGCGATCTCCTGCCAGAAGTGCGTCCGCACCAACGACATCGATTGCATCGGCGAGGACGGCCGTCACCTGTCGTTCTTCGAGATGCTCGGCGATTTCTCTTTTGGCGGCGTTTCCAAGGAGCAGGCTTGCGCCTGGGCCTTTGAGCTCATCACCAAGGAGTTCAAGCTGCCGCTCGACCGCCTGTACTTTACCGTCTTTACCGAGGACGACGAGACCCACGACGTGTGGCGTTCTCTGGGCGTTGCCGAGGACCACATCTCCCGCCTGGGCGAGGACGACAACTTCTGGGCCGCTGGCCCCACCGGCCCCTGCGGTCCGTGCTCCGAGATCTACTTTGACATGGGCGAGGAGGTCGGCTGCGGCAGCCCCGACTGCAAGCCTGGCTGCGACTGCGACCGCTTCCTTGAGTTCTGGAACCTCGTGTTTACCCAGTACGACCGTCAGGAGGACGGCTCCATGCCGGAGCTGCCGCACCGCAACCTCGATACGGGCATGGGCCTGGAGCGCATGGCTGCTATCATGCAGCACAAGACTGCTAACTACGACGGCGATCTGATGCAGCACCTCATCAAGCTGGGCGAGGAGATCAGCGGCAAGACCTATGACGCCGACGATTACTCCGGCGCCAGCCGTTCTCTTCGCATCATCGCCGACCACTCCCGTGCCGTCGACTTCATGATCTCTGACGGCATCCTGCCCGGTAACGAGGGTCGCGAGTACGTCCTTCGCCGCCTGCTCCGCCGCGCCGTGTTCCACGGTCGCCTGCTGGGCATCGAGGGCGCCTTCCTGACCAAGTTTATCGACGAGGTCAACGCTCAGATGGGCGAGGCCTATCCTGAGCTGCTCAAGAACGTCGCGCTCGTCAAGGGTATCGTCGCCTCCGAGGAGGAGCGCTTCTCCACGACGCTCGACAACGGTCGCGTCTACCTGGATGAGGCCCTGGCAGCGCTTGCCGAGGGTGCTGTGCTTCCGGGCGATGTTGCCTTTAAGCTGCACGACACCTTTGGTTTCCCCATCGACCTAACCGTCGAGATCGCCGGCACCGCTGGCCACGACGTCGGCATGGACGGCTTCACTGCCTGCATGGAGGACCAGAAGGCCCGCGCCCGCGCCAATGCCAAGGGCGACGCCTGGGGCAGCTTCAACGACGTGTGGGTTGAGCTTTCCGACAAGGTCGCTGCGACCGAGTTCGACGGCTATGACAACGATGTGATCGAGGGCGCCAAGGTTGTCGCCATCGTGCGCAACGGCGAGAGCGTCGAGTCCGCTGCCGCCGGCGAGGACGTCGAGGTTGTGCTCGACCGCACCCCGTTCTATGCCGAGATGGGTGGTCAGCAGGGCGATGCCGGCAAGCTTTCCGCCGAGGGCGTTGTTCTGACCGTTGCCGACACCAAGAACCACAACGGCCTGTATGCCCACGTCGCGCACGTTGCCGATGGCACGCTGACTGTCGGTGCCGCTGTTACCGCCGCGCTCGACGCCGAGCGCCGTGGCTTCCTGCGTCGCAACCACACCGCCACGCACCTGCTCGACGCCGCCCTTAAGCAGGTCCTGGGCGAGCACGTCTCTCAGGCCGGCTCGCTGGTGACGCCCGAGCACCTGCGCTTTGACTTCACGCACTTCGAGGCTCTGTCCTCCGAGCAGCTCAAGGCTGTCGAGGACCTGGTCAACCAGCAGATCTTCGCTTCCAAGCCGGTCGTGACCCGCGTCATGGGCATTGACGAGGCCAAGGCCGCTGGTGCTGTCGCCCTCTTTGGCGAGAAGTACGGCGATGTCGTCCGCGTCGTCTCCGTGGGCGCCGAGGACCAGCCGTTCTCCCGCGAGCTCTGCGGTGGCACCCATGCCGCCAATACCGCCGAGATCGGCCTGTTCAAGATCATTTCTGAGTCCTCCACGGGCTCGAATGTCCGCCGTATCGAGGCCGTGACCTCCAAGGGCGCTCTCGATTACATGGCCGACCGCCTGGCGCTTGTTGACGCCGCCGCCGCTGCGCTCAAGTGCCGCGTCGACGAGGTTCCCGCCCGCGTGGAGAACCTGCAGGCCGAGCTGCGCGAGACTTCCAGCAAGCTCAAGAAGGCTCTCACCGGTGGCTCCTCCGATGTGATCTCCAGCGCCATCGACGGCGCTGTCGAGCTGAATGGCTACAAGCTCGTTGTCGCTGAGCTTCAGGGTCTCGAGGCCGCAGACCTGCGCAACGTTTGGGATACCGTGCACCAGAAGGTCGCCGGCCCCGTCGCCTGCGTCGTCGCCAGCGTGACCGAGAAGGGCACCCCGGCCCTGCTCGCTGCCGGCTCCGATGACGCCGTGAAGGCCGGTTTCCACGCCGGCAACGTGATCAAGCAGATCGCGGGCCTGGTCGATGGCCGCGGTGGCGGTCGTCCCAACATGGCCCAGGCCGGTGGCAAGAACGCTGCCGGTATCGCCGATGCCCTCGCGGCCGCTAAGACCGCGCTCGGCGCCTAAGAATCTAAGAAGTCGCTGTGGTTGCGCTCGCGCTGGACATAGGGGAGACCAGGATTGGCATCGCCGTCTCGAGCCGTGATGGCAAGATGGCGATGCCTGTCAAGGTGCTTCCGGCTGCCGAGGTCACCGGTATGGCCAAGACGTTCCGCTACCTGGTTGAGGACTATGAGCCCGACATCCTGGTAAGCGGACGTCCCCTGACCATGGCCGGTGAGCCCGGCCCTCAGGCCGAGCGCGTTGCCGCTGTGGCGCAAAAGATTGCCGACGAGCTCGATCTTCCGTTGGAGTTTGAGGACGAGCGTCTGTCCTCGCAAGAGGCCAAGCGTATCCTGCGCGAGCAGGGACTCAACGAAAAGCAGATGAGGGGCAAGATCGACATGATTGCCGCCAGCCTGTTTTTGCAGACGTGGCTCGATCGTAAAAACGAGGAGGTTTCGCATGCCTAGTGCTTCCGATCCGCGCCAGCCGAATCGTACACAGCAGCCGGCGTCGCGCCCTGCCCAGCCTGGCCAGCGTCCGGCACAACCGACGCAGCGCGCAGCTCGGCCTGCCGCGCGCCCGGCGCAGTCCTTCTCTCGTTCGGCCCAACCTGTTCAACGGACGGGCCAGCAGCCTTCTGCTCGTTCGGTTCAGCATTCGGCTTCTCACGCGGCTCAGCAGCCCACTGCTCGTACGGCCCAGCCTGCAGGCGGCACCCGCTTTAAGCAGCAGGCACCTACCCAGCGAACGCAGGCCCCCCAATCGCATTCGCATCACGCTCGTGGTTCGCATGGCGTTGCTCCGGCGACCCGCTCTAGCTACAACACGCATGCTCGTCGCGGTGCTCAAAAGAAAAGCTCCCCGGTGCCTATGATTATCGGTGGCGTTGTTGCCGTGCTTGCGCTTGTCGCGATCGTTTTCTTTGTCGTGCCAGCCGTCAAAGGCTTCTTTGGCGGTGAGGGTGCGAAAGTCGTTGCAGGCCAGCAGGTTACTATCACGATTCCCGATGGTGCCTCGGGTGACAGCATCGCTTCGATTCTCTCCGAGAACCATATCGTAGAAAATCCCAAGGATTACTATGCGGCGGTGAAAAAGCTCAACGCCGATATGTCGCTCAAGCCTGGTGATTATTCGTTCACCACACTCATGGATGCGACCAAGGTTGTTCAGCAGCTCATGGAAGGCCCCAACGCGGGCTCCAATACGCTGACTATCCCTGAGGGCCTGACGGTCGATCAAGTCGCCGACCGTGTGGCCCAGGCCTACGACAGCATCTCTAAGGAAGACTTCCTCAACCAGGCCAAGGCCTCCAACTACGTGGACGACTATAGCTTCCTTAAGGGCGCCGCCAACGACTCGCTCGAGGGTTTCTTGTTCCCCAAGACCTATTCGTTGGGTGATTCGCCGACGGCCGATGGCGTGATTCGCGCTATGCTCGATCAGTTTAAGACCGAGTACAAGTCGCTTGACTTTGCGAGCTGCGAAGCCAAGATCAAGGAACGCTACGGTGTGGAGATGTCCGACTACGACATCGTCAACTTGGCCTCTATCGTTGAGCGCGAGGGCCTCAACGCCGATCAACGTGCGCACGTGGCCTCGGTCTTCTACAACCGCCTTGCCGGCAAACTCGACGGTCTGCGCTATCTCAACAGCGATGCGACCATGATGTATGTCACCGGTGGCGAGGTTACCGCCGACGACCTGCAGAGCGATAGTCCGTATAACACCTATAAACACGAGGGTCTGCCGCCCACGCCCATCTGCTCTCCGTCGCTCGAGGCACTCAAGGCCACGCTTGAGCCGACCGACTCCGAGGACCTGTATTTCTACATTACGCAGGACGAGGAGTATTTCTCACAAACCTACGAAGAGCATCAACAGTCTTGGAATTAGCATGAGGATTTTTAGCCCCAAACGATACGTTGCCTCGGTCGATCGCATCGACCTTGATACCCTGTGGGCCGATGGCAAACGCGCCATTCTGCTCGATCGCGATAACACCCTGGTGCCGCGCGACACCGAGCAGGTTCCCGCCGCGGTTTCTGCTTGGCTCGACGCCGCCCGCGCCAAAGGTTTTAAGCTGTGCATGGTGTCCAACAACTGGCATCGCGACCAGGTCATGAGCTCTGCACGCGAGCTGGGACTCGAGGCCATCAGCCACGCTATGAAGCCGGCGCCGTTTGCCCTCAAGGCGGGTCTTAAGCGCCTCGGCGCCACGGCCGACGAGGCGGTGCTGATCGGTGATCAGCTCTACACGGACGTGTGGAGCGGCAACTTCGCCGGCGTCGATACCATCTTGGTTAAGCCGCAGGCGACGCAGGACCTGTGGTATACGCAGATCTTCCGTATCTTTGAGCGTCGGGCCCTTCGCGACCTTCCCTGCGAGGAATAGGTCTCGTCATGTCCCAGCACACCAAACACGGCTGCGACCATATCTTCTTTATCGGCTTTTTGGGCGCGGGCAAATCGACGCTCGCGCGCAACGTCGGCACTATGTTCAAGCGGCGTTTTATCGATACCGACCGCCTGGTCGTGCGCCGTTGCGGCAAGTCGGTAACCGAGATTTTTGAGACCGAGGGTGAGGGTCGTTTTCGCGAGCTCGAGACCTCGGCGCTCCGTTCGCTCCAAAGCGAGCGCAGCCTGTTGGTTTCGTGCGGGGGCGGTATCGTCGAAACGCCGGTGAATATTGAACTGATGCACGAAATGGGTACGTGCGTGTACCTCGAGGGCGACTTCGAGGATTCGATTCGCCAGATTCGTCGGTCCGACACGCGTCCCGATTTCCGCTCGCCTGAGCATGCCGCGCGCCTGTTTGAGCATCGCCGTCCGCTGTATCGTCAGGCTGCCGACCTTACCCTTGATATTCGCAACAAGTCCTTCGAGGACGTTTCCTACCTTTGTGCCGAGATGCTTTTGGAGCGTGGGCTGCTATGATTCGCCGTCAACTGATCAATTTCCAAAACCGCAGCGTCGATGTCCGTGTCGGATTGGGTGCGTTCGATGAACTGTCGCGTATGTTTGCCTCGGCCGTGGGCAAGCCTAAGCGCGCGATGGTCGTTTGGAACACCGCCACATCCGAGCGTTTTGGTGAAGTCGTCGAGCATGCGCTGGTCGACGCCGGTTTTGCCGTGTCGCCGCTAGTCCTCGAGGTTTCGCCTGCTGGTGCCACGCTGGCCGATGCTGATGCCATCTTTGGCGCCCTGTCTGCCAACGGCGTTACCTGCGACGATCTGGTTGTCGCCGTTGGCGATGCCGCAACCTGCTCGGTTGTTAGCTGGTGCGCCAACCAGTGGTGCGGCCGAACCGAGTGCGCGCTGTTGCCGACGACCTTCGACGCCATGCTCACGGTCGCGACGACCATGAAGCCGCTCGTCGCCTCGTCGGCCAATGCGCTTCCCGCTATCGCGTTCCGTCCCGAACCGGGCTTGGTCGTGTGTGACCTCGACCTTGTTCGTGAGGCGGACCCCGAGGACCTCAAGCTCGGCTTTGTGGTACTTGTTGGCACCATGCTTTCGAGCAGTAAGTCCCGCTGGAATCAGTTTACTGAGACCGTCCCCGAGGTTCTCGCGGGCGAGGAGGTCGCGCTCGTCAATGCCGTTCAATGGTCTCAGACTGCCCGTAAGGACGTACTGATGGCCACGAACCCGAGCGCTCGCCATGCGCTCGATTTTGGCAAGACGGGGGAGTGTACCCTGCGCGCCTGCTTGGGCGATGCCGCTTCGCAGGTCCCTGCCTATCAGCTGTTATCCGAGGGCATGCGCTTTGAGGCGCGCCTAGCACATGATGCCTGCGACTTTGATATCGATTACGTCTTTGAGGTCGATGACTGCCTGGAGGACTTTGGCATCGAGGAACTTGCCTTCGACCTGGAGCCCACCGCGTTTATCGAGGAGTTCCGCAGGCAGCAGTTCGCCCGCTCGAACCGCAGCATGCTGCCGCTGCCCGCAGCGCTCGGCGCCATTCGTCTAACGAGCGTTGAGGACGAGGTTCTTGAGCGCCACGCTCATGCCTACTTGGCTTCTCGCAAAGAACTTCTCTAAGATTTATTGACATCCATCGTCTTTCGTATCATGTTGAGGAGCGGGTTTTCAATCGGTTGCGGATCGCATACGATTCCGTACGTTGATTGAGACCCGTCCCGTCTTTATAGAGACAACAAGAAAGGAATCTGCATGTCTGAGTTTGCTGCCGGTCCTGCCGGTCGTATCGAGCGTGTCCGTGCCCTGATGGTCGAGCGTGGCTACGACGCCATCGTGGTGCGCGACGAGGCCAACCTTCGTTGGCTTACGGGCGTGAAGGGCGTCTTCGACTACACCTTCGAGTTCCCGCACGCTGCGTTTATTACGGCCGACCAGTGCCTGTTCCACACCGACTCGCGCTACCTCAACAGCTTTGAGGAGAACACGCCCGCCGGCAGCCCCTGGGTCTACGACATGGACGAGGGCACCATCCCCGGTTGGGTCGCCGGCAAGATTGCGGCCAACAAGTGCCGCGTCTGCGCTGTCGAGGACGATATGCAGATTAATTTCTACCAGGGCATTCAGCGCGGCCTGGAGGACCGCTCCGTCGCCTGCATGCTGCCGCTGATGCACGACGACATCCGCAAGATGCGCGCCATCAAGGACGCCGAGGAGATCGAGCTCATGCGCCACGCACAGTCGATCACCGACGCCGCCTTCCAGCACATGCTCGGGTTTATTAAGCCCGGTATGACCGAGAAGCAGGTTCGCAACGAGCTCGAGAACTTTATGTTCGCCAACGGCGCCGACAGCCTTGCCTTCGGCTCCATCGTGGCGAGCGGTCCCAACACCGCCAACCCGCATGCCGTGCCGAGCGACCGTGTCATCGAGAAGGGCGATTTCGTTCTCATGGATTACGGCGCGGACTACTGCGATTATCGTTCCGACATGACGCGCACCGTCGTGATGGGCGAGCCTACGCAGGAGCAGCGGGACCTGTACGCACTCGTGCGCCGCACGCATGAGGAGTGCGTCGCTGCCATCCATCCGGGCGTCGAGGGCAACGACATTTTCAAGCTTTCCAAGAAGATTATCGGCGATGCCGGCTATGGCGATTATTACAACCATGGTCTGGGTCACGGCGTGGGCATCGACATCCATGAGCTGCCCAACTTCAACCGCAGCAAGAACACCATCGAGGTCGGCTCGGTTATCACCATGGAGCCCGGCGTGTATTTGCCCGGTGTGGGCGGCGTGCGTCTGGAGGACTACGGCGTGGTCACCGAGAACGGATATGAGCCCTTCACCAAGACCCCGCACGACCTGCACGTTATCGATTGCTAGCCCATTTCGATAGATTTTTGGGGCGGGGCGTCCGGAGCAATTCGGACGCCCCGCGTTCTCTTTTTATGCGCTCGCCGCAGGCGCCGTCTGCAAGTGTATAATTTCTGTCGTATGTAATTTGGACGCTTGTGCGTTCTGCCCATAACAAGAAAGGTCGCTATGCCTACCATTTCTACCGCCGATTTCAAGAACGGCCTCGGTCTCCGCATCAAGGACAAGGTCTACACCATCGTCGAGTTCCAGCATGTCAAGCCGGGCAAGGGCGGCGCGTTTGTGCGCTACAAGACCCGCGACATCAAGAGCGGCCGCGTCGTCGAGAACACCTGCAACGCCGGCACCAAGTTCGAGAGCGTCATGCTCACCACCCGTGAGTTCCAGTACCTCTACAACGATGGCACCGACTACATCTTCATGGACAACGAGTCCTATGAGCAGGTTCCCGTTCCCGAGGACATGGTGGGCGAGAACTCCAAGTGGCTGCGCGAGAACGACATCTGCCAGCTGCTCTTCGCCGACGATGAGCTCATGGGCGTGACTCCGCCGATGTTCATCGAGACCACCATCGTCCAGACCGACCCGGGCTTTAAGGGCGACACCGTCCAGGGTTCCACCAAGCCGGCCACGATCGACACCGGCGCTGTCATCCAGGTCCCCATGTACCTCAATGAGGGCGAGGTCATCAAGGTTGACACCCGCGACGGCAAGTTCGTCTCCCGCGTCTAGCAACCAATTTTTCTAGGAGGACTCATGCCCCAGGAAATCAAGATTGACGGCATCGGCATTTCGCCCGATGTTCTGACCGCCATCGTCTCGCGCGCCGTGTCCGATGTCGAGGGCATCGCCTCCGTTGGCGTCAAGGACCTTGCCACCAACCTTGTCTCCATGATGCTCTCGTCCAAGGCCCCGGCTTCCGAGCCGGCGGTCGAGGCCGAGGTCGTCGGCGACAAGCTCGCACTCACCGTGCGCGTCGTGGTGTTCTTTGGCTATCCGTTCAAGAAACTCGCCGAGGCTGTTCGCGCCGCCGTGGTCGCCGCCATCGATGCCCAGGTGGGCGTTGAGGTCGAGCGCGTTGACGTTTGCATCGACGGTCTCGTTTTCCCCAAGGAGTAACCTTTGAGCCTTAAGGTTTATCGCGGGCGTACGCTTGCCCGCAGTCAGGCGCTGCAGCTGCTGTTCCAGGCCGAGGCCACGGACAGCCCGCTCGAGCGCGTCCTCGAGGGTGATTTCCTGATCTCGAAGGGTCCCCTCGACCCCTATGCGCTGGAGCTGTGCCGCGGTGCCTACGAGCATATCGATCGCATCGACTGTGCCCTGCGCGCCGTCGCCAAGAACTGGGATCTTATGCGCATGCCCGGCGCCGACCGCAACCTGCTGCGTATCGCCGTCTACGAGATGCGCTTCCTCACCGACGAGGAGGTCTCGGACGCCATCGTGATCAACGAGGCCGTCGAGCTTGCCAAGGCCTATGGCACCGACCAGTCCGCGTCGTTCGTCAACGGCGTGCTGGGCAAGATCGCTC
This sequence comes from uncultured Collinsella sp., assembly GCA_900549025.1. Classification (GTDB taxonomy): domain Bacteria; phylum Actinomycetota; class Coriobacteriia; order Coriobacteriales; family Coriobacteriaceae; genus Collinsella. Next base: position 16,951 of record URMZ01000024.1, read on the forward strand.
GCAGCGAGGAGCTGCCGGGCGAGGACCTGTACCAGGAGCTGCTGGCCGAGGATCGCGCTCGCGAGGAGGCCCAGGCTGCCGAGGCTGCCGCAAAGGTTGCGGTTGCTCAGGCTGAGGCTGGCGTGCTGGCCGAGGATTCGGACGCCGCCGAGGCTGTTGTCGACTCCGTCGAGGAGTAGCCATGCCAGAGGGTTCCGTCCGCAACTTCGATGAGATCTCGGATCGCCTGGACCAGATCATAGCCACCGTTCGCTCCAAGGATACGTCCTTGGAGCGTTCGCTCGATCTGTTTGACGAAGCGATTGAGCTGGGCTCCCGCGCGGTCGATATGGTCGACAAGTTTGAGCTGACGCCGCGTGAGGCCGACAAGCTCGAGCAGGAATACGATGAGGATGCGGCAAACGAATCCCAGGATAGCTAGGCCGCATCTCCGGATACGAATGGTTGATGGCATTCATGAAACGTGTGCGTCTTGATGACGAACTGATTTCACAGGGCATCTGCGCCGATCGCGCGGATGCCCTTCGCACTCTTATGTCCGGCTTGGTTTCGAGTGGCGGTGAGCGCTTGACTTCGCCGGGCCTTAAGGTGATCCCGGGGCTGCCGCTGCACGTGAAGGGGCGCATTCCCTATGTTGGCCGCGGCGGTCTTAAGCTCGAAGGCGCGCTTGATGCGTTTGGCATCAATCCGACGGGCCTTGCCTGTTTGGATGTGGGCTGCTCTACCGGCGGTTTTACCGATTGCCTGCTCAAGCGTGGAGCTGCGACCGTTGTCTCGGTGGACGTGGGTCGCGCCCAGTTCGATTGGTCGTTGCGTCAGGACGATCGCGTGACGCTGCATGAGCGCACAAACGTGACGCAGCTGCCCGAGCTTGGCTATGCCGGCGCCATCGACCTGGCTGTGTGTGATGTCTCGTTTACCAGCATCGCGAACATTATCGATGCGGTTCTGGCGTGCCTGGCGCCTACGGGTGCATTCTGCACGCTCGTAAAGCCGCAGTTTGAGGCTCCGGCGGCGCTAGTGGGCGAGGGCGGCATTGTGACCGATCCCGCCGTGCGCCGCGATACGCTCGTGGCGGCGGTTGAACTCTTTGCTGCCAAGGACCTGTTCCCGGTCGATGTGTGCGTGTCACCCATTCATGGTGCCAAGGGCAACGTTGAGTTTTTCCTGTACGGCACGAGGTTTGTCCCCGGCGACCGTTCGCAAGACGAGCTGCAATCCCAGGTATCGGTTTTGAGCGAGAAAGCTGCAACGCTATGAAGGTCTTTCTGGTTCCCAATTACTACAAGCAAGAGGCGGTCGAGAGTGGCCTGATGCTCGAGCTTTGGCTTACGCGCCAGGGCTACGAGGTCGCATGGGCGGCCGATCAGCGATCCAAGATTCAAAGCACGCCTGATATTGATGGCTCCGATCTGGTCATTACGCTCGGCGGCGACGGTACGTTGCTGCGCGCTGCCCGCATCCTCAACCATCGCGAGATTCCTATCCTCGGTCTTTCCTATGGTCACCTGGGCTTTTTAACTGCTGCGAGCCCCGAGGAGCGCGACATTCTGCAGGTCGTGAGCGACGCCCTTTCCGGCGAGCTGCACGTGAGCCGTCGCGCCACCATCGCCGCGGATATCGTGTCCGTGCGCGAAGACGGTACGAAGGATGTCGTGCGCACCTTCGCCCTCAACGACATGGCGCTCACTCGCGGTCCGCTGTCCGATATGGTCGAGTTCGACATCACGGTGTCGGGCCACCATATCGATCGACTGCGTGGCGACGGCGTGGTCGTGTCCACGGCGACTGGTTCTACGGGTTACGCGCTCAGTGCCGGTGGCCCCATCGTGAGCCCCGACTATACGGGCATGGTCTGCGTACCCATTGCGCCGCACACCATTCAGGCCCGTGCCTTCTTGACTTCGCCGAGTGATGTCGTCGAAATCTTCATGTCTGATGACCGTCCGAGCGTTCCGGCGATCGCTATTGATGGACAGTTTATTACCTGCGATGGCACCGTTGAGAGCGTGGCCGTGCGCCGCGGTCCCGGAGATGTGCTGCTTCTCGATTACGGCCCCGAGAGCTTCTATAACTCGGTGAGCCGCGTATTCTACGGAGTCCGTCATGATCGATGAGCTGCAGGTTTCTAACATTGCACTCATTCGCGAGGCGACGCTGGTGCCGAGTGCCGGCCTGACTGTCCTGACCGGCGAGACCGGCGCCGGCAAGACCGCGCTGCTCTCGGCCCTCAAGCTTATTTTGGGCGAGCGCGCGGATTCGTCGATGGTGCGCGAGGGCGAGGCGCTGGCGAGCGTCGAGGCGCGGTTGTTCGACGGTCCACACGACACGGAGGGTTTTACCGTGCAGCGCAGCCTTTCTGCCGAGGGCCGCAGCCGAGTGAAGATTGACGGCCGCATCGCCAGTGTGCGCGAGCTTTCGGAGCGCGTTGGTGTGATGATGGATCTGTGCGGCCAGCACGAGCACCAGCGCTTGCTCGATCCGGCGCATCACGTTGCGATGGTCGATGCATGGGCGGGGCGCCCGGCACTCGAGGCGCTGGATGCGTACCGCGCCTGCTTTAAAGCATCGCGCGCTGCCGCCAAGGAGGTTCGACGTGTCGAAGAGGCCTCGCGCGCGCAGGGGAGCCGCGTCGAGGAGGCGCGCTTTGCCCTCGAGCGCATCGGCGAGGTCGACCCCAAGCCGGGCGAGTATGAGGAACTCGAGGAACTGCTGCCGCGCTCCGAACATGCCGAGGTACTGGTTGCCACGGCTAACGATGCCCATGCATCGCTTGCCTCTGAAGGGGGAGCGCTCGATGCCGTGAACGGCGCCGTGGCCGAGCTTTCCCGCATGGCGACCGTTGACCGCAAGCTAGGTGACATCGCAGACGCACTTTCGGACGCCTGCATCTCACTCGAGGACTGCGCCAACGAGCTGCGCGCCTATCGCGATGGTGTTGCGTTTGACCCTCGTGAGCTCACTCGCATGCGCGAGCGGTATTCCGACCTCAAGGGCCTGTTGCGTCAGTGGGGTCCCACCATGGACGATGTTTTTGCCATGCGCGATCGTTCGCAAGAGCTGTTGTCGCTGGTACACGATGGTGATGAGCAGATCAAGAAGGCGCGTGAAGCGCTTGGCGCAGCGGAGCATGAACTGTTTGCCGCCGCCAAGGCGCTTAAGCGTGCACGCAATACGGCGGCCCCGCGTTTTTGTCACGAGGTTGGCCGTCAGATGGCGCGCCTGGAGATGGGCGGTGCTGAGCTGGTCTGGGAGTCCCGCGATCTTCCTCGCGCTGAGTGGACACCCGCGGGTCCCTCGAGCTATGAGCTGCTGTATCGCAGCGGCGCCGGCTTGACACCTCGTCGCTTGCGCCGCATTGCGTCGGGCGGCGAGCTGAGCCGCGTCATGCTGGCGAGCAAGGTTGTCCTCGGCAATGCGGACGGCGTCGACACTCTGGTATTCGACGAGGTCGATGCCGGTGTCGGTGGCTCCACGGCACGTGCACTCGCGGGCGTGCTGGCAGATCTTGCCGCCACACATCAGGTCATCGTCGTAACCCACTTGGCGCAGGTCGCCGTCATGGCTGACAAGCATTATGTTGTCAGCAAGGAACCGGGCGATGTTCCCCAAACGCATTTGGACGAGGTAACCGGCGAAGCGCGTATCGCCGAGATCGCCCGCATGTTGAGCGGCGATCAGTCCGAGGCAAGCTTGGTCCACGCAAAGCAGATGCTCGAAGAAGCTCGAGGTTAGGTCGTATCAGCGGTGTTGGTGGGACAAAAAAGACTGAAATTTTTGTCCCACTACGCGTTTTACTCCACAACCTTATCCGGCTGGATGAGCTCCTCGTAGTAGCTGATATGCTCACGCGCGTCTTCAATCTCGGGCAGCAGGAAGTTGTAGATGACTTCGATGATCATCGTGGCGCTGATCTTGGAGAACGCAAAGTCGCCCGTCGTCAGCAGCGCTTCGTGGTTGACGGTATTAAAAGTGTAGTCTGCCAGGCGCGCGAGCGGGGATTTGCTGTCACTGCTGATGACGACTACGGTTGCGCCGCAGTTGCGAGCCGCTTTTGCCATGCGATTCAGTCGGCGCGATTTACCGGAGTTTGAGATTAGCACGATGACGTCACCCGGGCGTAACGTGAGCGCAAAGCCGATTGATGTCTCGCTAATGGTGCTCGCCATGCAGCGCAGGCCCAGCTGCGAAAACTTAAACGTCGCATCGAGCGCGACCGCGTTCGTATTGCCCACGGCTGCAAACTCAATAACCCCTGCATGCTTAAAGACATGCACAACAGCCGCCAGCGTATCGTGGTCGATTCCGTCGATGGTCGCATTAAGCTCGCTTACCTTGGCAGCCAGGATGTTCTTGAGGCTCTGCTCCATATTGTCGAGCGAGACCTCGTCGGTCAGGCCCTCGTTGCGCTGGCTTTCCAAATCCCTCGCCAACGAAAACTGAAAGCTGCGGAAGCTACCAAAGCCCAGCTTGCGGCAGAAGCGCGAAACGGTCGCTTCGGACGTGGCAGCGGCGCGCGAGAGCTGAGCCGCCGTGAGGCGTGGCGCCTCGGACTGGTGCTCCAATATATAGTCGACAATGCGCTGCTCGGACTCGCTGTATCCCTGGTGGGTACTAATGAGGGAAAGTGCGCTTTTGCTACTATCGGTCATGGATGGCTCCTGGTTGGCATGAAAATCTAACTTGATTTGCAATGCCATAGTATACGGGCATTTTCAATTACAAGATACACCTTGCCGTTTCAAGTGTTGATGGTAAACTTTCACTTGCCGTTTACGGTTATGAAAGAACCTTTCACCGGAGAATTGCGCCTTGTCTCTTCTCACGCGGACGGTAGGTTGGTATCTTTCAAGTGTGGAAAAACGCGCATCGAAGCGCGTGTAGGGGAGCGCCCGCGGGCGCTGTACTCAAGAAGGAGGGACACATGGCTAAGTTTGACATCATCGCCGCGACCGGTTGCCCGACCGGCATTGCGCACACCTTCATGGCGAAGGAGGCGCTGGAGAAGGCAGCTGCCGAGCGCGGTCTGACCATTAAGGTCGAGACTCATGGCCAGGTCGGTGTCGAGAACGAGCTCACCAAGAGTGAGATCGCTGGTGCCAAGGCCGTCGTCGTCGCAGCCGACAAGGATGTCCAGGCTGAGCGTTTCGCCGGCAAGCCCATGGTTTCCGTTGGTGTTTCCAAGGCCCTGTCCGTTGAGGCCGCCGGTAAGCTGATTGACCGCGCGCTCGCCGCCAAGGGTGACGACACGGTTGCGGCTGCTGCCGATGTCGAGGACGAGGTCGAGGAGAAGGAGTCCATCGGTCACATCATCTACAAGCACCTCATGAACGGCGTCAGCCACATGCTGGTCTTCGTCGTTGCCGGTGGTGTTCTGACCGCCGTCTCGTTCCTGTGGGGCATTACGTCCTTCGATTCGACGGCGTCTGACTACAACAGCTTTGCTGCGATGCTCAAGATCATCGGCGGCATCGCCATGAACCTCATGGTTCCGGTGCTTTCCGCCTATATCGCCGAATCCATCGGCAAGCGCCCGGCGCTCGTCCCCGGCTTTGTTGCCGGTATGATCGCCATCCAGGGCCTGCCTGTTAACGCCGAGACCGGCATGATCGACGCCGGCGGCGCCGGCGTGGGCTTCGGCTTCCTGGGCGGCATCGTCGGCGGCTTCCTCGCCGGTTATGTCATCCTGCTGCTCGAGAAGGTCTTTGCCGGTCTGCCCAAGAACCTGGACGGCCTCAAGGCTATCTTCCTGTACCCGCTGTTCTCGACGGCCATCGTCGGCCTGGTCATGCTCGGCATTTCCGGGCCCATGGCTGCCATCAACACCGCCATGATGGACTTCCTCAAGGGCCTGTCCGCCTCTGGCGCCGTTGTCCTGGGTCTTGCCATTGGCTGCATGTGCGCCTTTGACATGGGCGGCCCGGTCAACAAGGCTGCTTACGTCACTGGTACCGCTATGCTCACCGAGGCTCTGGCCGCCGGTGTTGGCACCGACACTTACAACTTCGGCACCAACTTCATGGCTGCCGTCTCCGCCGCTTGCATCGTTCCGCCGCTGATCACCACCTTCGCCGTCGTTGTCGGCAAGAAGTACTTCAGCCAGGAGGACCATGACGCCGGTGTCGTCAACCTCATCCTTGGTTGCACCCACATCACCGAGGGCGCCATTCCGTTCATGACCAAGAACATCTGGCCCGTCATGCCCATCATGATGCTCGGTTCCTCTATCGCTTCGATCCTGACCATTATGTTCAACGTTCACGATCCGGCGCCTCACGGTGGCTTCCTGGTCCTGCCCGTTGTCGAGAACGGTCCGCTGTGGGTCCTCGCGATCCTCATCGGCGCTGTGGTCGGTGGCATCCTGTTCGTAGCCTTCAAGAAGTACGACTTCGAGAAGAACCAGAAGGCCGCTCCTGCAGCCAAGCCGGTTGAGGCCCCCAAGGCCGCTGCCGTAGAGGCCCCCAAGGCCGAGGCTGCCGACTTCGTGAAGGTCGAGAATGTCTTTGTCGCCGAGGACTTCGCTTCTCGTGACGAGGCTCTGAGCTTCGTTTCCAACCAGGCCGTCAAGGCCGGTATCGCCAGCGACGCCGACGCCGTGATGAACGCCTTCCTGGCCCGCGAGGCCGAGGGCACCACGGGCATGATGGAGGGCTTCGCTATCCCGCATGCCAAGTCCGATGCCATTACCGAGGCTGCCGTCATCGTCGTCAAGGACGAGTCCGGCGTGACCGGTTGGGACACCATGGACGGCGCTCCCGTCAACGCGGCTATTGCCCTGCTCATCCCCGGCGCCCAGGCCGGAACCACGCACCTCAAGATCCTGTCCAAGGTCGCCGAGGCGCTCATGGACGAGGACTTCCGTGCCACCGTCAAGGGTTCCACCGACGCCGCCGAGATCGCCAAGACGATCAACGCCCGCCTGGTCTAATCCCGCAACACGCGAATACCATCGCCCCCTGTATATAAGGCGGAGCCCCTCTCCAGGGCCTCCGCCTTTTTTCTATCCCTCCCATAAGTTGCGGTGAAATAGGGACTGTTTAAACGATTCAACCCCAAATTCAGTCCCTATTTCACCGCAACTTATAAAAGGGCATAGAGGGAGCTGCCCATCGAGTCTTTGTCGCGAACAGTTCATCAGCCAGAATGATATTATTTAGGACCGACTGGGTTTCCGCAGCTTGCTCGCCCACAGGGGCCCGCGCGCGGCCTGTGTGATTTATCGCGAGTTCCGCACGAGCCGAAGAGCACTTAATGTGCTCTTCGTGCGAGCAGGACTGTAGAGCAGGAAATCTCACAGGCCGCGCGCGGGCCCCTGTGGGCGAGCAAGCGGAAGACAAACACATCTGTCCAATAATTCGTCTGAAACATAATGAAAAACCGTTTGATGTGAGTTAATATAAACAACGTCGTGAATCTGACTCCTGCCACATGCATGACAGGGGTTAAACACAAAAAAGGAGTCAACTATGGTTTCTGAGAAGGCTACCCTCGTTAATCCTCAGGGTCTGCACATGCGTCCGGCTGGTCTGTTCGCCTCCACCATGGGCAAGTACGCCTGTGACGTGACGGTCGTCACCCCCGAGAAGGAGGTCAACGGCAAGTCCCCGATGGCCCTCATGGCTGCTGGTATCCCCTGCGGCACCGAGGTCGAGGTCAAGTGCGACGGCGCTGACGAGGCCGAGGCTCTGGCTGCTGCCATCGAGCTCATCAAGAGCGGTCTTGGCGAGTAGAACTCAAACGGGTCGCATGTTGAACAACTAAGTTCATATTTGGGGGCGCAGTGACCTGTTGTAAGGTAGCTGCGCTCTTTTGTCATGGATATGGCAAAACGCTTTATCACATGACACGGAGAGAGGAATGGGAATGTATCAGGGAGTCAACGCTTCCGAGGGCATCGGTATCGGCACCGTCATGGTTGCCGTCGATCCCGACTTGACGTTTGAGCCGCACGAGGTTGCTGATTCGGCAGCAGAGAAGGAGCGCTATCAGTCCGCTCTTTCGGTCTTCTGCGAGAAGACCCAGGCTCAGGCCGACCACATGAAGGAGACGGTGGGCGAGGCCGAGGCCGAGATCATGAGCGGACACATTGTCCTGGCTCAGGACCCGGGCATGACCGACGCCATCAACGCCGCCATTGACGGCGGTACCTGCGCCGAGCAGGCGCTCATGGACACCTCGACCATGTTCGAGAACATGTTCCTGTCCATGGACGACGAGATGTTCCGTCTGCGCGCGGCCGACATCGCCGACATCCGCACCGGTATTCTGGCCGAGCTGCTGGGCAAGGAGGTCGTCGACCTCTCCGTCCTGCCCGAGAACACTGTCGTTGTCGTGCACGACCTCACGCCGTCCATGACCGCCACGATCGATAAGGCCCACGTTGCCGGTATCGTCACCGAGACCGGTGGCCGCACGTCGCATTCCGCGATTATTGCGCGCGCCCTTGAGATCCCGGCTGTCCTTTCGGTTTCCAATAGCTGCACTGCGCTGCGCAACGGTATGACCGTTGTCGTCGACGGTGGCAAGGGTATCGTTGAGGCCGATCCCGACGAGGAGACGCTCGCTGCCTACACCGCCAAGGCCGAGGCCTTCGCTGCCGAGAAGGCAGCCCTCGAGGCCTTCCGTGGCAAGCCGTCCGTGACTGCCGATGGCATCAAGAAGATCATCGCCTGCAACATCGGTAACCCCGATGACGTGCCCAACGCGCTCGATCACGACGCCGAGGCCATCGGTCTGTTCCGCTCCGAGTTCCTGTTCATGGACTCCGCTGAGCTTCCTTCCGAGGAGGAGCAGTTCAACGCCTACCGTAAGGTCGCCAGCGCGCTCAAGGGTGCTCCGGTCATCATCCGCACGCTCGATGTGGGTGGCGACAAGGAGATTCCGTATCTGCACATGGTCAAGGAAGACAACCCCTTCATGGGCTTCCGCGCCGTGCGTTACTGCCTGGCCAATCCCGACCAGTACAAGGTCCAGCTCCGCGCTCTGCTGCGCGCTAGCGCCTTCGGTGACGTCAAGATCATGATCCCGCTCGTCACCTGCGTCGAGGAGGTCTTGGCTGTCAAGGAGCTCGTCGAGCAGTGCAAGGCCGAGCTGTCCGAAGAGGGTCGAAAGTTCAACGAGAACATCGAGGTCGGCATTATGGTCGAGACGCCCGCCGCTTCGCTGCTCGCAGACCGTCTGGCCGAGGTCGCCGACTTCTTCTCCATCGGCACCAACGACCTGATCGGCTACACCATGTGCGCCGACCGTGGCAACGACACCATCTCCAACCTGTACCAGGTGTACTATCCCGCCGTGCTCCGCTCGCTTAAGAACATCATCGAGAGCGGTGTGAAGGCCGGCATCATGGTCGGTATGTGCGGCGAGGCCGCTGCCGATCCGCTGCTCGAGCCGCTGCTGATCAGCTGGGGCCTGGAGGAGTTCTCGATGAGCGCTCCGTCCATCCTGCGCGCCCGCAAGACCATCAGCCAGTGGACCAAGGCCGAGTGCGACGAGCTCGCCGAGAAGGCGCTCGCCTGCAACACCGCCGCCGAGGTCAAGGCACTGCTCGAGTCCGCTGCTCGCTAATTTGGTATCAGAGGTAACCGCGTGGTTGGAATGGGCTGACCACGCGGCCCTCACATATACAGGGGGTACTGTAAATGTTCTACACGCTAACCGCTAACCCGGCTGTCGACATGACGGTTTCGAGCTCTCCGCTCGAGCCCGACGAGAACGTCCGCACCGGCTCGGCCAGCTACACGGCTAACGGCAAGGGCCTCGACGTGTCCTTCGCCTTTAAGAAGATGGGCGTCGACACCGTCGCGCTCGGCTTCTTCGCTGGCTTCACGGGCAAGTTCATCGTCGAGGAGGTCATGAACCTGGGTTGCCTCTGCCGCCCGGTCTGGACCGACGGTATCACGCGCATTAACACCTACGTCAACGATGGCCAGCACGAGTACGGCATCCTGAACCCGGGTGCTCCGATCACGCCGCAGCACCAGGAGGAGCTCTACAACATCCTGGACACCGCGGGCGATCTCGAGTGCCTGATTGTTTCCGGCTCCGTTCCTCCCAAAGCTACGCCCGACTTCCTGGCTAAGGTCATGGAGCACGCTCAGGCCCGTGGCGCCGACGTCGTCCTGGACCTGTCCTCCGATAAGCTCAAGGAGCTCGCTCACAAGAAGCCGCTGCTCATCAAGCCGAACCATCACGAGATGAAGGCCATCTTCGGCGTGCCTGTTGACACCGACGACGAGGTCCGCGTTGCCATGAAGATGGCTCACGACGCCGGCGTTCAGAACGTGCTTCTCACCCGTGGTAGCCGCGGCGACGCTTACTTCTCCAACGGCGAGGACATCTGGTACGCCAAGCGTGAGTTCAACATCAAGCTGGTCTCTTCCGTCTGCGCCGGCGACTGCACCCTCGCTGCGTTCCTGCACAAGTGGTACAGGGATCGCGACAACGTCGAGGAGGCCATGAAGCTCGCTATGGCCACCGGCGCCAACGTTGCCGAGTCCGTCGGCATCGGCGACTTCGGTCACGTCGACGAGTACAGCAAGCGCGTTGCTGTCCGCAAGCTCGATCGTCAGTAATCGAAACGCGACATATTCGTGCGCATGCGGCGCCCCGGTTTCGGCTGGGGCGCCTTTTTGTTCCGCCACGGGGGAGAGGTGTCCCGCCGTACTTCATCGCTTCCACACCGTTCACCGAGTTGTCCTAGCCTTTTACCGATGCGTGGAATATACTTTCATTAACACGTTGCTTCGTGAAAGGAACATTCATGATTTACACGCTCACTGCAAATCCCGCCATTGACTACAACATCGCCTGCGACGGCCTTGCTGCCAACACCGTCACGCGTACTCGCAACGCCGTCTATACGCCCAACGGCAAGGGCCTCAACGTCTCGTTTACGCTTGACCACTACGGTGTCGACACCACGATCCTGGGCTTCTTCGCTGGCTTCTCGGGCGAGTTCATCGTCAAGGGCGCCGAGGCCCTGGGCGTGCCCGTCAAGCCCGTGTGGACCGACGGCATCACGCGCGTCAACGTGTTCCTCAATGCCGGCCCCGACACCGAGTACAACATGGTCAACGCCGGTGCCGCCATTAACGAGGCCAATGAGCAGGAGATGTTTGAGCTCATCGATTCGCTCGATGACATGACCTGCCTTGTCATCAGCGGCTCGCTGCCTCCCAACACTTCCGAGGGCTTCCTGGCCGAGGTTCTGCGCCGCGTCAAGGCCAAGGGTGCCGAGTTCGTTCTCGACATTTCGAGCCATCAGCTGGCAGATCTCATTGCCATGGAGCCGCTGCTTATTAAGCCCAATGACGACGAGTTGCTCGATATCTTTGGCATTAAGGTGAGCGGTGGCGACGATGAGTCCGTCAAGGGCGCTATGGCTGAGCTTCATGCCAAGGGCGCCAAGAACGTGCTGCTGACCCTCGGCGGCGCCGGTGCGTACTTCTCCAACGGCAAGCACATCTGGTTTGCTAACCGCACCTTCGACGTCAAGCTGCTGTCGACGGTGTGTGCCGGCGATTCCTCGCTCGCTGCCTTCCTGTCCGTGTGGCATGACGCCCCCGAGCGCGTCGAGGACGCCCTGCGCCTGTCGATGGCCACCGGCGCCAACGTGGTCGAGTGCCCCGGTTTGGGCGATTTTGCCAAGGTGGACGAATATAAGAAGCACATCGAGGTTCGCCAGGTCTGCTAGCCGCATCGATACATCGTTGCCGAACACCCGCTTTGGATTACCAAGGCGGGTGTTTTTTGCGCGCTGAACATATGTGGTGTCTGCTGTCTCGTTTTATCTAATCAACGACGCGATTGCGTGTGCGCGCTTTCTCGTTTCTTGTTAGACTTCTTGAGAACCATCGATTAACGCTCACAAGTGCAGGAGGCCATAGGCATGTGCAATGTTTCGCTCAACGGTACGCAGCCGTCCGATGCCTCCGTCCGTGTCCTGCGTGCGCTTGAGGCAGCTGGCCTTGAAGCCTGGTACGTGGGCGGTTGGGTACGTGATGCCCTGATGGGGCGCCCCAGCCACGATGTGGACATGTGCTGCAGTGGCCTGTGGCAAGAGTCCAAAGCGGCGCTAGAGGCAGCGGATATCGCCGTGGTTGAATCGGGCATTAAATTCGGTGGCATTACGGCTATTTGCGATGGCGAGCGCATTGAGGTGACCACCTACCGCCTGGACGGCTTCTATACCGACGGTCGTCATCCCCAGAGTGTGGAGCGCGCCGCTTCGCTTGAGGACGATCTGGCGCGCCGCGACTTTACCGTCAATGCCATGGCGTGGCATCCCGAGCGTGGCCTTGTCGACCGCTACGACGGTCAGGGCGACCTGGACCGCAAGTTGATTCGTGCCGTCGGTGATTCCAAGCGCCGTTTTAATGAGGACGCTCTGCGCATGTTGCGCGCGGTGCGCTTTGCCTGCCGCCTGGACTTTATGATTGAACCCGCGACCAAACAGGCTCTGGCCGAATGTGCGCCGTTGCTCGATGCCGTGGCGCGCGAGCGTGTGGGTATTGAGCTTGAGGGCATCCTTTCGACTGGCCACGGGGGAGACGCCATGTTGCGCTACTCCGAGCTTATCTGCGCCGCCGTGCCCGAGTTGGCAGCGAGTCGCGGGTTTGATCAGCGCAGTGTCTATCATGCGTTTAACGTCTACGAGCATATCGCCCGCGTACTGACGGTGGCAGGGGAGCTGGCGCTGTGCGACGGCGTCGTGCCCTCCTCGAGCCTTATGTGGGCGGCGTTTTTGCACGACGTCTCCAAGCCCGATTGCTTTACGGTCGATCACGCCGGTAGCGGCCACTTTTACGGTCATCCCGAGCTCGGCGCCAAGAAGGCACGTGTCATCATGGATCGCCTGGCGCTCTCGCACGATTTGGTGCGCGATGTGTGCCTGCTGATCAAATACCACGATAAGCCGCTGCGCCCCGAGCGATCCTGCCTGCTCAATATGATGCGCGCGCTTTCGGGCGAGGGCGTCGACACGGCCCGCTTGATTGACGAGCTCATGGACCTTAAGCGTGCCGACACACTTGGCAAGGCCCCGTCGTGCTTCTATTACGTTGAGACGATTGAGGAGATGCGCGCGATGGCGCACGAGCTGCTGAAGGCAGGAGAGCCCTATACGCTCAAGATGCTCGCCATCAACGGCGGCGACCTGATCCGTGCCGGAGTCAAGCCCGGGCCGGAACTGGGTCAGCTTCTCAACTCCGCCCTCGACGCCGTGATCGAGGATAACATTCCTAACGAGCGTGAAGCTCTTCTGCTCCATCTTAACTTGAATTAGCTACCCAGTTTACCTGCGTGTTCCATAACCTGCCGACAATTTTTCGGCAATTTGGAATTTCTTCTTGCGCTGACGTTTTTTGTCCCGTAATATATTTCTTCGCAGCACGGCAGTGCAGATGTCATGTGGCCCGTTCGTCTAGCGGTTTAGGACGCCGCCCTCTCAAGGCGGAGATCACCAG
>URMZ01000025.1 GCA_900549025.1 uncultured Collinsella sp.
TTTCCTTCCATTCGTCACCTTCATTACTCCAACGACGAATTCTAGGCGGTGTCCCTTCCCTTTCAAGAAAGGGAAGAGGCGGGGTATGCCCCGCCTCTTACACCACATCTCTGCGCGCTACCCGGAGCGCGCATCGAAATAGGCGTTTGGGCTGTTTGAGGGGTTAGTTCTATACCCCGTGGACAAAAAATGCCAAATATGAGTACTGTTGCCAAGATAGTCACATATATTTTAGGTTAATTTGGCTCTCTAACGATATTTATTATCGATAGAAGCCTATTTTATTGGACCTATGGGGAAGTACATCATCTAATTTTTGAACAAATGTAGACTTTCGACACCCATGCGTAGCAAAATTGCTGTTACTAAATTAGTGACAGTACTCATATTTGGCATTTTTTGACCACAGGGGTTGCCAGCGCCGTGGTTTCGCCCTTTCTGCGCCGAAGCGATACACTGTTGCCGTTTGATTTCTTCGCTCAAGGAGGATGCGCATGCCGTGCACAACGATTCTGGTCGGTAAAAACGCAAGCTACGACGGGTCGACCCTGGTCGCGCGTAACGAGGACTCGTCCAACGGGGTGTTTGAGCCCAAACGTATACGCGTGGTGCATCCCGACGAGCAGCCGCGCGTCTACACGAGCGTCCTGAGTCACCTGACCGTTGAACTGCCCGATAACCCCATGCGCTACACGAGCGTCCCCGATGTTGTCCCGGGCCACGGCATCTGGGCCGAGGCCGGTTTCAACGAGCTCAATGTGGGCATGTCCGCAACCGAGACGCTCACCACCAACGAGCGCGTCCGCGGCGCCGACCCGCTTGTGGACTACGTACCCGCCAAGGGCAACGAGGGTGAGGACGGCTATGTGCCGGCGCAGCCTGGTGGCCTGGGCGAGGAGGATATGGTGACCCTGGTCCTGCCCTACGCCAAGTCCGCCCGCGACGGCGTTCGTATCCTGGGCGACCTGCTCGAGCGCTACGGCACCTACGAGAACAACGGCATCGCCTTTAGTGATGTGGACGAGATCTGGTGGCTCGAGACCATCGGCGGCCATCACTGGATCGCCAAGCGCGTGCCCGACGACGCCTATGTGACCATGCCTAACCAGCTGGGTATCGACAGCTTTGACCTGGACGACGCCGAGGGCGACCAGGCCGACCACATGTGCTCCGCCGACCTGCGCTCCTGGATGGCCGAGTGGCATCTGGACCTGACGCTGGGCGTCGATGGTGACGGTCCGGTTGCGGTCTTTAACCCGCGCGAGGCCTTTGGCTCACACAGCGACAGCGACCATGTCTACAACACGCCGCGCGCCTGGTACATGCAGCGCTGCCTCAACCCCAGCGATGTGTGGGACGGCCCCGACGCCGACTACACGCCCGAGAGCGACGATATCCCCTGGTGCCGCGTGCCCGAGCGCAAGGTGACCATCGAGGATATCAAGTACGTGCTTTCGAGCCACTACCAGGGCACGGAGTACGACTGCTACGGCAGTAAGGGCACGCCCGCCACGCGCGGCGCCTATCGCCCCATCGGCATCAACCGCAACAGCCAGCTCGCCGTGTTGCAGCTGCGCCCCTATGCGCAGCCGGCGCATCGCGCCGTGCAGTGGATGGCCTTTGGCTCCAACTCGTTTAACGCGCTGGTCCCGCTGTACGCCAACGTCGAGACCATGCCCGAGTACTATGCCGACACGCAGGCTCGCGTGACGTCCGAAAACTTCTACTGGGCCAACCGTCTGATCGGTGCCCTGGCCGACGTCCGCTTCCATGAGTGCGGCCGCGCTGTGGAGGACTATCAGGAGAAGGTCGGTGGCATGGGCCACAAGCAGATCCATGACGTTGATGCTGCCGTAGCCGTCCTGCCCGAGGCCGAGGTGCCTGCCGAACTTGCACGCGCCAACGAGGCCTTTGCCGAGCGTGTTCGCGTGGAGACCGATGCCCTGCTGGGCAAGGTGCTCTACACCACGAGCTGCGCCATGAAGAACTCTTTCGCGATGAACGACAACGAGAGGTAGGGATTTCCCGTCGATCGAATAGCGCTGAAACGCTTTGTCGCTTTCGCTCAATCTTGGGTACAAGAACGCCAATGCAGTTGTTTGTGATTGGAGACAACCATGGTTATGAAACTCGATCAGCTTGTTAACGGCGCCATCAACGTGGGCTTTGGCGCCGCCGCCGTTGCCGTCGAGGGCAGCAAGAAGGTTCTTGACGACCTTAATACCAAGGGTGAGCAGGTGCGCAAGGACGCCGGCGCCCCCGATATCGCCCGCAGTGTGTCCGACATGTTCGAGCAGGCCGGCGGCACCATCTCCGATCTGACCGAGCGCCTGGGCATGCAGGGCGAGACCGCGGCCCAGCGCGTGCTCGACGAGCTCATCCTTGCCCGGGTCCGCGTCATGACCGCGTCCGAGCGCACGGCCTTCCTGGCCCATGTGCGCGATATCGTCGATTCGGTCGAGGACAACGTGACCTCGGTGCCCGTCGAGTCCGTTGAGCCCGACGATGCGAAGGATACCGAAGAGGCTGAGTAGCAGCGCAGATGGCAGATTCCACCACCGATTACAACAATCTAGATCCCTTGGGTGACGAGGCGGCGGTTGTCGATGAGGTCGACGCTGCCGTCTCGGGCGCTCGCAAGAAGCCGCGCGCTGTCGATATGGTGCCCGAGGAGCCCGACGCGATGGCACCGGACGAGGAATACCAGCTCACGCCGGCGGGTCGTCGCGAACGCATTGGGCAGATTGTTCGCCTGGTCAAAAAGTACCGCGTGTGGGATAACCTCACGCCGGTTCGTTTGCGCCGCCTGCTCGAGGAACTCGGCCCCATGTTCGTCAAGATGGGGCAGATTCTGGCCAACCGGTCCGAGATTTTGCCGCAACGCTTTTGCGACGAGCTGCGTCGTCTGCGCTCCGACGTGGAGCCGGTGCCGTACGAGGTAGTGCTTCGCTGTCTGGAGGAAGAATACGGCCTGCGCCTGGGGGAGATGTTCGATGCGATCGACCCCAATCCGCTTGGTAGCGCATCGCTCGCGCAGGTGCACCGCGCTCGTCTGGTGACGGGCGAGGACGTGGCCGTCAAGGTGCAGCGCCCCGGTGCGCAGCAGGTTATGGCACAGGACATCGATATCATCCGCTCGGTGGTGCGTATCGTTTCCAAGTTCGTCAACACCGATCAATTCGTTGACCTGCACGGCGTAGTCGAGGAGCTGTGGACCTCGTTTCGCGAGGAGACCAACTTTTTGGCCGAGGCCAAAAACCTCAACGACTTCTACGAGTTCCATAAGAGCGTTCATGGCGTGACGTGCCCTAAATCCTATCTGGACCTGTGCACCGAGCACGTGGTGGTTATGGACTACGTCGACGGCATTTCGATCGCCGATCCTGAACGCTTGGTGGCCGAGGGCTATGACTTGGAAAAGATCGGTGCCGCAATCGTCGAGGACTACTCGTCGCAGGTGCTTGATGACGGCTTTTTCCATGCCGACCCGCATGCGGGAAACATCATTCTCAAGGACGGCATCGTCTACTTTATCGACTTGGGTATGGTCGGACGTATGCCGAGCCATGACCGCGGTATCGTCAAAGACATGATTTTCGCCGTGGCCGAGGGTGACGTGCCCAAGCTCAAGGATTCGCTCATGCGCTTCGCCGTGACGCGCGGCGATTCGGCCGAGCTTGACCATTCGGCCTTTTTGTCCGACTTGGACTTTATTGTTGCCGACTTTGCCGGGCTCGACCTTAAAGACCTGGATATTGGCGAGTTTTTGACTTCGCTGTTAAACCTCGCGCGCAAAAATGACGTTGAGCTGCCGAGCGTGGTGACGATGTTCGCCCGCGGCATGGTGACGCTCGAGGGCCTGTTGACCGAGTACATGCCCAACGTCAACATGATCCAGATCATCCAGACGCACATCAAAAACGAGAAGAGCACCTACGCCCGCATGCGCGAGATGAGCCGCGATCTTGCCGCGAGCAGCTATCGCGCGGCAAAAGGCTCGCTCGAGGCGGCCGAGTATCTGGGCTTGGCTTCGCGTATGCTTACGCGCGGCCAGCTTAAGGTAAACACGCAGATCATGAGCAGCGATAAGGCGCTGCGACAGCTAGGTGGGATTATCGACCGCATGTCGATGGCAATTGTGATCGCCGGTCTGTTTATCGGTTCGTCGGTGGTGTACTACGCGCGCATCGAGCCGGTTGTGTTTGGTATCCCGGTCATTGGCTTTATGGGCTACGTGAGCGCGCTGGTGCTGGCGCTTATGCTGGGCCGCAATATCTGGCTCAACAGTCACGGCGGCAAGCACTAGAGGCTGCGGCCGTCACCGCTTTTTCCTATCGCAAACAATAGCTTTTACCTTGGGCTTCGCCTGCGTGCGAGGCCCTTTTGCGTGATACCATTTTGACGGTAATAATCGATGGCCTAGATGGTGGTGCGGAGACGCACGAATGCGCGGTTATCCTGCGCATTTGGGAGAATCGGGGTGCAAGTCCCCGGCTGTACCAGTAACCGTAATTCCTCTTGGCTCGGGATGCTCGCGTCGCAGATCGGACGACGTGCCCGAGTCGTTAAGGTTAAGTCGGATCGCCTCCCGTCTTGCATGCGGCTGCGGCTTTTGCCGCCGGTGTGCATAGGGCTCTGGAGGGAAGGGGGTCCCCGATGGGGGAACTCGAGCGCAACATGCGCGATGACGTGGGGCAGTCTCAAGGCAACGCTCCAAGTGCAGACAGTAGGAGACAAATGGATATGTTTGAGGACGAGCGCCAGCGCGTCTCGCATCGCCGTGGCGCAATTGCGCGCGGCGTAGCCAAGCGCGGCCTGGTGGCATTCCTGGCCTTCGCGATGGCCTTTAGCACCACACCGGCTCAGCTGTGGGCCGAAGGCGCCGAGGGCATTGCCGAGGCTGTGGTTCAGGCGGCACCGCCTGCCGAGAATGGCTCTGGTGAGTCCACGACAAGCCCTGCTGCCGACCTCAATGCGAGCGGCATGGTGGCGAATGGGGGCACTGCCGAGCAAGATGCCGTCGCGACAGCTTCGGGCCCTACCGACAAGACTGAGGACGATAGCGCTGCCGGCAATGAGGCGCCGGCTGCATCGACGTCCGATGCCTCGAAGCAGGACGCCGCCGTTGTCTCTGCCGCTGGAGAGGCCAAGGCTCAGCCTGCCAAGGCCGAGAGCCAGGATGTCTCTGCCACGTGCTCCGTCGTCGGCACCGACGCCAAGGGCGCCCGGCAGACCTGGGCCGCCGCGCAGCGGATCACGCTGAAGGAGGGCTCGACCGCGGCCGACCTCTCCGAGCAGCTCTTCAAGCAGGCCGGCCTGACCACCGATTACGATCCCAACGGCACCTGGGGCTGGGCGCTCAACACGATCACGTCGCCCTTCGATAAGGACCGCAAGCTCGGCTACGACTCGGCGACCGGCGCGTACTGGCAGCTGTTCGTCAACGGCAGCGCCTCCGAGGTCGGCGCGGGCGGCTACACGCTCAAGGACGGCGACTCCGTCGTCTGGTGCTACTCGAAGTACGGCGACCCCGCGCCCGAGCAGGTTTCCGTCACGATGGAGATTATTGGCAAAAAGGCCGGGATGGCTCAGCGTTGGACGAGCCCGTCGACCCAGGTGTTTGTTAAGGGCACGTCGATCAAGGATGCCTCCGCTACCTATTTCGACGCCCTTGGCATCGAGTCCAAGATGTACGACCAATTCGGCTATTGGGGTGTCCATAGCCTCGTTTCTCCGCTTGATGGTACCGAGCTGTCCGGCGCTTGGTCGTTCTTTGTCAACGGCGTTCCTGGAACTCAACTCGATAACGACTACGTGCTTAAGTCGGGCGATAAGGTCGTTTGGGCTTACGCCCCTGGGGATACTTTGCCCGGTGTCGACAACGTTGTTCTTAATCCGAGCGCTGCACGCCCTAACTGGGATAGCGACTGGTCGGGCTTTACAAGTGCCGACAAGGTTACCGACGCACCTGTGCCCACTAAGGATGCAGATGAGAAATGGGTAAGCGAGCTTAAGACGCGTGCGGACGGCAATAAGGGTGTTTCCGATGCGTTGCTGATCGGTGACTATCTCTATGTGGCAGTTGGTTCTAAATTGCTCAAAAAGGATGTCGAGACGGGCAAGACCGTTCTAGAGTCACCTTTGGCTGCTGCAATTGATTCCACCTCACGCATGGTATATACCAATGGTGTTGTGCTTGTTCCGCTTTCAGGCGGTCGTCTTCAGGCCTTAACGGTTGATGTGCTTGCGACGGTTTGGGTTACCGATGGGTTGCCGGCCGGTCCCGATGGCGCGCAGCAGTCGCTTGCTTCTGTTTCGGTTCGCGATGGCTATGCCTATTTTGGTACCGCTTCGGCCGATTGGATTGACTCGAGTGACGGCTACCTGCTTTGTGTTCGTATTTCTGACGGTAAAGTCATGTGGCAGCACAAGAATGAAAACAGCAAGGGCTATTACTGGGCTGGCATGGCGTTCTCGGGCGACTATGGCGTTATCGCGGATGATTCAGGCACTGTCAGCACGGTTGATCCTTCGACTGGAAAGACCGTAGCAAAGCTTAAGATCGCCGATCGCGTTCGCGCGAACGTGCTTGTTGATGGGGCTACTGCTTACGTTGTGAGTGCCGATGGCACGCTCCATAAAATTGCTATCGCTAATGATGGGGCCCTTTCAGAACTGGGTAAAGTTACGTTTGGCAGCAGCTCGACCTCTACACCCGTGTTTGTCAACGGTAAGATTGTAGTTGGCGGCACGTCGATTGAGTCCTTTATGGGCGGTCCCCAAAACAGTCTTACGAGCCACTATGGTCAGCTTGCAATTATCGACGCCGATACGCTTACGGTCGATTATTCAATTTATAAGGCAGACGGTAACTTCATCCGCGAGGATTCTTCTGCAAGTGGTTTTACGGGCAGCGGCGATGTTAAGTCACAGCCTGTGGTTTCCATTCAAGATGGTCATACCTATGTATACTTTACGTCCAACAATAATCCTGGCGGCATTTATCGCTATCGCATAGGTGACGAAGAGGCTGAGCTGCTCTATAGACCGTCGGCCGAGAACCAGCAGTACTGCATGTCGTCGATTTCGGTCGGTTCTGATGGTTCACTCTACTACGCTAACGATTCGGGCAAGTTGTTCGCGATTAAGGGAAATGGCCAGAAGGTCAATCGCTATACTGTCTCGTTTGACGCAAATGGTGCAGATTCTATTGTGCTCGATTCCCAACGTATTAAGGCTGGTAAAACTGCTACGGAGCCTGCTGTAAAACCGCGTCGCAAGGGCTATACCTTCGGCGGTTGGTATACCGATGAGGCGTGCACGCAAGCGTATGACTTCAGTACGCCGGTGACGGCCGATCTGACGCTGTATGCCAAGTGGACCAAGAATGCCACCAATTCTGGTGACAATGGCGGTTCTGGCTCCAGCGGCGGCAGCGGTTCTGGTACTGGTACCGGCACGGGCACTGGTACGGGTTCCGGCGCTGGTTCCGGCTCTAAGGGCCCGCAGGCCGCCGGCGCTATCGCCCCGGGTCAGAAGCCGGTGACCAAGACGACGGTGTCGACCAAGACCGAGACCAAGGAAAACAAGTCCGACAAGAAGGGCTCCGATAAGTCCGACAAGAAGGATGAGAAGAAGTCTGAGAAGAAGGACAGCAAGTCCGACAAGAAGTCCGATTCCAAGTCCGATACGGGCGCTGCTTCCACGACCACTGCTAAGAAGTCCTCTGGTGCTTCCGAGCAGGAGACGGGCACCAACCCGCTCGCCATCGTTGGCATCGCCGCCGGCGTGATTGGCCTTGCGCTCATCGCCGTCTTCGTGCTGACCAAGCGCGGCAAGGGTGACGGTAATGCCCGATAAGCCCAAGGAGACCAACGGGCAACAGCCCGACTCCTCGTTTATCCAGCTCGATGATCCAAAGCAAAAGGGCGCCGCTTCGGCGGCGTCCGCTCCTCGACGGAAGGCGCTCCTTGGCGTTCTGACTGCCGCATGCGTCGTTCTGATCGTGGTCTCTCTGGGCTTTGTTCATCCCTCCGAGAGCGGTGCTTGGTCCATTGATTGGATCGTCCAGACCGTGGCGGGGGAGAGCATCGTCGCCAAGGATGGCAATGGGTCCGGCTCGACTGTCGCTTCGGGCAAGGCCGGGTCCAAGGATTCCAAATCTTCTGATGATACGAATGACGGGTCTAGGGGTTCTGACAAATCTGACTCCAAGAAAGATTCCGAGTCTTCGGACAAGGAATCGGACAAGAACTCGGATAGCAAGAAGTCCGGCGAAAAAGGAGCAGGAAATAAAAAGACTGACAACAGTCAGTCGGCTTCTCAGAATTCGGCAACGTCCGGTGGGCCTTCTGCCGTTCCTGATAACAGTAATGCCCCCTCGGGCAACCAGAGCGTCTCTCAGGAGTCTAGCTACGTTACCGTGACTGTCTCGGTTACTTCGAGCGCTGTGGGCAATCCTGTGTCCGCTGGTGGTACCTACACCTTTAATGAGGGAGCAACTGCCTACGACGCTCTCTGCGCGCTGGGTATTTCTATAAATGCGCGTGGCTCGTCGTTTGGCACTTATGTTGCCGCCATCGGTGGCCTGGCCGAGAAGGATGAAAACTATGGAAGCGGTAGCGGCTGGTGTTATTCCGTCAACGGCACAACGCCCATGACAGCCTGCAGCAACTACGTTCTCTCAAACGGCGACAACGTGGTCTGGTATTACGTGACAGGCTAGGGGCCTCGACATATCGCATCAAACGGGCGGTTCGGACAAACATCCGAGACGCCCGTTTTTATACGAATGGGACGTCATTTCCCAATCGAGGCTCAACCGGAAATTGCATCCCGCCCTGTAGGCGAATTCCGGGACGCAGCTTCCCGTTGGGGCGGGTTTCGGAAAGCGTGTTCCGCTCTGAGGGCTCATTCCGGGATAGACTTTCCGAAGCAGCGCCCATTGGGAAGCTGCGGACCGTATTGGGCATCGATTTTGGGATGCGCTTTCCGCTAGAGCCACGTTGCGGAAGCTGTGTCCCGTTCTGAGGCTGCAATCTGGGACGCGCTTTCCGCGGGGCGACCATGGGGAAACTACTACCCATTCCGACGCTGCGGCCCGCCTTGTGCGCTTTCCTCGGCAGGCTCTGCAAACAAAAAACCGGTTGGAATGGGAATTCCAACCGGTTATACATTCAAGCAAATAGTGAATCGACTATGACCGTGCGCCCTCGAGGAAGAAGCGGCGGCTGAAGTAGTTGTACCAGGTGACGAGGAACGTGGCGATGGCCTTCATGGCCTGGTAGCCGATGCTCAAAAACGTGACGCCCACAAACATGTACAGGTCGTTGAGGCCCAGGCCGATCACCGACAGGATGGTGAAGATCGTGAACTCGCGCTTGCGGCTCATGCCTTCGCGGTGGTCGAACACGTACTTCATGCTGAGCCAGTAGTTGACCACGACGGACGTGATAAACGAAACCGTGGTGCTCATCAAAAAGTCGAGGTGGAACAGCTCGACGAGCGCAATGAGCATGCCCCAGTCGATGCCAAAGGAGATAAGACCCACGACAGCAAACTTGAGGAACTGCTTGGTATGAGGTTGTGCCAGCGCCTTGCGCACGTAATCACATCCAATGCGTTGATGAATCGAGCAGAGGATACTTTAGAGCTTTTACAAGGGAAACGTAAGGTCTTTGCCAAGAACTATATGAACTCGCCAAATTTTCAAGAGCTAATCCGCAAACGTTGAAAATTTGCCCGTAAACGAGCGACACCCACGGACGATACTGCGCTGAGTGCGCGTCGTCCGTGGGCGCCGTAATGCTGCAGGGGTTTCGAGCTATTTTGTCTCGTCGCCCTCCAGGAAGATTTTTCGGGTCACAAAGTTGTAGACCATGACAAGCGCGGTGGCGCAGATCTTGGCGATATTGGCCTCGAGTCCCAGGCCGGCGTTGAGCGCCAGCACGATGCCGTCGTTGAGCACCAAACCGATCACGGACAGCACGACAAAGATGATGAACTCGCGGCGGCGGCTCATGTCTTCCTTGTGCGCAAACACGTACTTCATGCTTGCGAGGTAGTTAAAGATGAGTGAGATGATAAAGCCGCTGGTGTTGGCGATTAGGATGTTGAGGCCCAGACCGTAGTGGAGCAGATTCATAATGCCAAAGTCGATAACCGTGGCAATGACACCGACGACGCCAAATTTCATGATCTGCGCAAGGAGCTTTTGCATGGTACCTGCCTTAGGGTGGCGCGGGGACGCCATGGGGATGACAAACTCAGCAAGTTTAGCCAATCCCCGCGGGTGGGGCTAGACGCGCTCTTCGATAGCACCGTTTCTATATGCATCGAGCAGCTGGCGCAGGTCCTGGATCTGGCTGCGAATTTTGGCGCCAGTATCGGTGTCGCTCACCATGCGGCGACGGTCCGCTTGGTCAAAACGGTTGGTCTCGCTCTCGATGTCCACGTTGCGCGTGAGTGCCTCGGCAACCGTCGTAAAGGCCCGGTGCGACTTGAGGCGGCAGCCGCGCGAGCTCGAGATGAGCGTATAGCCGGCGATACCCGTCTTGGGATGGTAAGCGCGGCAGAAGCCGCCATCGATGACCAGCAGCTTGCCGTTGGCGCGGATGGGCTGCTCGCCCTTGGTGGTTTTAACGGGCGTGTGGCCGTTGATGATGTGGCCGGTCGGCGAACATGCCATGGGCGCGACGCCAAACTCGCGCATGATGTCGTCGCAGACCGAGGGCGACTTGGTAAGCGTAAAGTACGGGTCCATCGGCTCGACCCAGGTGCTCTTATCGGCGATATAGGCGCGCTCAAAGGTACGCACCAGGCGTCCGCTGGCGGGTGAATTGAAGCCAATCCACAGGTACCACATCCAGTCGAGGGCATCGCGGTCGCCCACGCGCCACGCGCGGCGGGCGATGTGGTCGCAAAAATCGAGATAATCGCGGCCGGCGTGCCAGGTGCCCAGGCAGTTCATGCTGCTAAAGGTGCCGTCTTCGTTGAGCGGAACGCAGCCGTGGAAGAGCAGGTTGCCGTTGGCGACCTTGTACATCGAGCCGTGGGAATAGAGGAAATCGATATGGCGATGCAGGTGATCGGCGGTGACAAACTCGGACACGAGCTTGTCGATGATGTGCTGCTCCTGAGATGTGAGCGTATAGGGGTCCGCCGGATCGACGGTGGGGAAGTCGTTGGTCGTGAGCGGCCATACGCTGCCGTCGGCGAGCGTGACCGTGCCGGTGTCGTGCTCGATCTTGTCGAGTAACAGACGGTCGGTCATATCGAACTCGGGGTGGCGCTGGATAATCTGGCCCTCGAGCTTAAAGAGCAGCACATTGATGGCCTTGATCAGCGGGGTGATGGACTCACCGGCGGTGTAGGTGGCATCGGCAAAGGCGACAAGCTCACGCAGCGAGATGCCGTAGTCGTTCTCGAGGATCTCGTAATTGTCGTAACGCAGGTTGTTGCGCAGCACCGTGGCGATGCAGGCGGGCTCACCGGCCGCAGCGCCCATCCATAGCAGGTCGTGGTTGCCCCACTGGATGTCGAGCGAATGGTAGGTGAGCAGGCGGTCCATAATCTTGGCAGCGCCGCCGCCGCGGTCGAAGATATCGCCCACCAGGTGCAGGTGGTCGACGGCCAAGCGCTTGATGAGCGAGGCGAGTGACTCGATAAAGTCGTCGGCGCTGGCGGTCTCCAGGATGGACTCCACGATGCGCTCGTGATAGCGCACGCGATAGTTGTTCTCGTCCGGGTGCGTGTGCAACAACTCGTCGATGATATAGGCGTAATCGCGCGGTATGGCCTTACGCACCTTGGAGCGCGTGTAGCGGCTTGAAAGCGAACGAGCGACCATGATGAGCTGGTCAAGCATCGTCTTGTACCAGGTGGGCGAGTCCTCGCGCTGGCTGCGGACCAGCTCGATCTTCTCGTGCGGGTAGTAGATGAGCGTGCACAGCTCGCCCTTTTCGTCAAAGGTGAGCGTGTCGCCAAAAATCTCGTCGACATGCTCGCGCACGACGCCCGAGCAGTTGTTGAGGATGTGCATAAAGGCTTCGTACTCGCCATGCACGTCGCTCATAAAATGCTCGGTGCCTTTGGGCAGGTTGAGGATGGCCGAGAGATTGATGATCTCGGTAAACGCGGATTGTTCGGTGGGGAACTGTCTCGAAAGCAGGCGCAGATACTTGAAGTCTTGCGGGTTGCGATCGAATGCGACCATGAAACACCTTCCGATGGGGCTGGTAAAACTGATAAACAGCGTCAAACGTTTACCAGTATGCGCCGCTTTTGTTTCGATTTTGCGCCAGCGGCTGAATTGTCGGATGAACGGTTTGGTAAATCGATTTAGTTGAGGTAGATATGGCGGTTGAGTGGAGACGACAGAGGGTGTTTTCTCAGATATTTTTGCGTGGGGCCGGTGGAGACGATGGTGGTAAAGATGTTCACTATTTTTGGTTCGATTTGGTAAACAGTGGACATATGTACCGCATGTAGGCTCACTGTGCGATAATTTGCGCAGCAATGAGTAAGGAGCCTCATATGAGTGATTTTGTCCTGACCTGTGAATCCGCCGCCGACCGAACCCGTGAGTTCTTTGAATCGCGCAATATTCCCGTCGCGTATTTTCATTACGAGATCGACGATGTTGTCTATACGGACGATCTGTATCAGTCGATTACGCCGGACGAGTTTTTGCCCAGATTGCCGCGGGCGCCATGCCCAAGACGTCTCAGGTGGGCGTGGGCGAGTACGAGGAGTTTTGGGAGCCGTTTGTTGCCGAGGGTAAAGACGTGCTGCACCTGACGTTGTCGTCGGGTATTTCGGGCACGTATGGATCGGCCTGCGTCGCGGCGCAGATGCTTGCGGATCGCTATCCCCAGGGCGGCAAGGTACGCGTCATCGATTCGCTGGGGGCGTCTTCGGGCTTTGGTCTGTTGCTGGAATATGCCGCCGACGTGCGCGATAGCGGGGCTTCACTCGACGAGACGGCCGCTTGGATCGAGGAGCATAAACTCAACCTGCACCACTGGTTCTTCTCGACCGATCTGTCGAGCTACCTGCGCGGCGGTCGCATTTCGGCCGCGAGCGCGATCATCGGCACGGCGCTCAAGATTTGCCCGCTTATGACGGTCGATTGCGAAGGTAAGCTGTCGCCACGTGAGAAGATTCGCACTAAGAAGCGAGCGATTTCCGAGATGGCTAAGACCATGATGGCACACGTACAGGACGGTGCAGATTATTCGGGTAAGTGCATCATGTCGCAGTCGGCGTGCCGCGAGGATGCCGAGGCGGTCGCGGCGCTGATTGAGGAACAGGTTCCGCAGCTTAAAGGCAAGATTGAGATCAATGACATCGGTACTCTGATTGGCTCGCATACCGGACCTGGTACGGTGGCGCTCTTCTTTATGGGCGACAAGCGCGTGGATTAATTTGCCCCATCACGTCGCTGCATGATTGCTCAAACGAAAACGGCCCGCCTCACGTTTGTGGGGCGGGCCAAGATGTTTTGCTAGCGTTTCTTTCCGCGGAAGAAAAAGCCGTGCAGTGACGGCTTGAGGCCGCGGTTGGCGCGATGCTCCTCGACGCGCTCGTGGATCGAAGCGACGCGCTCGATGACTTCGTCGGGAATCGGCACATCGGGATTCATGTTCTCGACTTGGCTGACCTCGGCGGCGGCGACCTGGTCGATAATGGGCACGTCGTCGCGCGAGATGACAGGTGTGGCGTCTTCCTTCATCTTGCGATAACGCTGCATCATGTCGGTCTGTAGCTGCTGGGCCGAAGGCGGTGTCCAGATGATGGCGTTGGCGCCGGCGGCGATGGTCTCGCGAATGCTCTCGGGCGTCTTGCCGCCCGGCGCGATAAGCGGCAGGTTGGGATAGTGCTCGCGCAGCTCGCGTAGGACCTGGGGCGTGTTCTTGCCGGCGGCGATGTTGAGAATCTTGGCTCCAGCGCGCACCTTGGCGTGGGCATCGTCGTCGCAGCGAACGACCGTGGCGATGACGGGGATGTCGGCGATGTTGGTGATGTGCTCGACCATCTCGGCAGTAGCGGGGGAGTTGACCACGCAGCCCGCCGCGCCCTGCATCTCGGAGACGGCTGCCATCTGCACGGAGCGCTTACCGGTCGTAGTTCCGCCACCCACGCCTACAAAGACCGGGCACTCGGCGACGGTCAGCAGCGCTTGCGTAATGGCGGGCTGCGGCGTGAAAGGGTAGACCGCAAAGACGGCGTCGGCGTTGGAGTTGCGGATAACCGCGACATCGGTGGTGTAAATGAGCGACTTGATGCGTCGGCCAAAGAGCGTGAAGCCGCTGGCCTCCTCGATCTCGTCGGGCATGCGAAGGGCAGCCTTGCGCAGGCGTCCGTCGATGGGCAGGGGCTCCATAGGGAGCAGGCCGTTGGGCGTGACGGCTACTTGGGGCTCGGTGAACTCGTCTGCAAGCTCGACCTCGGAAAAATCGACCGAGGCGACGATGTCCTTGTGCACCTCGGCGGGCACATCGATGGGAGCTTGGTCGTTTGCCGCCGCAGGCGTGTCGAAGGAGCTGGTGCCGACGAAGGCGTCGACGCGCTCATTTAGATCGTTGAGGGTATCCATGGAGGCTCGATTCTATGTGATAACGGCCGGCGCTATGCAGCCGGAATTGCGAATGCTAAATCGTTTGACGAGTTGATTTTTCCCCGCCGCGCCATCCGTTAGACCGAAGGGCCGGTGAACGTGAAGGAGCTGTGGTGGCGGGGATCGAGGTGCTATCTTGAAAGTCCCGTTTACAAGAGAGGTGACGCGGTATGGAATTTTCGGCAATGTTGGGCTCGATTGGCCTGTGTGTGGGCGCAATCGTTGCCGCCGCGGTCATCTACTTTGTGGTCACGGCCATTAAGGGCAAAAGGGCCGAACGCAAGGAGCGCACGATGCTTAAACAGCATCGCGACCAGCAGGGCAAACGCGCACGGAGATAACTTGTTGAGTTTTGGATCCGTGCGCTAGCTGCGTTTTCGGATCAGGGCAATGTAGAAGCCCTCAAAGTCGCGGCTAGGCGGAATGGTGAGCGTGCCGGGCAGGCCGTTGGCGATGGCCGATACCTGACCGGCGGCAATGGCTTCGGTCAGAGCGTTGGACTCGATGCGCGGCTCCTCACCAGCTTCCTGGGTGCGTCGTGCTTCGCTTTCGCTCGGCGTGCCGTCGAGGGGGATAAGCTCGCAGTCCATGTGCTTGTCGAGGGCCTCTTGCAGGGCGTCCTCGTTTTCCTGCGGCAAAATCGAACAGGTCGAATAGACAAGCGTGCCGCCCGGTTTGAGGGCACCCATGGCGCGGTCCAGAAGTGCTCGCTGCGAGCGGGCGCACTTGCTCAGCAACTGCTCGGTGAGGCCGCGCAGGCTTTTCTCGTTGCCACTGATGACGGTGCCCGTGCCGGTGCAGGGAGCGTCGAGCAGGATGCGGTCAAAGCGGAAGAACTCGTCGAGCTCGCGTGCGTCGATGCGCATGACGGGCACGTTTTTGGCACCTTGGCGGTGGAGGTTGGACTCAAGCTTTTCGGCGCGGGGAATGCTCATCTCACAGGCGGTGAGGTGCGCCTGTCCCTGGGTGAGGGCGGCGATCTGTGTTGTCTTGCCGCCGGGGGCTGCGCACATGTCCAGGATGTCCTCGCCTGCCTGGGCGCCCAGGACCAACGGCGGCATCATGGATGACAGGCTCTGCAGGTAGATCTTGCCGTCGCGGTAGATGTCGAGATCCCACAGATCGGAAACCTGGGCCTCGGGCAGGATAAAGGCGTCTGGGTACCAGGCGACGGGGTTGTGGGCGATGCCGGCGGCACCGAGCGCCGCAGCGATGTCCTCGGCGGTCGCCTTGAGCGTGTTGGCGCGCAGCGTGACCGGGCGTGTGGCCGCGGCGCCGAAGCCCTCGATCATGAGCTTGGCATCGGCGGGCGCATAGGCGCCGGCGACCGTGTCGACCATAAAGCGCGGCAGGTCGGCGGCGGAGTGTTGGGCGGCAAGCTGGTCAGAAAGCTCGGTAGCAGCAAACTGCCTGAGCTTGAGCTCGGCCTTGACCTGCTTTTTCTGCTTACGACGACGCGGCTTGGACATCCGTCTTTCCTTCCCATTCCATTACATGTCGAGTGTTGTTTTAGTACTGGCTCTCGTGCTTGCTGAAGAAGTCGAAGCGCGGGGGCAGCGGCTTCACGCGGTGCTCGCCGGGCTTCTCGCCCAGGCTTTCCACGAACTCGTCCGTGGAGGCAAATATGTTGTCCCAGCTAAAGAAGGCGACGGGGTCGACGTCGAAGTACTCGCAAATGAGCTCGCAGCCGGCCGGCACGATGCCGTGCATGAGCACGGTCGCCACGCGCAGCTCGGTGAAGGCGTCGACGAGGGCCTGCGTCATCGCGGTATTGGCTTGCTCGCCCTCAAGCTTGTTGGCAGCCTTGGAGGCGTCGCTCCAGCGCTTGTTGGCGGCGCGCAGGTAGTCGTCGCACACAGCGAGCGCGCGGTGCGTCTCGAACTTGTACATGGCCTGCTCAAACGCGAGGGCGGCCTGCTCGGCGGCCTCCACCACGGTGGCCGAGGCGGCGCCGGCGGGGATGCAACCGTTGCGATAGGGGCTCTCGTCGCCCTCCTTGACGGCGACGCCGTAGAAGCAGCTGCGGGCCAGGCGGTTGAAGACGCCGGTCAAAAGGGCGCTCTCCTTAAGGGCCGGGTCGATAACGCGCTTGTCGTCGCAGGCGCGTACCTCGTTGCCGTCCTTGTCCTTGCCGGTCACGCGCGTGTCGTATGCCTTGGGGCTAAAGCTCACCGGCTTCTCGGACAGGCCGAGCGACAGCCAATGCGCGCGCATCTGCTCGCAGGTGTAGTGGTTGAGCAGGTCGTCTGCCGGCGGGGGAGGAGTCTGCGAGGACGAGCTGGCCTTTTTGCCCATGTAGAGCAGGTGATAGCAGGCGCTGACGGTGCTCTGCGTGAGGTCCCAGCCCAGGGCCTCCCACATGGCTGTCTGAGCGATGCAGTAGAAATAGATGTTGTCCTGACCGATGAACTGGTAGATCTGTGCGTCGTCCGAGCACCACCAGTCGCGCCAGTCGAGCGAGCTGTGCTGGTAGGTGGGCGCGGGGACCTGCGTGGAGTCGGCAGCGGGCTCGCCCATGAGGGCGGCATCCTGGGCGGCGACACCCTCGGTCACGCCGGCGGCCTTGGCATCGCGCGCGAGCACGGTACGCGTATAGCTGATGGGCGCCCACAGGCTCTCGGGCCAGCACCAGCAGGTGACGTCGGAGACGCCATCGACCTCGGGCACAGGAACGCCCCAGCCGATGTTACCGGTGATGCGGAAGGGCACGAGCGCCTTGCCGCTGCGGAAGCGCACGCCGCCGTTGGCGAGCACCGCGTGGGCGTCGTCGCGCTCCTTCCAGCTGGGGAAGGTGACGGTAAAGCTGCTCTTGTTGCCCTCGGGCTCCAGCACGGTGTGCTCGGGAAGCTGATCCTCGACGGCATCGAAGGCCTCGCGGAACTTGTTCTGGATATAGAGCTGAGCCGGCAGCAGCCACTCCTCCATAGTCTTGGAGACCACGGAACGAACCTGCGGGTTCTGGGCGAGCTTGGCGGTATAGGTCTTCATAAAGTCGAGGTAGGCCGGCAGGTCGAAGTAGAGGTTGTCTACCGGGCGCAGCTCGGGCACCTCGCCGGTGAGCTGGCTTTTGGGCGCGATGAGCTCCTCGGGCTCAAACTGGTGACCCAGGTCGCACTCGTCGGCATAAGCCTTCTCGGACTTGCAGCCCTGGATGGGGCAGCGGCCGATCACCTGACGGCCGTTGAGGAACGTGCCGGCCTTGGCATCGTAGAACTGCAGCGTGGAGCGCTTGGAGATGGTGCCCTGCTCGTGCAGGCGCTTGATAATCTCGGCGGTCACCTCGTTGTGAATCTGCGCAGCCGGCTCAAGGCCCGAGCCGCCGTAGATGTCACAGCTGATGTTGTAGTTGTTGAGGGTCGCGGCCTGGCGGGAGTGATTGGACTCGACATACTCGCTGATGGACTTATCGTAGCCTTCGTTCTCCTTGAGCTTGCGGTAACTCTCCATGATGGGCGAGCCATAGCAGTCGGTGCCCGAGGTGAAGATGACGTTCTCGCGGCCCAGACGGTCGCGCAGGAAGCGGGCGAAGAAGTCGGCCGGGACAAAGACGCCGCCAACGTGGCCAAAGTGAAGGCCCTTGTTGCCGTAGGGCTCGCCGGCGGTAACGATGGCGCGGCGAGGCCAGCTGGGACGGTCGTTCATGGAGTATTTGGATGCCATGGGACTCCTTCGCGTATGGTGAGAGCGCGGCCGGGCGCAAGGCCTGGCGACGCGGTGGTCAATTCGTGCATATCGTTCGACATTATCGCACATGCGGACGGGTACGTGGCAGGGGCGCTATCCTAAGATGCTATGAATGAGATTTCCAACATATATGCGTTTGAGGACGAGGATTTTCTGCACGCCTGCTTTGTGTGGGGGATGGCCGTGCTCGGCGCATTTGCCGTGTGCCTGGTGCCGGTGTTTATGCTGCTGGGTGGGCCCGCGGATTTGGATGCGGCTGACGCGGGTGGCTGGACGGCTGTCTTGGGCTGGATAGTCGGCTTGGCTGCGATTTCGGCGGCGTCATTTGCCGTGCACGAGCTGGTGCACGCGGTGTTCTTTAAGCTGTTTGCGCCCGCCGGTGCTCGGGTGACCTTTGGGGCAAATCTCGAAACCTGCATGATTTACGCCTGCGCCGAGGGCGTTGTGTATTCGCGCCGGCGGTACATGGCGGTTTGCCTGGCGCCGACGGTTGTTGTGACGGCGTTGTTTGCCCTGGGGTTTGCATGTTCGGGCTATCCGCTGCTGTGTTACCTGGCGGCCGGTTTGCATTTGTCGGGCTGCGTGGGCGATTGGTATTACGTGCGGACCATTCTGCGCGACCGTCGCATTATCGCCTGCGAGGACACATCCTTTGGCGTGCGCTTTTTCGCAGGGTAGTCTTTTTGGGATGATTTTTCTGGGACGGGGATTAAAAAATCATTAGGTACGCAATGATTTTTTAATCCCCGTCCCAGAAAAATCATTGCGGGGGAGGAGATGTTGATGAAGCCGTTGTTGTTGCACGCTTGCTGTGCGCCGTGCTCGCTTGAGCCGGTTCGCCTGCTGCGCGAGGAAGGGTTTGAGCCCACGATTTGCTGGACCAACCCCAATATTCAGCCTCATGATGAATGGCAGCGGCGCTTGGACGAGCTGCGCCGGTGGTGTGCCGATGGCGATATCGAGCTCATCGAGGCAGGGGAGGACCGCGATCGCTGGGAGGCCGGCGTGGCCCCACTGGGTGCCGATCGGCCCCGTCGCTGTCGCGCGTGCTATGCCTTGCGCTTGGCCGAGGCGTGCCGCGTGGCCCAGGAGCGCGGGTTTGAGTTCGTGGGCACGACGCTCGCCGTCTCGCCGTATCAGCTGTTCGAGACCTGCAATGATGTGTTGGAGCGTCTGGCTGCCGCCCGCGGGCTTACGCCGGTGATTCGCGATTTTCGCCCGTATTATCCCGAGGCCACGCGTCGTTCGCGTGAGCTGGGTATGTATCGGCAGAATTACTGCGGCTGCCGCTTCTCGGCCGTCGAGGCGGCCATGGACCGCGCCCGCATCCGCGACGAGCGCAAAGCCGCCAAAAAGT
Organism: uncultured Collinsella sp.; assembly: GCA_900549025.1. Taxonomy (GTDB): domain Bacteria; phylum Actinomycetota; class Coriobacteriia; order Coriobacteriales; family Coriobacteriaceae; genus Collinsella. The sequence continues at coordinate 19,659 of URMZ01000025.1, forward strand.
AGTTCATTTGGGCTGGGACTTTGAGCTGTCTGTGCGGTGCGGTCGTTTTTGGGAAAGTCGATTTAATTAAGCGTGTGATCGTGGCTCGCTTGATACCAAACGACGACTCCTATGATTTTAATCCTCCGTTTGTTAAACATCAGATCCGGACTTGCTGTTGCATATGAGTGGGACGACAGCACAATCATGTCGTTTCCTTCTGCAAATCGCCTAATTACCGGTGTTTTACCGTCTGCGAGCGCCAATACAGCACAGCCGTTCCAAGGCTTTGCTGTGGTATCGACAAGTAGTAAGCTGCCGGGAGGGTAAATGCGGGACATTTCGTCGCCTTTGATTTTAACGAAAACGCTATGTGGGTGACGTTTGGCTACGTCTACAGGCGCGCAAGCATTTTGTTGGCCGTGCGTGATGCGGCGCTTTTGCGATTCGATATCGATGACGGGAAATGCGCCCTCCATTTCGTGGATAGCAGGGTCTTCGTCGGTGACGATTCTTTTATTTGCGAGCTTTACGGCCAAACCGTTTTCCTCGCCAACAAGTTCATCGCGGGTGCAACCGAAGAGCGCTTGTAACTTTTCAATATAGCGTTCACGGGGGGCATACCGACTTTTTTCCCAACGACAAACGGTCTCTTTAGATACCCCCAACATCTCTGCAAGTTGCGCCTGACCAAGATGCTCCATGGTGCGGAGTTTACGAAGATTTGCCCCGAAGCCCATGGCTATAGATCCTCTCGCCACAGAGGGAGGCATAGACAGTTTGTGCCACCATAGCCTTTGGTGAGCTCGTCAATGGATAGCGGGAATAATTCCATTCCTGCTTTCTCAAGCGCTTCGTTGGTCCAAACGTTTTCTTCATATACGCATAGTTTTCCTGGCGAGAGGGCAAGGATAGACGTTGCGTTGTTCCGGCGTTCTCTTTCGTAGGCGGTTTGATTCCCGCCTCCGCAGTCAATTACTTTTATTGGTTCGCAACAGGCTGCAGAGAGTATTTCCGGAATCGTGCGATCGATAGGAGTGATCGTAAGGCCCCTTCCGGATCGTTTTAGTTGAATGCTGTATGCATCAACGGCATTGCATATCTCACGATCGATGAGGAACGCGTCGTGATCAATTCTACTTATGAACGTATCGAGGTGGATACGCAGTCCGTCAGAGGGGACTCGAATCGCAATTAGCTCGGTGGTCTGGAATTTATTTGAGGTCAGGAGCTCTTTGGCAAGTGACTCGACGGCGGCGGGTTCAGTTCGGTCAGAGATTCCAACTAATATTGTCTTAGCACTGATAACAATAATGTCTCCGCCTTCGATATGGTAACTACTCCTGTTCAAATCACATACTGGAGTTTCTCCCATGATCTTGTGGTGGGTGAATATCTGCCGGTATAAGGCGACCTCACGATCACGCTCAGGCCAATACATATGATTTAGGATGATGCCGTCTCCGACTACCACAGCAGGATCACGAGTGAAAAAAAGCGTGTTGAGGGGATTGACCAAGAGCGAGGCGGGATCAAATTGCTCGTGCACGAGCGCCCGTAGTGTTTCCGACTGGTTTGAACATAGCTCAGTGTCTCCAAAGCGAATGCCGTTAAGTACTATATTCACCAATTCCTGGGTGTTCTTAGCGTTCTCAAACAACTGGGTTATTGCCTCGAGGAACTCTCTGCCTGTTGCCCCGCTGCAACGGAGGTAGTCATCAATAAAATATTTAAGTGATTGGGGCTCAGTTTCAAGTGAGTCTTCGAGAAGGTCCCTAATTTCAATGGTTTCTACGCCATGCTTCTCAAGCAATTGAACCATGGAATCGTGCTCATACATTGCTTTGTCGAGGTCAAAACGACCGCTCCATTTTCGCAGAGAGAAAACTTGGCTGAAGTCGGCATCAGGGTAGTTTTGTGTTTCAGCTCCTGGTCGATGGACAAGTACGGCTTTTAAATGACCGATTTCATTTGTTATGTGTATGCCTTGCATGTCTGTCTCCTGTCCTGCTGGTTTTTATATAAGGCTAAGGCAGGTTCCTTGTTGTGTTGCGGAAAAGTTAAAAGACGTATGTAATTGACAAATAACATCAATTTTAAATATCAGATTGATTAATAACGTCACTTTAGCTGCCGTTCATAGGTGAAAAGCGACACGATGGCGATGGTTGGCCGACCACCGCTGAGCAACCTCATACATTTATGGTGCCAGCTGGATAGATGGGAAAAGGAATGAAGGAGGAGATATGGCAGCGGAAAGTTCGAAAGGCATCAAGCAGTTCAAGGTCCCGCACGTATATGCGATCATCTTTGCGCTTATGGTCATCTTCGCTGTTCTCACGTGGATTGTTCCCTCTGGGTCCTATCAGCGTCAGGAGGTGAACGGTCGTGAAGTCACTGTCGCAGGTACGTATGAGCAGAGTGAAAAGACATATATTGACGAGGAAACCGGGGATGAAGTAGATCTCAGACAAGGCGTCTTCGATGTTCTTCAGGCTCCAACGCGCGGTATACAAGAGGCAATTGAGGTCGTTGCATTCATCTTGATTGTGGGCGGTTCGTTTCAGGTTATTACTAAAACGGGCGCTATCACGAGCGGAATGGGTCGTGTCGTTCGCCGCTTTAAGAACAAAGACATTCTAATTATTCCTATTGCGATGGTTCTCTTTGCATTGGGCGGAACGAGCTTTGGCATGGCGGAAGAAACTCTCCCGTTCTTTGCGATCTTCATGCCAATTATGATGGCTATGGGCTTCGACTCGATGACGGCGTTCATGGTCGTGTTCGTTGGAGCGCGCACGGGTTACATCGCCTCAACGATTAATCCGTTTAATGTTCTCATTGCGCAAGGTATTCTTGGTATTCAGGGCAACCCCCAGCTGTGGCTGCGTATGATTGCCTGGGTTGTTTTGACCGCCGTTGCAATTACTTGGGTTGTCCTCTATGCACGAAGGGTAAAGAAGAACCCTGAGTCATCGATCACATTTGAGGATGATATCGCCAAGAAAGTCGAGTTCGCTGCTGATGAATCTGCCCTTGACGCGGAATTTACGGGTCGTCAAAAAGGCGTGCTTGCGGTATTTATCGCTGGTATGTGCCTTATCATCTGGGGACTTGTGACCCAGGGCTGGTATATGAACGAGATTTCTGCGGTCTTTTTGGCCATGGGCCTGTTGGCTGGTGTTATTGCGGGCTTTAGTCAGGACGTCATCGCTCAGGAATTTGTTGCGGGTATCGCTGACTTTGCTTTCTCGGCAATTGTCGTTGGACTTGCGCGTGGCATCCTTGTCATTGCCTCCGACGGCATGATCATCGATACCATCCTCAATGCGCTCGCCACTGGTCTGGGCGGCATCCCGGCGGTTCTCTTTACTACGCTTCTTTATGCGGTTGAGAACCTCCTGGCGATTCTGGTTCCCAGCCCATCTGGCCTTGCAGCACTGACCGCTCCCATTTTTGGACCTTTGACCGAACTCATGGGCCTTAATCCCGAGGCCGCCGTGTGGGCTCTCTCCATGGGTAGCGCGACGATGTCTTTGATCTGTCCTACTAGCGCCATTCTTGTAGCGGGTTTGGGCGTGTGCAAGATCAAGCTTGGCCAGTGGTGGAAGACCGTTTGGAAATTCTTCTTGGTCGTGTCGCTCATCAATATCGTATTCGTAGCAATCTCGGGACTTATTGCCCTGTAGGTTTCATGGCTGAAATGGAGTAACAGGAATGTCTAAAGGACTGAATGTACACAGCGAGATTGGTAAGCTCAAGAAAGTTGTGCTTCACCGCCCCGGTCGTGACCTTGTGAACGTAAAGGCAGAAGAGTTCGAGGATGTCTGGATTCACGACTGTTTCTATCTTGATGTGGCTCAAAAGGAGCATGATGCCTTTGCGGATCTTCTGAGGAGCGAAGGTGTTGAGGTTCTCTATATGGAGAAACTCGTTGCTGAAGCGCTGGATGCATGCCCCTCGGCTCGCGCTGAGTTTACCGATACATTTATGGCTGAGAGTGGGATTGTCAATCCTATGCTTGAGCAGGCTGTTCGTGAAAAGCTCGACGCTATTTCAGATTCGTATCAGTTTGTACTTGAGGCTATGGGGGGGTATCGTTATCGTGACCTTGAACTGCCTCGCGTTTCGACTACGCTTAGTATGATGGATAATGAGGATGCGAAGCCCGATGATTTGGTGTTGAAGCCTCTTCCGAGTTCATATTTCTCTCGCGATCCTCTTGCTTCCGTGGGCAAAGGCGTTCTGCTTCACCATATGTATTGGAAACAGCGAGATCGTGAAGTGCCCTTCTATGAAGCGATTTTCAAATACCATCCCGATTATGCAGGGACTCCGATTTGGTACGACCACAAGAATCCCTGGCATATCGAGGGCGGTGATGTGCTTAACATTAACGCTCATACCTTGGCTATTGGAATTAGCCAGCGAACTGAGGCGGCTGCGATTGAGGAGCTTGCAAAGAATTTGTTCTGGGGATCTGGGAATTCTGAGATCGATACCGTTTACGCTATTAAAATCCCCAACGGCTATGCTTACATGCATCTTGACACCGTTTGCACCATGGTGGATTTCGATAAGTTCACAGTTTATCCCGGTATTTTTGAGACCCTTCGTGTTTATCGTCTGACTCGTGGTGACTCTGAGGGAATGGTCGCTGTTCAAGAGATTGATGACACGCTTGAACATATTCTTGAAATGGCTACTGGCGTGGAGAAGGTGCAGCTTATTGAGTGCGGTGCCGGCGATATGGTTGAGGCATCTCGCGAGCAGTGGAACGACGGGTCGAACACTCTTGCCGTTGCTCCTGGTAAAGTCTGTGTTTACGAGCGCAATGTTGTCACAAATGATGAGCTCTACAAGAACGGTTTGGAACTTTTGGTCGTTCCCTCCGAGGAACTGTCCCGCGGTCGTGGTGGCCCGCGCTGCATGAGCATGCCCTTCTGGCGCGAAGATATTTAGTTGCAAATCCACTGTGATGGGAGATGGCGAATATGGGTGTTAATATCGCTGGGCGCAGTTTTCTGAAGCTGCTTGATTACACGACGGAAGAGATTGAGTATCTGCTTGAGCTTTCTGCTAACTTCAAAAGCATGAAGCGTGCCGGTGTTCCGCATAAATACCTTGAAGGCAAGAATATTGTTTTGCTATTTGAGAAGACTTCCACGCGTACTCGCTGCGCCTTCGAAGTTGGTGCACTTGACCTTGGCATGGGTGTAACTTATTTGGATCCGGGCTCGTCTCAGATGGGCAAAAAGGAGTCGATTGAGGACACGGCTCGCGTCCTTGGCCGCATGTATGACGGAATTGAATACCGCGGCTTTGAACAGGCGAAGGTTGAGGAGCTTGCTGCAAAAGCTGGGGTTCCCGTTTGGAATGGGCTGACTACTGAATTTCACCCGACTCAAGTGCTTGCCGATATTCTGACCATGCGTGAAGAGTTTGGAGAGATTAAGGGCAGGAAACTTACATTTTTTGGTAAGGCGGCCGGAAACGTCGCCGATTCGCTCATGGTCATTTGCGCTAAGCTCGGCATTAACTTCTGTTCTTGCGGCCCAATCGGGGGAAATTCGGAGGGGGCTACATCCTATGATCCTGAACTCCTTGCAGAATGTAGTCGTATTGCGGCCGAGCATGGATCGACGATTACCATTACAGAGGATATTGAGGAAGGCGCTCGTGATGCCGATGTAATTTACACGGATGTTTGGGTTGGCATGGGTCAGCCCGCAGAGCTGTGGGAAAGCCGCATTAAGCTCATGTCGCCGTATCGTGTGACCGCTGAGGTGATGTCTATGGCAAAGCCCGAGGCGATTTTCCTCCACTGTCTTCCGAGCTTCCACGATACTAATACTACTGTTGGTGCCGAAATTGCTGAGAAGTTTGGAGTTACCGAAATGGAAGTCACGGACGAGGTTTTTGAGTCCGATAAGTCTCGTGTTTTCCAAGAAGCGGAGAATCGCATGCATACGATTAAGGCGGTGATGTACGCAACGCTTAAGTAGCGGGGCGTTGAGAAAACGGTTGATTTCCGATCTCAACCGAACACATTGAGCGAATAGGCCGTTCCCGCAGTTAGCCGAACGCCCCCGCGGCCCCTCACGGGCCCCGGGGGCGCCGTTTTCCCAGTTGAAGGAACGGTGGAGATGTGTTTCGATGGGTCCGGTGGCCATGCTCCGCCCGCCGCCCGGCACCTCTTCCCAGACTCAGCCGGACGGTCGGTCCGTCTATTCCGTTTTTTCTTCCAGGCTAGGCCAGCGGGGCATCGCCCCTCTCTGCGCGCGCCCGCGCGATGAGCCCCGGCGTCAGGTCGAGATCGCCGAGCGCCACGTCCTCCACGCCGTAGGCGTCCAGCAGCGCCGCCGCGTCGCCGCCGAGCATCGCCCTGAAGGCGCGCGCGGGCGTCGAGAAGCCGAGCGCGCCGCGGGGCTCGGAGTTCACGTGCGACATGGCCAGCGCCAGGTCGGCCGGGGCGAGCCGGTCGAACCTGAGCCCGGCGCCCTTGGGCAGCAGCTTCCTTATCTCGACGTGGTTTCGCTCGCAGGCGCCCTTCTGGTCGCTGCGGCGCGGGTCGCAGTAGAACAGCCTCGTCTCGCCCGGCCCCTCGCCGAGCAGCGCCGCGAGCGCCGCCTCGTCGGAGAACTCCGCGCCGTTGTCGGTGAGCACGGCGCGGAACACGCGGCGCGTCCCGTCGGCGCCGAGGACCGCCCGGACGCCCTCCAGGGCGTCCGCGACGCACCCGGCGGTCTTCTCCGCCAGCGGCAGCGCGAGCTGGAGCCTGCTGGGGCGGTGCAGCAGCGTGAGCAGGCAGGCCGAGTCCTCCCGCGCGCCCTCGACCGTGTCCATCTCCCAGGCCGCGGCGCACGCGTCCTCCCCGAGGGCGAGGAACGCGGCATGCGACCTGCGGGCGGAGTGGCGCGTGGCCGCCCGGCCCGCGGCGCGCTTCCTCGGCCTGTAGCCGACCTTGCGCCTGAGCTCCATGTTGGTCATGCCGTCGTAGCCCGCCGAGACCCAGCGGTAGATGGTCGACGGCGACAGGTCCACCGGGCCGCCGTTGCGCGCCGCCATCTGCTCGGGCGACAGCCCCCGGCGCAGGCAGTCCCTGATGGCTGTTAGCGTCAATCTATTTTTCACCAGTTTCGCTAAACAGGCGCACCGTTCGCGC
>URMZ01000026.1 GCA_900549025.1 uncultured Collinsella sp.
ATTGACCTTCTGGTCATGCCGCCGAAGTTGAAAGGCAGATTGCCGCTCTGGCGGGCTTGCAGCGTCGAGCCGTTACGCGGTTTGGTAAAACCGCGTAACTTACATAACCATAACGTAGCGCGATCCCACGTAGTACTGCTTACCCATCAGGACCGGTTCGCCATTGGGGCCCGTAAAGCCGGCACGCAGGTTGAGCAGCGGATCGTGCGGAGCAATGCCCAGCTCGGCCGCCTGCTCGGTATTGGCACGAACGGCCTCGACCGTGCGGTAGCCAACCGAGATAATCGGCGTTCCGCCAACACGCTCGACCTCGGCAAAAATCGACTTGTCCTCAAGATCGGCCGTCAACAGCTCACGGTAGGCATCAAACGGCACAAAGATGTTCTCCTCAAAGATGGGCTCGCCGTCGGCCGTACGCACGCGCTTGATATGCAGCAGCAGCGCATCCTTCTGCAGGCCAAAGAACTCCATCTCGTTTTGGCGCGCCGGAACGATCTGGCGATCGATCACGTGCGCACCGGCCTTCATGCCGTTGCCGGCACACAGCGCGGTAAACGTCTGCAGCGTCGAGGCGTGAAACTGGCGATTGATGTGCGGCGTGGAGACAAAGGTGCCACGGCCCTGCTGCTTAACCAGGTAGCCGTCGGAGCACAGCTCCTCGACGGCGCGGCGCACCGTAATGCGGCTCACGTCGTACTGCTCGGCTAGCTCAAGCTCGGACGGAATACGCTCCTTGGGTGCATAAACACCTTTCTCGATCGCATCCTTGATTTCGTCGTAAATCTGCTGGTAAAGCGGTGCATTTTTGGGCGCAGGCATATCTAATCACTCTTATCGAAATATCGAAATAACTAATACGTATATAACGTCTAGTTTCATATTACCTCATAATGATAAAACGATACACCCTCCCTACCAAAAAGCGACAGCTTCATTTTGGTAGGTTTTATCTGGGCAAACGAGAGCCTCTCGAAAGCAACGGGGCTTTCGGGGGGCTCGTTCGGATGGGTTGCGCAGGACCGGCAAAATGCCAATACCCTACTTGCCGTCGTCCTGCTGCAGGCTGTCCTGTTCGCTGAGGCGCGCCTGCCTGCTGGCCATGCGTGCGGGCTTGTCGGGATCGGGAACGGCCGTGGGCATGGGCTCGTCGACATGACCACCCCACCAGCCGCCCACAAAGTTGAGCGTGTGGAACACGTTGATCACGGCGCCGGGATCAACGTCGCACACCAGCTTGATAATGTCCTGACTCTCGTAGGTCGAGACAACAGTGTTCAGCAGGTACATCTTTTCGCGGCTATATCCGCCGACGACCTCGGCGCAGCTAATGCCGTGCTGAAAATGGTTTACGTAGGCAGTCATGACCTCGTCTGCCTTACGCGTCGTGATCTGCAGCGTCACGCGATCGTAGCGACGATAGAAACTGTCGATAGTCTTGGTCGAAATAAACTGGAACACGATGGAATACGCCGCCTTGTCCCAGCCAAACATAAAGCCAAAGATCGCCAGGATAAAGCAGTTGAAACCAAAGATGACGCCCCAGATAGTCTTGCCCGTGTGGTTGGAAACCCACAGCGCGATAAAGTCGGTGCCGCCGGTGGATGCGCCGGATTTAAGCGCGATGGCAGCGCCCAGACCCGAGACCACGCCGCCAAAAATGATGAGCATGATCTTGTCGCCCAAAAACGGCGCGAAGTGAAAGACGTTGAGGAACAGCGATGAGAGCACGACCTGCATCATCGAGAAGATGACGAAGCGCTTGCTAATGCCGCTCCAACATAGGAGCGCCACGGGGATGTTGAGCGCGAGCATGCCGAGCGAGATGTCGATATGAACGCCACCCAGCGAGGTAACGCGATCGAGTAGGACCGCGACGCCGGTAAGACCGCTCGGAAGCAGGTCGGCGGGCTGAATGAACGCCTGGATCAGAAATGTCTGGAGAACGGCGGAAATGGTGACCGCCACAGCGGTAATGGCACGGCGGACGATGGTGAGGCGGCCGAGCACGAGCACGCGGTCCGTGAGCTGATCGATGGCGTTCGCCACGCAGGCTCCTTTCGAAGGCAGATGTAGTTGTGGGGTATGTCCGCGATTGTAGCATGGAGCGTGCGGGGGCGCTTCAATTCACCCTCTCTCGACAACCAAAGCGGGACCAGCAACCCCACGACCAAAGGCCCAAATTACAAGTGAGTAGACTTTACGCGACCTGCAGAGCACACCCATAACCGCCACCCCTGTGACCTGCGGTTTTACTAGAGCAGATGCGCTTTGTGCTCGTCTTGCATCAAAAAGTCTACTCACTTAGTCCGAATCGAAGCCAAACGGATCCAAATAGATGACAAATTAAGCCAATCCGCAGCAAAAGACGCGTGAATCAGTGCTTCTCGCGGCGGATTGACGCTACAAAGCGGCCAAAATGTCGGTCAGATTATCGATAACGGAATCGGCTCGCGATTGATCGAGGTTGACACCCTCGTGCGGACGCAGCGCCAGGACGCAGGCGCCGGAGCGCTTACCAGCCTCGATGCCCAAAGGCGAATCCTCGATAACCAGGCACTCGGCAGGCTCCACCCCCAGCGCCTCCATGGCACGCAGGTAGATCTCGGGGTCGGGCTTAAACGCACTGCACTCGTGACCGCTGATGGTGTAGTCCAGCACGTCGGCGATACCGGCAATCTCCACCAGCTCGTCGATCAACTCGCGATAGGACGAGCTCGCGATGGCACACTTCACGCCACGCTCATGCAGCTCACGCATCACCGGCTCCGTCTGCTCGTTGAGCAGCTCGGCATACGGAACGGGGTGGTCCGGGCTGTAGACCTGCTTGTACTCCACGCGTAGGCGCTCGCGCAGCTCAACATCGTCGGGCACCAGCGCCTCCCAAATGGCCGGCTCGTTAGACCCCGAAAGATCGGGAATCTCGTCAAAGTGGAACCCCTTCTCTTCCATAAACGCCACGCGGCGGCGGTTGTAGAACCACTCGGTATCGACCAGCACGCCGTCCATGTCAAACAGCACTGCCTTGATCATACGCATCTCCTCCTACCTGCCAAAAAGGGACAGGTTTATTTTGGTAGGTTTTATCTGGGGTTTTATGACGCGACAGACACGCCCCCAAAGCAAAAAGGGGACGGGGCGCAAACCCCATCCCCTCTCAATCAACCCGTAAGGTCTACTTACTTGTGATTAGTAGGAAAGCTTCCACATGTAGCGACGCATGGTCAGCGGGTGCTGACGGGCCTCGGCGATCTGGTTGCCGTACTCGCGCATAACGGCGAGGTGCAGCAGCGGGTTGAAGTAGGTGACGACGCTCGCGGGCACGGCGTCAGCCAGGCCGTAGTCCTTGGAGTCGATCAGAGCGACCTTGGCGCCCATGCGCTCAAGGAAGGTGAGGGCGCGGGCGTCCATCGGACGGGTGGCGCCATCGGACATGAAGAAGACGTAGGGCTTACCCTCGGTGGAAACCTCGAACGGGCCGTGGAAGTACTCGCCGGTGTTGTAGGCGGCGGCGTCGATCCACTGCATCTCGGTGAACAGGAAGGCGGCGTGAGAATAAGCCATCTTCTCGGAGGCACCGGAAGCCATGAAGTAGATCATCTTGTCGTCCTTGAAGTCCTCGGCGAACTTCTTGGCGAGCTTCTTGCAGTGCTGAGCGGCGTTCTCGCAGAGATCGAAGATGTTGGTGAGGCCGGTGATCATGTCCTCGTAGTGGTCATAACCCTCGGTCTGCTGAAGGATCTCGAGAGCAAGAGCGATGGCGTAGCCGGGCTTCTCGCACTTGGCAGCGTAGTTGGCGTGGAAGCCGTGGACGATGACGTGGTCGGCGTCGACGGTCAGAGCGGAGCCAGCCTTGTTGGTGAGGGAGACGACCGGGCAGTTGTGCTTCTTGGCGGTCTTGTTGGCCTCGACGGTCTCGGGCGTGGAGCCACCGAGGGAGCAGGTGATCACGAAGGTGTGCTCGTTGACCCAGGAAGGCGTGTCGTAGTTGAACTCGTTAGCAGTGAAGATCTGAACGTTCAGCTTGTCCGTGTTGTTGGCCAGGAAGTACTTGGCGGGGTAAAGGTCGGACATGGAAGCGCCGCAGCCGACGAAGGCGACGCTGTGGATCTCGTGGTTGGACAGGACGTCAGCGACGATCTGCTTAGGGAGGTTAAGGTCGATCTCGTACATCTGACACATTCCTTTCGATTTTTGCGGCGCCACTTTGCCGGGCGCACGCAGGGTTACCGTGATTTGGACCGAGTCACCGGCCCGTTGAGGATGTGTCAAAGGGACTGTCCCTTTGACACATTTAGGGATGGAAGCCTGCCTGGGGTATGGGATGCCAGGCAGGCCCCCGGGGGAAAGCGGTTGGACGCTTGGTCGCGACTAGGCCAGGATGCCGGCCGCGGAGAGGGCGATGCCGCCCACGATGGCGATCACGAGAAGCCAACCGGTGTTGACGTTCTTCTTGATGAGCCAGTACATAAGGCCGGTGAGGCCAAGGGAGATCATCTGGGGCATCATGCCGTCCAGGATGTCCTGGATCACAACGGTGCCGTCAGCGAACTGCAGCGGGGTGGTGGCGCCGATCAGCGTGGCGATCATGCCGCCCACGGACATAAGACCCACGATGCCGCAGACATACATGAGCTTCTCCATGAGGTCGCCGCCCTGAAGCTTGCTCAGGTACTCGTGGCCGCCCTGATAGCCCATCTTGGCTGCGAACCAAGTGATCAGCACAGCGGGGACGATGGAGATGAGCATGGCCAGGATCGGGCCCATGATGGAGCCCTGCTGAGCCAGCTGAACGCCCAGACCAAAGGCGATAACGCGGATGGTGCCCTGGAAGAAGGAGTCACCGATGCCGGAAAGCGGACCCATGAGGGAGGTCTTGACCGCGTTGATCGAATCGGGATCGAAGTTCTCAGGATCCTTGGCGTACTCCTCCTCCATGGAGGCGGCGAGGCCCAGGATGAAAGCGCTCGTCTGCGGGGTGCAGTTGTAGAACGCCATGTGACGGTGGTAAGCCTCTTTCTTGGCCTCGAGCTGCTTGGGGTCAGACTCGTCGGGATAGAGGCGGTCGAGCGTGGGAACCATGCCGTAGAGGAAGCCCATGTTCATCTGACGCTCGTAGTTCCAAGAGGCCTGGATGGCCCAGGAGCGCCAGAAGAACTGGCTGACCTTCTTGTTCAGGGACACGTCCTTGGTTGCGGTTGCCATAGTGTGTTCCTCCTTAGTCTTCGTCGTCTTCGAGCGGATCGTAATCGGAATCGACACCGGCGGCTGCATGGGAACCGTTGAACTTGAAGCCCATGAAGACGACAGCCAGGCACACACCGATCAGAGCGACCGCGATGACGGACAGGTTGAGGTAAGCGGCGAGCAGGAAACCGATGAACAGGAACGGAGTCATACCCTTCTTGATCATCATGGTGAGCAGCAGGGCCAAGCCGTAGGCGGTCATGATCTTGGTCGAAACGTTAAGACCAGTGGACAGCCACTCGGGAACCATGTTGACGATGGTCTGGACCAGGTCGGTGCCGACAAAGACGGCGAGGAAGATCGGCAGGAAGTACATGAGAGCGTACAGACCGGAGCCGGCGCAGATGTGCATACGGTAGGCGGTCTTGAAGTTTCCGTTATCGATCGCGTTATCTGCCACATGGGTGAGGGCGGCGATGATGGAACGGAACACGATGCCGAGGAGCTGACCCAGGACGGCGACCGGGATGGCGATCGTCATGGCGGTCTCGGCAGAAGCATCGGTCAGGCACGCAAAGGCAGCGGCCACGATGCCGCCCAGGACCATATCGGGCGGAACGGCGGCGCCGACCTGCACCAGGCCCATGGACACGAGCTCGACGGCGGCACCGACGGCAAGGCCGGTGGGCATATCGCCCAGCAGCAGACCGACGAGCGTAGCACCAACGAGGGGCTGCTCGAAGTTAAGACGACCGAGCAGGCGGGAGTCCCACATGCAGAACACGCCGACGAGGCCGACGAGCACCGCACTGATGAACGTATTCATACCCTTCTCCTTTCAGTCAGGCAAAAGCCTGGTTGATTACAGCTTGGCGTCGATGTCGACGCTCTGATACGTGGGGGTCTGCTGGACGTAGAGCTTGATGCCCATGTCGAGCAGCTGGTTGATATCGGCCTTCTGGGTGGCATCGAGGAAGACGGAGCTGTCCTTGCCGCCGACCTGATCGGCACCGTCGTGGTTGGCGGTGGCGCCCAGGTTGATGGCGTCGAGCTTGTAGCCCTGGCAGAACTGCAGCATCTCGGCAGTGTTGCCAAAGACGAACATGACGCGCTCGCCGAGGGTGTTGAGCTTGTCCATCTTGGCGAGGGCACGCTCGACGGTGAAGACGTTCAGGCGCACGCCCTGGGGCTTGGCCAGCTTAAGAGCGCCCTTCTTGATGTCATCGTTGGCGGCAGCGTTGTCGACGACGATGATGCGCTCGGCCTGAACCTTGGTGGTCCAGGTAAAGACGACCTGGCCGTGCAGCAGACGGTAGTCAAGACGTGCGAGGACGATCTTGGCGGGACCGGAGCTGTGACGGGGCGCCTTGGCCTTCTTGGCGGGAGCCGCGGCAGCCTCGACCGGTGCATTGGGGTTGGTCAGACCGGTGCGGGCCTCGTTGATGAGGGCCGCGAGCTCGGCATCCTTGATGGGGGCGGGGCTCATAGCGAGCGTCAGCGCCAGCGGAATATTGAAACCGCTGACAACCGTGAACTTCGTGCCGTTCTTGGAAAGCTCGACCATGTTGTTGTTGACCGAGCTGCCGAGCATATCGGTCAGCACATAGACGGTGTCGTCCGCGTTGAACGTGGCGATCATGGCGTCCACCTTGTTGGTGATGGGCTCCTTGTCGTCACGAGCAAGCGACACGACGTGGACGTTCGACACGTCGCCGAGAACCATCTCGAGCGTGTCTTTGGCGCCTGCGGCCAGGCCGCCATGAGATGCGAGAATGATCTGATTCATCTTGCCTCCTCCTTTTCGTTATGGTCATTATAACGTCTTATACGTTGCTTATATTGCTAATTAGTATAAAGACCGTTTGCGGGTGAAAAACGACCGTTCGCGGGTTTAACGCACTTGAAACGTGGGGGCTGGGCAGGCCGGCGACGGCGGGATAACCCCAGGTCGGACGCCGCGCGCAACCCCCTATCGCACGAAGTACCAGGGGCTTTCTTGCACGGTGGGCTCCAAGGCAATGCCCGTGCGTTCCTTAAACAGATCCATGTCCTGCGATTTCTCTGTCCACCACGCGTTGGGCTTAAAGGTCATGCTCTCAACGACATGACCGACAAACACACTGTTGCGCAGCTTGGAGAAGTCGGTGTTCATAATCAGGATGGACGCGAGCACCAGCACAATGCCCAGGACCTTGATCGCGCCGGCGGGCTCGGCATAGACACCAATGCCCACCAGTACGGTGACGACCGTCTCGAAAGACATTACGACGGGAACCTTCGATGTCTCGAGTCCCATGGACAGACCCTGCATATATAGGATGTAGGCCACGGCTGTGGGGATGAGTCCAAAACCAAGGAACAGCAGCAGCAACTGTGGCGATATTGCCGCGGCGACATCCGGCCACGGAGCCGCGATAGCTGCCATAACCGCACCGCCAAAAACAAAGCCCCAAAACGTGACAGCCAGCGGGTGGACCGTCTTGGTTGCTATCCGGCTAAACACCGCGAGTGACGCACCACAAAGGCCTGCAATCACGCCCGACGTGACGCCCCAAACCGAAAAATGAAAACCGGAAAGGTCACCATTGGTCACTGCAAGCACGCAGCCAACGATGTTAAAGACAATGGCAACGAGCTTGTTGGGGGTCACGTCCTCGCGATAAAGCACGCGGCCGAGCATGACGCCAAACACCGGCGAGGTGTAGAGCAGCACCGAGGCCGTGGACATGCCCACCTCGCCCATGCACTCGTAATAGCAGGTGTTGGCGGCGGCCAAACCGACGATACCGACAAGCGCGCAGGGAACGAGCTCTTTAGGACTTGCCTTGAACAGAGCCAGCGGACCCTGAGCCACGGTAGACCCCTCACCCGGACGGCAGCCCATAAACATCAGGACCGGCGCCAAGATAAGCGCTCCGACCAACAAGCGAAAGGCCGCCATGCTCTGAGACGAAACGCCCATGGCCGCAATGCCGTTTACAAAGATTCCGATGCTGCCCCACATAAGCGCGGCGATCAGCACCAGCACATAGCCCAGATTGCTTTTCTTCAACGCAGCCTCCTCGGTATTGTTTCCAATATGTTTCAAACTACGTTATAGTCGTTATATACATTTTTCAAGACACAAATCGGCGAACGGAAAAATCTGCTCCCACATACTCATTGGGTAGTCATTGGGGACGCACTTAAATGACTGGTCATTCAAGAACGCCCCCCAACGACTAGGACTGTCCCCAACTGCCGGCAGAAAAGGAACGTTCCCAACGTCTAAGGCGCCGCTGGTTGAGCATAAGTCAGCGAGCGGGCCGCATTTGAGGCAAGGTGACGTGAAACGAAAGGGCGCTGACCTTCTGGTCGCGCCCTTGAAGTTGAACGTCAGATTGCCCAAATGCGGACCGCGCAGCGTCGAGCCGTTACGCGGTTTGGTAAAACCGCGTAACTAATACTCAAGCTTCCACATGTAGCGGCGCGTCATGTAGTCCTTGTGGGTGACGACAGAGAGCGCACGCATGTACACGTTGTTGAGGATTGGGGCAAAGATCAGGTGGTTGAAGTACTCACTCACGCTGTCCTTGATGTCGTTGAGGCCGAGCTCCTTGGCGTCGAGCTGATAGACGCGCTCGCCACCGTACTGGTTGACGAAGCGGATACCGCGCTCGTCGTTGCAGCGGCTGCGGCCGACGCTGATGAGCTGGAACAGCGAGGTGCGCTTGTCCAGGATCTCGAAGGGGCCGTGGAAGAAGTCGCAGGTGTTGATGGTGCAGGAGTCGATCTGCAGCATCTCCTGCACGTTGCAGATGCTAAAGACGTAGGCGGCACCAAAGAGCGGGCCCTGAGCCATCACGTTGATGCAGGGCTTGTCGGCGTTCTGCTCGGCCCACTTGGCAGCGAGCGGACGGGTGTACTCGACGGCCTTGCGATAGATGGGGTCGACCAAGTCGAACGCGGCCATAGCGGTCTCGTACTCGGCATAGCCCTCGGTCTGCTGCGTAAGCTCCATGGCGATCATGGTCACGACGGCGGAGTTGGTACGGCCCATGCAAGACTCGTCGACGGCCAGGCTGTCATACTGAATCTTGTAGTCGCAGACCTCGGTGAGGCCGGACTCGTCGACATAGATGGCGATGGTGCTGGCGCCGTGGTCCTTGGCGACCTGGGCGGCGACGATGGTCTCCTTGGTGCCGCGCATGGACACGACGACGGCCAGGGTGTTCTCGTTGACATAGGCGGGCGTGGCGTGCACGAACTCGTTGCTGGTGTAGCTGGAGCTCACGACCTGCGTGGCCTCGTGCTCCATAAAGTACTGGGCAGGATAGTTGCCGCCGTTGGATCCGCCGGCGCCAATCCACACGACGCGCTTGATGCCGCCCTTGTCTGCCTTGTCGGCCAAAACCTGGGAGACGACGTCCTTAACCTGTTCCTGAGTAGTCATCGTGCATCAGCCTTTCTTCTCGTTTGATGCTCTCGATGGCATACAAGTTACATACATGTTTTGGTTATGTCGACTAGTTGTATGCTATATTTGTCTTAGAAAATTTGCTGATACGGTTTTCGATAACTTAATACCAGCGGTTTTGTTGTTGTATTGAATACATGCTTGATTAGATACGCATACAGGTTAGATACAGGTTGATCGCATGAACGCTTCATCTAAAAAGAGACTGACCCAATACGAGCGCTTGGCGGGCATGCTGCGCGACCGCATCGCCTCCGGCACCTACGCGCGCGGAGACAAGCTGCCGTCCGAGATGGAACTCATGGACGAATCGGGGCTGTCGCGTAGCACCGTACGCCACGCCCTTAAGGTGCTCGTTGATGAGGGCCTGGTGCGCACCGAGCGCGGGCGTGGCGCCTTTGTGGCCGACACGCCGGCGCTCCACGAGAACAACCTGGTGTTTTCGAGCTACACGACACAGGTCCAGGGTCAGGGTATGAAGCCCACCACGCGCACGGTGGACTCGGGCTTTGCCAAGGCCGCGGGCAATGCGGCCAAGTTCTTCGATGTCGCCGTGGGCAGCAAGCTCGTCAAACTTGTCCGCCTGCGTTATCTGGACGATGCGCCGCTGTGCCTGGAGACCACCTATCTACCACCGAGCTTCGAAGCACTCATCGATCGCGATATCAACGGTTCGCTCTACGCCACGCTGCGCCAGGAATTCCATCGCGCGCCGGCACAGGGGCATAAGACCTTTGAGGTGTGCTATGCCTCGCAAAACGAGGCGTTTTTGCTCAACGTTGAGCGCGGGCAGGCGCTGATCCTAATCACCGACTACGTCTACGACACCGACGGCCGCCCGCTCCACGTCTCCAAGCGCATCCAACGCACCGACCGCGCCAAATACACCGAGCCAATCGGCTAACCTGCCAAAATAAACCTGTCCCTAAATGGTAGGTTTGGGGAGGTCGGGGAACCAGGTTGGTTTGGGTTGGTTGGGCGTGCGCTCGGCCAGGACCAACTCCATCCAGCACATGTCGTACCAGCGGCCGAACTTTTGGGCACAGCGATCGAAGGCGCCCACCAAGCGATATCCCATATGGGCATGGAAGTCCTGGCTATTGTGCGTTAGATACTCGTCGTCCTTGTCGTGCGGCACGGCGATGAGCGCGCACATGTTGGTGATGCCCATCGCGATCAGGCACTGCTTGAGCGCATCGTGCAGCTTGCGACCCAGCCCGCCATGGCGCACATCGCGTGCCAGGTAGATCGACGTCTCGACCGACCAGTCGTATGCCTCGCGGCTGTTAAGCGGACTCACGTAGGCATAGCCTACCGGACGCCCGTCCAACTCCATCACCAGATACGGATAGCGCTTGAGCGTACGCTCGATGCGCCCGGCGAACTCCTCAACGCTCGGCACCTCGTATTCGCAGGTAATCGCCGTCTGGCGCACATACGGCTCATAGATGGCAAGCAACGCCGGCGCATCATCGGGCGTCGCCAGGCGAATCGTCGGCTCGGACATCTCGGTCATACAACCCTTCTCCCCAAAAGCAAAGGCCACCCTGCGCCAAACCCGGCGCAGGGTGGCCCTCGTCATTACATCAGGCTACAGGACAGCCGCCAGCGCGTCGATATCCTCCTGCGTCGTGGCCCAGCTGGTGCAAAAGCGCACCACCGTGTGGGTCTCGTCGTACTTTTCCCAGTACTCGATCGAGGCATGTTCGCGAATGCGCGCCATGTCCTCGTTGGGCAGAATCACGAACTGCTGGTTAGTCGGAGTCTCCAAAAAGAACTGGTAGCCGTGCTCGTGCAGCACGCGACGAAGCGCCTGAGCGGTTTCGATCGCCTGACGGCCAATCTCAAAATACAGGCCGTCAGTAAAGAGCGCCTCAAACTGCACGCCCGTCAGGCGGCCCTTGGCCAACAGCGCGCCGTGCTGCTTAATACGCGGAATGGGATGCGCCGGGGCGTGCATGCCGCAGAACACCACAGCCTCGCCGCAGAGCGCACCGCACTTGGTGCCGCCGATGTAGAACACGTCACACAGCTGCGCCAGCTCGGGCAGGGTAATGTCGCACTCATCGGCCGCCAGCGCATAGGCCAGGCGAGCACCGTCCACAAACAGCGGAATCTCGCGCTTCTGGCACACCGCGTGAATCGCCGCGAGCTCGGCCTTGGAGTACAGCGTGCCGTACTCGGTCGACAGACTCACGTACACGGCACCCGGGAACACCGTGTGCTCGTAGCTCTCGTTTTCATAGAACACCTGGATATAGTTCTCGAGGTCCTCGGCGCGCATCTTGCCCTCGTAGCCGGGGATGGTGAGCACCTTGTGGCCGCCAAACTCAATGGCGCCCGCCTCGTGGCAGGCGACGTGGCCAGTCTCGGCAGCAACGACGCCCTCGTACGGCGCGAGCAGCATATCGATCACCGTCGCGTTGGCCTGCGTGCCGCCCACCAGAAAAAACACGTCGGCATCGGGGGCCTGGCAGGCCTCGCGAATAAGCTGCTTGGCACGCTCGGTATGCGCATCGGTACCGTAGCCGGGCTGTGGCTCCATGTTGGTGTCGACGAGCGCCTGCAGCACCGCCGGATGTGCGCCGTGGGAATAGTCATTGTTAAACGCGAGCATGGCAATCCTCTCTAGCCGGGCACGGGCCCGATGATTCAAACGGGGCTATTGTACGCCGTTGGGATAGGCAATGCGCGCGGCAAGGCACTCAAGTGCCAGTACCAGGGCAAAGCCGCAGCTCACGTCGCTCAAAAAGTGCGCCCCGATCACGATACGGCCAAAGGCGACGAGCGCCGCGACCACAGCCGCCGTCCAAAAGACCACCCGGCGGTGCGACGGCTTTTCCTTAAAGGCCGCTGCGGGAAGCCCGGCGAGCATCAGGCCAATCGCCGCATGCGCGGTGTGTCCACTCGCGAACGACTTAAAGCCGTCCTTGATTACGCCGGCGGCAATAAAGGCCCACTTGTCGGGGTTGCCAATCACCCACCACGGCTGAAAATTGAGCCCCGGCGTGACCTCGATCACGCGCATGCGCGGGCGCGACCACAACGGCTTAACAATGACGTTGAGGATAATGGCCTGAGCGACCCACACGGCAAGCACCATCAACGCCCAGCGCGTGAGCTCATCGGGCTCGGTCGTGCGCGTGAGGCGATAGATGATAAGGTTGGCGGCGATGACCAGCACAAACGTCAGCACCAGCTGAACGGCAATGAGTTTGCCGCCAACCCGCAGGGACGAAACAATCTCGTAGCCGGCCAGGCCAACGTTGACGAGGATGCCGAGCACGGCAAGCCATTTGCTCCCCCTGGAGTCGAGACGCATCGCGCGTACGAGCATAACGCCCGCGACGCTCGCCGTCAGCTCGAACGGCAGCTCGCCGGCAGCCTCGATAAAGCGGCCGTACATGCTGCCGATGTTGAACAGCGCGCACGAGATCTGATAATCGAAGAAGCTGCCCACGCCCAGACAAAGGCACAGGACAACCGCGATAATGGCGACATCTTTCTTATAGATGTATCCGAACATGCTTTCCTTTCGATGGAACCAGAGTGCCCAAATGGGGCGTTTGCAGCGTCGACCCGTTAGTCGTCGTCGCTGGCACCCAGCTGCTGCAGCAGCATGAGCGCCGCGGCCACCGGGCCGGTGCCGTCGTTGGCGTCGAGGCCGCGACCCAGGCCGCTGCCCGCACCGGCGCCCGCCTTGTAGGGTACCGACAGCTTGCGGCTCTTGGGGAAGTTCACCGCGCCATAGCGGGTCTTAAGCTCAAAGGCCACCTTCTTGGGCACGTCGACGCCCAAAAACGTGATGCGGCCGCCACTGAGCGTGACGCTCTCGAGCCCAAGGCGCTCGCCGCGAATACGGATTCGTGCGCGATTGAACAGGTTGAGTCCCGCCAACGGCAGCTCGCCATGCGCGGCCTCGGTCTCTTCCTGCACCTCATCGATACTCTCCAGGTCCTCGGCGGCCGCGAGCTTGCGGTACACGAGCACGCGCTGGTCCACCGCCGGCATGTACTCCTCGGACAAGAAGTAGTCGGCCGGCAGGTTGATGCCCACGCTCGCCGCCTCCACGCCGGCATCGTCGTCGCCGCGCGCCTCGGCCACAGCCTGGCCCAGCATCTGCGTAAACAGGTCAAAGCCCATGCTCGACAGGTTGCCGTGCTGCTCGGCGCCCATGAGCGAACCGGCGCCGCGGATCTCCAGGTCGCGCATGGCGATGCGCATGCCGCTGCCCAGGTCCTGGAACTCGGAAAGTGCGGTCAGGCGCGCCGTGGCCTCCTCGGTGAGCGGCAGCTCGCCGGGGAACATAAAGTACGCATAGGCCTGCGTGGCAGAGCGGCCCACACGGCCCTTGAGCTGGTAGAGCTGCGCCAGACCTAGGCGCTGCGAGTCCTCGATGATGAGCGTGTTGGCGGTCGCGTTGTCGATGCCGCTCTCCACGATGGTCGTGGCGATGAGCACGTCGATCTTTTTGGTCGCGAACTCGATCATCACGTCCTCGACCTCGCGCGGGCTCATCTTGCCGTGAGCCACACCCACGCGCGCCTCGGGCGCGGCCTCGTGCACACGCGCCACGGCGTCGTCGATGGTCTTGACGCGGTTGGACACGTAGTACACCTGGCCGCCGCGACCCACCTCCAGGCGAATCGCCGCGCTCACCACATCGGGGTCGTACTCCCCCACGTGCACGATCACGGGACGACGCCCGGTCGGCGGCGTCGTGATCAGGCTCATGTCGCGCACGCCACTCGTGGCCATCTGCATGGTACGCGGAATGGGCGTTGCCGAAAGCGTGAGCACGTCGATCTGCTCGCGCAGGTTCTTGAGCTGCTCCTTGTGCTGCACGCCAAAGCGCTGTTCCTCGTCGATGATCACCAGGCCCAGGTTCTTGGGGTTCACATCGGCCGAAAGCAGGCGGTGCGTGCCGATGAGCACATCGATCGTGCCCTTGGCAAATGCCTTGAGCGCGCGCTTCTGCTGCGCCGGCGTGCGGAAGCGGCTGAGCACCTCAACCTCGAGGCCAAACGGAGCAAAGCGCTCAAAGAAGGTCTCGTAGTGCTGCTGGGCAAGAATGGTCGTGGGGCAGAGCACCATGACCTGGCGGCCGGAGTCCACGCACTTAAACGCCGCGCGCAGGGCAACCTCGGTCTTGCCGAAGCCCACGTCGCCGCACAGCAGGCGGTCCATGGGCTTGGGCGCCTCCATGTCGGCCTTAATGTCGGCGATGGCCTCCAGCTGGTCGCGCGTCTCGTCGTAAGGGAAGCTCTCCTCCATCTCGATCTGCTCGGGCGTGTCGGGCGGGCAGGCGATACCGGTAATCGACGAGCGGCGCGTATACAGGTCGACCAGGTCAAACGCCAGCTTTTTGGCGTTCTTGCGCGCCTTGTTGGTAGCGCGCGTCCAGTCGGCTGTGTTGAGCCTGGTCAGGCGCGGCTTGTCGCCGTCGGGGCCAACGTAGCGCGTGATGCGGTCGACCTGCTCGAGCGGCACGTAGAGCTTGTCGCCATCGGCATATTCCAGCAAAAAGTAGTCGCGTTCCTTGCCGCCCACTTCCTGGCGCGCGATCTCGCTAAAGAGCGCGATGCCGTGGGTAGCGTGCACCACGTAATCGCCCGGCTTAAACGGGAACGTGATCTGCGTAATGTCCACCTTGCGGCGGCTGCGCGCGCGGTTGGCATCCATGCGGGCATTGAGGTCGGCGATCGAGAACACGGCCAGGTTGGCATCGGGCACCACCACGCCCTGCGGCAAGGCGGCATCGACAAAGGTCACACGTCCGCGCGAAATAGTGGGCACGGCGGCGCCGGCGGCAGCCTGCGCGGCGCCCGCCTCGAGCGAGCGGGCGTTGAGCGCGTCGGCCTTACGCTCGCGAATGGAAGCATGGGCCTCCTGGCGTGCGGCACGGTCGGCGGAATCCGCCGCTGCCACGCGAACGCGGTCGCCGATAACACCAGCGTTTTCGGGGGCGGACGTCAGCGACTCCTCAAAGGTAATGCCCTCGTCGCCAAAGGTAAGCTCCATCGACTCGCGCGCACCGCGGTCGGGAATGGCAAACACGCAGGCGTAGCGCTTGCCCACGACTTCCTGAATGCGCGTCATAAAGCGATTGTCCGAGCCCGCAATGGCCGGCTGCTCAATCTTGAGCTCCGCCGTCACCGCGCCGCCGGCACGGATGAGGCTCACGTAGTTCAGGCGCTGCTGGGCACCAAAATCGAGCTGCTGGGCACGTACATACAGGCCATCCAGCCGGTCAATCCCTGCCTCGCCAGCACGCGCCTCGATATCCTCGTAGGCACGCAGGCAATCGTCGAACAGCGAGCGCGGCTCGGACAGCACCACGAGCGCCTTGCCGCTCACGTGCGCCAGCGGGCTCACGGTCTGGCCGTACATTACCGGCAAAAAGCGGTCGAGCTCGGGTGTAACGATGCGCGCATCCACCATCTCGAGCAATGCGGCCAGCTTGCTGTCGTCCTGGCTGGCGCGATAGAGCGCCACATGCATGTTGTGGACGGCCTCGTCGGTAAGCGCCAGCTCACGGCAGGGGAAGATCTCGATGCTGTCTTCGTTACCGATGGTCTGCCCCGTTGAGCTCACCATGCGACGGATGCGGTCGATCTCGTCGCCAAAGAACTCAATGCGCACGGGCGCTTTTTCCTGCGCGGGAAACACCTCGACGGTGTCGCCGTGCACGCGGAACAGACCGGGCGCGTCGGCGGCGCCGGCATTGGTGTAGCCCATGCCCACTAGGCGCTGCGGCACCTCATCAAAAGGAATCTCCTCGCCCACCGCAAAGGTCGTGGACTCCCAATAGCGGCTCTCGACCGGCGGCACGCAGCGCAGCAGCGCGCGGGCCGAGGCAACCATGATGCAGTTGTCCCCGCGCACGATGCGCCCCAGAGCCTCGCAGCGCTGCGCCACCACGGCATCGTCGGGCGCCTGCTCGCGCCACGGATAGTCCTTGCGCTCGGGAAAGCGGCACACGTGTGCCAGCCCCACATAGGCGGCCAGGCTGCGCGTAGCGCGATCGGCCGCGTCCTCGCCGCTCACGATATAGACCGTGGGGCGCGGACGGCGCGCAAACTGGGCCGCCGCCATAAGCGTGCGACCCGACTGCGACACGGCCAGCGTCACGTCCTCGCCGGCATCGAGTCCGGCCTCGACGGTCTGCAACGCCTCGGCAGTGTAGAGCTGCGCGGCTATACGGTGAATGAGCATGCTGTTCCTCCGGCATCGCAACGCCAAAAGCCCGCCGGGGCAAGCTCGGCGGGTCGTACGTCAAATACATTGTCTGTCATGGTAGCGCATGGAGAGGACTCCGGCTCAAGGGCAAACCCAGCCCCGCAAAAAACGCCAGACGAAGATGCGTTCCGCCCTACCCCGCTACGCGCACGCTGGGGCACAAATCTGCCAGCGGACACTCGTCACACTTGGGTTTGCGGGCGTCGCAGATCTCGCGACCGAAGGTGATCCACTGATGGTTAACCGACTCCCAATACTCGTGCGGCAAAATCTTGAGCAGATCCTGCTCGGTCTTGAGCGGCTCCTTGGCATGCGTCTTGGGACTCAGCATCAGGCGGTGCGCAATGCGGTTGACGTGCGTGTCCACCGCAATGCCTTCCACGATGCCATACCCCACGTTGAGCACGATGTTCGCCGTCTTGCGTCCCACGCCCGGCAGCTTCACGAGTTCCTTCATGTCGGCCGGCACCTCGCCGCCATAGTCGGCGACGATCATCTGCGCGGCCTCGACGGCATGTTTGGCTTTGCTCTTGTAGAAGCCGAGCGACTTGATGGTGTCTGCCACGTCAGCCACGCTCGCCCCAGCCATGGCCTCGGGTGTGGGCCACTGGGCAAACAGCCGCGGCGTCACTTTGTTGACCTGCGCGTCGGTCGTTTGCGCCGAGAGCAACACCGCGATCAGCAGGCGGAAGGGATTCTCGTGGTCCAAAAAGCACTCGACCGGGCCATAGCGACGGTTGAGGCGCTCACACACCTCAACGGCGCGCTCGCGTTTGGCGGCATTGGTCTCGCGTGGCATAACGACTCCTCGGCTCAACGGCACAATAAACTTATGGGCACAATTGTCCCACGTCCGAGACGCTTACGCCTCCAAGAATGCGCCGGTCTGACGGCTCCACAGGCTCGCGTACTCGCCACCCGCCTCGACGAGCTGCGCATGCGTGCCGTCCTCGACGATCTCGCCATCGGCCAGCACCACAATGCGGTCGAGCGCCGCCACAGTGGACAGGCGGTGCGCCACCACAATGGAGGTACGTCCACGCATCAGGTTTTCGAGCGCCTCCTGCACCAGCGCCTCGGACTCGCTGTCGAGGGCAGACGTCGCCTCGTCGAGCACCAGAATCGGCGCGTCGGTTAGGATGGCGCGGGCGATAGCCACGCGCTGACGCTGGCCGCCCGAGAGCTTGACGCCGCGCTCGCCCACCATAGTGTCAAAGCCACGGGGCAAGCGGTCGATAAACTCGGTCGCATTAGCCAAGCGAGCCGCCTCGCGGATCTGCTCGTCGGTGGCGTCGGGGCGTCCGTAGGCGATATTCTCGCGAATGGAGCGATGGAACAGCAGCGCCTCCTGCGGCACGTAGGCAACCTGGCGGCGCAGGCTCTGCTGCGTGCAGCGCGAGACGTCCTGGCCGTCCACGAGCACGCGGCCGCCCTGTACATCGTCCAGGCGCAGCAGCAGCTTGGTGAGCGTCGTCTTACCCGAGCCCGATTTGCCCACCAGGCCCACGCGCTGGCCCGCCGCCACATGAAGTGTCAGGTCATCGAACACGCTTTCGCCCGCTGCAGCGTCACGGTACGCAAAGCTTAGGTGCTCAAAATCAATCGCGCCCTCGGTCACTTTGAGCTCAGGGGCGTCCGGGTCGTCTGCCACCAAACATGGCTCGTCCAGCACGCGCGTCATCTCGGCCGCATCGCCGAGCGCGCGGTTGATGCGCTGCATCATGGAGCTTACGTAGTTCAGGCGCATGGTGAGGTTATAGGTGTAGGTAAAGATCATGACGAGCGAGCCGGCCGAGATGCCAAACCACGCGTTGCCGCCCGCCACGAACACACTCACCACGGCCATGGTGATGACGATAAGACCCGAGGTCGTAAAGTTGCGCTGCATCATGGCGTGCATCGAGACCGTCTCGGCATCGCGCGCGGCACGATCGGCGGCGTCGAACAGATCGCGTTCAAAGTCCTCGCGCCCGCAGGTCTTAACGGCCAAGATGTTCGTGACCGCGTCGGAGAGCACGCCCGAGAGCTTGTTCTGCGCGGCGGACGTCGCGGCCGAAAGCGGCATGATGCGCTTGTACATAAGCCAGACAAACGCGATGTAGACGACCATGATGCACACCAGGATCACGGTAAACGTCGGCACCACCGGGGCGAGTGCAGCCACGGTGCAGATGACCGAGGTGATGGTGGGGATGAGCGAATACACCGTCACGTCCACCAGCCCCGTGTAGCCGCTCATAAAACGACTCGTCTGGCTCACGAGCGATCCTCCAAAGCGGCTGGTATGGAATGTCATGGATTGGTTGGAGAGCGTGTCGAAGCATAGACGCGCCAGGTGATAGTTGCCTGCAATCTCGAGCTTGTAGACGGTGTAGTCCTGTAACTTGGAGAGGATCTGACCCACCAGGTTAACGAGTACGAGCGCCAGGATATAGGGGCCGAAGACCTCAAACACCTGGTCACCCGCCACGGGACCGGCTTGAACGCGGTCGACAATGAGGGCCATCACATAGGTATTGGCAAACGTCAGCAAAAAGATGTAGCCCGCCGACGAGAATACCGAGAGAAAGACAATCAGCGGCTGCGTGCGCGTGACACCCCAAAACCGCTGCAGCGTGCGGCGCACGGTGGAGCGACTGAGCGGGCTGGTGCTTCTCTGGGACATGGGCTTCCTTTCGCGTCTGATAGGGCGAAACGCCATTGTTGCACGTTGGAGCACGCTTCAGACAAGTGCGATGCGAAAAGCAGCGGGCACCCGCGTTTACGCCGGCGCCCCACCGTCTTGTTGCAATTAGTCCTAGTCTTTTTGGTCTGCGAGCAGCTCCGCGGACGTAAGCCCCAAAATCTCGTCGGCCTCCTCGGCATCTTCCAGCGCGTCGATGTCCTTGAGCTTGCGCTCCATGACGTTGGTGCGCGTGGTAATGATGCCCTCGACCGTTTTGCCCGCGGTCTCGATCTGCTGCTGGGCGCGGCGCAGCGCCTTTTGATAGCGCGGCAGCTCGGCCTTGACAGCGGAGAGCACGCGCAGTACATCGTCGGTGCGTTTTTGCAGCTTAAACGTTTGGTAACTCATCTGCAGGCTGTTGAGAATGGCCGCCATGGTGCTGGGGCCGGCAACGTTGACGTGATAGTCGCGGCCCAGGGTCTCGATAAGCCCGGGGCGGCTGACGACCTCGGCGTACAGTCCTTCAAACGGCACGAACATGATGCCAAAGTTGGTCGTTGCCGGCACACTCAGGTACTTTTCGCAGATGTCCTTTGCCTCGCGCTTCACCATCATATCGAGCGTCTTGCGCGCTGCGGCGACGGCCTCCGCGTCACCCGACTCCTGCGCGTCGAGCAGGTGCTCGTACGCGTCGCCCGGAAACTTGGAGTCAATCGGCAGCAGCACGGGGTCGCCCTCGTCCACCGGCAGCTTGACGGCAAACTCAACGCGCTCCGAGGCGCCGGGCTTGGTGGCGACGTTTTCCAGATACTGGTCGGGTGTAAGAATGTCCGCCAGAATTGCACCCAGCTGCACCTCGCCCAAAATACCACGCGCCTTCACGTTGCCCAGCACGCGCTTAAGGTCGCCCACGCCGGTGGCGATGGACTGCATGTCGCCCAGACCCTTGTACACGGCCTCGAGCTGGTCGCTCACCTGCTTAAACGATGCCGACAGGCGATCGTTGAGCGTGCGGGAGAGTTTCTCGTCCACCGTCGCGCGCATCTGATCGAGTTGCACGTTGTTGTCTTTGCGGATAGCACCCAGCTGGGCATCGACCGTCTCGCGCACCTTGTCCAGGCGGTGCTCGATGCCCTCGCGGTTGGCACCGAGCTGTTGGGCCGTCTCGCGGCGAAGGTCATCCATCCGGTCACCAGCTTGCGAAAACTCACGTGCGATGGTCAGGTAACGTTGCTGCTCCACGGCCGCATCTGTCGTCTGCTGCTGCGCGATGGCGTTGGCCGTGCGGCGAGTTTCGGCCAGCGCGACGTTCAGGGCATCGAGCGCGTTGTTGGCCTGCTCGAGTGCTGCCAGCGTTTCCGCGCTACTGTCGCCACGCTCCCGCAACTCGGCACGCAGGCTCTTGAGCTGGAGGGCGCAAGCCACAGCAACCCCCACCGCCACCAAGGCGATCACAACAAGCACAATATCAATAGCAGACATAAACTCCGCCCAACAAACCCAATCGATCATCAATCAAAACCGCGATCAATCTTACCCCGCCACACGCACGGATCACTCACTGCCTTGCAGACAAATTTCTCCTAGAACCGCGGACGCTAAAACGCTAACTCTCCCAGCCGGCGCGAATGGTTGTTACGACATCGCCTAGGCGCTGGCCGAGAGCCGCTAGATGTTGGAGTACCTCGTTGGGCGATGCGCCGTTGAGGATGCACGTGAGGGCATACGACGCCAGAAAGATGGCCACAAGCCCTAACGGGATGAGCACGATCATCGCCAAGGTGCGCAGGCGCTGGCCCACGCGGCGACGACGCGCACGACGCTTGTCGAACGCGAGCTCCTGCGCATATGAATCTTGCTGTACGGAATAGGCCTCTGGTGCCGATTCGCACCCGGGCACAGCTGCAGGTACAGCAGCGGGCACGACATTTTGCGCAAAGGGCTGGACTGCCGCCCCTTGCATTTGTATCTCCATGAGTCGTTGCTGCTGACGCAACATGCGCTCGGCTTGCTGCTGCGGAGTCTCAAGAAACAGATCCATGCTGGCCTCCAAAATCGGAGCATTCGACGCTTACGACCAGCATCCCGCACCGCCATGACCGCGACAACGCAATCGCCGGCAATAGCCACAAAGTTTCTTTTGCTCAAAAGCTGTCGAAAAGCTCAACAACTCCCCTACCAGCACTTTCTCTGAGCTTTTTTCGCCAGCAATCTTTTGGCCTTCCACCCTTACGCCAACTGACCAAAATCTAACCAAAAGCTTGACGAAAATTGTGGAGACCGGGACCCCACACAAAAAGTGCCGCCCCAAAGGGGCGGCACACAAACTTATTATCAGCTTTTCTGTAACGAGCATGCGACGACTCAACGCCGGGGCGCAGGGCGGGGAAACCTTTGCCTCGCGCGACCCTGCGAAGCCGTGAGCGAGAGGGGAAGGTTTCCCCGCCCTGCGCCCCGTGGTCGGTGAGAACAGACTACATGCCCGCGAGACCGCGGGCGGCGGTGGCGCACAGAAACGCCAAGGCTAGAATCACGAGCGAGCCCGCAATATCGGCCACCACGCCCGCAAAGCGACGCTCAAACAACCAGCTCTCGAAGTGCGGGGCAACGTTGCGCCAAACACGCCACAGCAAGATGCCCATACCGATGACGCCCGGGATATTGAGCAGTAGGATCTCGGAGCACAAAAGACCGATCAGGTTACCGGCGGCAAAGCCCGCATCACCCTCGCAGTATTTGCGGTAGACCATATACAGCATGTACGCCACAAACGGCTGCAAGCACGCAGAAATAAACGAGACCACCATCGAGGGGTCCTGCGAAAAGACCTCGGTGAGTTTATCGACACTCGTGGCGTCCTTCGAAGCCAAGAATAAACCGATAACCACAAGGGGCACCACGCCCAAAATTACCTCGACCAGAGTAAACAACTTGGCAGTCAAATCCTCACTAGCCGAATTCAAATGAGGCGCCCACTCAGGATGAGCATGCGCGCCGACTTTCTTGTCCTTCTCGGCACGATCGGCCTTTTTACCCTCGGCAACCCGACGACCAGGATCCTTGCGAGTTCCCGCCGCAGCAACCCGAGCCCGAGACTTCTTGCCCATAAAAAACACCCCATCAGGTAGTAGATAAACTAAAAGTCGCCACCCAGTGTACCCCCTAACAAATAGTGCCGCCCCAAAAGGGGCGGCACGCAAACCAATCTATTAGCCAAAACTCGTTGGCTAGCCCGTGTCGTCAGACCCGCGGCGTATGCCTTTGCCTCGCGCGACCCTGCGAAGCCGTGAGCGAGAGGGAAAGGGATGCGCCGCGGGTCTGACGCCCGGAACGGTGAAACCAGCAGTTGCCCTGCGAAGCCGTGAGCGGGGAGGGAAGGTAATCCCGCCCTCCCGGCCCAGCTCATGCCAGCGCCACGCGCTAGTAGTTCACCACCTGCTCCTCAAAGTACGCCTTCGGGTGGTTACACACCGGGCACACCTCAGGCGCCTCGGCACCAACGTGCAGGTGCCCGCAGTTCAGGCACTTCCATACCTTCACGCCCTCACGCTCAAACACCTCGCCCGACTCGATGCGCTCGACGAGTTTGTTGTAGCGCTCCTCGTGGGCCTTCTCGACGGCGGCGACACCACGGAACTTCTCGGCGATCTCGGCAAAGCCCTCCTCCTCGGCGGTCTTGGCGAACTCGTCGTACATCGTGGTCCACTCGTAGTTCTCGCCCGCGGCGGCGTCGCGCAGGTTGTCCAGAGTGCCCGGAACGGCGCCGTCGTGCAGATACTTAAACCACAGCTTGGCGTGCTCGGACTCGTTGCCCGCCGTCTCGGCAAAGATATTCGAAATCTGAACGTAGCCATCCTTCTTGGCCTTAGATGCGTAGTAGCGATACTTGGTGTGTGCCTGGGACTCACCGGCAAAAGCGGTCTCGAGGTTCTTCTTGGTTTGGGAATTCTCAAAATCCATAGGTGTACTTCCCTTCAACACGTGCCGCCCATAGGCTTTGAGCGACCTTGTCTTTAGGATGCCCTCAAGCCGCGAATTTAAACCTTACAATCCCGTTCTTCAGATTTGAGCGGGCTACACACTCAACCAACGATCGTCCTCGGCTCGGCAAAAGCCCTCGCGCTCCAGGTCAGCTAGAATGCCCGCGATCAAGTCGCACTCGACCGGCCCGCGACCGGCTGCCGCTTCCATCTCGTTAACGCCCACCACGGCATCAGCAAGCGTAATCCCCGCCGGCTGCCCATCGCGCGCTGCCAACAACATACGCACGATATGCGCGCGCTTTTGGCGGCGCGAGCCCTCAAACTTGGACTGACGACTATAGCCCGCCGACCGCCTGGACGGATTGGGCAGTGTCTTTTTAAGATACGCGCCGTAATCCAGCAATGCGTAATACCACGCGCGCGGCGTGTCGGCATCGTCTTGAGGCGCGGCAAAGGGCGCGATCTCGTCCGCCGCCGCACCGGGGACCGCCGGACAGGCAGCTTGGATCAGCGGCACCAGTTCGCGATCGGGAACGGCCGGCACATCGGGAAAGAAATGATGCAAAAAGACCGTGCGCACATTGGTCTCCAAATACACGCCCGGAAGATCAAACGCAAACGAACGGATACCCTGCGCCGTTGCCGGGCCAATACCAGGCAGAGCGACCAAGTCACGCGTCTCACGCGGAAACTCCCCGTCCCAGTCCTCTACAACGCGCTGAGCGGCCCCGTGAAGCGCCAGAGCGCGTCGGTTGTAGCCCATGCCCTGCCAAGCGTCCAAAACATCGGAAGGCGCGGCCTGGGCAAGCGCCTGCACAGTCGGAAAACGATCGAGCCACACCGGCATGCGCGCCTCCACACGCGGCACCTGTGTTTGCTGCAGCATGACCTCAGAAAGCCAAATGATGTACGGATCGCGTGTGCGGCGCCACGGAAGGTCGCGATAACGCAGGACCCCTTCCGAACGAATCATCGAACGAAAGGGGTCCTGAATCATGGCTATGCTCCTTATGCGGCGCTATTCCTCCCGGTAAGCGCACGCGCAGGTGGCGTACTCGGGAAACGCTTCGCGGTTGGCGAACTTGGGATCGACGGCCGGGAACTGGCGGTGAGCGACGATGTCGCCGAGCGAAACGGAATCGAGGTAGTCGCGCATCAACGCCTGAGCTCCGGCCCACAGGGGATGATAGCAGCACGCGCCCATGCGCGCACAGTCACCATCGGGCGCGGTGCAATCGTTCATAACCATAGGACCCTGAACGGCCTCGACGACCTGGCGGATAGTGACGTCGTCCGGACTGACCTTGAGACGCATGCCACCGTGGACGCCACGCAGGCTCTCCACAATACCGGCCTGGACCAAACCGTGCTGAATCGAGCGGGCAAACGAATACGGGACATTGACCTCTTCGGCAGCGGTGCGAACAGAAAGCAAACACTCCGGATCCTCAGCAAGCATCGCCAGCATTCGAAGGGCGTAATCAGTCTTCCTCGATATGTCCATTTTTCCCCTTTCAAGGAATACGAACAGCTCGAACGAGCTCCGGGGCCGAGCTTGTGTCGAGACGCTAAATGACCGCCAGGACATCCAAATGGTAAATCGGATATCCACTGAGTGCCGCGCTTGGAGCGAAATGCATCAGATGCGGCGCACAGTGCAATTTAGTATAGCCTAACCCCCTGTCTCGTAGAACAGGTGTTGCGCAACAAAGCTGTTGTTCAGACAGATATACTTATTAGATTTTACTTGCGTTCCCGAAGGCGCGGGGATTCTGGGCGAAGATGCACCAGGGCGATCGTTCTATCGAAACAAAGTGCATCAAACGCAAAAAGCCACGTCCGAAGACGTGGCTTTAATTGCGTTGGCGGGAAGTACGGGGCTCGAACCCGCGACCTCCGACGTGACAGGCCGGCGCTCTAACCAAACTGAGCTAACTCCCCAGGCAGACGTTCGCGTTTGTTTCCGCTCGCGTGCGCTGCGAGGATTAGTATACACAGAAGTCTGTCTGGCGCGCAACAACTTTTTTGAAAAAATTTTTTTGGGTCCCTCCGGGAGGGTCTCCGGGGCTGAGGGCGGGGGTTAAGTTTGTCGCGAGTTCCGCACGCAAAGGAAAGCACTTAATGTGCTTTCCGTC
>URMZ01000027.1 GCA_900549025.1 uncultured Collinsella sp.
CGCGAGCTGGGTTCAGAACGTCGTGAGACAGTTCGGTCCCTATCCTCCGTGGGCGCAGGAGAATCGATGGAGGCTGCCCCCAGTACGAGAGGACCGGGGTGGACGCACCTCCGGTGAACCGGTTGTCGACCAACGGCACGGCCGGGTAGCCGCGTGCGGCGCGGATAACCGCTGAAGGCATCTAAGCGGGAAGCCGTTCCAGGGATTAGTTCTCCTTCCGGTAAGGGCCCAGGTAGACTACCTGGTCGATAGACGGCAGGTGCAAGGGCGGCGACGTCCTCAGCCGAGCCGCACTAATCGCCCGAGCTCTTCCGGAACCGCACCTCGCGGCCCGCGGGACAAGCGCTCATGCGCGGTCCGGGCACGAGGATGCCCCCGAGTCATCTCCCCTATGCGCCATGCGGCCCCCAGGGCACGTGTAGAGTGAGACCCAGGACACCGTAACGGTGGGCGCCGCCCACCGGTCAGCGGCCAGAGCATGGGGGGCACGCCCGGTCCCGTTCCGAACCCGGAAGCTAAGCCCCATCGCGCCGAGAGTACTGCGGGGTCAGCCCGTGGGAGGCCAGGGCGCCGCTGACCGGTGGACGGCACCGAGCCGTACGCTTGAACTGAGAAGGGGGGAGGCCTCGCGGCCTCCCCCTTTTTGCGTTTATGGGGCGTAAATGACTCTATTACACCAGACGATCTTATCGTTTTTGGTATTCAGCCTTTATTTAAAGAAGATAAATCGAATAACAAGGGCAACTGCTATGGCCACAATGATCAAAAGCAGGATTGTCAGTCGATGCTGCTTGCGTCGTTTACTTGATGAAACGAAGATTGATTTTCCCTGTTTTGGCGTTTCGAGATAGCGAGCCGAATGCGTCAAGGTTTGCTTTGGTCGAGGACCTCTTTGTTGATGAGTGGCGGATGCTTTCATCGGCTCATCACTAGCTGCGCTGTTTTTAGATAATGGTGCGTCTTTCAGATATACAGGGTCTCCCGAGGCGACGCCCATATGTTTACGCCCCGTTTGGGCATCCTCGAGTGTTTGATATCGATTTCTCGTCACATACTCGGGCTCCGGATCATTAATGGGCTCTTGCGAGATGTGGGGGCGATGGAACCGTGGCGGCTGCGTGGAAGTATCTTCCCCCTGCGTCGGCATAAACATATTGTTCTGGTTTTGGTCGTCCATGATGCCCTTTAGCTCGTTACTAACAACGTGTACGCGCTCATTGTAAGCCCCTTGTTATTTGTAGCTGGGGACATACTCGGTATTTAAGCTCTGGTTCAAAGAACCTTAACCTTCCTAAAACCTAAGTCATACGCACTTAGATATGCTTATAGTACTGGACTCAAAAAACTTTATAGTCGATGTATATATGAGCACTGGGTGGGCATATATAAGAGCGTCAAAAGAAGTCCCAGTCACCTGGAAGATGACTCGGCAGTCCTATAAAGGAGTGGTAAACATGGCAAGCATGGTTCCTTATCGTTCGGTTTTTGGCGTTCGTCCCTCTGCAAGCTCGCTGTTCGATCTGTTTGATGATATGAGCGACCTAGCGAACAGCTCGATTGCCTCTAAGGCGTTCCCCGTTGACGTTGAGGATAAGGGCGATGGCTATGAGGTCAAGGCTTATCTGACCGGCGTCGCCAAGGACGATATCGATGTCGAGCTTAACGAGGGCCGTCTGTCCATTAGCGTGAATGTCGAGGAAGACGAGGAGAACGAGGGCAAGAACTTCCTGCAGAAGGAGTTCAGCTCGTACAGCGCGACGCGTGGCGTGTATCTTAAGGACGCTTCGAGCGAGGGCCTCTCGGCTAAGTACGCTGACGGCATCCTGACCGTTACGGTTCCCAAGATCGTCGAGAAGAAGAACGTTACGAAGATCTCCATCGAATAACTTCGTTGGTGTTCTTCGCTATTAAAAGACAACAAAAGGGGCTGGGAAGCGATTCCCGGCCCCTTTTGCTGTTTAGGACAGTCTATTGAATGGTTGCTGGCCGATACTGGCTTGCGGGGCGTATCGAGAGTTTTCGCGATCCTTGGAGAAGGGTGGCGGAGCTGCCGAGCTCGTCATCCAGGGTTGCGGCTAGAGCTTTGGCATAGCTTTTGACGGTAAGGCTCGGACGATTGTTATCTTGGCTGATATGCATGGCAATGAGCTGTTCGGTGCGATCGGTAACAAGTTCGCGCGCGGCTTCGGCGGCTTGGCCGTTGGAGAGGTGTCCCCTTGCAGACAGGATGCGCTCCTGAAGAAAGCGGGGATATTCTCCCTCGCGCAGCATGGTCACATCGTGGTTGCTTTCGAGCGCGAGGACTCGACAATCTTTGAGGGTGTTCATGGCTTGGCTCGATAGCTCTCCGGTGTCGGTAGCAAAGCCGATGGAATCATCGAGGGCGTCGAATCGAAAGCCGATTGGATTTATGACATCGTGTGATGTTGAGTAGGTTTGCGCGTGGATGCCGGCAATGGATAGGGTGTCACCGGGGTCGAATTCCTCGACAGGCAGATGCGAAAGATTTTCTTTGCTCGAAAGTGTGCCCCTACTGGCAAAGAGGGGACCGTGCCAGTGCTTGCACCAGACATCGAGACCCTTGATGTGATCGCTATGCTCATGAGTAATGAGAAGAGCCGAGACGTTGTCTGCCGAGAGTCCCAGTTCTGCCATGCGCTTTAATGTCTCGCGGCGAGAAAGACCGTCGTCAATCATGATGAGCCCCCGGGGGCCTTCGATGAGCGCGCAGTTGCCTTTTGAGCCGCTGCCAAGGATATGAAGGTGCAGACGAGACATAAGATTCCAAAGGATACAATGGGTGCGGACGAATAGAGGAGGAAGCAAATGCCTACGGTATCACAGCATTACGGACACCATGCCGTGCCCGGGGCAGTCGATGAGACCCGAACGAGGCAGCAGGCTGCTCCTGTCGTGCTCATGGTATCAGGCGGCGCGGACTCGACGGCACTGCTTCTTATGGCGTGCACATCAAAGCTGGATATCCAAGACGGGCGCGGTGTTGCCCCCATTGCTCGCGAGCGCCTGCATGTGCTGCATGTAAACCATCATCTGCGCGGCAAGGCGTCCGATGGCGACGAGGCCTTTGTGCGTGAGCTCTGCGCGAAATATGGTTTACCGCTGTGCGTGGAGCACGCTTATTTTGATGGGGAGTCGGGCAATATTGAGGCCGCGGCCCGCGAAGTGCGCTATGCCGCGGCGCGGAGGTATGTTCGCGAGCTCTGCGCCCAGACGGGGGCACCGCGAACGGCGGCTCGTATCTGCACCGCGCACACGTCTTCGGATCGCGCGGAAACGTTTTTGATGAACGCGATTAAGGGTTCGGGCCCCGCTGGCCTATCGAGCATTCCTCGCCGGAGGAATATCGTGGTACGTCCCTTGCTCGACCTAACTCATGGCGAGCTCGTGGGCTATCTACAGGTACATGGTCAGCCGTGGCGTGAAGACGAGAGCAATGAGGATATCTCGTATCTGCGAAACTACGTGCGCCATCGGGTAATGCCGGTGGTGGCACAGCGTAATGCGAGCGTGTGCAAGACGATTGGCGCCGCCTGTGAGATCTTGGGTGATGAAGATGCGTTTCTATCCCAGCTGTCGGCACAGGCGTTTCGAAGCTGTTTGCGCAAAGAGGCAGCGGGTGCGCTGGTGCTCGATGCCAGGCGCCTGGCTGCGGCCGAGGTGGTAATCGCGCGGCGCATCGTGCGACTGGCGATTAAGCGCATCGATCCGGACGCTCGTCCCGAGATGCGACATGTGGAGCGAGTCCTTTCCTGCGTTGCCGAGGGCACCGGCTCGGTCACGCTTCCGGCGGGGATTGACGCACGCATTGAGTTTGGCATGCTGGCGTTTAAGGCGCCGGCGGCTCGCGAGGGCCTGGTCGCGGGCTGGGTTACCGTACCCGGTCGTTTGCCGTTGGGCGGGGGACGTATGCTGGTCACAGAACCGATGGCTGTTGAGCCGGGATGCGATATCGTGCGCCGCGCCCGTGAGCTTGCGGCTGCCGGGGAAGTGACAGCTTTGGTAGACGCGGCTGCCCTGGGTTTTGCCGACAGCGATAGTGAGCGGATCCTGGCGGGCTCGCGTGGCGAGATCCCTGCCGAGGCGCGATTGGCGCGCCTGTGGGTGGACGGTCCCGCGCCGGGAGACGTGATGTGCCCGTTAGGGATGAGTGGCCGAAGCAAGAAAGTATCCGATTTGCTAGGTGAGGCTCGCATTCCCGTTTCCGAGCGCGCCGGCGTGCCCATGGTGAGGACGGCGCCGGGGGGTGCCGTGGTGTGGGTCGCCGGAGTTCGCGCGGACGAGCGTTTTAAGTGCACGGCCGCAACGCGCGTGGCATATCTGCTTCGTGTGGTCGTTGCGGAATAGCGTCCCACGCCAGCTATTCTGTGCGACGTTGACGGTATTCCCGCGCTGATGGCGTACGGGCTGGAAAATATTCCCCGTGCGCTGCTAGAATGTGAAGTTCGCGTCCATACGGCGGTGTGTGGGCGATAAGCACAAGAAAGGGTTGTCATGGCTTCTCAACATCCGGATATCGAGAAGGTTTTGTTTACGCAGGAGGATATCGACGGTATCGTCTCTCGCCTGGGCGAGGAGATTACGCGCGACTACGCGGGTAAGGATCTGGTGCTGATCGCGGTCCTACGCGGCGCCGTGGTCTTTATGGGCGACCTGATGCGCAAGATCGAGCTGCCGACCAACATCGATTTCATGGCTGTTTCGAGCTATGGCGACGGTGTGAAGTCCTCGGGTATCGTGCGTATCATTAAGGACCTGGATATCGACATCCGCGGTCGCGACGTGCTGATCGTCGAGGACATTCTGGACTCGGGCCTGACGCTCAAGTATCTGATGAAGAACCTCGAGAGCCGCAAGCCCGCTTCTCTGGAGGTCGCCGCCTTCCTGTGGAAGGACGTTGAGGACCGCGTCTCGGCCATCACGCCCAAGTATGTTGGAACCCATTGCCCCGATGCCTTTGTGGTGGGCTACGGCCTCGACTATGCCGAGCGCTATCGTAACCTTCCGTATCTGGGCATTTTGAAACCGGAGGTTTATTCGTAAGATGCCCGACGACCGTAACGATAACAATTCCCAGACTCCCCGGGAGCCTAAGATCCCGGGGATGCCCGGAGGCAAGAAGCCCACGCGTACGGGCTGGCTGTATTTTCTTTTGGCTTGCGCGCTTCTGGGCTATGCCTTCTTTAATATGGGCTCCGGCTTTGCCAGCTCCAGCAATACTGTTAAGCTCGCGACGAGCGAGATGGTCAGCGCCATCAAGCAGGATCGCGTCGAAGATTTGACCTATACGGTTCAAGACGGAAGCGTGGCGGGTCATTACTGGAAGACGAAAAAGGACAAGGGCGATACGAGCGAGCTCAAGAGCTTCTCCTCGACCTATGTCGGCTCCGATTCGCTTGCCGAGCTTATGGCAGAGCACCCCGACACCAAGTATATCGTCAACACCAACGACCCCGATTTCTGGGGCGACTTGGCAATGAGCGTGCTGCCGACGATTGCCCTGATCGCCATCATGTTCTACTTTATGCGCCAGATGATGGGCGCCAATAATAGGAACATGCAGTTTGGCAAGACTAATGCCAAGACCAACGAGGCCACGCGCCCCAAGGTCAAGTTCGAGGATGTTGCCGGCGTGGACGAGGCCGTCGAGGAGCTCGAGGAGATTCGCGACTTCCTGAGCGATCCGGACCGCTATCGCAAGCTGGGCGCCAAGATCCCGCGTGGCGTGTTGCTGGTTGGCCCTCCGGGCACCGGTAAAACGCTGCTGGCCAAGGCCGTTGCCGGCGAGGCGGGCGTGCCGTTCTTTAGCATCTCGGGTTCCGACTTTGTCGAGATGTTCGTAGGTGTCGGCGCCAGCCGTGTGCGTGACCTCTTTAAGGAGGCCAAGTCCCAGGCCCCGTCGATCATCTTCATCGATGAGATCGATGCCGTGGGACGTCAGCGCGGAGCTGGCTTGGGCGGCGGTCACGACGAGCGCGAGCAGACGCTCAACCAGCTGCTGGTCGAGATGGACGGCTTTGAGGAAAGCGAGTCGGTCATCCTGATCGCCGCCACCAACCGCCCCGACATTCTGGATCCGGCGCTGCTGCGTCCCGGTCGTTTTGACCGTCAGGTTACGGTCGACCGTCCGGACGTAAAGGGCCGCGAGCAGATCTTGCGCGTGCACGCCGAGAATAAGCCGATGGACGAGGACGTTAAGTTTGAGAAACTCGCCCAGATGACCGTTGGCTTTACCGGTGCCGATTTGGCAAACCTGCTCAACGAGTCTGCGCTGCTGGCCGCTCGCCGTCATCGTTCTGTCATCTCGATGGACGAGGTCGAGGAATCGATGGAGCGCGTGATTGCCGGACCGCAACGCAAGGGTCGCGTGATGACCGAGGCCGAGCGCACCACGATTGCCTACCACGAGAGCGGTCACGCCCTGGTGGGTCACATCCTGGAGCACTCCGATCCGGTCCACAAGATCTCGATCGTCAGCCGCGGCCAGGCTTTGGGTTACACGCTGCAGCTTCCGCAGGAGGACCACTTCCTCAAGACCAAGAACGAGATGCTTGATGAGCTTGCCGTGTTCTTGGGTGGCCGCGTTGCCGAGGAGCTCATGTGTGACGACATCACGTCGGGCGCGAGCAACGACCTGGAGCGTGCGACCAAGATGGCGCGCGAGATGGTTACGCGTCTGGGCATGAGCGAGGAGCTGGGCACGCAAGTGTTTGGCGAGGCACAACATCAGGTGTTCCTTGGTCGTGATTACGCCGATCACCAGGATTATTCCGAGGAGACGGCTCGCCGCATCGACATCGAGGTCCAGCGCATTATGCGTGAGGCCCATCGTCGCGCGGTCGAGATTCTGGATGCCCGCCGCGATCAGCTCGATCTGATGGCCAAGGTGCTGCTTGAGCGCGAGACCGTCGAAGGCGACGCCGTGAATGCCCTGCTCGACAACGAGTGGGACGCCTACCTTGAGCGCGAGGGCGATATCCTGGCGGCCAAGGAGGAGCGCAATGCCAAGGCGGCCGGCATGCCGACCAAGAAGCGCACGCCCCGTATGAGCGAGGAAGAGCTGGCGGCTGATGCCGCGGCCTTTGCGCAGGCGGCCATGCAGGAGGATGCCGAAGTCGCATCCGATGATGCTGGCGATGACCATGCCGTCGTCGGTGCCGACACCGACGACGACAAATAGCCCTTGTAGCAAAAGCCTCCGCGGGGAAACCTGCGGAGGTTTTTTCTTTTGAGCGATATGGAGGCTGCCCGGCGCTTACTGGTGAAGCCGATAAATTTTGGGCCACATTGCTGCGGCACTTTGCTCGGCTAAAGCGTACAATAGCGCCTATGCGAAAGGGGAACAGATGATCAACGAAACTATGTATGCTCGCGGCGCGGAAAGCTCCATCATCCGTGAGATTTTTAGCTATGGCCTTGAGCGCAAGGCGCAGATCGGTGCGGAAAACGTATTCGATTTTTCGCTGGGCAATCCGAGCGTTCCGGCGCCCGCTGCTGTGGCTGAGTCGATTAAGAAGGCCCTGGAGCTGCCGAGCGACCAGCTGCACGGCTACACGCCCGCACCGGGCCTGCCGCAATGTCGTGCCGCTGTGGCCGAATCGCTCAACCGCCGCTTTGGCACGAGCTATGAGGGCAAAGACGTATTTATGACGGTGGGTGCGGCGGCCTCGCTCACCTGCACGCTCAACGCCGTTACCAATCCGGGTGACGAGGTCATCGTTATCGCCCCGTACTTTCCGGAGTATCGCGCGTGGATTGAGAAGGCCGGCTGTACGTGTGTCGAGGCGCTCGTCGATGAAGATACGTTCCAGCTGAGCGTGGATAACGTGCTCAAGGCCATTACCGACAAGACGGTAGCTGTCATCATTGACTCGCCGAATAACCCGACCGGCGCCGTGTACGCGCGCGACACGTTGGCATGCCTGGCGAATGTTCTGCGCGAGGTCAACGCCAAGCGAGATCCCGAGAATCCGATTATGCTGATCTCGGACGAACCGTACCGTGAGATTGTGTATGGCGCCGAAGTGCCCTGGGTTCCTTCGATCTATGAGCACACTGTCGTGTGCTACTCGTATTCCAAGTCCCTTTCGCTACCGGGTGAGCGTGTGGGTTGGATTTTGGTCCCCAATACCAATCCCCAGGCTGCTCGCCTGATGCCAGCCGTTGCCGGTGCCGCCCGCACGCTGGGGTTCGTGTGCGCACCGGCCCTCTTCCAGCGTGTAATCATCGACTGCATTGATGAACCGAGCGATGTTGAGGCCTATGCGCGCAACCGCACCGCGCTTACCGACGCACTAACGGAGTACGGCTACACCTATGTTGAGCCGGATGGTGCATTCTACCTGTGGGTGAAGGCGCTGGAGCCCGATGCGAATGCGTTCTGTGAGCGCGCGAAGAAGTATGAGCTGCTTGCGGTGCCCTCGGACAGCTTTGGCATGCCTGGTTGGTTCCGCCTGGGCTATTGCGTGAGTTACGAAACGATTATCAATTCGCTACCCGCTTGGAAACAGTTGGCGGACGAGTATCGTTAAAAGTAAAGCGCTCTGCTTACAATGTTTTACGTGAAACGGGGTTTGGTGTTAAGCCAGGCCCCGTTGTCTGTGCCGTTGTGTGGTTGGGATGAAGTGGTTTTACGACTGCTGAAAGCTATGCGTACAATGAATATACGCGACGGCCACACCGGATAAGGAGACCCGATGCCCTACCTTCTTTCTTGTGATATTCATACTCATACGCTGTTCTCTGCGCATGCGTACTCAACCATTGAGGAGAACGTCTATTGGGCAGCCGAACGTGGTCTGCAGGTGCTTGGTTCTGCGGACCACCTGAGCTCGATGGTTACGGCCTGCCCCAATGACCTGCGTAGTTATCAGTTCTTTATCAATCAGGATATATGGCCGCGCATTTGGAGCGGTGTGTTGGTGCTGCGCGGCGCCGAGGCCGATATCGTTTCGCTGGACGGCAGCTTGTTTGGCGAGGATATTCCCGTCGACCTTGATATCGCCGGTGATTCGTACAGTCGTCAGCATTCGCTGTTCGAATTGGTGACGCGCAATTTGGATTATTTGGTGGCAAGCGTGCATAATCCGCAGTTTGCCGAGGGCGCGACGCTGGCTCAAACGACCCAGATGTATATCAATGCCTTGGAACATCCCAAGGTGTTCATGTTGGGGCATACGGGGCGCTCGGGCGTACCGTTCGATATCGACGAGGTGCTGTTGGCGGCTAAGGCCAAGCACAAGATTATCGAGATCAACAACCATAGTCTTGAGCACGGTGTCGACACTGAGCATTGGGCCGTGTGCCGCAAGATTGCCGAGCGCTGCGCCGAGCTGGGCGTGGGTATTGGTGTGTCGACCGATGCCCACATTGGTATGGCCATTGGCAAGCTCGACCACGCCCGCAAGTTGCTCGACGAGATTCATTTCCCGCTGGATTTGATCGTGACGCGCGACCGCGAGACGCTGCTGCGCGAGATGGCGGCGGCAGGCGTGTGCGACCTGCGCAAGAGGATGTAGCGAGGCTCAATGTGCAACAAGAAAGGGGCGGTTCAGACGGGCCGCCCCTTTCTTATACCAGTAGGTTTTTGGGATATGGTCAGAAATCTGCCAAGGCGGCTTAGCGGCGCTCGAGGACCGCGACGGTCTCGGTGTGGTCGGTATGGGGAAACATGTCGACAGGCGTGATCTTGAGCAGGCGGTAGCCGCCATCGAGGAGCTGATGCAAGTCTCGCTCTTGGGTGACGGGATTGCAGCTGATGTAGGTGATGCGGCGTGGCTTGAGCGCGCAAGCGGCTTCGAGGAACTCGGGTGTGGAGCCGGCGCGCGGCGGGTCGATGGAGAGAACGTCAACACGCTCGTTGTTATCGGCGGCATCGAGGATATAGTCAGTGGCATCGTCAGCCATAAACCACGCGTTACGGGTAAGGCCGTTGAGCTCGGCGTTGCGACGTGCGTCGGCAATGCCGGCGGGGTTGCGCTCAACACCGAGCAACATAATGCCGGCGCCTTTGTCCTGGGCGTCTTTTGCGGCGCACAGACCGATGGTTCCGCTGCCGCAGTAGGCATCCATGAGTACGTCGCCCTGCTGCAAATCCATGCCGTCAATGGCGAGTCGATAGAGCAGTTCGGTTTGCTGCGGATTAGTCTGGTAGAACGCGGTGGGGGAGATGTCGAATTCGCAGCCGAGCAGCTGATCGCGCATGCATTCGGCGCCATAGACGATGCGGGTCTCCTCGCCCAGGATGGCATTGCCGGGGCGACCGTTGATATTCTGTGCAACGGTGACGATGTGCGGATCGAGCGAGGCGACGGCCTCAAAGAACTCCTGCGCATGCGGCAGGTCACGCTGGGCGGTCACGAGCGTAACCATGATCTGGTCGGTGCGCCAGCCACGGCGAACGACGGC
Organism: uncultured Collinsella sp.; assembly: GCA_900549025.1. GTDB lineage: Bacteria > Actinomycetota > Coriobacteriia > Coriobacteriales > Coriobacteriaceae > Collinsella. The sequence goes on from URMZ01000027.1 coordinate 10,426, forward strand.
ATAGCGAAGCAGACCGAGATGCTTGTCTTCGTTAAAGGCAGGAATGTGCAGACGTTCGGCCTCGCGTGCGATGCCGTTGAGGATCTGGCGCGCACCGGGAGCCTCGACAGGGCACTCGGGAACGGCGACGATCTTGTGCGTGCCGCGCTCAAAAAAGCCGCAGCGGACAGCGCTCTCCTTGCCGGGGGCAAAGGGGGTGGCAGCCTTATGGCGAAAACCACGCGGCGCAGGATACTTGCCCGGATCGCCCAGGGTAACACCCATACCGCGAATAGGATCAACGGTGATGCCCTCACGCTCACAAAGCGAAGCAAAAAGCTCCTCCATAGCAGCTTGCTTAGCTGCCAGCTGCTTTTTATAAGGACGATTGATCGCCGTGCACCCACCGCAAGATTTCATGATTGAACAGGGAGACTTGGGATCCACAACCTTACGTGTAGACGAAATCGGATCTTTATGCGGGCGCTTGGTGCGAGTCTGAGATGCCTTATCCCCGCTCCGACGAGAGCTGGGACGCTTGGCCTTAGCCTTGCTCTTGGCCGACTTACCCTTCGCGTCCTGAGACGACTTGGATTTCTTAGAAGATTTTTTCTCCTCTGACCCCTCAGCTGCCTCGATCAAAGCACGACGAGCCTTACGCTCCGCACGAGATTCTGCCATGAATTAACCCCACTAATTATACAAATTGAAATCTGAAAGCATTGTACCGTGCTGAGCTAACGGACGATATACAAGCGCCCATTTCATATCAGTGATAAGCCCAACGACGGTTGCCCGCCGCGTGAGGGGTGTGGGGGTTAAGTTTATCGCGAGTTCCGCACGAACAGGAGGCCACTTAATGTGGCCTCCGTCGTGAGCAGGACTGTAGAGCAGGAAACTTAACCCCCACACCCCTCACGCGGCGGGCAAACTCGCCTTGTGCTCTATCACGCTAAAGTGTATGATTCTGAATGTTACATGATTCACTTTACTTAACTAAAGTGCCATCAAGGGGGAATACCATGAATACCGATATGTCTCGTCGCCAGTTTGTTGGTCTAGCCGGCTCGTTTGCCACGGTGCTTGGCCTTGGTCTTGTCGGCTGCGGCGGTGGTGCCGGCAAGGGCTCCGCTGCTGGATCTACCGCGGCCAAGGATGTGAAGGGCGCTGCGGAATCCAAGAAGCTCGTGGTGGGCTTTGATAAGTCCTATCCTCCGTACGGCTTTGTGGGCGATGACGGCGAGTACACGGGCTTTGACCTCGACCTTGCCAAGGCCGTTGCCGATAAGCAGGGCTGGGATGTTGATTACGAGGCTATCGATTGGGATGCCAAGGACACGCTGCTCAACTCCGGCGCCATCAACTGCATCTGGAACGGCTTTACCATGGAGGGTCGCGAGGACGACTACACGTTCTCCGAGCCGTACATGCTCAACGAGCAGGTGCTCGTGGTCAAGAAGGATGCGGGCATCAAGAGCTGGGATGATCTTGCCGGTAAGACGGTGATCACCCAGACCGATTCCGCTGCTCAGGACGTGCTCGAGGGCGATCAGAAGGATTTGGCGGCGACGTTTGCCACACTCGACACCATCGGCGAGTACAACACGGCCTTTATGCAGCTCGAGAGTGGTGCGGTCGATGCCGTGGCGTGCGACCTTTCGATTGCTCAGTATCAGCTTGCCGCAAAGCCCGATGCCTATACGCAGCTTGATAAGCCGCTGTCCAGCGAGCACTATGCCGTCGGCTTTAAGAAGGGCGACACCAAGTCGGCCGACGCCGTGACCGAGTCGCTCAAGGCGCTCTACGAGGACGGCACGGTCAAGGACCTGTGCGATAAATATGCAGATTACGGTCTTTCCTTCGACAACTGGGTTTTGAAATAGCGGCTTTCCAAGGCACCCGATTTTGCCGTTCAAACCGTCGCTTGCGTACATTTAGTACGCGGCGCTCCTCTTTCACGGCAAACTCGGGCACCTGGAAAACCCGCTTTAGCATTGGATTCGCTGTTCCGTTACTGTGAAAGAGAGCTTGGGTTGTCTATTCAGGTCATGATGCAGATGCTTGGCCAGGGATTCTTGGTCAGCTTGCAGCTGTTTGTGCTGACGCTGCTCGGGTCGATTCCGCTGGGAATCCCCGTGGCGTTCATGCGCATGAGCAAAATTGCGCCGCTTCGCTGGATCGCGCGCATCTATATTTCGGTGATGCGCGGCACGCCGCTCATGCTACAGATGTTTGCCATCTACTTTGCCCCGTACTACGTGTTCGGCATCTCGCTCACGCCCGATTCCAAATGGACGGCATGCGTCGTGGCGTTCATCATCAACTACGCCGGCTACTTTGCCGAGATCTATCGCTCGGGCTTGCAGTCCATCCCGCGCGGTCAATACGAGGCGGCCGAGGTGCTGGGCTATTCGCGCATGCAGACGTTTCTGTATATCGTGATGCCGCAGGTCGCCAAGCGTATTCTGCCGGCGATGGGCAACGAGATCATCACGCTGGTCAAGGACACGTCGCTGGCGTTTGCCATTGGCGTGGGCGAGATGTTCTCGACCGCCAAGGCGCTGGTTGCCTCGCAGGTGAGCATGGTGCCGTTTGCGATTGCGGCGCTGATCTACTGGGTCTTTAACTTTGTGGTCGAGATGCTGCTGGGTGCCGCCGAAAAGAAGCTGGACTATTATCATGACTAACTCGGTGATGAAAATCGAAAGCGCGCGCAAGGCGTTTGGCGGCAATGAGGTGCTCAAGGACATCTCGCTCGAGGTAAAGCGTGGCGAGGTCGTGGCGATTATCGGGCCTTCGGGCGGCGGTAAGTCAACGCTGTTGCGCTGCGCCACGCTGCTCGAGACGCTCGACGGCGGCTCGCTTTCGTTTGGTGACCTTGCGGTTGCGACGGATGCGGGATCGGGCGCGGTCTATGCGAAGGGAGATGTTCCCAAGCAAGCGCGTTCGCGTTTTGGTCTGGTGTTCCAGAACTACAATCTGTTTCCGCACTATACCGTGATGAAAAACATCACCGATGCGCCGATTCGCGTGCTTAAGCGTCCGCGCGAACAGGCGGAAGCCCGCGCTCGCGAGCTGATTGCGCAAATGGGGCTGACGGGCAACGAGAACAAAGTGCCGTGTGAGCTTTCGGGCGGTCAGCAACAGCGCGTGAGTATTGCCCGCGCCCTGGCGCTCGATCCGGAAATCCTATTCTTTGACGAGCCGACCTCGGCGCTCGACCCCGAGCTGACGGCCGAGGTGCTGCGTGTCATTAAGGACCTGGCGGCGCAGAATATGACGATGGTAATCGTGACCCACGCGATGCAGTTTGCGCGCGATGTCGCCGACCGCGTGGTCTTTATGGACGGCGGCCGTATTGTGGAGGAGGGCCCTGCCGAGCAGGTCATCGACTATCCGCGCGAGCAGCGTACCCGTGAGTTCTTGAGCCGTATCGAGGGGTAGGCTCATCTATTTACTCAACTATTAAATTGAGGCGAAGTCGCCGCAGGTCTTACTACGGCCTGCGGCGACATTTTATTTACATCGGCGGGTCCAATAATCACCTCGCATGCGTTCTCCTTCCTCTCGCCGCCCGTATCCATACGTGCGCCGAAAGGTGTGCATGGACAGTCACCTGTGAGGGTAGGGTGGTGGCATAGGACATTTGGAGGGTGAGTCGGCTCGGCTGCCGACCATGCTGCTCCCGGGACGGCACCGACCGCGAACTCTCCCCGTTGGCGTCGCGCATTGCGCGCGGCCCTGCAAGGAGGTCATCATGGGTGCTCCCAAGACCGGCAATGTAAGGAACGTGGTGCTCGTAGGCCAAGGCGGGGTGGGCAAGACTTCACTCGCCGAGGCCATGCTCCACCTTTCCGGCAAGACCGCCCGCCTGGGCGGCCACGACGGCACCAAGCCCACGCTCGACTATGACCCCGAAGAGGTCAAGCGTTCGTTCTCCATCTCGACGACCATCGCGCCGATCGACTGGAAAGGCGTCCGCATCAACGTGCTCGATGCCCCGTGCTATCCCGATTTTATCGGCGACGCCTTTGCCGCGATGAGCGTCTGCGAGACGGCTCTGTTTGTGGTCGACGCCGAGGCCGGCCCGCAGCCTACGACCGTCAAGCTTTGGTATGCGGCGGAGGACTTGCGCTTGGCGCGTGCGGTGTTCGTAAACCGCCTGTCGCGCTCCGAGGCCAGCTTTACGACCACAATGGACCTGCTGCAGGAGCGCTTTGGCACGCGCCTGGGCGCCGTGACCCTTCCCTGGGGCGAGGGCGAGGACTTTGACGGCATTATCGACCTGGTGCGCATGAAGGCGCGCCATTGCAACGGCACCGAAGCCGTTGAGTCGGAGATTCCCGAGGAGTATCGTGCCCAGGCCGAGGAGGCCCATGACCATCTGTGCGAGCTGGTGGCCGAGGCTGACGACGAGCTGATGATGAAGTACTTGGAAGGCGAGGAGACGCTGACGCAGGAGGAGCTTGAAGGCCTGCTGTCGAAGGCGATCGCCGAGCGCATCTTTGTGCCGGTCTTTGCGGGCGATTGCATTAAGGAACAGGGCGTCAACTCGCTGATGGATGACATCGCGACGTACTTCCCGGCGCCGACCGACTACGGCGAGATGCCGCTTATCGACGGCGATTCGCTCAAGATTTCGAGCGACGATGACCGTCCGGTGGCGTTTGTGTTTAAGACGCTGGCCGATCCGCAGCAGGGCCGCATCAGCTTTATCAAGGTGCTGACGGGCACGCTTGAGCCGGGCCTTGAGCTGGTCAACGCGCGCACCCGCAAGAGCGATCGTCTGGCTCACCTGTATGTGATGTGCGGCCGCGACATGACCGAAGTCGGTCACGCCTATGCTGGCGACATTATCGTGGCGCCCAAGTTGGCGGCAGAGACGGGTGACACGCTTTCCATTACCGGTAAGGTCGAGGCGGCGGCGTTTAAGTTCCCCAACTCGCAGTACCGCATTGCCATCGAGGCCGAGAACCGCGGTGACGAGGAGAAGCTCTATACGTTTATCGAGAAGGCGTGCAAGGCCGATCCGACCATGAGCATCGATCGTGACGAGGAGACGGGCCAGACTATCATCTCCGCCGTGGGTGAGGCGCAGGTTTCGGTACTGCTCAACCGTTTGGAGGATCGCACCAAGGTCGTGGCCAAAAGCGTGCCGATCCGCATTCCGTATCGCGAGACCATCCGCCGCACGGCGAGTGCCCAGGGCCGCCACAAGAAGCAGACCGGTGGTGCCGGTCAGTATGGCGACTGCTGGCTGCGCGTTGAGCCGCTCATTGGACCCGACGGCACGAGCGATGGCTATGAGTTTGTGGACGAGGTCGTAGGCGGCCGTATTCCGCGCTCGCTGATCCCCGCCGTGGACAAGGGTGTCCAGGAGACCATGAAGGACGGCATCATTGCCGGCTACCCGCTCACGGGCATTCGCGTGGCTGTGTACGACGGCTCGTATCACAGCGTCGACTCCAACGAGATGGCGTTCCGCGCGGCGGCCCGCATCGGCCTGCGCAAGGCATGTGCCGATGCCGACCCGGTGGTGCTGGAGCCCATCGAGGAAATCACGGTGACTATCCCCGAGAGCTACGCCGGCGCCGTGATGGGCGACATCTCGGCATCGCGCGGTCGCGTGACGGGCATGGAGACCGATGAGCGCGGCGACACCGTGGTCATCGCCCAGGCGCCTCTCGCCGAGCTGACGGATTACTCGACGCGCCTGCGCTCCATCACGCGCGGCACGGGCGACTTTACCATGAAGCCCGCCGGCTACGAGCAGGTGCCCTACGATGTTCAGGCCAAGCTGGTCGAGCGTTATGAGGAGGGCCGCGCTAAGTAGCGTGTGGTTTTGCCTGCAATGTAGGTGCTGACGAAAAGGTCGCCCTGGGTAACCGGGGCGACCTTTTTTGATCCCTTGGGGACGGAGGAAAACGGATCATGTTAGGTTTTGGGGCAGCTTGGTCGGCCCTAGTCTCCCGAGGCCTGATTGCGGCCGGTGGCGTAGTCGATCTGCACGTGCGGCTGCAGGTTGTAGCAGTACACGTGGAAGCAGAGGGTCTTGCCGTGGTCCTCGACCGATTGCGCCTCAAGGCGCACGCCGCGGCAGACAAGTTCCTCTTCGTTGTACATGGGCGTGACGCGATAGAGCACATGGTTGCCCGTATCGCGAATATAGTTGAGAATCTGCTCTTCAAACGGTAGCATGCCCGTCTCGTTGAGATAGCGCGTGCCGGTGAGGAGATTCTTGCGGTTGGCGTTTTCGCCGCAGAGCGACCAGGCGATGAGGTGGCAGCGGTTGTAGAGGCTCTGGCCCGGGATAAAGTCGTAGCGCTGCTGGCGCCATCCAGCGGGATGGATACGCGAGATATCGCCGCGCTCGCCTTGACCGAGTGATTCGGGGCCCACGCAGGCGAGCGCTTTGCGGGTGCGGCCCAGGCTGTCGAGCTTGGAGAACTTCTTAAAGCAACCCTCTTCTGTAGCGCGCTCGTATTCATCGAGCGTGAATGACGGCGTGCCGAGCGGGTGCGTGCTATCGGCGCGCAGGGCAACATAGGGGTTACCCGCGTAGTCAGGAATGCTGCTGAGATATACGCCACGGGCGCGGTCGAGGTCGGGGTTTTCGACCTCGTCGATGGGGGTGGCGCTGTTTGCGGATGCGTCGTCACCGGTGTCGGTTGCGGCGGAATCGGAGCCATCGCCAGAGTCTTGGCTATTTTGAGAGTCCGAGGAGCTCGCTGTTCCCGATTCGAGCCGGGCAACCAGGTCCGCTTCGTCGTCGGTACGGCTGGGACTCTCGTTTTGTTTTTCGGCCAGGGCCGCCGCCTGCTCATCACTTTGCGGCGAGAGCAGTCTGGGCGCCCCGTCGAGCGATCCCGTAAACAGCGCAAACCCCAGCACCACGGCGGTGCCGATGGAAAGTACTTGCTTGTAGATGGACTTGCGCGACATGGAGACTCCTGGCTAGTCAATTGGGAATCTACCAGTCTAGCAGGTGCCGGCAGAGGCCGTTCCGCCGAACAAATACTCAAGATTTGGGACAAACGCTACGGATTCATTTGCCTCATATTTGACGTATGACTAGATCGAGGTGGAACCGAGCCAATTGAGTTTGCACTCGAGAATACGCTGCTCACCGGGCGTGCTGCTGCCATCGAGTAGCGCGAGGAGCATCTCGGCCGCCTCTCTGCCTTCCTGGTCGACGGGCTCGATGATCGTGGAGACGGTCGGCGTGGTGAGGTTGGTCCAGTCTTCGCAGTTGAGTCCCAAAAGACCGATTTGCTGCGGAAGTAGATGGGCCATGGGCTGGAGGGCCTTGTAGACACGGGGAAGTGCCCACTGATTTTGCACGAAGATAAGGGTTCGCTTGGCGGGGTTGAACTTGTATTTAAAGTACTCGGTCAGCTCACTGACCGACGGCTTGTTGTGGTCGATGGGAATCGCTTTGTAGAACTGTCCGTTCGCTGCCAGTGCCTCGGCATACCCCTGAAAACGCTCCATGCGGGTGCGCATTTCGGTCATGTTGGCGGCAATGGAAAAGAAATCTTCGTAACCGGCGTCGAGGAGTGCCTGCGTGGCGTTGTACACACCGTCGTAAAGGTTGGTTTTGATCCAGCTCGTGCCCGGGCTGTAGATGGCCGCGTCAAAAAAGACGACGGGCTTGTCGGCGCGCTTGATGCGGTCATGGACGGCCTTGAAATTTGCCGTGGGCTGGATGATAAAGCCATCGACGCCCAGCGAGAGCATTTTGTCGACATACATGAGCTCGGTTTCGGGGTTAAAGTTGCTCGTGCAAACGACCGTCTGGTAGCCCGCGGGGAGCATGACCTGCTCCATGCCGTTGAGGACGAGGCCCGCCCACTTGTTGGTGTTATCCAAAATGATAATGGCGATGACGTGGGTCTGTTTGCCGGTGAGTGTTTGCGCCTGGGCGTTGGGGACGTATCCCAGCTCCTTGATGACGCGCGCAATCTTTGCCTGCGTCTTCTCGCTAAGCTTTTCTCGTTTGTCGTTGAGGTAATACGAGACGCTTGCCGTCGAGGTTCCCGCCTCTCGAGCGACGTCTGCGATCGTAACGCGCTGTTTTGCCACAGCGACTCCTTCCGACAGATGAGCATTTTCCAACATGATGACTTTGAGTCTTGGTGTGGGATGCGCTTCGGTGAGCGACCTTTTCCTTTCATATGAGTATGCAACAAATGCGGTATACGGGTGGGGTTGAAATTTGTGACCGGCATGCGCATCTGCCGTCTACCGAGAAAATCAAATACTTCTTGACTTTTGAAATCGAGGGTAAAATCGCAGGATTCATTTTTGGTTAAACGTATAACTAAATCGCATAACCAACGCTCTGACCTGCGCATTTACCGAAATAAGCTGGCATTAAGAAAAACGAGCACCTATATTGGTCTTGTCGAAAAGACAGCAAGTCCAAACGGCAGGGGATGCTCCGGAGGCCTCCGCAAACGGTGTCTTGCGCACGCAACTCTATGAAAAGAGGGAAGCAATGAAGATCGTAGGCGTTGCCGCCTGTACCGTGGGTATCGCCCACACGTATATGGCCCAGAAGGCGATTCAGGATGAATGCGCCGCTCGTGGCATCGAGTGCAAAGTCGAGGCTCAGGGTGGCTTGGGTATCGAGAACGAGCTGACGCAGGAAGACGTGGATTCCGCCGACCTGGTGCTCGAGTCCGTCGACGTGGGTGTCGAGAACGAGGATCGTTTTGAGCAGAAGATGGCCGAAGGCAAGTTCCTGAAGGTCGGCACCTCGGATGTAATCGCCGATCCGGTAAAGATCATCGACCAGGCCATTGAGATCATCAAGGCGACGGGTGGCGCCGTTGACGCGCCCAAGGCCGAGGCCAAGGCAGAGAAGAAGGCCGTCTCCGCTGCCCCGCAGGCTCCGACACCGGCGTCCAAGCAGTCTATCTTTGCCGATCCTGGTAAGACGCTGCTCAATGCAATCAATACCGGCGTTTCCTATTTTATCCCCATCGTCGTTATCGGCGGCGTGTTTCTCGCCTTCTCGCTGGCATCCGGTACCGCCGGCGCCAACGGCATGGAGGTTACGAACCCGCTGATGGTGAGCCTTAACACCATCGGCATGGCCGGCATCTCCATGATGATTCCGGTGCTTGCGGCTTACATCTCCTACTCGATGGCCGGCAAGCCCGCGCTCGCCCCCGGTTTTGTCCTGGGCTACCTGGTCAACAACGCGGTCGTTACCCCTAACGGCAACAGCGTTTCGACCGGCTTCTTGGGCGCCATGATCATGGCGGTCATCTGCGGCTACTTTGTCCGCTGGATGAAGACCTGGAAGGTCAACAACACCATCCAGACCATCATGCCCATCCTGATCATCCCGATTCTGACCTCGCTTGTCCTGGGCATGGCCTATATCTATATCCTGGCTACGCCGCTTGGCTTTGTGATGGACTGGCTCACCGGCGTGCTCGGCAGCCTGCAGGGCGGTTCCGCCGTTGTCCTGGGTCTGGTCATTGGCGTTATGACCGCCTTCGATATGGGTGGCCCCATCAACAAGACCGCCTCGACCTTCACCATGGCCATCATGGCCTCCGGCATCTACGGTCCTAACGGTATGTTCCGCGTCGCCGTCGCCGTTCCCCCGATCGCCTGTGGCCTCGCTGCGCTCATCGCCAAGAACAAGTTCGATGACGCCGACCGTCAGATGGGCATCTCCGCGCTGTTCATGGGCTGCATCGGTATTACCGAGGGCGCTATCCCCTTTGCGGTCAAGGACCTCGGTCACACCCTTCCCGGCATTTGCATCGGCTCTGCCGTGGGCGCGGCGCTTGCCGCCTTCCAGGGCATCGACTGCTACGTCCCGCACGGTGGCTTTATCGTCGCCCTTGCTACCAACAACGTCGCGCTGTTCTGCCTGGACATCGTGATTGGCGCCGTGGTCGCCGCTGCAATCCTGATTGCCATGAAGCCCACGCTCGATAAGCAGGCCAAGTAAACCTTTAAGGACTCCGGTTGTGCGGAGGGATGGATTTGACTCCGCACAACCGCCCCTACACAACAAAATCCATCCGTACTGATAGGGCCCGCATCTGGGTCCCAGGGAACTTTTGCCAAAAATCCTCTGGAGAAGGAGAACAAAATGTCCAACCTCACCATCCGTCAGGCCGTTCAGGGCATGCTCAAGCTGCAGGATAGCGGCGATCACGCAACCATGGTCGGCATTGGCCCCATGAGCCCCAACCTGATTCAGGCCGTGTTCGAGCTTGCCAAGGACGAGGATTTCCCGCCCATGTTTATCGCCAGCCGCAACCAGGTCGATATGGACGAGATGGGCGCCGGCTACGTCAACGGTTGGGACCAGACGCGCTTTGCCGCCGACATCAAGAAGGTCGCCGACGAGGTGGGTTACACCGGTCCGTACTACCTGTGCCGCGATCACGGCGGTCCGTGGCAGCGCGACGAGGAGCGTAACGCCCACCTGCCCGAGGACGAGGCCATGGAGCTCGCCCGCAAGTCCTTCGTCGCCGACATGGAGGCAGGCTTTGACCTGCTGATGGTCGACCCCACCAAGGACCCCTATCAGATCGGCAAGGTTATTCCGCTCGACGTGGTGCTTCGCCGCACGATCGATCTTATCGACTACCTTGAGCAGTACCGTCGCGAGCATAACCTGCCCGAGGTTGCCTATGAGGTCGGTACCGAGGAGACCAATGGCGGCTTGACCTCTACCGATAAGTACGAGGAGTTCATTTCTCAGCTGCAGCCCGAGCTCGAGAAGCGCGGCTGCCCCATGCCCACCTTTATCGTCGGCCAGACCGGTACGCTCACCCGTTGGACCGAGCAGGTCGGTCATTACAACTTCAAGAATGCCCGCGAGCTCGCCGACATGGCTAAGCGCTACGGCGTGGGCCTGAAGGAGCACAACGCCGACTATCTGGATGACGCGACGCTGCTCGAGCACATCCCGGCTCACGTGACGGCCTCCAATGTCGCCCCTCAGTACGGCACCGAGGAGACCCGCGCTTACCTCAAGCTCTGCGCTACCGAGCAGATTCTGGTCGACAACGGCCTGTGCGATGATCCCTCCGACCTGTATCACACGCTGCTGGTCAAGGCTATCAAGACCGAGCGTTGGCGCAAGTGGATGACCGGCGACGATGTCAACCTGCAGGTTGACGACATTCTGGCCGACGACGAGCTCAGCCTGAAGATTCTGGATGTCTCCGGCCACTACGCGTTCAACGATCCCGAGGTCAAGGAGCAGGTCGAGAAGCTCTATCGCAACCTCGCTGCCCAGGACATCGACGGCAAGCGCTTTGTGATCGAGCACATCAAGCGCCCGATCAAGCAGTACGTCGTCGGTCTTAACCTCAAGGGCGTCACGAGCCGCATCGAGAAGGCCCTCGAGGACTAAGTAGTTCCGGCGTTTTGACAAACGCCGGACCGGTCGACGCTGCGCGGGCATCTGCCGGGCAATCTGGCGCTCAAGCCGTCGCTCGCGTACCAAAGTACGCGTCGCTCCTCTTTCGCACCACCTTGCCACGGCAGCTGCCCGCTCGCTGACGTTGGTTCAACCAGTGATTGACCCGTTGTCCTTAGATTGCTAGCTATTCATTTGAAGGAGTTTTGCACCATGAAGTTCTTTATCGATACCGCCAACCTTGACGAGATCGCCGAGGCCAAGAGCTGGGGTTGCCTTGCCGGCGTCACCACCAACCCGTCCCTGTACGCCAAGACCGGCGGCAAGCTGGCCGACTTTGAGCCCCATATGCTCAAGATTGCCGAGCTCTGCGAGGGTCTGCCCGTGTCTGCCGAGTCCACCGCGACTACTGCCGAGGGCATGATCGAGGAGGGCAAGCGCCTTGCCGCCCTCGCCCCCAACATTGTGGTCAAGCTCCCCGTGTGCGAGGCCGGCCTCGCCGCCTGCCGCGCCCTGGCCGATGCAGGCGTGCGCGTCAACATGACGCTCGTCTTCTCGCCGACCCAGGCCTTGATGGCCGCCAATGCCGGTGCCCGCTACATCAGCCCGTTTGTGGGACGCTTCGACGACATCGCTGAGGACGGTATTTCGCAGCTCGATAACGTTGTGACCTGCATCAAGAACTACGACTGGACCGGTAAGAACGTCGACGACACCGTCGAGATCATCACCGCATCCGTCCGCACGCCCAATCACGTGACCCAGGCGGCGCTGCTCGGTGCCGATATTGCGACCGTCCCCATGGCTGCTCTTAAGAAATGCCTGCATCACCCGCTGACCGACCAGGGCCTTGCCTCGTTCGAGGCCGACTGGAAAAAGGTCGTCGAGGCACAGTAACGATGGTTCTGCCGGCCCAGCATTTGTTATGCCGGGCCGGCGTGCTCAAGAGAGGAAACTCCATGACCGATCAGGAACTGGCCAAGATTGCCAATGAGGTTCGCCGCGGTATTGTCACGGGTGTCCACGCCGCCAAGTCGGGGCATCCGGGTGGATCGCTTGGCGCCGCCGACATTATGACCTACCTCTACTTTGAGGAAATGGATGTCGACCCGGCGAATCCGAGCCGCGCCGAGCGCGATCGCTTTGTGCTCTCCAAGGGACATTGCGCTCCGGCACTCTATGCCGTGCTCGCCGAACGCGGGTTCTTTCCCAAGGAGGAGCTCGAGACGCTCCGTCATATCGGCAGCCGCCTGCAGGGCCATCCCAATATGAATGACACTCCGGGCGTCGACATGTCTACCGGATCGCTCGGTCAGGGTATCTCCGCCGCGGTTGGAATGGCACTCGCCGCAAAGCACTGGGGTGACAGCTACCGCGTCTACACGCTGTTGGGCGACGGCGAGTGCGAGGAGGGCCAGGTGTGGGAGGCGGCCATGTTCGCCGGCAACCACGACTTGGATAACCTCGTCGCTATCGTCGATCATAATGGCCTGCAAATTGACGGCAGTATCGACGAAGTTAACTCTGCTATGCCGCTTGCCGACAAGTTCCGCGCCTTTAAGTGGCATGTGATCGAACTTGCCGACGGTAATGACATGGCGCAGATTGCCGCCGCCTTTGCCGAGGCCCGCAAAGTGAGCGGCTCGCCCGTGGCCATTATCGCCGAGACGGTGAAGGGCAAGGGCGTCTCCTTTATGGAAAACCAGGTGGGCTGGCACGGCAAGGCGCCCAACGATGAACAGTTTGAGCAGGCCATGGCCGAGCTCGCAGCAGCAGGGGAGGAGCTCTAATGGCAGACGTCAAGAAAGTCGCCACGCGCGTTAGCTATGGCGAGGCGCTTGTCGAGCTGGGCAATGAACGCGATGACTTTGTGGTTCTCGATGCCGACCTGGCCGCCGCCACGCAGACCGGTAAGTTTAAGGCTGCGCACCCTGAGCGCTTCTACGACGCCGGCATTGCCGAGAGCAACTTGATGGGGCTCGCCGCCGGCATTGCGACCACGGGCCACGTCGCCTTTGCGAGCACCTTTGCCATGTTCGCCGCCGGCCGCGCGTACGAGCAAGTGCGTAATTCCATCGGCTATCCGCACCTCAACGTCAAAATCGGCGCCACGCATGCGGGTATCTCGGTCGGTGAAGACGGCGCAACGCATCAGTGCTGCGAGGACATCGCGCTCATGCGCACGATCCCGGGTATGACGGTAATCGTTCCCGCCGATGACATCGAGGCTCGCGCTTGCGTGCGCGCCGCCTATGAGTTTGAGGGACCGGTCTACATGCGCTTCGGCCGCCTGGCAACACCGGTCATCAACGACCGCGAGGACTATGAGTTCAAGATTGGTCGCGGCGTGGTCGTGCGCGAGGGGTCCGATGTGACCATCATCGCTTGTGGCCTTATGGTCGCCGAGGCACTTGAGGCTGCCGAGGCGCTCGCTGCTGATGGTATCGATGCTGAGGTCATCAACATGCACACGATTAAGCCGCTTGATGAGCGCCTGGTGGTTGCCAGCGCCAAGAAGACTGGTCGTGTGGTCACTGCCGAGGAGCATTCGATTATCGGTGGTCTTGGCGAGGCCGTGGCCTCGGTGCTCGCGGAGCAGCATCCGGTGCCGATGCGTCGCGTCGGCGTGCGCGATGTGTATGGCGAGTCCGGCCCTGCGGTCGATTTGCTGCACAAGTACGGTTTGGACGCCGACGGCATCGAAGCTGCGGTCAGGTCTGTGTTGTAAGGAAGGTTTCCATGGGATTTGTATCTGCCAACCAAGTGACGATCGGGTATACCGCCGCCTCGCGCGAGGACGCCCTGCATTATTTGTCCGAGCAGGCCATCGAGCTCGGCTTTGCCGATGACGCATCTGCCGTAGAGGCCGCTTTCATTGCTCGCGAGAACGAGGCCGAGACTGGCCTTGTCGCCGGTTTTGCCGTTCCGCATGCCAAAAGCGACGCGATCCACACGCCGGGCGTTGCCGTGCTTAAACTGGCCGAGCCCGTTGAATGGCCGAGCTTCGATGGGGTGCCCGTCGATGTTGCGCTCGCGCTGTACGTGCCCGCCGGTGAGGCTGGAACCACGCACCTGCGTCTGCTCTCCAAGGCTGCCGTGATGCTGATGGACGCCGGCTTCCGTGACAAGGTGCGCGCGAGCACCGATCCCGTTGAGATTGCGGAGCTCATCAATAGCGGACTCGAAGACTAGAACGGTCATCCCGTTCAATCAATCGATCCTTCTCCAAGGAAAAGGGCCGCGACGCC
>URMZ01000028.1 GCA_900549025.1 uncultured Collinsella sp.
TGGTCATGCCCGACGATTGAACGTCAGATTGCCGCTTAGGGGCGTTTGCAGCGTCGCGCCGTTACGCGGTTTGGTAAAACCGCGTAACCCTACAGTTCAGTCACGACAACGCTGTTGTAGACCTCGTCCCAGCGGTCCATGACCAGGTGGCCGGTCTTGGGATCCATGGCGTTAAGCTTGCCGCAGGTATTGGCGGTCTTGAGCACCGTGACGTCGTCGGCGCCGGCAGCAATGGCATGCGCAAAGCCGGCGATGGTCGAGTCGCCGGAACCCGTCGCGTTCACAGCCGCAATCGCAGGCGTCTTGGCGCGGAACGCACGACCCTCATGGAAGCCCACCGAACCGGCAGCGCCCATCGAAACGACAACCCAGGGAATACCGGCAAAGCGGTCATCGGCGGCGAGCGCCTCGCGCAGGGCATCGACATCATCGGTCGTAAAGGACGTACCCAGCAGGCCGTTAATCTCGGTCAGGTTGGGCTTTACGAGCTCAGGTTTAGCGTCGGACTCCAGCGCGGCCTCCAGCGATGCACCCGAGGTGTCGAGCAGCACCTTGGCACCCGCCTCCTCGGCGATCTTGACGAGCTCGGCATAGTAGCCGGCATCGACACCACGCGGCAGCGAGCCCGAAAGCGTCACAACATCCGCTTTCGCTGCAAGCTCGGCGAACTTGACCGTAAAGGCCTCGAGCTCGGCCGGGGTGATCTGCGGGCCGCTCTCCAGCAGCTCGGTCTGATTGCCCTCGTGCAGGATATTCAGGCAGATGCGCGTCTCGCCGGCAATGGGCACAAAGTCGTTCTTGACGCCATCGGCATCCATAAGCTCGGCCATATAGGCACCCATGTGGCCGCCAAGCAGGCCAGTCGCGAGCACGTCGTCGCCCAGCTGCAACAACACGCGGCTCACGTTGAGGCCCTTGCCGCCAGCGGTCTTTTCGGGCGTCACACGGTTAACATCGTCGATGATCAACTTGTCGAGCTGATAGCGCGTATCAATCGACGGGTTCATGGTAACGGTCAGAATCATATTGAACTCCTGTTTCCGGGGCACGGCACGCGCGGCCCCAAACATACGATAGCTCGTTAAAGGATCTCGATCTCAAAGCCGCGGGTAACGGTCTCCCCCGGCTTGGCCACCAGGCAGCCACGCTTGTGCTCCAGAATATCGTCCTCGTCGGAGCAGGTGGACAGACCACCCCACGGTTCCACGGCCACAAAGTCGCCCGCGGGCTTGCTCCACACAATCAGGTATGGCATATCGGGGAACGTCAGGCGCACGCCCTTGTCCTCGGTTTTCTTGGTAAGCGTAACCACGCGGCTCTCGAGCACGTCAAAGATGGTCTCTGCGAAGTCAAAGAGTTCGTGGGTCAGCGGCAGGTCATGGCCAACCATCGGGTTCTTGCTGCGATGCTCAACATCAATCAGGCCCGTCGAGGGAACGGCAGTACAGAGCTCGGCGGCCTCGCGCTGCTCAAAACGGAGCTCGTAGTCGTCATAGGACTCGCCCTCGTCAAGCGGGCACTTAAAGCCAGGGTGACCGCCCACAAAGAACGGCATGTCCTCGGTGCCCTCATTGGTCACCTCGTACGACACGGCCACCTTTTCCGAATCGATCGTGTAGCGGGCAACGATCTTAAACGGATACGGGTACTGCTCGAGCAACTCGGCATGGTCGGCAGAGCTTAGGCTCAGCGCAACCATGTTGTCACTCTGTTCCTCGAGCTTCCACTCCTGTTTGCGCGCAAAGCCGTGGCGGGCGAGCTTAACCTCGCGGCCGCCCACGGTCATTGCGCGACCGTCACGAAGACCGCCGCAGATCGGAAAGCAAATAGGTGCCTGGCCCGACCACACCGCCGGATCGCCCTGCCACAGATACTCGCGACCGTCGGCCACAATTGAGGTGAACGAGCCGCCAGCCGTGCTCAGTGCTACGCGAATAGAACCGTTATCAAGAACAAACTCCATAGGAGCCTTCCCTTTCTTACGACAGCCCGCCAAGTCAATAGGGCTGATAGAAAACCGGCCCGCGCCCCCTCACAGAAACGCGAGCCGTCAACGGACTAGTTAATTACGCCGGATACCCGCTAATCGTGGTATTCGCCGCGGTCCCACTTCTCGAGGAACTCGTCAAAGAAGTGCGGGTCAGCCTGAGCCTCGGCGTCGGCCTTATTGCAGGCATCGATCTTGGCGATCAGGGCATCGTGCTCGGGAGTCTTCTCGTAGGGCTCCTCCAGGAAGGCAAGCATGATATCGGCCATCAGGAACTCGCCGGTGATCTTGCCGCCAAAGCCCACGATGTTGGCGTTGAGCTCGCGACGGGCATACAGGGCAGAGGTCATGTCGCGAACCAGGGCGCAGCGGGCGCCGGGAACCTTGTTGACGGCGTTGGTGATGCCGATGCCGGTGCCGCACAGGGCCACGCCAAAGTCGGCCTTGCCGCTGGCAACAGCCTCGCCCACGGCCTTACCGTAGATGGGATAGTGCGTACGGGTGTGGCTGTAGGTGCCGCAGTCGAGCACCTTGTAGCCAGCCTGCTCCAGGCGGTCGGCCAGATAGATCTTCTCGTCCGTAACGATATGGTCGCAACCGATTGCGATGGTCTTCTTCATCAGAACGTCCTTTCGTCTGAATTCACAAGTTGAGGTAGAAGTTCGAGTTCTCGGTGGCTCTCGTTAGGCCATCTTGTTGAGCATGTCGACACGGATCTGGTGACGGCCGCCTGCGTACTGGGCGCGCAGGAACTCGCGGGCGATCTTCTTGGCGACCTCGGTGCCCACAACGCCCGGGCCCATGGTGACCATGCGCGAGCCGTTGTGCTCGCGGGTCATGTAGGCGGAACGCTCGTCGGAAATGTTGGCGACGACCATGCCCTTAATCTTGACGGCGGCCATATAGGAGCCGACGCCGTACTTATCGAATGCGAAGCCCTGGGAATCCTTGTGCTCCAGCAGGTCCTTGGCAACGGCGGTCGCGGAATCGACAAAGTCCGCGGCAGGGGTCTCGGAATAGTCGACGACCTCGTGACCGTCGGCGATGAGCATCTCCTTGATGGACTCCTTCATCGACATACCGTCGGCATCGGAAGCGATTACAACCCTCATGACATCCTCCTTGAGAGATACGCAGGTGCGTAGTTTCTGTTTGGAAGTGTTGAATCGCGTTCAGGTCCGGGCATCTGAATGTGCGGTTCTTCACTGTTCATGTTTATTTGAACACATTCGAACAGTAACTGCAACAACTATTTGTTTATCTTTGTTCTTTTTTGAACAAATACCGTTCACAGGTGATTGCTGACCGTTTGGGCCGGGCGCGGACGTAGCGGCCGTGTGTTCAACAAACAAAAGGGCGGCCAAGAACGTGTCTCGGCCGCCCTTCGGCGGTATTCCTCGGTATATACAGCTGTTTTAGCTACTCGGACTGCCCGCCCTTTTTGGCGTGCTTGGAAGGAGCGCTCAAGAAACGACCCGTCAAATAGTTCGCCGGGCCGGAAATATCGATCCCCAGCAGTACGTGTCCCAGCCACAGAAACGCCACGAGCACCAGCAGCGGGATAACGCACGAAGTCACGATCATCACGATGACGCCTTCAATCAGATCGGTCACCTGCCGCACGATCTCATCGGTCATCTGCTTGGCGCCGCTGGTCACCGACGTAACAAGGCTCGATGCCCCATCAGTCAACTGCTCGAGCACGTTTTTGGACTCCGTGGTCTCGGATTTTTTCTTGTTCGATTTTGAGCTGGTCTCGGCTGACTTGTCCGTGGCGTCGGCCGCGTCCGCAGCGTCCGCAGCCTTTTGCTCAGCTTGCTCAATACTTACGCGATACGTTTCATCGACCTTCTGCGACACCCATACGCTTGCAGGCACGAGCGCCATGCCGATCACGGCAACCACCAGCACGCGCGTCGCCACACGGCGCAGGACAGCGCTCGTGCTCCAGCGCCCGTGAATGCCGAGCGACACCGCAAAGAGCACCAACGCAAACGGGATTAAGATGCCCAGGCCAACCGACCACAAAATCGTGAGCAAATATTTCTCCAGGTATAGCACGGCAAGCACGATACCAAGGTTGCCTGAAAGCTGTGCGAGCTGCTCGGCAACCGGCGTTCCCGTATCACCCGGCAGCGCGGTAATGCCCGCAGACAGCGCCACGCACGAGGTCGTGAGCGCCAGTACGTTGCCTTTCTTTTGATCGATGACCTCGATGGTGGAGTCCCAAGTTTTGGTATCGGCGAAATGCGGACGAGCTACAAAGCCCGACAGCAGCGCCAGTACCACAAGCGCAACGATAAAGCCAATCTGCAGCTTTTTGTTTGCGCACACGACATCGGACAGGCTGGGCTGCAGCTCTGTTACCGTCGTGTGCTCGGTTATCTGGACAGGACGCCCATGAGCCATCTCGTGCGCGTCTCTCTTTTGTATTGACCCGTTATCCGGCATTTGGATACCTCCTCAGTCCGGCGTTTAATGCGAAAGGAAGTATACCCACCGAGCAAAAATCGAACGGGAGGACGAACGGAGCGCACCAAGACTGTCCCCAATGACTAGTCGTTTAAGAACGTCCCCAATGACTATCTCGGGATGAGTTGCGGGGAGGAGGACAGAAAAAAGCCCTGTCGCGGGTGCGGCAGGGCTTTTGGAAGGGAACTTGGTTGTGAGGGCTCGTTAGGCGAGCTTGGCCTCGAGCTCGGCGATGCGCTTGTAGGCATCGATGGTAAAGCGGGCCTGCTTCTCCAGAATCATAGTGGTCATGAGAGTGTCCTGAGCGTGAGCCATGATGAAGGTCATCTCCATCTCGCCACCGCCGGCCTCCTGCGAAAGCAGCTTGGTCTGCGTGTCGTGGGCACCGATGAGCGCATCGCTGGCATCCTTGTGCAGCTGTTCGGCCTTCTCAAAGTCACCCTCGCGAGCAGCATCGAGCGCTGCAAGCAGATCGGTCTGGGCGTCACCTGCATATGCGACAATCTCGAATCCAACCATCGAGATTTCTTCTTTGGTTGCCATATTGCGTTCCTTTCACATATGAACCAATGGAGAGCATCGCGTCCGGGCATACGCGCTGCGTTGTGTATGACAGAAACAATAACATTCAAACAAAAAAGAACAGCGTAAAACGTAATTTCGAGCTATGAACGGTCACTTTTCGTCCGTGAACGGTTTTTAAACCAATCTGAACAATATCGAACACAATTAGCGGACACCCAAACAGACCCGCGCCCTAGCGCCAATCGCGCACCGTATCGCCCTCGACGAGCACGCCCGGAAACAGCATGTGCTCCACACCGGGCGCAACGCCCTCGGCGCCGGCAATCTTGTCAACCGCCCACATGCCGACGCGCTTGTTGTCAAAGCGCACCGTGGTCAGGCGACAATCGGGCACGATATCGCCCAGGCTGTCATCAACACCCACCACGCTCACGTCCTGGGGCACACGCTTTCCGCGCGACTCGAGCCCACGGATGCAGCCGTAGGCCATGGCATCGTTGGAGGCATAGATGGCCGTACAGGTCGGATCATCCGCCAGAGCCTGGCCTGCGGCATATCCGCTCTGTGCCGTCCAATCCCCACGGACGAGTCGCGGCGGCTCAATGCCATGCGCACGCAATGTCTCGCGCCAGCCTTCCTCGCGCCGCATGCCCGAAAGCGAGCGCTCGGGACACGAAATAAAGTGCACGGTTTTGTGCCCCCGCCCCAGCAAGTACTCGACCACCTGGCGCGAGCAATCGAACTGGTCGTTATCGACCGTTGAACAGAGCGGGTGCTCCAGCATGGTAACGAGCACCGTCTGCATGCCGGGCAGCGGCTCAAAGGTGCCAAAGTCCGCCGGCATGCGGTTCATGATCACGACCATGCCGTCTACCGGCAGCGCGCTCATACGCGACGATGCGCTCTCGAGGGTATAGGGATGTCCATCTACTTTAGTGAGGGTGATGGCATAGCCATGTTTGTCGGCCGCGGCGGCAAAGCCCTCCATACGGTCGAGGTTGCCGGTACCGGTAATGTTGAACATGGCGACGCCGACGGTCTTAAACTTGCCACGGCGCAGCGATCGACCGGCGAAATTGGGGCGATACCCCAGCTCGCGCATGGCGGCACGCACGCGTTCCTTGGTCTCGGGGCGCACACTGGGCGAATCGTGCACGGTGCGCGAGACCGTCTGCTCCGAGACGCCCGCGAGGCGCGCCACGTCTTTGACGGATACCGATTTTTTAACAGCGGCCATAGGTCGATCTTTCTATGTCAACGATGCCATTGGTGGCACCCTACGCAGTCAAATGAAGCGTCTTCAAGTATATCTAACGCCTCCACCACCATACGCTCACCACCCAAAACCTACCGTTCACCGACATTTTTGTTTCCCCGAACGGCTTTTGGCGCCCAAATGTTAACGTTGCCATTGTGCAAACACAGAGCCACCGGGCGGCTCAAATGTTTACGCGTAA
This sequence comes from uncultured Collinsella sp., assembly GCA_900549025.1. Lineage (GTDB taxonomy): Bacteria > Actinomycetota > Coriobacteriia > Coriobacteriales > Coriobacteriaceae > Collinsella. The sequence goes on from URMZ01000028.1 coordinate 6,442, forward strand.
GGAATCGACGGTTCGCAGGCACAGGAACCACCGGTTCGCGTCTTTTTTTGTGTCGCAAAATGGCAACGTCAACATTTTGGCAACCGAACGCCAAAAGCTACCATCGTTGCTAACCCACCGACTCTTAGGAGCATTGCATGGAGCAACTCATCGCCATCATCGAAAAGGGCCGGCCCTTTTTCAACGCGATCGCCCGCAACAAGTACCTCAAGGCGATCCGCGACGGCTTTATCTCCGTCATCCCCATCATCATCTTCTCGTCCATCTTCTGCCTGGTAGCCTCGGTCCCCAACATCTGGGGTTTCTACTGGCCCGATGACATCAACAACGCCCTGTGGAAGTGCTACAACTACTCCATGGGCATCCTGGCCATCGCCTGCGCCGCCACCACGGCCAAGCACTTCGCCGACGCTCAGAACCGCGATCTGCCCAAGAACAACCAGATCAACTTTATCTCATGCATGTGCGCGGCCATCATCGGCTTCTTGCTCCTTTCGAGCGACACCATCGCCACGGACGCTGCCAGCGGTTTCAACACCACCTACCTTGGTTCCAAGGGCCTGCTGACCGCTTTCATCGCTGCGTTTGTGACCGGCATCATCTACAAGTTCTTCATTAAGCGCAACATCACCGTCAAGATGCCCGAGCAGGTTCCGCCTAACATCTCGCAGACCTTTAAGGACATCATCCCCTTCTCCGTCTGCATCACCGTCTTTTGGGTCTTTGACATCGTCTTCCGCGCTGCCTTTGGCTTCTGCTTTGCCCAAGGCGTCATCCAGGTGTTCCAGCCCCTGTTCACCGCTGCCGATGGCTACATCGGTCTCGCTGTGATCTACGGCGCCATGAGCCTGTTCTGGTTCGTGGGCGTCCACGGCCCCTCGATCGTCGAGCCCGCCATCGCCGCCGCCCTCGTTGCCAACATGACCGACAACCTGGCTGCGTTCCAGGCTGGTCAGCACGCTTCCGCTGTCCTGACCCAGGGTGCCCAGTACTTCGTCGTCTGCATGGGCGGCACCGGCGCCACGCTCGTCCTGGTCTTTATGTTCTGCTTCCTGGCCAAGTCTCAGGAGATGCGCGCCGTCGGTAAGGCCGCCATCGTCCCCGTCTGCTTTGCCGTCAACGAGCCGCTGCTGTTCGCCGCGCCCATCGTGCTCAACCCCGTCTTCTTTGTCCCGTTTGTCTTTGCCCCGATCGCCAACATCTGGATCCTCAAGATCTTTATCGATTTCTTGGGCATGAACGGCTTTATGTACACCCTGCCTTGGACCGTCCCCGGCCCCATCGGCACCATCATGGGCTTGGGCTTCCAGCCGCTCGCCTTTGTGATGCTCGCCCTTATCCTGGTCGTCGACTTCGTTCTGTACTATCCGTTCTTCCGTGCCTATGACGCCCAGAAGTGCGCTGAGGAGGCCGAGATCTCCCAGGAGGAGCTCGCCGCCAAGAACGCCGAGAAGGCCGCCAAGCTCAACGACGCCTTCCAGGGCAAGGCCGATGCCAAGAGCGTTGCCGCCGGTGCTGCTGCCGAGGCCGTGAAGTCCGACGTCGCTCCCGCCGCCACCGAGGCCACGGCCACCAGCGACCTCAACGGCAAGCGTGTGCTCGTGCTCTGCCAGGGCGGCGGAACCTCGGGCCTGCTCGCCAACGCGCTGGCCAAGGCTGCCAAGGAGCGCGGCATTGACCTCGAAACCGCTGCCGAGGCCTATGGTAACCACGTTGACATGCTTCCCGACTTTGACCTGGTCGTCCTGGCCCCGCAGGCCGCCAGCTACCTGGCCGACCTGCAGAAAGACTGCGAGCGCGTGGGCAACAAGTGCGTCGCCTGCCGTGGCAAGCAGTACATCGAGCTCTCCCAGAACGGCGATAAGTCTCTCGCCTTCGTAAGCGAGCAACTTTCGAAGTAAGTAACGCCCAAGGCCAGCCGACCATCCACAGCCGGCTGGCCCTTCGATTTAGACGATTGGATCATCATGTCCGTTAACCCTGCTAGCGTCACCAACCCGCCTGCGCAGTTTCCCGAGGGCTTTGTCTTTGGCGGCGCCACCGCTGCCTACCAGGTAGAGGGCGAGACCCGCACTCACGGTAAGGGCAAGGTTGCCTGGGACGACTTCCTGGAGGCCCAGGGCCGTTTCTCCCCCGATCCCGCTTCCGACTTCTACAACCAGTACCCCGTCGATCTGGAGCTGTGCGAGGAGTTTGGCATCAACGGCATTCGCCTCTCTATCGCCTGGAGCCGCATCTTCCCCAACGGTACCGGCGAAATCAACCCCGAGGGTGTCCAGTTCTATCACGATCTCTTCGCCGAATGCCACAAGCACCACGTTGAGCCGTTTGTCACGCTGCATCACTTCGATACGCCGCTTCCCCTCTTTGAGAAGGGCGACTTCCTCAACCGCGAGACCATCGATGCCTTTGTGGACTTTGCCACCTTCTGCTTTAAGGAGTACGCCGACCAGGTGACCTACTGGTTCACCTTTAACGAGATCTGGGCCGACGCCTCCAACACCTACATCGAGGGCACCTTCCCCGGTGGCGTCAAGGCGCATCTGGCCGAGGCTTTCCAGTGCGAGCACAACATGATGCTCGCCCACGCCAAGGCAGTACTGGCCTTCCACAACGGCGGTTTTAAGGGCAAGATCGGCGTCATCCAGTCGCTGGAGTTTAAGTACCCGCTCAACGAGAACGACCCCGCCGACATCAAAGCCGCCAACAACGAGCACGTGCTGCAAAACCAGTTCTTGCTCGACGCCACCTTCCGCGGCGACTACGCGCCCGACACCCTCGAGTGCGCCAACCGCCTGGCCGCCGTCTCGGGCGGCACCATCGAGATCTTGGACGAGGATCTGGAAATCATGCGCGAGGCCGCGCTCTACAACGACTACCTGGGCGTTAACAACTACCAGTGCCGATTCTTGAAGGCCTACGATGGCGAAAACGACCTGCACCACAACGGTACGGGAGAGAAGGGCACCGGCCGCTGGCGCGTTAAGGGCATTGGCGAGCATGTGAACAAGCCTGGCATCCCCACCACCGACTGGGACTGGATCATCTATCCCGAGGGCCTGTTCGATCTGCTCGTCTACATTAAGCAGCGCTACCCCAACTACAAGCAGATCTTCATCACCGAGAACGGCATGGGCTACAAGGACCCCTACAAGGACGGTTTTGTGGACGACCAGCCGCGCATCGACTACATCGAGCAGCACCTGCGTTGGCTGCTCAAGGCCATGGAGGTGGGCGTCAACGTGGGCGGCTACTTCCTGTGGAGCCTGCAGGATCAGTTCTCCTGGACCAATGGCTACAACAAGCGTTACGGCTTCTTTTACGTTGACTTTGAAACCCAGAAGCGCACGCCCAAGGCAAGCGCCTACTGGTACAAGCACGTGGCGCAGACCCGTCGTCTGGACTAGTGGCTGGCGGGGTTGCCCGCTCACACAACCTGTCCCCATTTCTCAGCCGGGGGCGGCACGTCACACGGCGCGCCGCCCCCGGTCTTTTTGTTTTTGGGCTGGTCGGGAGCCGTTTGTCTCGATCTGTAACATCTAGCCGAGTTTTTTGGTCCTAGCTGTTACAGATTGAGACGAACAGGATTGCTCTTTCCGAAGAATCTAAATCTGTAACACGTAGCCCGCTTTTGACCGTCTACCTGTTACAAATCGAGACAAACGGAGTAGGACCTAACCCCGTATGTCCCTAACAGTCGAGCGTTCGACCAGCGTACTCGGCACATGAATCGCCTCGATAGACGAGCTCTCTCCAATCGCCGCCTCAAACGCAAGCTTACCGACACCGCGCAAATCAAATCGCAGCGTCGTCAGCCGATTGTGAGGAACAAGTCCCTCGAGTGCGTCGTCGATACCAACCACGCTCACGTCGTCGGGCACGGACAGGCCCGCGTTCTCGAGCGCGGCGATAACGCCCAGCGCCATCTGGTCATTTGCCGCAAGCACGGCAGTCGGCGCCTGCGACCCGCCGGCAAGCACCTCGGCCGCAATCCGCTCGCCCATGGCGTACCCACTGTCCGCACTCCAATCGCCACGCAGCATCGGAGCGGCATCGACATGAGCACGACCCAGCGTATCGCGCCAACCGGCCTCACGAAAACGCGAGGAAATCGAGTTTTCCGGACCCGCCACAAACCGCATATTCGAGTGACCATGTTCCAGCAGATAATTGGTCAACAGCTCGCACGAACCATACTGGTCGGAGTCGATCGTCGTGCAGCGCGGATGCACATACATGGACAGGATGACCGTTCGCACTCCCGGCTGGGGAACAAACTCCTCAAAATCGGGAGCCATGCGGTTCATGTTGAGAATCATGCCGTCGACGGGTCGCTCGACCATGCGGCGCGAGGCATCGGCAAGTGTATAGGGCTTGTCGCCGCCCATCTCGATCATAGTGACGGCAAAATCGTGCTCGCGCGCCGCTTGCATGATACCCTCGAGCGTCGCCAGGTTACCGACACGTGTGATGTTGTACATGCACAGGCCAATAGAACGATACGACCCGCCGCGCAACGCCGCTCCAGCAAAATTGGGACGAAAGCCCAGCTCTTCCATGGCGGCCAGCACACGCTTGCGCGTCTTTTCCGTCACGTTGGGCATACCGTTGACCACGCGAGACACAGTCTGGCGGCTCACGCCAGCGAGCGCCGCAACCTCTGCCGCGCTCGCCGAATGACCATTCCTTGTCTGCTGAGCCATGCCTTCCACGCTAACCTGCTTCCCAACTATTCCCCGCGCCCATGGCGCATCGTACATACATCGATAACGTGCTCATGATACCCGAGCCATATACCACAACATGAAAACTTCTGTCAATCAAAACCGCTTACCGAACAAATACAACCGTTCGCGGCTGTTTGAAGTTGTTTTGTTTCTATACATCCCAGCCGGATGTTAACGTGCTCATTGTCAAATGTTCACGTGCTCATTTTGGTTCTAATCATTTTAAGATAGTGTTTATCGGGCTTTTTCACCGCTGAACGCTAACCAGGGAGCCTCCTGAGCGCAAACGCACAATATCGAACAGCGAGACGAGAGGGTGTATGCATATGTCTTTGCTAAACCGCGTACAGCAGCTGCCGAAGGGCTTTGTTTGGGGCGCCGCAACCGCCGCGTACCAAACGGAAGGTTCCACGAAGGTGGCAGGCAAGGGTAAGACCATGTGGGACGATTACCTTGTCGCCCAGGGTCGCTTTTTGCCCGACCCGGCCAGTGATTTCTACAACCGCTACGAGGAGGATATCCGCCTTTCTGCCGAGCATGGACTCAACGCCATCCGTGTGTCCATCGCCTGGACCCGCATCTTCCCCAACGGCGACGATGCCGAGCCCCTCGCCGAGGGCGTTAAGCACTACCACGAGCTGTTCGCCTGCTGCAAAAAGTATGGCGTCGAGCCCTATGTGTCCCTGCATCACTTTGACTCCCCCGCCGCCCTGTTCAACCAGGGCGACTGGCTCAACCGCAAGACCGTCGACGCCTATGTGCGCTATGCCGAGTTCTGCTTCCGCGAGTTCCGCGAGGTCAAGAATTGGTTCACCATCAACGAGCTCATCAGCCTCTCGCACTCCCAATACATCCAAGGCAACTTCCCGCCCAACCATCACTTTGATGTGACGAGCGGCATCCAGAGCCAGCACAACGAGCTCGTTGCCCACGCCCGCGCCGTCAACCTGTATAAGGATCTTGACGAGACCGAGCACCTGGGCGGACGCATTGGCATGGTCAACGTCCTGACGCCGGCATATCCTGCCACAGACTCGCCCGCCGACCAGCACGCCGCCGACCTGTACAACGCCTTCTACACCGACTTCATCATGGACGGCGCCTTCCTGGGTCACTACTCCGCGCGCACCCTCTCACTCATCAACGAGATTCTGCGTGCCAACAACGCCACGCTTACGGTTGAGGACAGCGACATGGAGGAGCTCGCCAAGGCGGCGCCCCGCAACGATATGTTCGGCCTCAACTACTATCAGTCGGCGTTTATCGCCGCCTACGATGGCGAGTCCACCAACAGCTTTAACGGCACCGGAGACAAGGGCACCTCGTGCTTTAAGTTTAAGGGCGTCGGGCAGCAGGTCGATATGCCGGGTATCCCCACCACCGACTGGGATTGGCTCATCTACCCGCAAGGCCTCTACGACACGCTCAAGCACATCAGCGCCACCTATCCCAACCTCCCCGTCATCTATATCACCGAAAACGGCCTGGGCCACAAGGACCCCGAGCCCGACGCAAACGGCATCGTCGCCGATCCCGAGCGCATCGACTTTGTCGACCAGCACATGGAGAAGGTGCTCCGGGCGCGCGCCGAGGGCGTCGACGTCCAGGGCTACTTTATCTGGAGCCTGCAGGACCAGTTCTCGTGGGCCAACGGCTATAACAAGCGCTACGGCCTGTTCTACATCGACTTCGACACGCAAAAACGCTACATCAAGCAGTCGGCACTCTGGTACAAGGAGCTCGCCGACACTATGGCGGACGCGCAGTAGCGCATCGCCTCGCTTTCCCCCGAGAGGGGAGCGGCCCTATGCGATACAAACCCAGCCGCTCCCCTCTCTCCCCCTGGGACCGACCCCGCCTGCACCCGGGCTTTTAGCAAGCGGGAGACCATATAGGTTTTCAACGTCCATGCCATTAAGATTTCATGCAAAGAGGAGCGTGAACTATGGAATCGATCGTTAAGTTCTTGGAGAAAGGTCAGCCGTACTTCGACAAGGTCTCTAAGAACATCTACCTTCAGGCCATTAAAGACGGCTTTTTGGCAGCAATGCCCATCATCCTGTCTTCTTCTGTCTTCCTGCTTATTTCGACCCTGCCGGGCGTTGTCGCCACGGTCGGCGGCTTTACGCTGCCCGACTGGTGGAACGTCGACGTCGTGAACTTCTGCAACAAGGTTTACAACTTCACGATGGGCGTCGTGGGCATCATGGTCGCCGGCACCACCGCAAGCGCGCTGACCGGCTCCAAGAACCGCCGCATGCCTGCCGGCAAGGCCATCAACGCCACGAGCACCATGGTCGCCGCCATGTGCGCTATGCTCATCTTGGCCGTTACCCAGACGAGTGCCAAGATCGACGGCGCCGATGTCTCGGTGTTCTTTACCGACAACATGGGCACCAAGGGCCTACTGAGCTCCTTTGTCGCCGCATTTGCCACGGTCAACATCTATGCCTTCTGCATTAAGCGAGACATCACCATCAAGCTGCCCAAAGAAGTCCCCGGCGCCATCGCCCAGAACTTCCGCGACATCTTCGCCTTCAGCTTCTCCATCCTGTTTGTCGCCGTCATCGACGTTATCTGCCGCACCTGCTTGGCCGTCCCGTTTGCCAACGTCATCTCCACGCTGGTGAGCCCGCTGTTCGCCGCTGCCGATTCCTACGCCGGCCTCGCCCTCATCTGGTTCATGATCCCGCTGTTCTGGTTCATGGGCATCCACGGCCCCTCGGTCGTTAAGCCTGCCCTCAACGCCGCGCTGTTTGGCAACATCACCACCAACCTCGCCACGCTGCAGGCCGGCGGTCACCCCGCCCTCGCCCTGACCGAGAACTTCGGTAACTACATCGGCGAACTCGGCGGCACCGGCGCCACGTTCATTGTCCCGATCATCTTCCTGCTCTTTATGCGCTCCAAGCAGCTCAAGGCCGTCGGCAAAGCCTCTGTCGTACCCGTGATGTTCGCCGTCAACGAACCGCTGCTGTTCGCCGCGCCCATCATCCTCAACCCGTACTTCCTGATCCCGTTCCTGTTTGCCCCCGTGGCCAACGTCCTCATTGGTAAGTTCTTCATCGACTTTTTGGGCATGAACGGCTTTATCTATGCCATGCCGTGGGCACTCCCCGGACCGATCGGCACCTTCATCGACACCAACTTCCAGCCGATCTCTCTGGTCCTGGTTGTCGTCCTGCTGGTCGTTGACTTCTTAATCTACTACCCGTTCTGCAAGGCCTACGACAACGTCCTGTGCAAGCAGGAGGCCGAGACCCTGGCCGAAGAAGAGGCCGAGGAGACCAAGGCCGTCAAGACCGCTGCCGCCCCCGCCGTTGAGGCTCCTGTTTTCGAGACCGCTTCTGCCACTGAGGCCTCCGCAGCTCCGTCCGCCCTTAAGGGCAAGGATCTGAGGGTTCTGGTTCTGTGCGCTGGCGCCGGCACCTCTGCACTGCTCGCCAACGCGCTTAAGGAAGGCGCCGACGAGCTGGGCATCGACATTACCGCCAACGCCGGTGCCTACGGCAGCCACTACGCCATCATGGACCAGTACAACGTCATCGTCCTGGCTCCGCAGGTTCGCACCTATTACAACGAGATGAAGGCCGACACCGACCGCCTGGGCATCACGCTGCTGTCGCCCAAGGGCAAACAGTACATCGACCTCACTAAGGATCCCAAGGGTGCCGTCGCCTGGATCGAGGAAAACCTCGAGGCATAAAACGCTGACGCCACCTGCCGCTCGCAGAAAAAAAATGGCCCGTGCATCGATGCGTGATGCGCGGGCCATTTTGTTTAGACCGCACCCGTCCTCCTGTTCATCTTAATCTGTAACATCTAGCCGAGTTTTTGGGTCCCAGCTGTTACAGATCGAGGTGAACGCACAGGCCAAGCTAAAAATCTCAATCTGTAACATGTAGACCGCTTTTGACCGCTTAGATGTTACAGATCGAGACAAACAGATGGGTCAATCCAATCAATCTAGATCTGTAACACCTGGCTGGTCATTTCACTCCTAACTGTTACAGATCGAGACAAAGATGATGGCTGGGTAGACAAAATCTCAATCTATAACACCTAGTCGAGTTTTCGGGTCCCACCTGTTACAGATTTAGACGAGCAGGCCGAGCACGTCTACGCCCGCAGATCCCTTACGCTGGAACGCTCGACCAACACGCCCGAGACGAGCGTACGACTTCTGGAGCTCGGGGCTTCCAGACCTGCGACGACCTCGTTAAGCGCACGGATGCCCAGTTCGCGGTGGCGAAACTTCACCGACGTCAGAATCGAGTTGGGAATCGTCTTGTAGAGCTCATCGTCGAAGCCGATCACGGACACGTCGTCGGGCACATTGAGCCCTTTGTCACGTAGAGCCATCATCACGCCGTTTGCCATGCAGTCGTTAGCAGCGAGGACCGCCGTGCAATCGGGCTTATCGGCAAGCACAAGGCCCGCGGCATAGCCACTATCCGCATTCCAATCGCCTTGCAGAGGCTCGGGCGGCTCAATGCCACGTGCCTCGAGTGCCGCTCGCCAACCTTTCATACGGCACTGGCTCGACAGTGACTCTTTCTTACCAGAGACGAAGTACACGTTCTTGTGCCCGTGGTTCAAGAAGTACTCGCACGCCATGCGCGCGCCGCCCTCTTGGTCGTCACTGACGGTAGAGCAGGTAGGATGTTCCATCGGTGTGATAATCACCGTCTTGAGGTCTTTCGGCGCCTCAAAGGTATCAAAGTCATCGACCATCTGGCGCAGGTTGAAAATCATGCCGTCGACGGGGAGCTGCGACATCCTACGCGCCGCTTCGGCAAGGGTCATCTTCTCCCCCGCCCGCTTTTTGATCATCGTAAGAGCAAAGCCTCGCTCTTCGGCGGCATCGGCGATACCGTCGATCATGTCCACGGCACCGCCCGACAAGTGGAACAGCACGACGCCGATGCACCCGTAACGGCCCAACTTGAGCGAACGCGCGGCAAAGTTGGCTCGAAACCCGAGCGCCTCCATGGCCGAATGAACCTTATCGCGTGTCGACTCTCGCACGCTATCGGGCTCGTTAATCACGCGCGAAACCGTCTTGAGAGAAACACCAGCGGCAATCGCCACATCATTCATTGAGACATTTTTCTTGTCCATCGTTGCCACTGCTTCTCCAGTCGGTTTTACATCGCTTGTTTTTGCGTTCTAGCATACACTACCTGCCTGACTGATAAATCAACCGTTTACCGAACAATATCGACCGCTCACCCGTATATCCTTGTTGCTCTTCCAAAAATGTCTTACGTTGTCATTAACGAAATGACAACGTTGTCATTTCGCAATGCCTTCCTTTAGCAGGAAGGTTTCCGGGCAGTCCTGACCATCCATCGACGACCAGTTCCATCCACATGCATCGCGCATCAAGTAGCAAAGGAGCTCTATGGACGCCATCGTAAAGATGCTCGAAAAGCATCAACCGTTCTTTGAGAAGATCTCGAGGAACATATACCTCCAGGCCATCAAGGACGGATTCCTTGGGTGCATGCCCATTGTCCTCACCTCTTCGATCTTTCTGCTCATTGCCACCCTTCCCGGCGTAGTCGGCGTCACGCTGCCCCAGCCGCTCATCGACTGGTGCAACAAGCTCTACAACTTCACCATGGGCGTCATGGGCATCATGGTTGCCGGCACCACTGCCAAGAACTTCACGGCTTCCATGAACCGTCGCATGCCCGCCGGCAAAGTGCTCAACGACGGTTCCACCATGGTGGCCGCCCAGTGCAGCATGCTACTGCTCGCAGTCACGCAGTTCACCACCAAGTTCAACGGCTCCGAGCTTTCGGTCTTCGATTGCACCAGCATGGGCACGCGCGGTCTGTTCTCGGCCTATATCGCCGCGTTCATTACCGTGTGGGTCTATAAGTTCTGCGTCTCGCGCGATCTGACCATTAAGCTGCCTAAGGAGGTCCCGGGCGCCATCGCTCAGAACTTCCGCGACATCATCCCCTTTGGCGGTGCTGTCATCATCTGCGGCATCATCGATGTCGTCGTGCGCAACCTCATGGGCGTTCCGTTCTCCGAGCTGCTTATCAAACTGCTCTCCCCGCTCTTCACCGCTGCAGAAACCTATCCTGGCCTTATCCTTATCCAGGCAGCCACCGCGTTCTTCTGGTTTATCGGCGTCCACGGCCCCTCGATCGTCCAGCCGGGCATCGACCCCATCCGTCTTGCCAACCAGGCCGAGAACCTGCAGGTTCTGCTGGCCGGTGGCCACCCCGCCCACTCCCTCACCTTTAACATGTCGCTCGTGGGTGAGTTCGGCGGCACCGGCGCCACGTTCATCGTGCCGCTTCTGCTGATTCTCTTTATGAAGTCCAAGCAGCTCAAGGCCGTCGGTAAGGCCTCGATTGTTCCTGTTGCCTTCGCCGTCAACGAACCGCTGCTCTTTGGCGCGCCGATGATCCTTAACCCCTACATGCTCATCCCCTTTGTTGCCGCCGGTTGCGTCAACGTGAGTGTTGCCAAGTTCTTTATCGATAACGTGGGCATGAACGGCTTCTCCTTCGTGGTGCCTTGGGCTACCCCTGCCCCCATCGGCATCTTCATCACCACGAACTTCCAGCTTATCGCCCTGGTATTTGTCGCGATTATCATCTTGCTGGACGCCATCATCTACCTGCCGTTCTTGAAGGCATACGATAAGCTGCTCTGCGACCAGGAGGCCGAGCGCGCCGCCGAGCTGGGTCTCGAGTCCGATGGTGCCGCTGCCATCGCCGCCAACGCCCCTGCGCCCGCTGTCGAGCAGGCTACCGCTTCCGTCGAGACGACTGTTGCCGCCGCCGACAACAAGCCTGTCGTCGATCAGCCCGAGCCCGCTGCCGATGCATCCGCCAAGAAGGATGTCGATGGCCTGAAGGTCCTCGTCCTGTGCGCCGGCGCCGGCACCTCTGCCATGCTCGCCAACGCCATCAAGGAAGGTGCCGCACAGACCGGAGAGAACATCGCTTCCTCCGCAGGCGCCTATGGACAGCACACTGCCATCATGGATCAGTACGACGTTATCGTGCTTGCCCCGCAGGTCCGTAGCTACTACAACGACATGAAGGCCGACACCGATCGCCTGGGCATTAAGCTGCTCGCCCCGCGCGGCAAGGAATACATCGACCTTACCCGCGACCCCGCTGGCGCCATCAAGTGGCTCCGCGAGAACCTCGACTAGGTTCCTCCCTCTGTTGGTGCCCGGATCCCCAGTTCGGGCACCTCTCCCTATTCGAATCCCACAGAAAGGATGACTCATGACCAACCCCATGCAGTTCCCCGACGGCTTTGTGTTTGGCGGCGCCACCGCCGCTTACCAGGTTGAGGGCGAGACCCGCACGCACGGCAAGGGCAAAGTGCCCTGGGACGATTTCCTGGCAGCTCAGGGTCGCTTCTCCCCCGATCCCGCAAGCGATTTCTACAACAAGTACCCGGTCGATATCGACCTGTGCCAGCGCTTCGGCATCAACGGTATCCGCGTCTCCATCGCTTGGAGCCGCATCTTCCCCAACGGCACTGGCGAGATCAACCACGAGGGTGTCGCCTTCTATCATGAGCTTTTCGCCACCTGCAACAAAGCCGGCGTTATCCCCTATGTCACGCTCGATCACTTTGATACGCCCGAGGCCTTTTACCAGGACGGCGGCGAGGGCTTCCTGACGCGCACGACGATCGACGCCTTTGTCGAGTACGCCAAGTTCTGCTTTGCCGAGTTCACCGAGGTCAAGCACTGGTTCACGTTTAACGAGATTCCCGCAACCGCCGAGGGCAGCTTTATCGTCGGCAACTGGCCGCACGGCGAGAAGTATCGCCTGGACAAGGCCTTCCAGCTCATGCACAACATGATGGTGGCCCACGCCAAGGCTGTCGTCGCCTTCCATGAGGGCGGCTTTGAGGGTGAGATCGGCATTGTCCAGAACCTGGAGCCCAAGTATCCCCTCGATCCCAACAGCGCTGCCGACTGCGAGGCCGCCCGCATGGCCGACGTCATCAACAACCGCTGGGTACTCGACGCCACCTTCCGTGGCCACTATGCAGCCGACACCATGGAGGCTGCGACCAAGCTTGCCCATATCGCCGGCGGCGAGCTCGACGTCCGCGACGAGGACATCGCCGCGCTGACCGCCGCGCTCCCCTACAACGATTGCCTGGGCGTCAACACCTACAAGTGCCAGTTCCTGCGTGCCGCCGAGGGCGAAAACGACATCAACCACAATGGCACCGGCGACAAGGGCTCCTCGCGCTGGTTCCTCAAGGGCGTGGGCGAGTCATGCGTGCGCGAAGGCGTTCCCACCACCGATTGGGACTGGATCATCTATCCCGAGGGCCTCTACGACCTGCTGCTCCGCATTAAGAACGATTACCCCAACTACAAGAAGATCTACATCACCGAGAACGGCATGGGCTATAAGGACGACTTCGAGGACGGCTTTATCGATGACGCCCCTCGCATCGACTACATGCGTCAGCATCTCGCATGGATCCTCAAGGCAATCGACGGCGGCGTGAACGTCGACGGTTACTTCGTGTGGTCGCTGCAGGACCAGTTCTCCTGGACCAACGGCTATAACAAGCGCTATGGCCTGTTCTACATCGACTTTGAGACCCAGAAGCGCTATCCCAAGGCGAGCGCGTACTGGTACAAGAACGTCTCGGAGACCGGCCTGCTTATGGCCTAACTTTTGCCGCATACCCCCTGTCGGCCGCATGCGAATCCCTCCACGGGTTCGCATGCGGCCTATTTTTTTGCTCGGCCCGTGCAGGCCGTTTGTCTCGATTTGTAACATCTAGCAGGGATTTTCAATCCTAACTGTTATAGATTTAGACGAACGGGCGACCAGGGCTGAAAGATCTCAATCTGTAACACGTAGCCCACTTTCGACCGTCTAACTGTTACAGATCGAGACAAACGCCACAGGTCAATCCCTTTAATCTCAATCTGTAACATCTAGCCGAGTTTTTCGATCCCAACTGTTACAGATTGAGACGATTCGACGGTACCGGTCGCTTGGACACGTCGTGGTACAATTATGCCACGACGCAAAGGAGGTACCCATGTCCGCTTGTGTGCCCGTCCGAGACATGAAGGACACTGCCACATTCACCGCACTTGTTGAGTCTGAGCGCGACGTCACCGTAACTAAGAACGGCTACGAGGCCATGCACTGCATCAGCAGCGACCAGTATCGCCTCATGCAAGAAGAAATCGCCAAGGCAAAACTACTGTCTCGTATGATGTTGGCAGAAGACGAAATATCGCAAGGCGACTACAGCGACTACGACTCCTTCGCGACCGCGATACGAGACAAATATGACCTATAACGTCGTTATACTCAAAAGCGCGCGATATGAGTACGAGAGTATCGTCGGGTACCTTGCTCAAATCCTCAAGAATCCGCGTGCAGCAGGCAATTTTGTCGCTGAGTTTGAATATCAGCTTGATCTGCTTCGCGAGCAGCCGCTCCTACGTCCCCTCTCGCATATGCAAGAGCTGGCGGCACGTAATTACCGATCGTTTCCCGTCAACAACTACGTGTGCCTTTATAAGTTTGAGCACGAAACAATCTATATCGCTCACATCTTTCATCAGTCACAGGACTACGCCCGCCTGGTCTAACCCACAAGCTGAATACTTGGCCCGAGCACATTTGCGCGTCAACGTGAAGCGGTAATCCCCGCGCCGACAGGGGGCAGAAGTATCGCCTGCTACGTTAGCTAGCAAATGATCTGCGTATGCTCCTCGATGGCGGCGCGATCCTCGGCGGCGATACTCGGCTCGCACACCACGGCGTCCAAATTGTCCAGACGACAGAAGGTGTAGAAGTCGCGCTTGCCGATCTTGCTGGAGTCGGCGATCAGATAGCGCGAGTCGGCCTTGCTAAAGGCGAGCTGCTGGATACGACCCTCATCCATATTAGACGTAGACACGTCGCCATCCAGAATGCCGTTGGCGCCGATAAACGCCGCATCGATACCCAGCGCACGCAGAGTATCCTCGGCCGTTGGCCCCACAAAAGCGGCGGTGCGGCGACGGTACATACCGCCCACGAGGCACAGGTCGCAGTCTTCGCGCGCCTCGAGCAGGTTAAACACCGAAAGCGAATTAGTCACGATGCGCAGGCGAAACGCCGGCAGCATCGAGGCCATCTGCTCCACCGTAGTGCCCGTGCCCAAAAAGATGGTCGAGCCCTCCTCGATGAGCTCCACGGCGCGGCGCGCGATCTGCAGCTTTTCCTCGGCATGCTTGGTGCGCTTTTCGCTGTGCGAATACTCGTGGCGCAACATAGCGTGGGGACGGCCCTGTGCACTACGGGCTCCTCCGTGCACGCGTTCAATCTCGCCCAGGCTCGCAAGTTCTTCGAGGTCGCGGCGGATCGTCATATCCGAGACACCTAACGCATCCGAAATCTCCTTGACCGAGACCGTGCCCTGCTCATCGAGCAGCTGACGAACCTTATCCTGTCGCTCTGCCTTAATCACGATGAATCCTCGCCGTTCTTTGCGCGCATATCATTCAAACAGTAACGAACAAATTGTATCAGACTCGTTCGCGTCAAAAATGAACGCCCGCACGGTGGCGCGCGCAGACGTGGTGTAAGAGCGTCCTGAGGTCCGTCGCTGCAAGTCC
>URMZ01000029.1 GCA_900549025.1 uncultured Collinsella sp.
TCGGCAAAGGCGTGGCGTTCCCACTCCGTCTCTTTCATATCGCCCAGCGCTGGCTCGCCGCCGTCGGGCGTCGAAAGCGAATGGGTAATAAAGCCCTCGGCAGAACCAAAAAGCTCAAGCACGCAAGAAGGATCAGAAAATCCCCTCGCGACATCAGTCGCGTCACCGTCGTAAGCGCGCAAATGCTCGGCAAAGCTGCTCCAGGGATAACGCTCGATTAAGCTGATGCCAGCCTCCTGCGGATCGGCGTGTACGGAACGAATAGCCTCCATCACCTGCCAGTCGGTATCGAGCGAACGCCGGTCAAAACGGTTCTGGAACAGATGGCCTGTGCGCCCCGTGCGTTTATTGAACCGCCGCGCGTACGTCAAAAGCAACCGGTGCATCGCCGCGCTCATCCTGTCCTCGTAATCTGCAAGCACCAAATGCACGTGAGTGCCCATAAGACACCAGGCGATAACCGTCACGCCCTCCTCGCGGCAGCACTCGCGCATCAGCTCCAAAAACTCCCATCGGTCTTCATCGCCCTCAAAGATGAGCTGCTTGCCCGTACCGCGGGCACAGACATGGTAAAAGCCGGTAACCGTTCTCCAAACGCGCTGCATGGCGCTCCCTTCGCCGGGATCTGCTTACCATCCAATACAGCACGATTGAAGCGTGCCATCAAAACATTCACGCAAAACAATACACTCGCGCGGCCAAAGGCAGCAAACAGGCGGCGAACGGCACCGTTGCAACAGGTCAACCACTGCAACGCTTGCAAGAGCGGACCAAAAGCTTGCCCAAGACGGACCCCCTCTACGGAAGTTCATGACCACAGAACATAGAGTTAAACCGTTTCAATTAAAACTTCAGGACTTCTCGCTACGAAAACTGAGCCGTTCGCCGAATATTCCGTGCATTTCGCGGTATTATAGGGGCTGCATGTCATGTCCCTTTCGAAGGGTCGCCCGGCAATCGCCAGCCACGACCCCCAGACGGGACGCCAACACGATAGAGAGGAGAGGCATGCAGTACTCACAGGAAGTGGAGAACATGTGCCCCGTTGCCAAGGGTGCATACCACGGCCCCGCACCCATCCCCGAGGAGGGCAAGTGGGTCCAGGCTAAGGAGATTTCCGACATCTCCGGTCTTACGCACGGTGTGGGTTGGTGCGCACCTCAGCAGGGCGCCTGCAAGCTCACGCTGAACGTCAAGGACGGCATCATCGAGGAGGCCCTCGTTGAGACCATCGGCTGCTCGGGCATGACCCACTCTGCCGCCATGGCTTCCGAGATTCTTCCCGGTAAGACCATCCTCGAGGCCCTCAACACCGACCTCGTCTGCGACGCCATCAACGTTGCTATGCGCGAGATCTTCCTGCAGATCGTTTACGGCCGCAGCCAGACCGCGTTCTCCGAGGGCGGCCTGCCCGTGGGCGCCTCCCTCGACGACCTCGGCAAGGGCCTTCGCTCTCAGGTCGGCACCATGTTCGGCACCAAGGCCAAGGGCGCTCGTTACCTCGAGCTCGCTCAGGGCTACGTCACCCGCATGGCTCTCAACGACAAGAACGAGATCATCGCATTCGAGTTCCTGAACCTCGGCAAGTTCACCGACGCCGTTAAGGCCGGCAAGACCCCCGAGGAGGCCATCGCTGGCGCTATGGGCCACTATGGTCAGTGGGAGAACGCTGCCAAGTACATCGACCCGCGCACCGACGAGGAGACTCACTCCGTCGCCAGCGTGTTCCCGGTTCACGAGTAGAAAGGGAGGGAAATAACTATGACTGTTACGTTCGAAGGTTACGAGCGCCGCGCTGACAAGATCAACAAGTGCCTCGCCGACAACGGCATCGCCTCCCTCGAGGAAGCTCTGCAGATCTGCACCGACAAGGGCTTCAACCCGCGTGAGATCGTCAACAACACCCAGTCCATCGCCTTCCAGAATGCCGAGTGGGCCTACACCCTCGGTTGCGCTCTCGCTGTCAAGCGTGGCGCCAAGTCCGCTTCTGAGGCTGCCGCCATCATCGGCGAGGGCATCCAGGCCTTCACCGTTCCCGGCTCCGTCGCCGAGGACCGCAAGGTCGGTCTGGGCCACGGCAACCTGGGCGCTATGCTGCTCTCCGACGACACCGAGTGCTTCGCCTTCCTGGCCGGTCACGAGTCCTTCGCTGCCGCTGAGGGTGCTATCGGCCTGGCTCTGAACGCCAACAAGGCTCGCAAGAAGCCGCTGCGCGTCATCCTCAACGGTCTGGGCAAGGACGCTGCTCAGATCATCGCCCGCATCAACGGCTTCACCTACGTGAAGACCCAGTTCGACTACTTCACGGGCGAGCTCAAGGTCGTCGAGACCATCCCCTACTCCGATGGTCCCCGCGCCGCCGTTAACTGCTACGGCGCCGACGACGTCCGCGAGGGCGTTGCCATCATGTGGCACGAGAACGTCGACATCTCGATCACCGGTAACTCCACCAACCCCACGCGCTTCCAGCACCCCGTCGCTGGCACCTACAAGAAGGAGCGCCTCGAGGCTGGCAAGAAGTACTTCTCCGTCGCTTCTGGTGGCGGCACTGGCCGTACCCTGCACCCGGACAACATGGGCGCCGGCCCTGCCTCTTACGGCATGACCGACACCATGGGCCGCATGCACTCCGACGCCCAGTTCGCCGGTTCTTCCTCCGTGCCTGCGCACGTCGACATGATGGGTCTCATCGGCATGGGCAACAACCCCATGGTCGGTGCCACCGTCGCCTGCGCTGTCGCCGTCGAGGAGGCCCTCAAGGCCTAATCGCGCCCGCGCGATGCTCATATAGTTGAGCTTTGGAGCCGCTACCTTTCGAGGTAGCGGCTCTTTTTGTTTGCCCCGTCTCAAATTGGTTACTCTTATTAGAAGGTCCGATGTATCAGTTGCGGTGAAATACGGACTGAATTGCATCCATACAGGCCAAAACAGTCCGTATTCCACCGCAACTTATCAAATAGGCCGACCGAAGTGGCCGAGTCCATCTGACGCCCACCTGCCATATTTACCCTTTACCGATTTGCCGAGTCTTTGCGGCCCCATTGCCGATCACCCGTGCGACAATGCGCCGGACGAGAAAGGAATACGATGGAATCGACTGATGTACTGGTAATTGGATCTGGCATTGCGGGCCTTTGTGCCGCCATCGAAGCGGCACACACGGGTACAGCCGTCACTGTGGCAAGCGCCGGCAAGACCATGAGTGGATCGAGCTTCTTCCCGGGTACCTGGGGCCTCGGCCTCATCGGTCCCGTCGACGAAGACGACGAGCAGGACCTCATCGACACCATCTTGGCCGTCAGCGGCGGCGTTGCCGACCCCGAACTCGTCCAAGCGTTCGTCCACGGCATTCCCCAAGCGATTGACTGGCTCGAGCAAGACCTGGGCGTTGAGCTCCAGCGTCCGCAAAGCGCTGAGAGCGCTCAGCAAAATCAGTTTATCCCCTGCTTTGACCACAAGACGCGCATGTGGCGCGGCCTCACCCGCAAGCCCCTTGAGGACGCTCTGACGACCTGGATCGAGTCGCTCGGCATTCGCCTGCTCCCCCGCCATGAGCTTATCGACCTTGTTGAGGACACGAACGGCAGAATAACCGGAACCGCACTCTACGACCTTACCGAAAATCGAATCGTGCCCTTTGCTGCCAAGGCCACGATCATCGCAGCCGGTGGCACAGGCGGCCTGTTCGAGCGCAGCCTTACGTCGGCTGATGTACTCAGCTCCTCGCAGGCCATCGCACTGGCGCACGGCGCATCGCTTACTAATATAGAGTTCATGCAGATGATGCCCGGCTTCATCGAGCCCAGGCGTAACTTGGTCTTCAACGAGAAAACCTGGCGCTACGTACATGTAGACCAGCCGGTAGATATTGCCGACGACAAGCTGGACGACCTGCTCGAGCAGCGCTCTGGATATGGTCCCTTCACGTCACGCTTGGCCTCCCGTGCTATCGATCTCGTCATCGATCAGGCAGGTGCCGAAGGCCTGGCACTCCATTACGACTTCCCCTGCGAGGATGTCCCAGAGTTTGTGCAGACCTTTGCCACCTGGCTGCAAGACGAGCACGGCATCGCCCCGACTGACGAGATGCGCGTTGCGATGTATGCCCATGCCGCTAACGGCGGCATCAAGATCGATAAGACCGCGTACACGGGCGTTGAGGGCCTCTACGCTTGCGGCGAGGCGACAGGCGGCATGCACGGCGCCGACCGCATTGGTGGCTTATCAAGTGCCAACGGCATCGTATTCGGACGTATCGCAGGCGCATCGGCAGCCCTTGCAGCGCAGAAAGAGCCTGAGACAGCCCTGAAGGCGGATATCACCCTCCCCCAGTACGGCATTGCCACAACAGATGCCGAACGCCTGACACACAGCCTTAGGCACACGATGAGCACCTTTTGCATGATCAACAGGACCGAAACAGGCCTATCCGAGGTACTACACGAGCTTGAGGGCTTGAAGACGGAGGCAACGACCTTGAGCACACAGAAAGCCCAGGACAGCGAAGTCGCAGCCCTCGCCCGCCTGCAATCGCAGATTCAGCTGGCACAGGAAATGGTCAAAGCCATGCGCAAGCGAACCGAAAGTCTCGGGTCGCACTATCGAGCGGATTAAACCGGACACCTATCTAAAGCAGAACACAACCAATCGATATCCATGGGCCCCGTGAGCTCGAAGCAGCACGGGGCCCATTCGTGTCCGCACGACAGCGTATCCTTATTCTGAATACAGAGCGGACAAAGCCCGCATAGAAAATAGACCAGCGAGGAGGAGATATGGACAGTAGAGATATCGAGAAGTGGCGTATCGAACTTGATAGCTACGCCAATGTGGAAGACGGCGTTGAGTATTGGCTCGCACGCGTTTTAATGGAACCCATGGGGTACACTCGATGGGAGAACTTCGCCGAAGTTGTTAAGAGGGCAAAAGTCTCATGCGAAACAAACAAAACTCCAGTTGATTCCCATTTTCGTGACACCACGAAAATGGTAACTGCCGGTGTCGCCGCTCGCGCGGTTAAAGACTACAAACTTACGCGCTATGCATGCTATTTAATCGCACAGAACGGAGATTCAAACAAGCCAGAGATCGCGCTCGCCCAGGCATACTTTGCCGTGCAGACGCGCCGCCAAGAGCTCATAGAGCAGCGCTTCGCAGAGATTCAGCGCTTGCAGGCGCGTCACTCGCTATCCGATTCAGAGAAACAGCTCTCGGGTATTGCGTTCAAACGCGGCGTGGACTCCAAAGGATTCGCGATCATCAAGTCGAAGGGCGATGAGGCGTTATTCGGCGGCAGAAGCACGGCGGAAATGAAGCAGCAGCTCGGCGTACCCAAGAGAGCGGCATTGGCGGACAGGTTAGCCGATGTCCTCATCAAAGCAAAGGACCTTACGAACTCGATGACGGCCTTCAACGCCGAGGAACACGACCTGTACGGCCTGGACCAGATCAAGCAAGAGCACGTCGAGAACAACACAAGCGTGCGTGGCAGCCTCATCGACCGCGGAATTGTCCCCGAGAACCTACCGCCTGCCGAGGATGCAAAAAAGCTCGAGCGTCGCGTGAAGACAGACGAGAAGAAACTCAAGGAGGGTACTGACGGTTTTACCGATCCCCAGGGTAGGCTCGATCTGTGAAAGCGGCTGTGCCCTTTCGGGTTCGACCCCATGCGAGGTCAACAAAAAACGACCAGCCTGAGCCAGTCGCTTTAACAATCTTTGGGTGGGCCGTCAGGGGGTCAGCCTGCTGCGCAGGCGGTCACTGCGGCGCTTCGCGCCTTGCGCGCTGCGCTGGCAAATGCTTACGCATTTCCTCAGCTCCGCGCCCCGACGGGTTCGACCCCGTGCGAGGTCAACAAAAAAGCGACCAGCCTAAGCCAGTCGCTTTAACGATCTTTGGGTGGGCCGTCAGGGGGTCGAACCCTGGACCTTGGGATTAAGAGTCCCCTGCTCTACCAACTGAGCTAACGACCCGATATCAACACGAATCAAGAACTGGGGTGGGTAAAGGGACTCGAACCCTCGACCTACGGGACCACAACCCGTCGCTCTAGCCAACTGAGCTACACCCACCGTGTCCTGTGCGCTTCGCGCTCGACTATTATTGCAAGGAACGCCACGCGATGCAAGCCCCAATTTTCAAGAATTTTGAAAAGAGTTTTTCGAGCGCGTTTCGAGCAATTCCCACCCTTTTCATAGGAGTAAACTTGCCCCACTGCAAATCCTCGAAAGGACCGGCATGAAAGAACTCTCCAACCGCACGGCAACATTTACCGATTCGGTCATCCGCCGCATGACACGCATCTCCAATAAGTACGATGCCGTCAATCTCTCGCAGGGCTTCCCCGACTTCGATCCTCCGGCGCAGCTGCTCAACAGCCTGAGCACCATCGCCGCCGACCCCAAGCCGCTCTATCACCAGTACTCCATTACCTGGGGCTCCCAGGCCATGCGCGAGGCGCTCGCCGCCAAACAGGAGCACTTTATGGGCATGCCGATCGACTCCAACCAGAATATCGTGGTCACCTGCGGCTCCACCGAGGCCATGATGGCCGCCATGATGACGGTTACGAACCCCGGAGACAAGGTCGTCATCTTCTCGCCGTTCTACGAGAACTACGGCGCTGACACCATTCTCTCGGGTGCCGAGCCCATCTATGTACCGCTCAACCCGCCCACATTCGACTTTGACCGCGAGGCGCTCGAGGCTGCCTTCCGCGACAACGACCCCAAGGCCATCGTCCTGTGCAACCCTTCCAACCCCTGCGGCAAGGTCTTTACGCGCGAAGAGCTCACCTTTATCGCCGACCTGTGCAAAAAGTACGACGCGTACTGCATCACCGACGAAGTCTACGAGCACATCGTCTACGCGCCCCATGAGCACGTCTACATGGCCACGCTGCCCGGCATGTTCGAGCGAACCATCAGCTGCAGCTCGCTGTCTAAGACGTACTCCATCACCGGCTGGCGTCTGGGCTACACCATCGCCCCGGCCCAGATCACCGAGCGCATCAAGAAGGTCCACGACTTTCTCACCGTGGGTGCCGCCGCTCCCCTGCAGGAAGCCGTTGTCACCGCCCTCAACTTCGACGACAGCTATTACGATGAGGTCCTCGACCTCTACACCGCCAAACGCGACCTGTTCTGCCAGGGGCTCGATAGCATCGGTCTTGAGCATAACGTGCCGCAGGGCGCCTACTACGTCATGATGGACATCTCTGAGTTTGGCTATGACAGCGACCTCGAATTCTGCGAGGACCTCGCATCCAAGGTGGGCGTGGGCGCCGTGCCCGGCTCGAGCTTCTTCCGCGAGCCCGTCAACCATCTGATTCGTTTCCACTTTGCCAAGCGGGACGAGACGCTTAACGCGGCACTGGAGAACCTCAAGTCGCTACGTGATAAAATCAAGCCGCGCGGGTAAGGACGGCCCGGCAACTAAAGCAACCAAAGAAGCCCCGCACCGCCCGCCACGTTGCGAGGCTTCTTTTTATAGCGCTTTCTTAAATGGTTTAGAGCCCTATACTTTAGTCACGGAGCAACTCGTCCCAGAGAGAGGAATACTATGGCAGAACAGCAGCTTATCGGAGCGCTCGAGGCCGGCGGCACCAAGATGGTCTGCGCCACGGGCTATGCAGACGGTACGGTCCTGGAGCGTGAGCAGATCGCGACCACGACCCCGCAGGAGACCGTTGAGGCCGTCAATGCATGGTTTGCCGACAAGGGCATCGCCGCGCTGGGCATCGGCGCCTTTGGCCCCACCGCAGTCAACCCTGCCTCGCCCCAATACGGCAAGATCCTGGAGACGCCCAAAACGGCATGGCGCTACTTTGACCTGCTGGGCACTATCCAAAACGAGCTCAATATCCCCTGCGGCTACGACACCGACGTCAACGTCGCCTGCCTGGGCGAGGTCACCTTTGGTTGCGCCCAGGGCCTCACTGACGTTGTGTATCTGACCATCGGCACCGGCGTGGGCGCCGGCGTGCTCTCGGGCGGTAAGCTCGTACACGGCATGATGCATCCCGAGGCCGGCCACATCCTGGTCACGCGCGACCCGCGCGACACCATTGGCGAGCACAGCGCCTGCCCCTTCCACGACAATTGCCTCGAGGGTCTCATCGCCGGCCCCGGCGTTAAAAAGCGCTGGGATGGCAAGAGCGCCGGAGACATGGCCGATGACCCGGAGGCCATGGACCTGCTCGCAGGCTATCTGGCACAGGCGCTCATGACCTACACGCTGTGCTACGCGCCGCAAAAGATCATCATCGGTGGCGGCGTGGCCGACCACACCCCCATCGTGCCGCTCGCGCGCAAGAAGTGCGCCGAGATGCTCAACGGTTATATCGTCACGCCCGAGGTCAACGACATCGATACCTATATTGTCAACAACAGCCTTGAGGGCAAGCAGGGCATCATGGGCTGCCTGGCCCTGGGCGCGCAGGCGCTTCAGTAACAGACGCACCCACAGGGCGTGGCGCGCCCGGCAAATCCAACCTACGGAACGACGCCACCACGCCCTATATAAGCCCTCTAATAAAAAAGGCCGCCTAGCACCAAGCATACGTCCTAGGCGGCCTTTTTGGCACATATGAGCGATCGTAGTAGATATCGGAGCACAACGCCCGTTGCCGCTCCACAGCAGTCGATCATCACATCGGTGATCATGCCGGCGCGTCCCGGCACAAAGAGCTGAATCGTCTCGTCGATCGAAGGAATCAGCAGCAGGAACACCGCCGTGGGCAGCAGCACGTCAAAGGTGCGCCGGCCCTCAAAATCAAAGGCGTGCGTTGCCAAGATGCCGAGCACCATATACTCGGTAAAATGCGCGCACTTGCGAACAACAAAGTTGGTCACCCATTCATATGGAAGTCCCACGCCGTGCAGGAAACCGCGGATAGCTTCCATGACCGTTAGGCTCAGCGAGCCCGACCCCGAGCCGGGAACCAGCGAATTGCCCCAGATCAAGAGCGCCATCAGGCAGGTCACGACCGCCCATTTTCGATTGATCTTAACCATGCAGAAGTTATGCCTCCGCGCGGAGCGGCGCGAAGCTGGCGGTACCGCCCTCGATAACGCTCAGGTAGGCACGGCCCGTACGCTTGGCGGTAGAGGACTGCAGGCGCTCGATCTCCTCCTCGAGGATCTGATTGACGCGCTCGTGACGACGGTTTTCCATAATGCCGGCGGCAATAGCCTCGGCCCGCTCGATGCTCTCGCGCGAGATACGGGCAGTATCCTCGGGGAACACAGCGCTGTGACGGCCGACATAGGCGGGGGCAGCAGGCTGAGGGGCAGCGACGGGAGCGGGGGCTGCAACAGGAGCAGGCTCGTCAATCTCATCCAGAATCGCGGTGGCGGCGGCCCACATGTCCTCGTGGCCCGAGTAATCAGCCATGGGGACATCAACCTCGAGTGAGGCATCCGGAAGGTCGCCGGTGTCGATGCGATCTTGGGCATCAATCGATGCGGTGATGGCTGCAGGCTCATCGAGGTCATCGAGATCGATGTCCGCGGCACCGGAGATGATAAGCATGCTGGCGAGGTTTGCATTGTACGGCGCAGCCTCAGCCGCCTGCTGCTGGGCAGGAGCGCCCCACAGCGAGCTTTCGGCGGCACGGCGGGCGGCAACGGCCTCCTCGTCCGCAGTCATGGCTTCATCAACGTACGAATTGTCGGCAGAAGCGTTCGCGTCCGCCGAGGTAGCGCTGTAGGCGTTATTGGCTGCCGCGTTGGCGACGAGTGCCACGAAAGCCGCCGTGCTGCCCGCAGGGGCGGCCTGGGAGCCAGACACGGCGCGTGCCGCGGCGGCGATGTCGTCGCGATTGAAGGAGCCGGTCTGCCCGCCGTTGGTGAGCTCGTCGATGGCGACTTGATAGACGTCGCGCGAGTGTGCAGGGTCGCAGCTCACCGGCGAATCG
This sequence comes from uncultured Collinsella sp., assembly GCA_900549025.1. GTDB lineage: Bacteria > Actinomycetota > Coriobacteriia > Coriobacteriales > Coriobacteriaceae > Collinsella. Next base: position 9,917 of record URMZ01000029.1, read on the forward strand.
TCGTCGAGCATACTGTCGATCATGGACCAAGCCTCGTCCTCGTCCATAGCGTCTGCGGCTCGAGCGATGGTAGGGACACCATCATCGGCATGACGGCGCTGGAACGCACCAGTCAGGCCGGAAAGGAATGCCGAGGTAGACTGCTCCGCCTGAGCCTGAGAAGCAGAAGCCGCAGCGTAAGGAGTCGCATCCTGCTGCTGAGCTGGAATCGAGGCGGTCTTGAACTCGCTTTGATGCTGATTGAGATTGGCGGCACCGCCCATGACATCGGGCTGGAACAGACGCTCTTCACGCTGCGCACGATACTCGGAGATACCCAGCGAGGCGGCATAGATACCCACGCCTGCCACCGCGCCCACGGCGAAGGGAACCGCACCCGCCACGACCGTCTCGTTCACAGACGAAAACGGCAGCGTCGCGGCATACATAACCACGGGAGCGGCAAGGCCGATCCCGCACGAAAGTCCGGCAAGGACTGCTCGTTGTGTTGCATCAGAAGAAGCCATGAGCTCTCCCCATCTTCCAGCACCCAAATCGCATCATTCAGTTGGCTGCGCGAGAGAAGATGAAGCGGGGCTATGCCCCCAAAGCAACGGTATATGGTTCGTTTCATCTGCGTTTTCCGTCGCGAAGCTTTAAAGCTATTATGCGAAACCGCCCTGTCGATTGCAAGCGACGATGTCGGATTGAAACGGGAAACCTGCTGCTTGCCAGTCTTATGGTCAAAAAAGCGCGGAGCGGCGATATAGAAAAGGGCCGAGGCTCAAAGCCCCGACCCTTTATTGCATTGATGACTATCGCTGCGTGTGGATGACAACCTAGAACGTCTGCTCGTAGTCGCTGTGCTTTTTGGCCGAACGCACCAGGAACTCCTGGTTGGTGTTGGTGCCCTTAAGACCCTTGATAAACGACGCAGCTGCGCGCTCGGTGTTGTTCATGCCGGCAAGAATGCGACGCAGGCCAAAGACAAACGGACGCATCTGCTCGTCAACCAACAGGTCCTCGTTACGCGTACCGGAGGCAACGGGGTCGATAGCCGGGAAGATGCGGCGGTCGGCCAGGTCGCGGTCGAGCTTGAGCTCCATGTTGCCGGTGCCCTTGAACTCCTCAAAGATGACCTCGTCCATCTTGGAGCCGGTGTCGATGAGGGCAGAGGCCAGGATGGTGAGCGAGCCACCGTTCTCGATATTGCGGGCTGCGCCCAGGAAGCGCTTGGGCGGATACAGTGCCGCCGAATCGACGCCGCCCGAAAGGATGCGGCCTGAGGCGGGCGCCGCCAAGTTGTAGGCGCGGGCAAGACGCGTGATGGAGTCGAGCACCACCACGACATCGCCGCCCAGCTCCACGATGCGCTTGGCGCGCTCGATGACGAGCTCTGCCACACGAGTGTGGTTGTCGGCGGGCATATCGAAGGTCGACGCCACAACCTCGCCCTTGATGGAACGCTGCATATCGGTAACCTCTTCGGGGCGCTCGTCGACGAGCAGGCAGATGAGGTGCACCTCGGGGTTGTTAATCGAGATAGACTGGCAGATCTTCTTGAGGATTGTGGTCTTGCCGGCCTTGGGCGGGGACACGATCAAGCCACGCTGACCCTTGCCGATCGGCGACACGATGTCGATGGCGCGACCGGTAATGGAGTCCTTGCCATGCTCCATGCGCAGCGGCTCGTTGGGATAGACCGGGGTGAGGTCACCGAACTTGGGGCGGTTGCGAATCTGCTCGGGGTCTAGACCGTTGACGGTCGTGATTTTGGCGAGGCCGGCGCGCTTGTCGCCGCCGCGCGAAGGACGAAGCGAGCCCTCGATGACGTCGCCCGTGCGCAGACGCGCGGAGCGGATGAGGTAGGCGGGCACGAAGGCGTCGTCGTTGGACTTCATGTAGCCATGGGCATGGATGATACCGGAGCTGTCCGGACGAATCTGCAGGATGCCCTTGATGTCGCGGAAGCCCTCGGCCTTCGCGGCGGTGACGTAGATCTCCTCGACGAGCTCGGCTTTCTTCTTGCCGGTCGTCTCAATCTCGAACTCCTTGGCCTTCTCGCGCAGCTCGGCGACCTTCATGGCCGCGAGCTCCTCGCGCGAAAGCGTGGGCTCGGTGGGAGCGGCATTACGCTCCTTGTTGCGCTGCTTGCGATCGCGCTGGCGGTTGCGGCGGTCGTTGTTGCGCTCGTCCTTGCGCTCGTTGCGCTCGTCGTTGCGCTTGTGCTGGCGACGGTTGGGGCGAGCGCCGTCTTCGGCCTCGGCGGGCGCGGCGCCATCGGTTGCGGCGGCATCGGCGTTAGCCGCAGTATCATCGCTGGCCTCGGCCTTGGAATCGCCCTGCAGCTCGGCCTCGGCCTGCTGCTCGGACGCCTTGGCCTTAGCGGACTTCTTACGACCGCGCTTGGGCTTCTCGGACGCAGACTGTTCGACGTCTTGGGGCTCGGCGGCATCAGTCGATGCATCGGCGGTCGTCTCGGCGGAATCCTCGGACGCACCCTTCTTGGCAGTCTTGGCCTTGGACGTGCGCTTAGCAGCAGTACGATGGCTGCGACCAGGACGGACGTCGGCGGGCTCGACATCGGCGGGAGCGGCCTCGGAAGTCGTAGCATCCTGGACGGGTGCATCGGCAGCGGTTGCAGACTCGGCGGTCGCCGCAGCATCCCGAGCGGCTGCAGCTGCGGCTGCGGCCTTCTCTGCCTCGACGAAGGCCTTGGGCTTGCGACCGCGACGGTGCGGGCGCAAAGCCGGATCGACAACGGGAACTTCGCTGGCCTCGACAGGCGCAGCGGACTCAGCAGGCGATGCGCCCTCCCCTGCCGCGGAACGAACCGAAGCCTCGGTGAGCTCGAGGGTTACCTGATCGGCAACCTGCTCGGCCTTAGCAGCCGTGCGACGGCGTGTGCGCGGTGCCGGCTTCTCGGTCGGCTGGTCGGCGGCAGGTGTCTCGGGCACAGACGGAGCTGCAAGCTCGGTCAGAGCCGCGGCCTCGCGCTCGGCAGCACGACGGCGGGCGCGCACCACCTGAGCCTCGCTAATCTGCGCCAACGCACGCGCCTGCGCGACCTCATCGGAAATCGGCTCCGAGGAGTCAGCTGCAACGGTGCGCTTGACGCGCGTCGTGCGCGTGGTACGGCGCTTGGGCTTGGTGACCTCCTCGCCGTCAGCAGCAGACTTGGCCGTGCGGCGCGTACGCTTGGGCTTTGCCGGAGCAGCCTCCTCACCAGTTGCAGGCACGGCCTTCTCAGCCGCTGAAGGCGTAGGCGTCGAAGCAGCCTTAGGCGTCTCAGGAGCCGAGGCTTGCGCGGGCGCCGCGACCTGGTCCAACGCAACCGGTGCAGCGGGAGCGGCTTGCGTCGTCGTTATTTCGTTTTCTTGCTGTTGATCAGACACAGTGTTTGCTCAACTTTCTTTTCAAGCCCTGTGATCACATGCTCCCTGCATAAACCTTCAGGGCGGCTAAACAGTCTAGCTCCGTCAAATACCGACGGACATCATTGATCTGTATCGAGATATTTGCGTCATATACGCAGCGTTAGTGTAACACAACCGCAACCACCTGCAACTTAGTCATTGAGGACGTTCTTAAACGACTAGTCAAAAGGGACAATCTTTGGTTTAACACCCACAAATCTGACTGCCTCCGCCAAAACTGTGGCGGTTTACTACGATGAATCGCTCAACCGCGATCACTCCGAAACTTGTTGAACTAAAACCGCAGGTAGATGCCTTGCACTTTTTTGCGAAAAGCCGGCGTAGTTGGAATTTCTCATTTCATCGTAGTAAACCGGCATAGTTTCGTATTTCCAGCAGTTCCAAATTCGTCAATACGTCGGCGTTTGCAAAAAGCCCGACCTCCGTGGGAGATCGGGCTTTCAAGGCTTAGTTAAACCAAGTCTGTACGGTCAAATGACCCGTAGCTTACATCTGCTCGGGCGCGGAAACGCCAACGAGGGTGAGCACCAGGGCGAGCGTCACACGGACGGCATCGCAAGCGGCCAGACGGGCACGCGAAAGCTCGGGGTCGACGGGACGGCCCTCGCTCGGCAGCACCTGACAGGCAGCGTAGAAGCTGTGGAAGTCGCCGGCGAGTTCCTCAGCAAAGTGCGTCAGACGGAACGGGGCGCGGTCGCGAGCGCAGCTGGCGATGAGGTCGGTGAGCTCGTTGAGCTTGCGCGAAAGGGCGAGCTCGGTCGGGTCGGTCAGCAGCGAGTAATCGACGTTCTCACCGATGGCCTTGGCGGCGACGGCCTTCATGCCCATCTCGTCAGCCTGCTCGGGCGTAACGTCAGCGGCACGGCGCAGGATGGAGCACACGCGGGCGTGAGCGTACTGCACGTAGTACACCGGGTTGGAGTTGTCGCGCTTCTTGACGGCCTCAATATCGAAGTCGACCATCTGGTTGGAGCTCTTGGAGATGAGGGTGTACCGGGCAGCGTCGGAGCCGACCTCGTCGACGAGCTCCTGCAGGGTCACCATGGTGCCCTTACGCTTGGACATACGGACGGGCTTGCCGTTGCGCAGCAGGTTGACGAGCTGGCCCAGCAGAACCTCAAACTTGCCGGGGTAACCCAAGGCATCGCAGACGCAGCGGACGCGCTCGATGTAGCCGTGGTGGTCGGCGCCCCAGATGTCGATGACGTGGTCGACGCGCTGGAACTTATCCCAGTGATAGGCAACGTCGGAGGCGAAGTAGGTGTACTCGCCGTCGGACTTGATCAGAACGCGGTCCTTGTCATCGCCCAGGTCGGTGGAGCGGAACCACAGGGCGCCGTCCTTGGTGTAGAGATAGCCCATCTTGTCGAGCTTCTCAAAAGCGCGGTCAACGGCGGAGGTGCCGGCGGTCTCGCCCTCGGTGTCCTTCACATACAGCGAGCGCTCGGAGAACCAACGATCGAAGTCGCAGTTAACGGCATGGCAAAGGTCGCGCATGTTGTCGACCATCTTTACATAGCCGCGCTCGCGGAAGCTCTCCATGCGCTCCTGCGGATCGGCGTTGACCCACTTATCGCCGTCGGTGCGCCAGAACTCGGCGGCCTCGTCGATGATGTAGTCGCCGCCGTAGGAGTCCTTGCCCAGGGTCTCGGCAAAGTTGTCCTGATACGGATGGGTCTCGGGATGCTCGTCGTTCTCGTCGGCAACAAAGGCGTCGCGGTCGGCGATCAGCAGCTTGTGAGCCTCGTCGATATCCACGCCCTGCTTGGCGATGATGTCGGCAAGCTGCATATAGCGCGTGCTGATGGAGTTGCCGAAGGTGTTCATCTGAGAGCCGTGGTCGTTGATGTAGAACTCACGCTGGATGTCGTAACCGGCGTGATCCATAACGCGGCAGAGCGAGTCGCCCAGCGCGGCCCAGCGGCCGTGGCCGATGTGCATGGGGCCGACGGGGTTGGCGGAAACGAACTCGACCTGGGTCTTCAGGCCACCACCGACGTTGGACTTAGCGAAGTCCATACCCTTCTCGCGAGCCTCGCCAAAGATGGCATTCTTGACGGCAACGGAGAGGTAGAAGTTGATGAAGCCGGGGCCTGCGATCTCGACCTTCTCGATCGCGGGGTCCTCGGGCATATGGGCAACGATGGCCTCGGCGATCTTGCGCGGGGCGCAGTGGGCCAGCTTGGCGGACTTCAGGGCCATGGTAGAGGTCCACTCGCCATGAGAAGTGTCAGCCGGTCGCTCGATAGCGCAATCGTCAAGTTCAAATGCGGAAAGGTCGCCGGCCTCCTGGGCCGCAGCAAGCGCAGCGCGTACCAGCTCTTCAATCTTCTCGGGCATAGATCCTCCTTGTGTTAAAGCCCCCGAGCTCTTGGTCACTCGTAGGGCAAAAGCCAGAGTTTGTAGCACTCTATCACAAGCGACGGGCACTGTCGCAGGGTAAAGCTAATAGATATTGCATATGCACAAAAATGACTACAGCTTGTATGGAGTCACTCAAAGATGCCGGTCTGCCTGCAGATTATGCAGGCGTTGAAAATGCATAAAGGTGTGAATGAGCTGCGTCTGTTATCGAATACTCTTACCTATCAGAGTTGTGTGCTTTTCCTGCATAAAGTACGGGTTTGCGCACGTCAGCGTGTTATTCTAGACATACGTAAATTCGTATAAGTTGGAGGTAGCATGTTCTCAATCGGTCAACACGTCATTCATCCGGGCCAGGGAGTCTGCACCGTCGTCGGTTTTAGGGACGACACACCGCAGCCCATGCTGTTGCTCGAGACCAAGCAGGGACATGCGCAGACGATCCTCATGTACCCCGTGGCGCAGGCCGACCGTCTGCACGCCGCCATCTCTCAGCAAGATGCCGAGCACCTGCTGAGCCACTATGACGAGCTGGAGTGCGACACCTTTACCGAGCGCAACAGCTCGCTTGAGGAGACACACTTTAAGCAGCAGCTCAAGCTGGGCGCGCCCGAGACGGTCCGCGTGGCAAAGACCATGATGCACCGCATTCGCCAGGCCGAGGAAGCTGATAAAAAACCCAGCTCCTACTACATGCGCGTACTCAAGGAGGCCAAGCGCCGCTCCATCGAGGAGTTCGCCGTGGCCTTGGGCGTCACCGAGGAGGCCGCCGAAGCCCGCCTAGCCCAAGCCGCCCTCAACTAACCTGCCAAAAAGGGACAGGTTTATTTTGGCAGGTTTTATCTGGCCAAACGTCAACAAACAATCAGTAAATGGCCGAGTTCTCCGTTTTGTTTGTGAGCGCCCGGCCATTTTTCTATCGCCGTAGAAATGCGTGAAGCCCATTTGCGATGACATCATGCGAGGGGGACCGTCCAGATCGACGCAACTAACGCCCGCATCCACAACAAGCGCGCCCGTCTTGTTCAATTACCATTAAAAAGCATCAATTTGAAAACGCAATAACATTTCGGCAGGTAGCAGCTATGGTCGGTGAACTGAATCTCGACAACCGAAGCCTCCGAATGAGGTATCTTCAGCCCATCCAAGCTAAAGGAGGGGCCATGCCGAGAAAACCTCGTTCAAAGTCACCAACCGGTTATTTCCACGTCACGTTGCGTGGAAACGGAGGGCAATTGCTGTTTGACGATGCCGAGGACCGAATCGCCATGCTTCAGATCCTCGATGCGATTCTCCCCAAACACAATATCGAGCTTATCGCTTGGTGCCTTATGGGAAACCACATTCATCTGCTCATCGACGATCCGGACGACCGCAAGAGCGACGCGATGCACGCGGTAGCCGTATCGTATGCGGGCAGGTACAATGCGCGGACGGGACATATCGGCCACGTGTTTCAGGAGCGGTTTTGGGATTCGCCCATTAAGTCGGAAGTATATTTACTCGAGGCAATTCGATACATTCATCTGAATCCACAAAAAGCAGGACTGGCGGCATACGACGAATATCCCTGGAGCAGCCATCGCGAGTATCTAATGAGTGCCAGGTCACGGCCGCATGTCACCGGCAGCGTTGTCGGTGTTTTATTCCCAACACCTCGCTCATACCTTCAGCTCATGGAAAGTGCGCCGTCGCTTCCCTATCGCCCCAGCGCAACAGCCAAGGTTCGCGAGGAAGATCTATGCGAATTTGGCACGGCAATCGTGCAGAGTGTCGCAGGATGTGCTCCGACGGAACTCAAATCCGTCTCCAAGCCACTTCGCAATGAGGCGATTCTCGCGCTTCGAAAAGAAGGGTTAACGGTTAGGCAGGTTCAGCTGTTGACCGGACTGGGGACATGGATTATCAAGAACGCGTCCTAGCGTCGCGCTTGCCGAGTTACGAGTACGGCGAAGCGCAGCTGCCTGCCGCGAGGCGCCGCCATTCGCCAACGTCACCATGTCAAACAGAAAACGCTTCCGCTGAATAACGTCCAACGGAAGCGTTTTCCCAGATAAAACCTACCAAAAAAACCTGTCCCTTTTTGGCAGGTTAGGCCTGGAAGGTGTCGCGGTCGGGCGCGAAGGACTGCATGGCCGCGATGGTGCGGTCGAAAAGCTCGGGGAGCTCCCAGCCCAGCATCTCGGCGCCCTGCGTAATCACGTCGCGCGAGCAGCCGGCGGCAAAGCGCTTGTCCTTGAACTTCTTCTTGAGCGACTTGGTCGTAAAGTCCATGACGCTTTTGCTCGGACGCATGATAACGGCGGCCCCGATCAGGCCGGTAAGTTCGTCGCACGCAAATAGGATCTTCTCCATCTGCGACTCGGGCTTGGGCAGCGAGGCGTTGAAATCGGACGTGTGCGTCTGGATGGCGCGGATGAGCTCGGGCGATGCGCCCTCGCCCTCCAGAATCTTGGCAGCATAGATGGTGTGGTTCACGGGGTCGTCCTCATGCTCCTCCCAATCCAAGTCGTGCAGCAGGCCGACGATACCCCAAAACTCCTCGTTCTCGGGGTCGAACTCGCGTGCAAAGTAGCGCATGGTGCCTTCGACCGTCTCGCCGTGGGTGATGTGGAACGGATCTTTGTTGTGCTCGTTGAGCAGTTCGAACGCACGGTCACGGGTGATTCCGGCGGAAAGCGTCTGAGACATGGCAATACCTCCAGGTGAGTCGGTGCTAGGACACGGTGTCACTATCGTATATCGCCGCGGCTCAAGCCGAAAGGCAGAAAAGGCATACGGAGAAAAAAGCCGGGCGAACGCGTCGCCCGGCAAAACCGCAGATAAAACCTGCCAAAATAAACCTGTCCCTTTTTGGTAGGTTTAGGGGCGGACCTGGCCGGTGCCGCGGAGCTTGTATTTGTAGGTGGTGAGGGCCTCGGCGGCAAAGGGGCCACGGGCGTGGAGCTTTTGGGTCGAGATGCCGATCTCGGCGCCCAGGCCAAACTCGCCGCCGTCAGTGAAGCGAGTGCTGGCGTTGGAGTACACGGCCGAGGCATCGACAGCATCGAGGAAGCGCTCGCAAGCATCCGTATCCTCGGCAACGATGGCCTCGGAGTGCATCGTGCCGTAGCGGTTGATGTGTGCGATGGCCTCGTCCTCGTTTGCCACGACCTTCACGCTCATCTCGAGCGCCAGGTACTCGCGACCCCAGTCCTCCTCAGTCGCGGCGACGTAGTCATCGCCCTCCACAAGCCCGGCATCGGCGCATGCGGCGCAGGTTGCCTCGTCGCCGTGCATGAGCACGCCGTGGTCATGCAGCACGGTCACGACCGCGGGCAAAAACGCATCGGCCACAGCACGGTCGACCAGCAGCGACTCGGCGGCATTGCACACGCCTACGCGCTGGGTCTTGGCATTAACGATAATGTTGAGCGCCTTATCAAAGTCGGCGGATTCATGCACGTAGATGTGGCAGTTGCCCGTGCCCGTCTCGATCACCGGCACAAGCGACTCGCGCACGCAGCGCTGGATCAGGCCTGCACCTCCGCGCGGAATGAGTACGTCGACAATACCGCGGAGCTTCATGAGCTCGCCGGTGGCCTCGCGGTCGGTGGACTCGATCATCGACACGGCCTCGCGCGGGAAGCCCTTGGCCTCGAGCGCATCGGCCAGCAGCTCGGCGATCATGGCACACGAGTGATAGGCCAGCGAGCCGCCGCGTAGAATGCAGGCGTTGCCGGTACGGATGCAGATGCCTGCGGCGTCGGCCGTCACGTTGGGGCGCGCCTCGTAGACCATGGCGACCAGGCCCAACGGCACGCTCACGCGGGTCAGGTCCACACCGCTCGCAAGCACGCGGTGGTCGAGCACGCGGCCGACGGGATCGGGCAGCTCGGCGAGCTTCTCCAAACCGGCGGCCATGCCCTCGACGCGCTCAGGCGTCAGCAGCAGACGGTCGAGCAGACCGGCCGAAGTGCCCGCATCGCGCGCGGCGGACATATCGAGCTCGTTGGCGGCAACGATGGAGTCGACACCGTTGCGCAGTGCTGCGGCCATGGCGCGCACGGCCTCCTGGCGCTGCTCATCGCTCGCCGTGGCAAGCGAGGCCGACGCTGCCTTGGCGGCAACGGCAAGATCGTGGACATACGTGGCTATATCGACCGACATGGGCGGCCCTTTCTCCTAGAAGTTTGCAACCATGGTAGCCGATTTGCGCATGGCCTCGCCCGCGGCGGTAGAATTGGTCAACCCGAAACACCGCAACGAACGGAAGACTCACATGGCCCTCATCACTTCGTACCACGTCCCCGGCCTTTACGTCGAGGACCACAGCATCGACGTCCCCCTTGACTGGCGCGGCCTGGAGCCGATGCTTTTGGCCGTCGGTAGCACCATGCGCCGCGGCGCTATGCCGGCACCAATCGCCGGCGCGCCCGAGAGCATCAAGCTCTTCTACCGCGTGGTTTGCGCGCCCGACCGCATCAACGACGATCTGCCGCTGCTCCTGTTTTTGCAGGGTGGCCCCGGCGGTGAGAGCCCGCGTCCGCTGTCGCCCACAAGCGACGGCTGGATCGAGGAGGCCGTCAAGCACTTCCGCGTCGTCCTGCCCGACCAGCGCGGCACCGGGCGCAGCAGCTGTGTAGACGGGCGCACGATTGCCGCACTGGGCGAGCGCGCGACGGCGGCCGACTCCGATGCCGCACGCTCGCAGGCTGACTTCCTCAAGCGCCACCTCGCCAGCTCCATCGTGCGCGATTTTGAGTACCTGCGTCTGGTGGGCTTTGGCGGCAAGCCCTGGGTCACGCTCGGCCAGAGCTACGGCGGCTTTTTGACGTTGAGTTATCTGTCGCTCTTCCCCGAGGGCGTGGCGGCGAGCTTTACCTGCGGCGGCATCCCCCACGTGCCGGCGAGCGCCAGCGAGGTCTACGCGCACACCTTCCCGCGCATGGCCGCCAAGACGCAGCAGTATTACGACCGCTACCCCGCCGACGTCGAGCGCGTGGCAGCCCTGGCCGATGCGCTCGAGGCACAGAAGCCCGTGCTGCCCGACGGCTCGCCGATGACGGTCGAGCGCCTACAGCTCATGGGCAGCGACTTTGGCATGAAGCCGAGCTTTGAGCGTATGCATTGGATTATCGATCACGCTTTTGTTGACGGCGACGGCACGCTGACCTGCGGCGCCTCGGTATCTGACAGCTTTTTGATGCGCGCCTTCGAGCGCACCAACACGCGCACGAATCCGCTGTACTGGACGCTGCAGGAGTTCATATACGCCGACGGCGACACTATGCCCATTGGTTGGGCCGCGGCCGAAGAGAAGGCACACCGCGCCGAGTTCGACACCCTCGCGCGCCCGCTCATGTTTACCGGCGAGGCCATGTTCCCGTGGATGTTCGAGCAGATGCCCGAGCTTAAGCCGTTTAAGCCCGCCATGGACCTGCTGATGGAAGACACCAGCTGGGACAAGATCTATGACCCGCAGCGCCTGGCCTGCAACGAGGTGCCGCTCCAGGCCGCGGTGTATTTCGACGACATGTACGTGGATTCGGGCCTGCAGCTCGATACGCTCAGCCGCGTGGGCAACTCGCATGCCTGGGTGACCAACGAGTTCGAGCACGACGGCCTGCACGGCAGCGTGGTGTTCAAGCACCTCTTCGACGAAGCCCTCAACCGCGGAGACCTGCGCCAGATCTTCTAGCAAAGGAGTGTCCCAAAGTGCCGGCACAAAGGGAACGTCCCCAAGTGCCAGGTTAATGAAGTCATTGCAGAAAGAGGACGAAAAGCGAAAACGCCCCTAAGCGGACAAGGTGACGTGAAAGAGGAGGGCATTGACCTTTTGGTCATGCCCGACGATTGAACGTCAGATTGCCGCTTAGGGGCGTTTGCAGCGTC
>URMZ01000030.1 GCA_900549025.1 uncultured Collinsella sp.
GCCGAATGCTCGCCATCGAAATATATCGGTGGCCCACTTCAGACTGTAATGGGGTGCTCACCCGCGAGCAATTCCTCCCGCATGAGATGCGCATCGTCGCTGCCCTTCGTATGCAGGGCGCAAGCGACGAGCAGGTTATTGTACGCGTAAAGAGCGAGAACCTCTTTCAATATCCCACGGAGCGCATGGTCGCCAACCGCGCAACCGTGTGCCTTCGCCGCCTTGACGCCATGGTGCCCACGGACGCCGTATGCGCCGCGCGCGGCATCGACTCCAAAACCGCCGTCGAGGCTGCGTCATCCCTAACCAGGCTCATGGCATCCGGCACTCCCACGCAGGCGGACCAGGCCATCTTCTACAGCATGATCTGCCGCTACGATATCGTGCGCGAGCTCGTGCTCGTCGAGGTAGGGGAGCGCCTACAAAACTTTGATTATGCCTTTACGGCGGTTGACCTCAACGCCTTTATGACACGCTTTACCACGGAGTATCCGGACGCAGCCCGCTGGACTGAGGCCACGGTCAAGCGCATTAAGGGCTCGCTCCGCCAGACGCTCCGCCATGCCGGCCTTGTCGGCGAGGGCCAGGGCCCGGAGTCCGAGCGCCTGTCACCACTCTTCCTCGATTCCGATGTCGAGCGAGCCTTGGTTCAGCTGGGCGAGCAGTCGCTTATCGCGGCCCTTACCGGCAGGGCGGTGATGTAGCGTGGCTCCCGTCAAAAGCGCCGTCGACCCTGTTATCACCCCGGCGACCGATCTCACCACCAATATCGGCATCCATTCCCGCAAGAGCGTCGTGGCGGCGCATGCCCGCTCCGAGCACGCCTGTCAGGAATTTGAGCGCCGTGCGCAGCTTCTGCGCGAGTGCCTGTGCAGCGAGGACTTTTTGGCCAACAAGGGCATAGGCAATGAGATCGGCTTCCACACTTTTTGCTATGACCCCGCGCTGGAGTTTGAGGCGCGTGCATTATTTGACACCCTTTCATGCGATGCCGAGGCCGACAAGCTTCCGTGCACGCTCAAGGTCGTGAACCTTTACGACGCCGTGCTGGCAATTCTCGAAAAGCGCCGTGTCCTCAAGGCTATCCCGCACCAAGAGGAGCGCCGCGGTACCCAGCGCGTGCTCGAGGACGTGGCCAAGTTCGCCTCGCCCGAGAAAGTCGCCGCGTACATCCTTGAGCAGACCGAGCCGCACGCGCCTGGAGACGTCGTTCTCCTCACCGGCGCGGGCGAGGTTTTCCCGTTCTTTCGCATACACACGCTTCTCCACTGCATGCTTGCGGATTTTGATGAGGTGCCTGTGGTCGCCGCCTATCCGGGCAGTTTCAACGGCTCTTCTTTCCAGCTCTTTAACCGTCTGCCGGCCGACAACTACTACCGCGCCATCGATATCTCGTAAGCACGGCTCCCCGCAGGCAAGTCCCTGCCGCCGGTAACAACCCTTTGCCATAACGTTCCCAAACCCAAAGGAGCACCCATGGACAACACGATCATTCGCGACCTCTTTGCTAAAGACATCAACCGCTCCATCAACGGCGTGGTCAAGGTCCAGGATTCAAAAGATAGGTCCATCCGCCAGGAGCTTGACGAGTACGTGGTGACGCGCGAGTTGCAGAGGCACTTTGCCACGTTCTTCAAGACCTACGGCGATGCTATCGATGTGCCCACCGACAAGATCGGCGTGTGGATCAGTGGTTTCTTCGGTTCCGGTAAATCGCACTTCCTCAAGATGCTGAGCTACCTGCTCGAGAATCGCAAGATCGGCGGCAAGAGCGCCATCCGCTACTTTGACGGCAAGATCATCGACCCCATGGTCAAGGCTGCCATGGAGCGCGCCTGCTCGGTGTCCACGCAGGCCATCCTCTTTAACATCGATAGCAAGGCGGGCCAGTGGAAGCAGGGCGATACGGCTCCCACGGCGCTGCTTCGCGGCTTTGAGCGCATGTTCTATGAGGCGCGCGGCTTCTACGGCGAGGACCTAAAGCTTGCAAAGCTCGAGGAACACATCGATTCCCTGGGCAAGACCCAGGAGTTTCGCGAGGCCTTTGAGCGCGTCAACGGCGAGTCCTGGCTCCGGACCCGCGACACCTACAGCTACTTTGAGGACGACGTCGTCGAGGTGCTGCAGAGCGTGCTCGGCATGAGCGAAAAGGCCGCATGGAACTGGCTTGAGGGTTCTACGGACGAGGTTTTGGCCCCCGATGTCTTTGCCAAAAAGGTCAAGGACTACGTAGACGCTCAGGCAGCGGCCCACGGCGGCAACTACCGTTTGCTCTTTATGGTCGACGAGGTGGGTCAGTTTATTACAAACGACCGGGATCCAAGCCTTATGTTGAGTCTTCAGACCATCGTCGAGGAGCTGGGTGCCGCCTGCGGTGGCCGCGTGTGGGTGATGGTCACGAGCCAGGAGGCCATCGACAACCTGAGCCTGCCCGTGGGCAACGACTTTTCAAAGATCCAAGGCCGCTTCAATACCCGCCTTTCGCTCTCCAGCTCCAGCGTGGACGAGGTTATCCAGCGCCGTGTGCTCGAGAAGACCGCGCCGGCGGCCGATATGCTTGCACAGGTCTACGAGCAAGACGCCGCCGTCCTCAAAAACAACTTTACCTTTGAGGGTGGCTCGCGCTCCGACCTTGCCGGCTTCGCCAACTCCAAGGATTTTGTGGCCAGCTACCCGTTTGTGGGTTACCAGTTTAAGCTTCTGCCCGACGTGATGACCGAGGTACGCAAGCACGGTGTTAAGGCCAAGCACATGTCCACGGGCGAGCGCTCCATGCTGAGCGCGTTTCAGGAGAGCGCTCAGGCCATCCAGCATGACCAGACTGGTGCACTCGTGCCGTTCTGGCGCTTCTTCGACACAATCTCCAAGGATTTGGAGCACGGCATCATTCAGGTCGTCGTCTGTGCGGAGCGCGCGGCTGAAAACGCAGAGGGTCTTGAGAGCTACGATGTCCGGGTGCTTAAGCTCCTGTACTTGATCCGCTACATCGGCTACGTCAAGGCCACGGTCGAGAACATCTCCATCCTTATGATCGATAGCCTGGACGTGGACAAGCGCGCCCTTAAGGACCGCGTCAAGGAATCTCTCGCCCGCTTGGAGCGCGAGAGCTACGTGGCACGCCAGGGCGATACCTATAGCTTCCTCACCGACGAGGAGCAGGAGATAGCGCAGGAGATCGCACGCACCCCGATCGACAACGCGAAGGTGATTGAGTACATCAAGAAGCGCCTGTTCGAAAGCATCTACACTGCGCGCAAACTCAACCGCGGGGCCAACGACTTTCCGTTTGACCGCTATGTGGACGGCTCAATCCACGGTACCAGCATGGGCGGCATGGAACTTTCCGTGGTGACCATGGCCAGCGATCTGGGCCGTTCGGACGATGCCGAGCTGGCATTGAAATCCGTGGATAAGGCCATCGTGGCCTTGAGCGACGAGGTGGATTATTGGGCCCCACTCGTCAACGCCGCTAAGATTCGCATGTACGCCCAGACGCGCAATCTGCAGGAGCTACCGCCGAGTACCCGCCAGATTGTCGAGGCCAAAATGCGCGAGAAGGACTTTAACGAGAAAGAGGCTGACGCCCTTTTGGCTGAGGCGGTGCTCCATGCACGATGCGCCGTCAACGGGCGCATGATTGAGATCCGTGCTGCCAAACCCGCTCAGGTCTTTGAGCAGGTGCTGGCGCAGCTGTGCGATGTGGTCTTTGAAAAGGCCGACTATATCGGCGCGCCGGTCACGAGCGATTCCGATATTCGTTCTACTCTGGTGGGCAACGTTCAAGTGGGGCTCGCTGGCATGGATGCAGGTAACACGCGTGCGCTCAAGGAGGTCGAGGACTACCTCAAAGTGCAGCACCAGCGCCACCTGGATACCGCTATGGGCGATATCCAGCGCCAGTACCAGCAAAGGCCCTTTGGCTGGCGCGAGGTCGACATCGCAAATGTGGTGGCGCAGCTTGTGGTGGAGCAGCGCGCGCAGGTGCTGTTTGGCGGTCAGACGGTTCAAGCTAACGACAGCCGCATGGTGGCGCTCCTGCGCAAGGATGCCGATAAGGCCCAGGTGCGCTTGCGCATGCGCATGAGCGACCGGTTGCTACGCGCCACGGGCGAACTCATGTGTGACCTGTTTGATCTCAAGACCGTGCCCTCCAACGAGGATAAGCTCGTGGCCGAGCTCAAAGAGCGCCTTGAGGGCTTGCGCGAGGCGTGCCTCGCCATGGCACGCGACTACTACACGGGCATCAAGCCGGCCTACCCGTATCCCGGTGAGGACGAGTGCGAGAAGATGCGCTCGGAGGTGGCCGACGTCCTTAAGGACCAGAACGAGGCCGAGGCGTTCTTGACCACGTTCACCAAGCATGAGGAGCGCTTGCTCGATGCCAAGGAAGACTTTGACAAGGTGGTTGAGTTCTTCGAGTCCAATCAACGAACAGCGTTTGACCACGCCAGGGATTTCTTGAACCGCACCGAGGGTATCGAGTATGCCTTCGATGACATTCCCGGTGCGGTGGAGAACGTGGCAACGGTTCGTGAGATCCTCAAAGATCCCAAGCCCTACGGCCGTATTAAAGACCTGCAGCCGCTTATGGATCCCGTCGAGGATGACATGAAAAAGCTGTTGGGCATCCGCCGCAATGAGTTTTTGTGTCGCATCGAGAGCGATCTGCAAGACCTGCGGGCGCAGGCCGAGAGTCAAAAGGGCTTTGTCAATCAGGCCAAGGATGCCATAGCAGACGCCGGCACCAAATACGAGTCGTTCAAAAACCGTGCCCACAGCGCTCAAAGTCTCAACGAGCTGAGCGTTGTTGCAACTAACTGGGGCGACTGGCTCAGTGCGGCGGCCAACGAGATGTACGACGCTGTGGATGAGGCCCGCGTGCGTATGGACAACGAGCGCCGCACCACCGAGGTCATGAGTACGGGCGAGGTGGTCAAGAAGGTCTCCAACAAGGGCGCCGCATCGTCTGCTCCCGTGCCCGCGCCCAAGCCCCAGCGCAAGATCAAGACTGTGCGCCGCGCTGATCTGGCCAAGCCGAGTCGTCTCTTGTCCGCAGAGGACGTGGAGCGCTACGTGGACGACCTGCGCTCCCGCCTTATGCAGGCGCTCGCTGCAAACGACGAGATCCGTATCAACTAACCCGCGGAGCCACCGGTGCCAAAGCGCGCACCGGTGGCTTATGGCGTTTAGAAAGGCTCATCAACCATGAACGATTCTGCTCTTAAGAGCTTCTGCACCTGGGCCCGTACGGAGCTCATCAAAGGCGTGGAGGCGCAGATGGTGCGCTACGGCATCACCGAACCTGCACCCGCGCCCGTTGGGTCCGAGACCGTCAGCGGCCTGCCCCTAAGTCCGGCTGAGATTGAGCAACGCGACGAACTGCTGCGCATGCAGGCAGAGGTGGGTCACGAGGCGCTGCGCGACCGTGCGGCCTACACCTGGTTCAACCGCATCGTGGCCATTCGCTTCATGGATGCACGCGGATGGCTTCCCAGCCGTATGCGCATGCTAAGTCGTGCGGACGGCAGCCATGGCAGCGAGGCCGTGGAGAACGCTCTGGACGTGGAAATAACGACGGCCGATACCGATCGCATAGCCGAGCTCAAGATGGCGGGCTTGGATGAACCGTTGTGGCGCTACCTGTTTGTTGCCCAGTGCGAGGAGCTTGCCGATTGCCTGCCGGGCGTCTTTGAACGCGTGGGCGGAGCCATGGAGCTGCTGTTGCCCCAGGGCCTCATGATGGCTGACAGTGTGGTGGGCAAACTCAATGCCGTCCTCACTGACGAGGACTGGCGCGAGGGCGTGACCGTTCTGGGCTGGATGTATCAGTACTACAATGCCGACGTTAAAGACGAGTTCTTCAAGTCCAAGCGCAAGGCAGCGGCGGCGGACATCGCGCCCGCCACGCAGCTCTTCACCCCTGAGTGGATCGTGCGCTATATGGTCGAGAACTCGCTCGGCCGTCTGTGGATGCTCAACAATCCAGGGAGTTCGCTACGCGAGCGCATGGAGTATTACATCGAGCCCGATACTGAGCACGAGGACTTCATCCGCATTTCGAGTCCCGAGGAGATAATCCTCTGCGACCCCGCATGCGGCTCGGGCCATATTTTGGTCTATGCGTTTGAGCTGCTCTTCCATATGTACGAGGAGCGCGGCTATCGTGAGCGCGAGATTCCCGAGCTCATTCTTACTAAAAACCTTGCAGGTATGGAAATCGATTCCCGCGCGGCACAGATCGCGGAGCTGGCGCTTGCCATGTGCGCCCGCGAGCACGACCGTCGCTTCTTTAGGCGTGGCGTTCGCGCCGACGTTACCGTGCTCTCGAGCATCCCGCTAGGGGAGGACGAGCTGCCGGGTAACAAGAAGCTCGCCGAGGAGCTGAGTCATTTGGGCGAGATCGGTTCGCTGCTCAATCCCTCAGAGGACGAGATCGACGAGCTCAAGGCTGCCGCCGCGAGTTGTTCCAATGACCTTTTTGCCGCTACGGCCAAAACTAAGCTCGAAAGCGCCGTCGCCATTTGCGAGAAACTGTCCCGTCGTTTTATCTGCGTCGTGGCGAATCCTCCGTATATGGGCAGCAGCAGCTTTAACCCCTTCACGAGCAAGTGGGTCAAGAAGAACTACCCCGACGTGAAGAGTGACCTCTGCACGTGCTTTATCGAGCGCGGTTTTAACCTTGTCGAGGATAAGGGCTACGCCGCAATGGTTACCATGCAGAGTTGGATGTTCCTGGGCAGCTTTGAGAAGATGCGCGCCAAGGTTATCGACAACAAAACAATCGTTTCCATGGCCCATCTGGGACCTCGCGCGTTTGATGCTATCGGCGGCGAGGTCGTCAACGTTACAGCTGACGTGATCTACAACCAGCATTCGGACGCCGAGGGCGCCTATGTGCGCCTTGTTGATATCAACGGCTCTGAGGCCAAGAGGCTCAAACTGGTCGAGGCCATCCAAAACCCCGATTGCGGCTGGTTCTACCGCCGCGACGCCGAGACCTTTAAACAGATCCCGGGCACCCCCATCGCCTACTGGGCCAGCGATGGTTTAATCAATGCCTTTTCAACGCGCGATGGTCTTCGCAGCTATGCGCGTCCCACCGCGGGTATTCGAACGGGGGATAACGACCGCTTTCTCCGATTTGCGTGGGAGGTGTCCTTCGCAAAAATTGGAACACATCTTCATGATCGCATTCAGGCAAAAGAGTCGGGATGTAAATGGTTCCCCGCAAATAAGGGCGGATTATATCGAAAATGGTTTGGGAACCTTGACTACGTTATTAACTGGGGGAACGACGGTGAGGTGCTTTCTTCATTCCCTGGATGCGATAACGCTGGCGTTAAGTTCTTTTTCAGAGCTGGCGTAACATGGGGAACCATATCGTCCGGCTCTCTTTCGGTAAGGTATTGCGATCCCGGGGTTATTTCGGAGCACTGTGGCTCAATGTGCTTCTCTGAGTCCAATGATGTTCTTCTTTGCATCGCTGGTCTTTTAAATTCCTCGGTATCTGATGCTTTTCACCAGTTCCTTTCTCCTACCCTTGCTTTCCGAGAGGCGGCTATCGGAAACACCCCTCTCGATGAGCGCGGAATTTGTCCGGAGGTCTCCACAACAGTGAATCAGTGCATCAAGGAATCGAAAAACGATTGGGACTCGTTTGAAACCTCCTGGGATTTCAAACGCCATCCGTTGGTGTAGGTGGCAAATGTCTACGGATCGGTTTAATAGGCTTAAAGACAATTTGTCTCGAGTTGACAGCCTTCTCGCTCTTTATGAAATTTTACAAAAGGAAGAAGCCAGACGTCTGGTTAGCAGCAAGCAAGATGCACGTTCTGCTGACATATTGAGAGCTGCCGTTGTTCTACTTCACGGATCTCAGGAAGATTATGTTCGGGGGATGCTATCCGATTGGTTGTTCGATAGGGCGGATTCAAAAGAACTCGAAGGCATTTCGTTGCCTGGTTATGCTCAAAAGAGAGCTCAGAAATTTACGCTTAGGGATTTGGCTCAATATAAGAATGAACAGGTTTCAGATTTGATTCAATCGTCAATCGAGTCACAGCTTTCATTGGTCTCTTTTAACCAATACTCGGAGATATGCAGCTGGCTTTCCAAAATCGGGATTTCGCTAACTCAGTTTAAGAATCAATCATTAATTGAGAACCTGATTAAGCGTCGACACAAAATAGTTCATGAAGTCGATTTAAACAAGAAGTCTGGTAAGACCGAGAGCATTAAGGCTAGTACGGTCAGATCGTGGCGAGAAGCGGTTGAGAACATGCTTCGAATTGTAGATGAACAAATTGAGGGATGGGACGCTTCGTGATGCGCGCCCTGAGTTCGTTTGTTTTTATCACAAGAGAGAGGCGCGTAATACGCGATTTATTCGGCTTCTATCTGCAATCAAGGCTTCAATTCGTTGCCTCTTGAGTGCGGTTTTCGGGTCAACATTAGAGAAGGACTGCCATGGCCACTTTACTTCAAGATAAATATGAGGCTCGCAAGGCCGAGGTCAATGCTCGCTTTGAGCAGCTTCGGGCTAACGAGGAGGAGCTCAACCGAATCTTTGCCAAGATCTACAACATGGAGGGCGAGGTGCCTATCGAGGTCGAGGACAAGTACGTCTCGGTGGCGCGCATCTTCGATACCGCCGACGAGATCCCCGAGAGCTACAAGGGCAACAAGTACGTGCGCACCAAGCGCGACGAGATCACCTCGCTCATAAGCTATGCCGTGGGCTGCATGTTCGGCCGCTATTCGCTGGACGTGGACGGTCTGGTTTTGGCCGATCAGGGTGCCACAGTCGATGACTATCTGGCCAAGATGCCCAACTCTGATCATGTGACCTTTATGCCCGATAGCGATAACGTGCTGCCCATTACCGATGACGAGTACTTTGACGACGACATCGTGCGCTACTTTATCGACTTTGTGCGCACCGTGTATGGCGAGGAGACGCTTGAGCAGAACCTGGCCTTTATTGCCGAGGCACTCGGCGGCAAGGGTACCTCGCGCGAGGTAATCCGCACCTACTTTTTGAAGGACTTCTTTAAGGACCACTGCCAGACCTATAAGAAGCGCCCCATCTACTGGCTGTTCGACAGCGGCAAGAAGAACGGCTTCAAGTGCCTTGTTTACATGCATCGCTACCAGCCTGACCTGTTGGCTCGCATCCGCACCGACTATGTGCATGAGCAGCAGGAGCGCTACCGTGCCCAGATCGGCTATGCCAACGATTCCCTTGCCACCGCCGAGCGCGGCGAGCGCGTGCGCTTGGACAAGCGCGTCAAAAAGCTTAACGACCAGCTCAAAGAGACCATTGCCTACGAGGAGAAGCTGCACCACTTGGCAGACCAGATGATTAAGATCGACCTGGATGACGGCGTCAAGGTCAACTACGCCAAGTTTCAGGATGTGCTGGCGAAGATTAAGTAACTGCAGATACGGTAAGGATATTCATGCCCAAGATCGATGTAGAAGAACAGCTCAAGCTGCGATTTTTGCAGCCGTTGTCCTCATGCGCGCCGCGCCGTGTGGTGGTTTGGCACGATGCAGACGGCGAGTTTGCTCCTGAGTTTGAGCGATTGGCTGCCGAGGGTTTCGACGGCGTGGGGGCCGATGCCGGCGTAATGCCTGCTCACGGTGACTTTGAGCGTCCGGTGCGCTTTGTTGAGGCCTGCGAGGGCCGTATGTTTGCCGTCAAGAAGCTCATCAACCGCGATGACCTTGCGAGCGATATCTTGCTGTATCGCCGTTGCCCGCGCGGCAGGCTTGAGGGTGATTGGCTTGCCGATGTTGAGCTGTATGCCGATCAGTTCCAGGCTGACTATCTTTCGCTTTTGGCCGATCAGCTGGGCATCGAGAATAACGACGCCGTGCGCGAGAGCCTGCGCGAGCACAAGACGTTCTTTGATGCCAAGACCCGCTGTGCTAAGTTTGCCGCGTGCGTTCCGCATGCCTCGGGCGCATCCGATATCGAGCTTGGAATCCTTACGGTTATCTTTGGCGGCAAGGAGCCGGGCGACGCGCGGCCCGCGTTTGTGCTGCGCGGCTGCATGACCATGCTGCTGCACGAGGGCCCCGTGGCGCTGGCCGCGCTGGTGGATAAGTACAGCGTGCGTGATGTTCTCTCTGCCTTTATGCTGCGCTGCTATGGGTTTGATGGGCCGCTGTACGAGCGTGACTCGCTGCTTGCGCTAGCATCCCATGTGCTCATCACGGCGGCATCCACTGCGCTGCCCGAGGGTGCGCTCAAGGGGCTCGAAAGCTATGTGGCTCCCGCCTATGGCCCCTATTGCCTGGAGGCGGTGCGTACGTGGGACCGGGCTGCCGATGCTCAGACGTCGAGCGAGGACCTATTTGAGATTTGCCGCTTAGTTGAGGATGCCCGTGGGCTCTTTGCGCGGTTCGAGACTCTGCCAATCGATGCGCTGGCCTCGCTTGACGTGTTCCCGTGCGTCAACGAGGCCGTGCTCTCGCAGCTGTTCAGCTCGTTTGCCCAGGGCGCGGACCGCGTTGAGGACGCACGTGCCTTTGTGGCGCGCCGTTACGACCTAAGCTGGTACCGTCGTGTCGAGAGCTATTTTGACCTGCTTGCCGCTGTGGCCGACATGTGTGCGTTTAGGCAGGCGCACGCGGGCGGGTTCCATCTGGCGCAACCCCAGCAGGTGTGGGATGCCTACACGTCCGATTGGTATGCCATGGACGCTGCCTATCGCCATATGTGCACCGCGTATCTGCGGGCGCGCTCCGTCGAGTGTGATGCGCTCGAGGAGCCTGCCCGCTCTGTGGCGGACTGGGCGGAGAATCTCTACAGCAACTGGTTCTTGGCCGACGCCAATGCCTGTTGGGCGGCCGCTGCGCAGGGGGAGTGGGCCGATTGCGGCTACATCGAAGGTCCCTCACGGCAGGATGAGTTCTACTGGCATATGCTGCCCACCTTTGTGGGCTCTGCCAAAACGACGGTCGTTATTGTGAGCGACGCGCTGCGCTATGAGGTGGCTCGTGACGTTGCGGCGTTGCTCGAGCGCGAGCGCGGCGGCAACGTCAAGGTCTCTAGCATGCAGGCGGTCTTTCCCTCCATTACCGAGGTGGGTATGCCCGCGCTGCTGCCGCACCAAGCGCTTGAGCTTGCAGCGGATGGCCCATTTGTGTTGGCTGACGGCATGCCCACTGCGACGACTCCGCAGCGCGAGGCCGTGCTCGCCCACGTTGAGCCCACGGCCCGCGCTTTACGCTCGAGCGCATACCTCAACATGGCGGGAACCGAGCGCAAGGCGCTGCTCAAGGACTCAAGACTCGTCTACCTCTACCACAACAAGATCGATGCTACGGGCGAGAAGGCCGTTACGCAGGATGACGTCTTCGATGCCTGCGCGGACACTGTGGAGGAACTTGCCACGTTGGCGCGCCGTGTGTGCACCGACGCCCCGGGCGCACGTGTTGTTATAACGGCGGACCACGGCTTTATCTACACGCGTCGGGAGCTCAACGAGTGCCAGATGCTCGGCAAGCCAGACCTTCCCGTCCTTGATGCTCCCGTCATGCACGGCAAACGTCATCTGGTGGTGCCCAACGAGGCTGTACTCAAACTTTCGGATGAGGCGCGTGGGGTGTTTGTTAATGTTGACATGGGACGTTTGGGTGCCGGATTTGAGGGGTTTGCCCCGCGCGAGAACGTGCACTTCAAGCGTCCCGGCGGCACTAACAACTACGTCCACGGCGGCATGAGCTTGCAGGAGCTCTGCGTGCCCGTTATCGGATTTTGGCGTGCACGTTCGGGTTCCAAGGACTTTGTCGACACGCGCGCAGCGACACTGCGCGTACTAAGTGAGGGACGCCGAGTGACCAACTCGCTCTTCTCGGTCAACTTAATCCAGGAAGAACCTGTCCAAGGCAAGGTCTTGCCGTGCGAGTACGAGCTGGTGTTTACCGATGCAAGCGGCAACGAGGTGAGCGATACGGTCAAGGCGCATGCCAACAAGACTTCTGTTAACTCGCAGGAGCGCGTGGTGCATGCCAAGTTTGCGTTGCATGCGGCGGATGGATTCTCGACCAAGGGTCCGTACTATCTAGTCTGCCGTGAGCGTGAGTCGGGCAAGATCGTTTGGCGCGAGACGTATACCATCGCCGTTTCGTTTGCCCCTGTTGCTGACTTTGGTTTTTAGGAGTGTGCCCTATGTTTGATAGCCATGACAACGATCTGTGGGAAGTTCCCTCGATTGATGTGGATGTGCCGGTGCGGGCTGTGGTGTCTGCAGAGGAGGCCGTGACTGCCACGTCCGCTCTGGAGCCGGTGGAGACTATTGCGCCTGTTGAGGTTGCGGTGCCCGTCGAGGACGAATCCTCGACCGATGGCTATGCCCAAGCCGTGGCTGAGGCTCCCGAGGACGACGGCTACGACATGGATGGGTTGGACGGCAAGCTGCTTGAGCACTTTGCTGGCAAGATCGTGCGCAAGGACCTGACGGCCCTTATGAAGCGCGGCGCCAACGTGCCCACCTTTGTGCTGGAGTACCTGCTGGGCATGTACTGCTCAACTGACGACGAGGATGCCGTGGCAGAGGGTTTGGACCGCATTCGCAGGATCCTCACCGATAACTACGTGCGTCCCGACGAGTCCGAGCGCATTAAGTCCAAGATTCGCGAACTGGGTCGCTTTACCATCATCGACAAGGTGACGGCTAAACTCGACGAGTACAAAGACATCTATGTGGCATCGTTTGCCAACCTGACCATCGAGCCGTTTGTGATGCCGGCCGAGTACGTGCGCGACTATTCCAAGATTCTGCAGGGCGGCATTTGGTGCATTATGAGCATCGAGTATCGTCATCCCGTGGATGAGGAAGACGAGTTTGGCATGGAGGTCTTTGGCGACGATGCGCCGCGCCGCTCCAAGGCCAAGCGCAAAAAGCGCGGCCCCGAGGATTCTCCGTTTAGCGTGGCGTCGCTCACGCCCATTCAGATGCCCAATCTGGACCTGGATGCCATGATCGACGAGCGCCAGTACTTTACGCGCGACGAGTGGCTCAATATGCTGCTGCGCTCGGCTGGCTACGAACCCAGCGAGCTTTCCGAGAAAGAGCGCCTCCACTTTATCGAGCGCATGGTGCCGCTTATCGAGCGCAACTACAACCTGTGCGAATTGGGTCCCCGCGGCACCGGCAAGAGCCATATCTACAAAGAGGTCTCGCCTTACGCCATCTTGCTTTCGGGCGGTCAGACCACCACGGCCAACCTGTTCGGCCGTATGAACTCCATGCGCGCCGATCGCGTGGGCCTGGTGGGCCACTGGGATTGCGTGACGTTCGACGAGGTCGCCGGCATGCGGTTTAAGGACACCAACGCCGTGCAGATCATGAAGGACTACATGGCGAGTGGCAGTTACGCACGCGGCCGCGACCAGATTAACGCCGACGCCTCCATGGTCTTTGAGGGCAACATCAACGACACCGTGCAAAATGTCCTTAAGACCACGCACCTGTTTGATCCGTTCCCGCCGGAGTTTAACAACGATTCGGCCTTCTTTGACCGCATCCACTATTACCTGCCGGGCTGGGAGATTCCCAAGATGCGCTCGAGCCTGCTGACCGGGCATTATGGCCTGATCACCGACTGCCTGTCGGAGTTTTGCAAGGAGATGCGCCGCAAGGACTTTACGCACCATATCGACCGTTACTTCCGCTTTAACAGCGACTTTAACAAGCGTGACGAAATCGCCGTGCGCAAGACCTTTAGCGGCCTTGCCAAGCTGCTGTTCCCCGACGAGGCCATGGACAAGGACGACGTACGCTGGCTGTTGGACTACGCCATCGAAGGCCGTCGCCGCGTAAAGGAGCAGCTCAAGATTATGGCGGGCGTTGAGTTTATCGACGTCAACCTGGGCTATATGGATGCCGACAACCCGCAGGACGTGCACGTGGTGCGCGTGCCCGAGCAGAGCGAGGACACGCTGATTCCCGACGGGCCGCTGCTGTCCGGTCACGTGTTTGGCGTGGGCAGGTCGCAGGGCGGCGAGGTTGCCGTGTACAAGCTGGAGAATAAGGCGGTTGCCGGCGAGTGCAAGTTTAAGCACGAGGGCGTGGCCTTTAACAAGCCGGTGCGCGATACGCTGGAGGCCGCGTTCGACAACTTTGTGAACCTGGCGAACCGCGTGGCGCCGGGCATGCACATTGGCTCCAAGGATTACCTGCTGTTCTACAACGACCTGCAGAGTAAGGGCCTGTCCGAGGAGGTTTCGCTCGCCGAGTTTGTGGGACTTTGCTCCGCGGCGTGCAATCGCCCGGTGATGCCCGCGCTGGCGATTCCGGGCATCTTGCGCATGTCGGGCTCTATGGACGAGATCCGCGGGCTCGAGGACATTATGCGCGTGGCCAAAAACGCCGGCGCCAAGCGCGTGATTTTGCCGCTGAGTGCCATCGCGGGCCTACAGAGTGTTTCGTCCGAGATTATCTCGGGGCTGAGCCCGGTGTTCTACATGGATGGCGACCCGGTCGATGCCGCGAAGAAGGCTCTGGATCTGTAGGGGTGCGGGCGTGCGGGGCGTCCGGTGTTCGGGCGCCCCGCGAGCATGTTGGTGCGTAGTGCGTGAGGAGGCCTGCCGTGGCAGACGAGCGTTCTGTTGGTGAGCTGCTCGACGAGCTGTTTGGCTTTGAGTCGGTGGCCAAGCGTCAGACGGCGCTTGAGCAGTACGATCGCGGGGAGTTGGTGCGCAAGGCGCGCTCCCGCGAGCTGCTGGGCGTGCTTAGGGGCGTCGAGGCTGCCGAGCACGCTGCGCGCAAGTCTGCCGTGCGGGCTGTTGACGGGTATGTTCGCCGTGTTGAGGGCGCTGCGCTTTCGCGCGCTCGCAAGCAGGCGGGCATTGTTGGCCCGCTGCGGATGGAGCGTCGCTATGCTGCCTTTTTGCGCATGGAGGACAAGGCCGAGCTGTTGGCCCGTTTGGAGCAGACGCTTGCGTTTATCGAGGTAAAGCTGCGTGCTAATACGGCGGACAGGGTTCGCGTAGCGTACGATGCCGCGGGGGCTATGGTGCTGCAGGGCGTGGCGCGCCTGAGTGACGTGCGCGTTGTGGATGCCGTGCCTTTGGACGCCGACCTGCTGTGTACGCAGCTGGAACAGTTGCGTTGTGCCGCCGATGCGACGGGCCTTGCGGGCATGATCACAGCGACGTTTGAGTCCGAGCTGAGTGCGACGGGGTCGCAGGGTGCCGGCGGGTCTGCGAGCGATGTTGCTGGTGACGTGGCGTTGGAGCGTGAACTTACCAACGTGCACGGCGCTGCGCAGCGAGCGCGCTTGGCGGCGCAGGCGTATCGGGCCGAGCGCGCCGCCCGCGTCGCGGGGAGCACGGTGGAGCCGGTATCGTTGCCCGAGTCTGCGTGCGTTGCGTGCGAGACGGCGTGCAATGCCGGGGAGCTTTCCGAGTTGCTCGCTCAGGTTAAGAAGTCGTTTGAGACCTACCGTCGTGTTGTTGCCGACGGCGGACTATTCTGCGCGTTTGGCTCTGGCTCGCCGCATGGGATTTGCCAGGGCAGTAGTTATTTCGACTATGATTCTAGGCTTGACGAAGATGTGTTGGTGGGCGAGTACGACGGCGCTACCAGGCATGATGTTCGGCGCGAGGTTCCGATTCCCGAGCTTGTTGATGAGGCTTCGGCCGAGGGCTGCGACTCGCTCGAGGTTGCCGTGACACGCATGCGTGAGTTTAACGGGCGTCGCTACGATGGTGTGCTGGATGAGGACCCCTCGCGCAATGTGAATGCGTTTTGGTATGGACTCAAAAAGCTCAGCCAGTATTGCGAGGCCGCCGTGCGTGTGGACGAGCGTGCCTGGGATTGCTTTATCGATAAGGTACAGTTCGCTTACGATGAGCCCGTGGGGCGCCTGGCCACGCGGATGGACGATAAGCAGGTGGCAGCTTTTGTTGCTGCCGTGGAATTGCTTGGCACTGACGAATAAGGGCTTGGTTTGGCGGGAGGTTTCACCATGAAAATCGAAGTCGATGTAGACCAGCTGCGCGAGAGCCTGCTCGGCCGCGCGGGGAGTGCAGCCGGCGTGGGCTTTCCGGCCGCCATGCTCGACGTAGTGGATATCGAGGACGAGTCGCCCCAAGAGCTCCTAGCCCGAGCCGAACGCGAAGGCCTCGACCTCCGCGGCTTTGTCGCCGACGATGAGGGCGACGGCTATGACACGGACGAGGACTGGTAGCCGCGATTGAGCTTTAACCCCATCCCCTCAATAACTTGCGGTGAAATAGGGACTGTTTAGGCTGCTAGAAGGCCTATTCAGTCCCTATTTCACCGCAACTTATGGGTGGGGATGGCTACGACGCGAGCGTGGCGATGACGGCTTCGTCGCCGGCGTATATGAGGGTGTTGCCGTCGGGGATGATCGTTTGGCCTTCGCGCTTGAGCATCACCACAATAAACGGATGCTTGCCTTGCGGCACATCGCGCAGGCGCTGGCCGGCCAGGCGACCGTGGGGCGTCACGGTGACCTCGCGCAGCGTAACCTCGGCACGCTCTTCAAACGTCGGCGCGGCCATAACCAGCAGATCGCCTTCCTGGATCACGGTATCGCCGTTGGGCAGCACCGGGTGCGCGCCATCGCGCAGCACCAGGACGACGAGCATGTCCGTGGCGCTGCCAATATCGGCGAGCGAGCGTCCGGAAAACGGATGGCCCGCGCCCACCTTGAACTTGACAAACGACATGCCGTCCTCGTCGCGGTAGTCGTTAAAGGTGCGGCGCACGTCGCCTTCCGCGTCGATCATATTGAGCTTTTTTGCCACCGCCGGTAGCAGCGAGCCCTGCACCACAATGCTTGACACGGCAATCACAAATACCAGGTCAAACAGGTCGTGACCGCCAGGAACACCGGCCACCACGGTAAAGAGGCTAAACACGACCGAAGCCGCGCCGCGCAGACCCGCCCAGCTTACGAGCGCAACCTGGCGAGGGTTCGTCTTAAAGGGCGCTAGGAGCACGCCGACGGCGATGGGGCGGCTCACAAAGAGCATAAACGCCATGAGCGCCAGGCCCGGCAGCAGCATCTGCGGCAGGCGTGCGGGCGTTACGAGCAGGCCGAGCAAGAAGAAGATCGTCATCTCGGCCATCTCGGTGAGGGTATCGAAGAAGTGCGCCATCTCGACCTTGCCGGTGATGTCGCTCGCACCCAGCACAATGCCGGCCAGGTACACGGCCAAAAATCCGTTGCCGCCCAGGTAGCTCGGCAGCGCGTAGGCGACGATGGCCACGGCGAACAAAAAGATGGTCTGCGCGCCCTCGGCCGTTGCGTGCGCGCGTTCAATCAGGCGGCCCGCCGCCCAGCCGATGGCGAGGCCCAGGCCCACGCCCAAGATAATCTGCTTGGCCAGCAGTGCGGGAATGTTGATGTCGCCGCCGGCCGCGAGTGTGGCGAGCACGGCGGTGAGCATATAGGCGACGGGATCGTTGGAGCCCGATTCGACCTCGAGCAGCGAGTCGGTGCCGCCCCTCAGCGACAGGCTGTGCTCGCGCAGAACGCTAAAGACGCTGGCCGCGTCGGTGGACGCCACGACCGATCCCAACAGCAGGCCGCCGATCCAGTCGAAGCCCAGCACAAAGTGGGCGAACACGCCGGTGATGCCTGCGGTGATGACGACGCCGAGCGTGCTCAGCAGCACCGCCGGCGCGGCGACGGGCTTGGCGCGGTCGATATTGGTGTTAAAGCCGCCGTAGAACATGATGAACAGCAGCGCCGTGCTGCAGACGGTTTCGGTGAGCGCGTAGTCGCTAAAGTCGATATGCGTCGGGCCGTTGACGCCCAACAGCATGCCCAGCGCGATAAAGATGAGCAGGGTGGGGAAGGGGAGTTTTTTGCCGACGGGTTTGATGGTCAGGCACAAAATGATGACGAGGCCGATAAAGAGAAGGATCTGGTTCATGGATAGTGTCCGCTCCTGGGTGGTTGGCGTGGCACGGTCAGTTGTCTGCGGTTATTTGTACCCAAAGATGGTGGGTTTATGGGGTTGGATTGCGGGCGTGCGCGATATCGTCATAGACGGCTGCCGTCTTTGCCTCTGCTCGGAAACCCTTTCCAGCTTTATTGCAACGGAGTACAATGGGTAACGTTTAAGTTCAACTTGAAGTTTTAGTTGCGGCACCGGGCTTCGGCCGCAATGCAAGGAGAGGCGTACCATGGCGATCTATGTGACATCTGATGCTCACGGGCACGTGCGCGCGCTTGACGAGGCCCTGTCTAAGATCTCGTTGACGTCCGACGACACGCTGTACGTGTTGGGCGACATGATCGATCGCGGGCCCGATCCGGCCGGCGTTATTAAGCTCGTGCGCTCGCTGCCCAACGCCCACGTGCTCAAGGGTAATCACGAGCAGATCATGCTCGATGCCATCATTGGTCAGGATCCGCTCGATGCCGAGACCTGGGATATCAACGGTGGCTGGACGACGCGCGAGCAGCTCAACGACATGGAATTTGAGGCATACGAGGAGCTCGTGCGATGGATGGCCGCGCTGCCGCTCTACGCGGTGGTCGAGACCGAGGAGCGCCCGTATCTGCTGGTACACGCCGGCATTCAGACCGAGGCGGCGCGGGCGTTTTTGCTTGAGCATGGCGTCGATTGTGCCGATGGCGTTGGAGCGGTGGGTGCCGATCGCGAGCTGCTGCAGCAGATGCTCGCGGTGCAGTCGTCCGATGACCTGCTGTGGATTCGTCACGGCTATTGGGATGTGCCGACCGGGCTGCTTTCTACCGAGGGTAAGGGCCCGGTCGTTGTGAGCGGTCACACGCCAACGGTGTCGCTCGGGCGTTATTGCGAGGTCGGTGGTCTTGCGGGGCTCGACGAGGAGTCGGGCCGCGGGCAGATCGTGCGCTTGGGCGGCGAGGACACTGCCGGTGTGCCCGATCGTATCGACATCGACTGCGCCGCCGCCACCGGCTCCGAGTTCGGCCGCGTGGGCATCCTGCGCCTGGACGACGGGGCCGAGTTCTACGCGAACATCAACCCGGGCGAATGATGTCCCAAATTAGCTACCCCCACCGCTGCAATTAGGCGCCGTACGGATTCCGGTCTCTCTCTATGCGTTGGCGGATGCGGCGGTACTCGATAATCAGTAGCACCAGGAGTAGGGCCATGATGGCTAGGTAGCTCACCACAGCGCCCATCAGACCCAGCAGCTTAATCAAGATCACCGGCAGCACCACGCTTACGGCGAAGCAGATCAGGTAGATCTTAGTGACGTCTCCAGCGTGGCGCAGCACCGTGATGATGGCGTAGATAAAGTCGATGGCCGCGGTGACGCCGCCGGCGACGACCATCAGCAACGCCAGCGTACGGTAGCGCTCAAAGCTGAGGCCGTACATAAAGCTCATGAGGGGGATGCCGGGGCCTGCCATAAATGCGGCGCACACGCCGGTGATGACCACGATCAGCGCCATAACGGCAACAATAATCAGGTCAAAGCGACGACGCTTGCGAGGATTAGCCCAAATGCTCGACAAGCGCAGGAGCTGCGGTTTATAGATAAATCCAATGCTCAGCAAAATAGCCTGCGCCGGAAAGAACAGGGCATTAAAGTACAGCTGATATTTGTATGCCAGCGTGCCTTCCATCACAAACTTGGGCATGCTCTCAATAAGGTTGAACAGGAACAGTGCGCCAAAGAGCGGGGCGCACTGGACAAACAGGTGGCCGACCTCGCGCAGGCTCACGCGGCGCGATTTTTCGGTCTCGAGCAGGGCGAGCGGCGCGGTGACCAGCACGAGCGAGGCGATCGCGGCGACACCCATGGCCATGGCCGCGATGGGCATGCTGCGCGTGAGGAATAGCGCCGCGCTAAAGACCGCGATGACACCGACGGAGCGTAGCGTTTGGCTCATTCCAGCCAAGTAGAGTTTGTCGGCCTGCTGCAGGCGGCCTTCGTACACGTCGGCGACGCCGTCGATGACCTTATACAGGTAGACGCCCAGGCCGATCGTCGCCATCTGCGCATCATAGCCGCGGGCGCTGCTGTACATGAGGCCGCAGCCTAGGGCGAGCGCTCCACAAAGCCAGCGGTTGAGCTGGTAGGAGGCAAAGGATGTCTTTTCGTCGATGTCTGAGACCTGGAAATTGCGCACGCCGTAGTTGCATGCGATCATGATGAGCGTGCCGGTGACGAAGGCGATGGAGAACTTACCGGCCTCCTCGGCACCCGCGAGCTGTGTCGACACGATGGTGAGCAGAGGAAACGCCATGCCCCACACGGCGGTGCCCAGGGTATTCCAGAGATAGTCGCGGCGGGTGGCGTGCTCTTCGTATTCCGCTTCCTGCATGGAGAAGCCGCCGCCGTAGACGGCGCCGAGCAGGCGGTTCCACCAAGCGTTGACCATGCGGCGGACGGGGCCGGGCTCCCGATCGCGTTCGCGCCGGCGACGTGTGGCTTGGTAGCTATCGGGTCCGCCGGCGTTGCGCTGACTCAGCTCCTGGATGCGTGCGAGCTCCTCGGCGGTGTGCGAGGCGGGGAACAGGCCGTTCTCGATGCGTCCGCCCTGGGCCCTTGCGGTGCCGCTGCCCGCTACGGCGGGGTCGGCGACGCCATTGCGGCGGGCGATGGCGCGGCGAATGCTATCGAGGGGCGTGATGCTCAAAGCAGGGTCCTTTCTATTGCTGCGCTCTAGTATAGTCGCGGTGGTATCCATTCGTGTTTTTGAACAGGTTGTTCAATAAATGGCGGCGCCATTCAGTAGTCGGCACTTAGGGACGTTCCTTATGTGCCGGCACTTTGGGAACGTCCCTAAGTGCCGGCATCCGAGGACACTCCTTGAATATTGCCTGTTCAAGAGTGTTCCCAATGACTAGTCGTTTAAAAACGTCCATTACAGTCGAAATTGTCAGCCCGGGACCGTCTCGGGCTACGATTGAG
>URMZ01000031.1 GCA_900549025.1 uncultured Collinsella sp.
GAAAGCACTTAATGTGCTTTCCGTCTTGCGCAGGACTGTAGAGCAGCAAACTTAACCCCCGCCCTCAGCCCCGGAGACCCTCCCTGCCGTCACATTGTTCAATCAGTTTTGCGGGCGTGCACCGCTGCGCGGCTAGCCCGCATGCTCCTCGGCGGGGTTGGTCTGATGGATCTTGTTGAACTTCCGCCTTTGGCTCAAATGGAAACGGGAGACGCATCTGCATCCCCCGCTTTTGTTGTGGTTACTCTAGGTCAATAAATTTAGTGCTTAGGATCTTGCCGTCTTTTACTAGCATTCTGGCCATGGTGGGGCCTCGGGTGCCTCTGGGGTAGCTGGCGCTGCCCGGGTTGAGGACTAAGCAACGGCCCACTTGGGCTTCTTTGGTTACGTGGGTGTGGCCGTTGATGGCTACGTCTACGGATCCCACCGGAAGGTCTTCGCGGTAGTGGGCTACGGCGAATTTAAGGCCTTCGTAGGTAAAGAGCGCAAGACGGTCTACATCGGGGCCGTAGTCGCGGTAGTAATCGTTGTTGCCCAGTACGGCCCGCACGGGGGCGATGGTGCATAGGTGCTCGTAGTCCATCTCTGACGTAAGGTCGCCGGCGTGGATAATCAGATCCGCGCCCTCAAGCTCGTCCAGGAGCGCAGGCGACAAATAGCCGTGGGTGTCCGAGATGATGTCGATGCGCTTGGCGCTTGCGCTGTTCATGGGATCCCTTCCGCAAAAAAACGATTCGGCAGATACATACAAAAAAGCCCCACGGCTCCGCAGACGATGGGTCTACAGAGCTGCGGGGCCAGCGTGCTAGAGACTCAGAGCCTTCTTGAGCGGCACGACGCGGCGGCGCGAAACCGGCACGCGTTCGTCGACGCCCGTAATGCCCAGCTGGATGGCGCCCGAGGGCACCGTCTCCACATCCGTGACGCACGCCAAGTTGACGATATAGCGGCGGTGAACACGGAAGAAGCCAAAGTCGCAGAGCTTGGCCTCAAACTGCGCCAGCGAGGTCGTCGACAAAAAGCGATCATCGACGGTATAGATGCAGGAGTAATCGTCCTTGGCCATGATAAAGCGAATGTCGTCCACGGGAATGAGCACCTTGCGGCCGCCCTTTTCCACCGGAATACGCTCGATGGTCACCTTGCTGTCCGTAACCGGCTTGGTGCGTTGCATGACCTTCTCGATCGCGCGATCCAAGCGAGCTTCCTCGACCGGCTTCATCAGATAATCGACGGCATCCACGTCGAATGCCTCGACCGCATGGTCACTATACGCAGTCACAAACACGATCGCCGGCGGATTTTTGAGCTTATGCAGCGCCTCGGCAAGTTGCAGGCCCGAGGCACCGGGCATCGAGATATCGAGAAACACGACATCCACGCGACTTTCCATAAGCATCTCGATGGCGGAGCGGACGCTCGACGCCTCCGTGATCGTGCCGATCTTGCCCGTTTGCTCGAGCAGGAAGCGAAGCTCCGAGCGAGCCGGCGCCTCATCATCCACAATCATCGCACGCAGCATAGGGATAAAACCTTTCGTCAACTAACTACGCCGGGCATCCGTCGCATGACGTTGAGCCCGTAGCCTTTTATTTTACTCTTGAATGTCAAAGATGCTCTCTGACAAATCAAGATGAAGGAGCACTTTGGTGCCCTTGCCCGGCGCCGATTCGACACGCGTATAGGAGTGCGGCCCATAAAAGCGATGGATGCGCTCCGAAATATTGTGCATGGCCACACCGGCGCCGCCACCCTGGGGAGAGCTGGCGTCGGGACGGGCAGAACGCTCGTCAAACAGTCTGGCGGCGGTACCCTCATCCATGCCCACGCCATTATCGGCCACGGCAATCAAGATTGCATCCTCGCCGTCTTGGTGAACGGTCACGTCGATCCTCAGGGCGTCGTCATCGCCCATACCATGACGTACGGCGTTCTCGACAATCGGCTGGATCACGAACGCCGGCACCAGCGTATCTTCCACGTCCTCGGACACATCGAACGTCGCAAGCACGCGGTCCTCGCCAAAGCGGGCCTTCTCAAAGGTAAGGTAGCGCTTGGTCTGTGCAACCTCGCGCGAGACCGGAATAAGCGATCCCGAGTTGTCGAGCGTGGCACGATAGAACGATGAGAACTCACGAAGCAGTTCGCGGGCCCGCGGCGGGTCGGTGCGCGTAAACGATGCAATGGTGTTCAGCGTGTTGAACAGGAAGTGCGGGTTAATCTGCGCTTGCAGCGCACGCACCTCGGCGCGCGCCGTGAGTTCCTTTTGCACCTCGAGCTCGTGGATGGCGAGCTGCGTGGACAAGATCTCGGCAAAGCCCGAGGCAAGCGCGTACTGGGTACGGTCGACGGCGCGCGGGGTCTTGTAGTAGAACTTGAGCGTGCCGACGGTACGATCGCCCACCTTGATGGGGGCGATAATGCCGGCGGGGACTTGGTTGTGCGAGCCATCCGAGCCCACGACATCCACCATACGGTTGAACGACTGCACGATGCCATGTTCGATAACGTAGCGTGTGGCAAGCGTGTGGATGGGAGAATCTGGCAGTAGTTTTTCCTCAAACTCGCCTGCGCAGGCCAACACGTTGCCCTCGTCGGTGATGGCCACCGTCATGGCGCGCGTCTCGGGCAAAATGCGCCGGCACACCAAACGCGCCGACTCCTGCGTCAGACCGCCCTTAATGTCCTCAAGCATGGCCGAGGCCACCGAGAGCGTCTCCTCGGTGTACTGGGAGCGCACCGAATCGGGATTGAGCGTCAAAAAGATAAAGATGCACAGAAAGATGCACAGCAGCGCGCAGGCAATCACCGTGGCGATCGGCTCGATACCGGTCACCAAGGCAAAAATAAAGTACACCAGCACGCAAATGGCGCAGGCAACGGCAATGATGCGAAAGATTGATATTGAACTATCGCGCTGGGCGCGGCGGTCGATCATTCGGCCCCCTCCAGGATACTGATCAGTTGTGCGTCACGCCAAAGCCCGTCCATGATCTTGGGCCAAAAGCTCTGGAAACGCAGGTAGCTTGCAGCGTTTTGGCGCGCATAGGCCTTTGCCTCGTCGATACCATGGCGCCAGATGCGCAGGTAGCCCTCATGCTCGCGGGTAAACACGCTGCGGACCATAGCGGTCTTGCGCACGCGGTCGTCGAGCTCGCGCGAAATCCACGGGCCCGGGTAGGGCATGAGCGATGCCGCCGTAACGGGAATGAGCTCCTTTTGATGCGCGGCGAATGTCAACTTGGCCCTTTCGTAGTACCAACGGTATACATCCTGCATAAAGCGCGGTGAGCGCTTTTCGGACTCCGGAGGCAGATGACGCACGGTCCACTCGTTATCGAACCACACGTCGTAGCCAAACATGCGCATGTTAAAGAGGTAATCCAAGTCCTCGCCGCGGGTGATAAACGGGTCAAAGGCTACACGCGTAAAGGCGCGGGCGTGCAGGGCCATCAGGCCGCCGCACACGTAGTTGGAGCGCGAGATGCGGGTGCCCGAGAGCGCCTTTTTCATCCAACGGTTGAACTCGATGCGCTTGGTCCACCAACGATGGCAGATGCCCGCCTTGTCCGTGGGAGCCAGCGGCGAGCCGTCGCGATCGTAGAAATAGCCGCTCTTGACCAAGATCGGCAAGCCCTGACGTGTCTGCTGCCCCAACGCATAGGTCGCGCGCTTCATAAAGTCGGCGTCGATGACAGTCTCATCGTCATCCAAAAAGATAACCGCGTCATGCCCCAGCACAGCGGCACAGGCTAGCCCCATGTTGCGGATGGCACCGTAGCCTCGCAGGCTCACGCACTCGCCCGAACCCTTGGGCGCGATCTGAGCAACCCGGTCTGCAATGCGCGAGGCCTGGGTGTTGGTGACAACGGTGACCTTGAGCGTGGGATGCGCGTCGACAATCTCGTGCACGCGCAGCGACACATCGGCTGTGGCAGAAACGGGACAGACCACCAAAAGGATGATGCGCGGGATGTCACGTACCTGCTCAAGCGAGGCCAGGCAGCGGTCGAGTTCGGGATTGTCGGCGTTGAGTCGCGTCGAATGGTCATAGGTGCCAGGGGCGTTTGCGCAAGCGTCATCGCCCGCCCAATACGTTGGAATCACGACTGTGGCGTTCATGCCTTACCCTCCCTGCAACACAAAAACGGGACGCCGCCAAACACAGGCGACGTCCCGCGACCTAGCTGATTCCATCATACCCACTTGGGCAAATCATTGCTCGCAAGTCGCAATGTTTATTGCGGATAACCCCAAAAGAGTACCGTGGACAGGCACAATAGCCGCTCGCTCCTATGCGGCATGCTCTGCCGCCCGAGTCATGCGGGACAGGCGGACCAGCAGCATAAAGCCAACGACCAGCAGCACGCCAATGGAAAGGACGCCCAGCGACGGGTTGCCGGTCAGCGAGGTGACGACCGACACCAGGAAGGTGCCCATAACGCTTGCATAACGACCAAAGATGTCAAAGAAGCCGTAGTACTCGTTGGATTTTTCCTTGGGGATAATGCGGCCAAAGTAGCTACGGCTGAGCGCCTGCACGCCGCCCTGGAACAGGCCGACCATAATGGCAAGCACCCAAAACTCAAAGGCGGTCTTTAGGAAGAACGCGGCGAACAGCACAATGCCCATATAGGCGGCGACTGCCACCAAGATCATGTTGAGCGTGCCCACGCGGCCGGCGAGCTTGCCGTAGATGATGGCGGACGGAAAGGCCACGAACTGCGTGACGAGCAGCGCCAGGACCAACTGGGTCGAATCGATGCCCAAGGCCGATCCGTAGCTGGTTGCCATGGAAATGACCGTGTGCACACCGTCGATATAGAAGAAGAACGCGATCATGTAGACCAGCACGGTCTTGTTGTGGGCGATCTCGCGCATGGTGTGTCCGACCTCGGAGAACACACCGCCCACGATGTGGCCGATGGTGTCCTCGGGACCGCGCTCGCGACCGTACTTTTGCTTATAGGTGCGAATGAGCGGCAGAGTAAAGATGAGCCAC
This sequence comes from uncultured Collinsella sp., assembly GCA_900549025.1. Lineage (GTDB taxonomy): Bacteria > Actinomycetota > Coriobacteriia > Coriobacteriales > Coriobacteriaceae > Collinsella. The sequence goes on from URMZ01000031.1 coordinate 5,003, forward strand.
CAGGCACCAGTGATGATAAACGACAGACGCGTTGCCAGCATGGTGGGGACGCCAAGAGCGGGGCCGCCCATGATGAGCGCCAGGCAGATGACGAACGGCACGGTGGAACCGATGTAGCCCCAGGCATAGCCCGAGCTGGACACGGCGTCCATGCGCTCGTCGGTGGTAATGTCGGGCAGCATGGCGTCGTAGAACGTCATAGAAGAGTTAAGGCCGATGGTGCACAGCACGTACACGGTCAAAAATGCCATGGCGGACATTGGGATAGCCTGCGCCAGGCAAAGCACCAGGCCCGTGAGGAAGAAGCCCAAGAAGAACTTGATCTTGTTGCCGGCGTAGTCGGCAAGCGCGCCCAGAATGGGCATGAGCATGGCGATGACCAGCGAGGCAATCGTCTGCGCATTGCCCCAGGCGACCACCAGGTCGGCCGAAGAAGCGCCGGTATTGATGGCGTTAAAGTAAATGGGCACCACCGAGGTATTGAGCAGCACGAGGGCCGAATTGCCCACATCATACATAACCCAGTTACGCTCGAGCTTGGTGTATTTCATGGACAGGGACCCTTCGTATTCGCCCGATATGCAGTTAGTTCATCGTACCCCAATTGTCCAGAACCGCCGGTAAGGATTCGGCAAAGGGGCACGCACGGGCCCTATTCCTCGCGGTCGAACTCCTCATCGGCATTGAGCACGCGACCGCTGTAGTTGACGTGACTGGTCACGGCATCCATGTCATCGGTCTCGATAAAACGTGCGACCGTGCACTCGTAATCGACCAGCGCGCGATCAAAGACCTCGGGGAAACTCTCGTTCGAGACCTCGTCGGTAAAGGGATTCTTCCATGTCAGATGGCCCAGGTTACCGGTGCGCTCGGGCAGCTCCGTCGTCACGCGATGGGCAAGGCCGTCGAGCAGCGAGTAGTCGTGCACCAAGCCCTCAACCAGCGAGATCGCGCGCGTCTTTGCGGAGCCGGCCGGCTCAATCGCGCGGTAAAGTCGCTGCATATTGGCAACGGCAGCACCGTACTCCCCCGCCGGAATGTCAATGCCGTACACGCGTCCGGCAACATAGCTCATCAGCACGCCGGCCACGCGATTGATGCGATCGGTAGTGACGATCTCGCCCGCCGGCGGGTAATCGTCGGCCGTAGCGCCATCGCGTTTAAGCTGCAGCATCAGTACATCCAGGTCGCTCTCGATCACGGCATGGACCTGACTGCTCGAATCCTCAAGCTCTGAATCGGACTCCACGATGCCAAACTGCTGCTCATAGACAAAGGGATGGGCGTTGCGGTCGAGCACGTAATGAGACAGCAGGCCCAGCGCAAAGGCGCGACCCAAGCTGGCGTCGCGCGGCAGCAGATGCGACACGCCGTCGCGCAGGCACGCGAACTGGCGAGACATACGCGACCGATGCATGACCTGCGCCAGCAGCGTGCAGTCGGAAACACGCGGTGTCAGAATGTGAAAGAAAAACGGGTCGGGGCCTTGGTTGCCCAAGATAAAGGCAATGCGCTCTTCATCGGACGTGATGACGCCCTGCGGAAGACGGTCGATGCTTTCCTCGCCAAACAGATGATGGGTGATAAGCGCGGGCATAATGATCCTTTCGATTTCATTCGATGCCACCCATTATGCCCACCGCGCGCCCATGCCAAACCTGCGATGGTAAACGACGGCATGCAGACCGTCTACGCAAGCCCCAGGTGCGACTTGACCTCGGCGGCACGACGACGGGACACCGGTACCGTCGAGTTCACGCGGTCGAGCCTGAGCTCCATCAACCCCGTGGAGCCAATCTCAACATTGTGCACGTCTTCCAAATTGACCAGGTAGCTGCGATGAACGCGAATAAAGCCCTCGGAGTCCAAGCGACGCTCGAGCGAAGAGATCGACTCATTGATCAGGTATGTTCCCTCGGCGCAGATGGCGTTGCAAAAATCGGCGCGCGCCTCAAAGTAGCAGACGTCTGCGGCGGGAATGAACACCTTTTTGCCCCCGCGGTCCACCGTCAGACGCAAAGGTTGGCGCGGAGCATGGATAACACGACGGGCACCCAAGGCTGCCTCGATCTTGTCGAGTGCCTTTGACAGGCGTGCGTCCTCGACCGGCTTGACGACATAGTCGACCGCATCGAGGTTATACGCATCGGCGGCAAATTCGGTAAACGCTGTCACAAACACCACGACCGGCGGCGTCTTTAGGTTCTGCAGCGTCTCGGCAAGCTCAATTCCCGAGCGACCGGGCATGGTAATGTCTAAAAACAGCACGTCGGGCTTGTTCGACAGAATCGACTCCACGGCTTCGGTGACATTGCCCGCCTCGGCAATCTGACCCACACGCGTATCCTTTTCCAACAGATAGCGTAGCTCAGCCCTAATGGGAGGCTCGTCATCAACCACCAAGATGTTCCAGCCTTCGGACATATGTGCTTCCCCTCTTTTTCTCTCAATCCAACCGCGTGCTACGCCGTCAACGGCGCCGGCTCATGCGGCTCGCCGTTCAGCTCGACGATGACCTGCGTTCCCACGCCCTCCTGGGACTTCACGCGCATGCCGGAATCTTCTCCGTAAAAGAAATGGATGCGCTGGAGCACGTTGAAGAGCGCCAAGCCGCAGCCTCGTTTGATGGAGCCGTCGGCGGTAATGCTCTCGGGCTCCTCCAGGCGATGCTGCTCAAACAGATGCGCGCAGACTTCTTCGCTCATACCGATGCCATCGTCCTCGACAATGATCTCCAAACCGTCATCGGTCTCGAAAGCCCTAACATGAATAGAAAGCGGCTCGGTCTCGCGCTGCGCGTGCTTGATGCAGTTTTCGAGCAACGGCTGCAAGATAAACGGCGGCACCATGCAATCGCGCACCTCAAAGTCGATATCGACCGAGACGCGCAGACGGCCGTCGCCATAACGAGCCTGCATAAGATTGATATAGCGAGTGCCCTGTTCCACCTCGTGCTCGAGCGTGGTGAGCGTATCGGAATCAGAAAGCGTCTGACGATAGTAGTTGGAGAAGTCGATCAGCAGCGACCTGGCCTTGTCCGGCTCGGTACGTACGAGTGACACGATGGTGCTGATGGTGTTAAACAGAAAATGAGGATCGACCTGCGATTGCAAGGCGCGCAGCTCCACGCGGGCCGTAAGCTCGTCCTGGCGCTCAAGCTCAAAGCTCGCAAGCTGCGTGGAAATGAGGTCGGCAAAGCCCGAGGCAAGCGCCGTCTGGCGCATATCGATGCTGCTCAGACGGGGATAATACAGCTCGAGCGTGCCCACGCAATGCCCGCGCACGGTAAGCGGTGCGACAATACCGGCGCGCAGGCGCGGAAAGTAGCCACCCGTCTCGGTCGAGGCATCGCGCGAGAACACGCTTTGCTCACCGCTGTTGATCACGTTGAGCGTAGTCCGCAGTACCACCGGGGTGCCCGCGGGGCATTTTGCCGAGTCCTCGCCCCAGCTTGCCAACACCTGCTTGCCGTCGGTAAAGCAGATGGCAGAGGCAATAGTTTCGGACAGGATGATCTTAGAGGCGCCCAGGGCAGCTTCGGGCGTAAGGCCGCGCGACGTGTAGGCGAATATTTTTGAAGCGATGGCGAGCGTGCGGTCGGTTGCGCTCGATGTAAGGTCGTCGGGAACGACAAAGACGTACGAGAAGAAGAAGCACAGCATGACCAAGCCGGCAATGACGACAACGGCCGGAACGGGATTGGGATTATCGGTTAGATCCCAGATGAGCAGTAGGATAAGCAGCGGAACGACAATACCGAGCAAGATGGCTTGAACCACATGCTGAGCGGTACGAAAGACCTTGGTAGAGTTGTAGCTCTTGCCCAGAATCAGCCTATTGAGATCCACCGTCATCTCCTTCTTACTGACGCACCCCATAGCAATAAAGAGGGCCGCAAGCGACCCTCTCCATTGCATTATGCAATCAAATACTGTGTTTTACATCAAGCCATCGATGAACGGTAGCTTAGGCGCTGTACTTGTTTGCCTCGCCGAAGGTGCCGGCCTCGACAATCCAGCCGTCCTTCATGATGACGTCCATGTTGTCGGTGTTGAGCACGTGGATGTCGGCGGCGACGTCACCGTTGACGACCAGCAGGTCGGCGCACTTGCCGGCCTCGATGGAACCGGTCTCGTCCTCGATGTGGCACATCTTGGCACCGTTGAGGGTTGCACAGGTGATGGTCTCGACCGGGGTGAAGCCGATCTTGTCGACGAACTCGTACATCTCCTCGATGGAGCAGGTGCCATACGGGGTGACGAAGGAGAAGGAGTCGGAGCCGATCGTCATGACGACGCCGCGCTTCTTGGCCTCGCGCAGGCAGTCGTAGTTGCGCTGCAGCTCCTTCTCGACCAGGGTGCCCTCGTACTTGTCGTGCAGCTCGGGAACGTAGACGGGCGGATAGGTGGCGTACCAGGTGGGCAGGAAGGCGATCGTCGGGGTGAAGAAGGTGCCCTGCTCGGCCATGAGGTCCATGGTACGCTCATCGATATCGAAGCCGTGAATCAGCTGCTCGCAGCCAAAACGAACGGAATCGTAGGCAGCGGCGTGGTTGTTGTAGCAGTGGCTCCACACGGGGATGCCGACCATCTTTGCCTCTTCGACCACGGCCTGGATCTCCTCGGAGCAATAGTGCTGGTCGCGACCGGAGTCCCAGCGCCAGATGCCGCCACCGGTAGCCCAGATCTTGATGGCATCGGGGTTCTCGCGCAGGCGACGACGGACGGCCTTGCGCAGATCCCAAGGACCGTCGACTTGATCGCCCCAGGGGTGCGATTCCTTGTTGAGCTCCTGGCTGCAGTGGTGGGAGTCGCCGTGGCCGGCAACGCGGCAGAAGCCAAGGCCGGTGGCCAGAACGCGCGGGCCCTTGAAGACGCCCTTGTCGATGCAGTCACGGATCTGGATACCAAAGCGGCCGATCTCGCAGACGGTGGTGAGGCCGTGGGTGAGGCAGTCGTAGGCCTGCTTGACTGCGACAGCCTGCTTCTCGAGGAGCGGCTGCATGACCCAGTCGGTGTCATCGTCGGTCAAGTTGCCCGAGAAGTGCAGGTGGGTGTCGATCAGGCCGGGAAGGACGGTCTTGCCGGCGGCGTCGATAACCTCAACGCCCTCGGGAAGGTCCTGCATAGCACCGGCGTACTCGATCTTGCCGTTGTCGTCGACGAGAACGAGGGAGTTCTCGACCGGCTCGGCACCGGTACCGTCGATGAGCTTACCGCCAACGATTGCATACTTAGTGGACATGGTTCCTCCTTATGGATCCATATAGTGGGCGAGGCCGTGCTGGGTTAAGGCCTCACAAAGCTACCCAAGTGGCGCCGGGTTCGGTGCGCGGAAGAGAGGGTCGCGCGCACCTGATCCGCCCCGGCTCGGCGTTACTTTTTGCGGGAATTGGTGAAGGCCATGAGAGCCAGGCCGACGGCCAGCCAGCCGATCACGATGCTCCACTCCACCATGTTGAGGGAGGCGGGAGAGAACGGAATCACGAGCAGGCCGATGATGATGGCGCAGGCAGCGATAGCGAGGCCGATGCCAAACTTGCCGCCGGGCACCTCGTAGGGACGAGGCAGGTCGGGCTCGGTGAAGCGCATGCGCAGGCAAGCGAGGGCGACCATGCCGCAGGAGAAGATGAAGGCGAGAGCCGACACGTTGGTCAGAGGGATGAGCATGTTCTTGCCCAGGAACGGACCGACGACGGTGATGACGCCCAGAACGATGCAGGCGAGCTTGGGAGCGCCGGACTTGGGGTCGACCTCGGCGAACTGCTCGGGCAGCTGGCCCTTGCGGCCCATGGCGAGCATGATGCGGCTCGTGGCGCCGTAGAAGGAGTTCATCGGGCCCATGGGTCCAAGCGTGGCGATGACGAGCATGGCCAGGTACAGGAGCATGTTGATGCCCTTGAGGCAGGCAAGCGCGGGAACCGGGCTCTTAACAAACTCATGCCAGTCGAGGATGGTGCCGAACGAGTAGATGCAGACCATGTAGAAGCCGCCTGCGGCCAGCAGGGCCAGGGAGATGATCTTGCCGAACTTGTTCCAGTTGAGGCCCTCGGCTGCTTCCTCAGCCTGCTGGGGAATGGTGTCGAAGCCGGCGTAGAAGAACGGAGTCAGAACCAGGACCGACACGATGCCGGCAAACAGGCTGGAGCTCTCGGTAGCGGCCTTGCCGCCACCAGCGCCGGTGACCTGGGAGAACACAGGCATGGCGTTGTCCGGCGAGCCGGTGAACAGCGAGACGCCCATGGCGAGCAGCATGCCGCAGAGCAGGGCCTTGGTCAGGAAGGCCTGGAGCTTGGCGGCCGAGCTTGCACCGCGGAAATTGAGGAAGATGACGTAGACTGCAAAGCCGAGCGCGATCAGCGTCGGGAACAGGTAAACGTCGGCGCCCAGGATGGTGTAGAGCTTGACGGCGCGCAGCCACTCAAGACCGGGCAGGCTACCGAACATCTCGGACACGAGGGTCGAGATGGCGATGGCCTCCCACGGGCACAGAATGCCGTTGCCCAGGGCCAAAAGCCATCCGGTGATGTAGCTCAGCGTACGGCCAAAGCTACGATCGACATACTCGACGATGCCACCCGAAATGGGGATGGCAGCCGTGAGCTCACCGAAAACAGCTCCGACGGGCACGAGGAAGATTGCACCCAAGAGGAATGCGATCATAGCGGGAACGGGACCGCCGCCCACGACCATCCAGTCGCCGACCTGCAGAACCCAACCGGTACCGATGATGGCACCAAAGCCGATGGTGAAGAAGTTCCAGAGCGAAAGCGTTTTCTTCATGCCGCCGTTATCCTCAACTGCAACTTCTGCGTTCTTGTCCGCCATTGTTCCCCTCCTTTCCTTTTTGACGCCCCTTGACGTCACCCCTTGCGCGGTCTGTTTTGCCGCGCGCTTTTATTTCGTGGCTTTAAGATACGGCCTTGGCACAGCAGCGCCGCTTGTAGCTCGACCGAAGGCAGAACTGCAAAACGAGCGGCGCCGTTTTTGGGACGAACGGCGGGAGACGTCATTCGTCTTGGACGCTTCATCTTGTCTGCTTTTGAATACCTGTTGCCGTGACGCTTGGCGCGCGGCGCGGCAACGTTCATACCATTTGTCAGGCTTTTGGCGCACATACCCATGTGTCGTGCATCTTTTTATGTAGGATAGACAAGTTACACATGAGGCAAGGTGATTCGAATGGCATACGGATACAATGACGGCGACCAACGGCCACAAAGCGTGCGCCTTGCCGGCCGCACCACGCCAACGCCCAGAAGCACCTCCGACAACGACAACCCGCAGCGCCCCCAAGAGCAGCCCGGGGCTTCTTCGCGGCAACAAAGCCGTACCGCGCAGCAGTCAGACCGCGTGAGTACGAGCACACGCCAACGCCAGACCGACACATCGCAGCCACGCCGCTACGATCGCCGTAAGACCGACTACTACGTCAAGCGCACCTTTTCGCGACCTCAACGCGATCGCGGCAATTCCGCCCCTCACCCCGCGTCGCACACCACAAGCCACGCGCTTTCAGCCCGCCGTCTACGCCTTGCGCTTTGCTCCATCGCCGCCTGCCTCGTCTTTGTGTTTTTGGGATCCTGTATCTCCCACGGATCAGCCGGTCTTGAGCCCACTGCCGAGGACAAGCTGCTTAAAGCTCCCGTCGCACCCGGCTACTCATTTGCTTTTTCGACCCCGCGTTCGCAGTGGAGTGTCGGCACCATGCCCCACATCTACCAAATTGACCCCGCATGGTCGGAGCTGCCCTATGCCGGTGGCACTATTCGCGAAAACGCTTGCGGTCCCACTTGCCTCACCATGGTCTATATCTTTAAGACCGGCCACACCGATAAGACGCCGGTCGATATATGCGCACTGGCCGAAGCCGGCAACTACGCCCCCACTGGTGCCACCGAGTGGTCGTTTATGACAGGCGGCGCGTGGCAGCTGGGGCTCAACGGAACACAGCTCTATAACGATCGCGAATCGATTACCCAAGCACTTCGCTCGGGTGCGCCCGTCATCGCCGCAGTGCGCCCCGGTACGTTTACCAACGTAGGCCACTACATCGTGCTCTACGGCATCGACGATGCCAACCAGATTGGCGTCTACGACCCCAACTCGGCCAGCCGCAGCGCCCGCCGCTGGGGCGTCGTAGAGGTCCTCAACGAAGTCGAAGCCATGTGGGCCTACTACTAGTCATTGGGGACAGACTTAAATGAGTGGTCATTGGGGACGCTCTTGTTTGACTAGTCATTTAAGAACGTCCCCAATGACTAGGTGAATAGCAAAAGCCCCGCAGTCGGAGCGGACTGCGGGGCTCATGAAGAGAGGCTAGTTTGCGGGCGCTTTGCCTGGCGCCCACCAGAGAGGCGACAGAGTAGAGACTACTCGTGGATGCGGGTACCGGAGAGGCCGGCCATGGTCTCGGCAGCCTTGTCCAGAGCGCCGATGATGCAGGTGCGGCCCTTGCGGGAACGGGCGAACTTGATGGCAGCGCGGACCTTGGGCTCCATCGAACCCTTGCCGAACTGACCCTCGTCGGCCAGGCGCTCGGCCTCGTCGGCGGTGAGGTCCTCGAGCTCCTCCTGGTTGGGCTTACCAAAGTTGATGGCGACATGCTCAACGGCGGTCAGCAGGAACAGAACGTCAGCATCGCAGTCCTCGGCCAGCAGCTCGCCGCCCAGGTCCTTGTCGATGACGGCGGGAACGCCCTTGTAGCAGCCCTTGTTCTCGTAGTCGCGGACGACGGGGATGCCGCCGCCACCGCAGGCGATGACGATGAACTCGTTGTCGAGCAGGTTGAGGATGGAGTCAGCCTCGACAATCTTCTTGGGATCGGGAGAAGCGACGACGCGACGCCAGCCGCGGCCAGAATCCTCGACGAAGACCTTGGAGGGATCCTCGGCCATGAACTCCTTGGCCTGCTCCTCGGTGTAGAAGGGACCGATCGGCTTGGTCGGGTTCTTGAACGCGGGATCGTCCGGGTCGCACTCGATCTGGGTGACGACGGTGGCGGCGTGCCAACGCTTATAGCGCTTGTGCATCTCGCGGCCAATGCCCTGCTGCAGGTGATAACCAATGTAGCCCTGGGACATGGCACCGCACTCGGGCAGCGGCATCTCGGGGGTACCGATGGCATCGTGGGCAGCGGCGAAGGCGTTCTGGATCATGCCGACCTGCGGGCCGTTGCCGTGGGTGATGATGATCTCGTTGCCCTGCTCGATGAGGCCGAGGAGGGCATGGGCGGTGTTGCTCACGGCCTCGATCTGCTCGACGGGGTTGTTGCCGAGGGCGTTGCCGCCAAGGGCGACGACAATACGATCGGGCTTGCCAAGAGGCTTAGACATTGCTGGAATCCTTTCTGTAAAAGGCCTACAACCCATTAATAACCCGCGTCCGTGCGATACGCGAGTTTATTAAGGTTTATATTCTCTTTATCGCTCATTTTATTCATTTTGAAAATAGCGGAACGGTGAACGGTCGTTTTTATCCGCTCAGCGTACAGAACCCCAGCTCAAGCATATCTACGCCATTTACGTGCAACTTTATTTTAATAGAGCAGGGATTAGACCAGATTATGCAAACTATATCTTTGCTAAACACAAAACAGACAGCGCAATATCTTACTCGCACTATACGAGATTCTATGCACATATAAGTCGAGTATGCACCCCTGCAAAAACAAGGGGCTTTTCATCCAACAAAAGGAATAAAGAAGAGCTCCGAAAAAGCGGCAACGGCCAAGTCCCCCATCCATCCCCAAAGTGGCGCGAGGTTTCGCGGCAAAGCCGCGAAACAGCGAAGGGGACGGAATACCCGACCAACTACGTCCTTCATCCGCCCACACAATCCAAGGACGTAGTCGTAGCAGGATCTGAGGGCTAACCTTCGCGGACACTCCGCAGGACGAAAGAACCCCCGCCGCACGTAGTGCGCAGCGGGGGTTCTTTCATGTCCGAGGACGTCCGCGAAGGTTAGCCCTCAGATCCTGCGGTGGGAGACCTAGGCCTCGTTGTACACCGTCTTGAGCTTCAGCAGGTGAGCGTAGCGGTCCATAGCGGCCTGCTCGTTCTCCTTGAAGAGCTCCTCGGCGCGCTCGGGGAAGGAACGCGTCAGCGAAGCGTAACGGGCCTCGTTCATCAGGAACTCCTGATAACCGCCCGCGGGCTCCTTGGAATCGAGCGAGAACTTCTTGCCGGCAGCAGCCTCGGGGTTGAAGCGGAAGAGGTTCCAGTAACCGCACTCGACAGCCTTCTTCATCTCGGCCTGGCAGTTCTGCATGCCACCCTTCTTGATGGAGTGCATCTCGCAGGGGCTGTAGCCGATGATGAGGGACGGGCCGTCGTAGGCCTCGGCCTCGTGAATGGCCTTGAGGGTCTGAGCCGGGTTGGCGCCCATGGCGACCTGCGCCACGTAGACGTAGCCGTAGCTCATGGCGATCTCGGCCAGGGACTTCTTCTTGGTCACCTTACCGGCAGCGGCGAACTGAGCGACCTGGCCCAGGTTCGAGGCCTTGGAGGCCTGACCACCAGTGTTGGAGTAGACCTCGGTGTCGAAGACGAAGACGTTGACGTTGTGGCCAGAAGCCAAGACGTGGTCCAGGCCACCGAAGCCGATGTCGTAGGCCCAGCCGTCGCCGCCGAAGATCCAGAAAGACTTCTTGGTGAGGTAAGCCTTGTCGGCGAGGATCGCCTTGGAAGCGTCGCAGCCGCACTTCTCGAGCTCGGCAACGTAGGCAGCGGCAGCGGTCTTGGAGGCCTCGGCGTCGTTGACGGAGTCGATCCAAGCCTGGCCGGCGGCCTTGAGCTCATCGGACGGACCATCGGCAGCGATGATGTCCTGGGTAGCGGCGATCAGCTTCTTCTGAACGGCCTCATAGCCAACGGCCATGCCCAGACCGTGCTCGGCATTGTCCTCGAACAGGGAGTTGTTCCACGCCGGGCCGTGACCGTCCTTGTCCTTGCAGTAAGGAGCGGTGGCAGCGGGGTTGCCCCAAATGGAGGAGCAGCCGGTGGCGTTGGAGATGAACATGCGGTCGCCGGCGACCTGGGTCACCAGACGTGCATAGGCGGTCTCGGCGCAGCCGGCGCAGGAGCCGGAGAACTCCAGGTAGGGCTGCTTAAACTGGCTGCCCTTAACGTTGGCCGCGATGAGCTCCTTCTTCTCGGAGACGTTCTCGACCATGTAGTCCCAAACGGGCTGCTGGTCCATCTCCTGCTCGGTGGGAACCATCTCGAGGGCGCCCTTGGGGCAGACCTTGACGCAGTTGGTGCAACCCATGCAGTCGAGCGGGGACACAGCCATGGTGAACTTCATGCCCTTGGCCTTGGGGCCCATGGCGTCGAGCGTGCGGGTAGCCTCGGGCGCGGCAGCAGCCTCGTCCTCGGTCATCGCGAACGGACGGATGGTGGCATGCGGGCACACATAGGCGCACTGGTTGCACTGGATGCACTTGGTCTCGTCCCAGTGGGGAACGACCACGGCGACGCCGCGCTTCTCGTATGCGGAGGCGCCCAGCTCAAACTGGCCGTCGGCGCAATCGACGAAGGCGGAAACGGGCAGGCTGTCGCCATCCATGCGATCGATGGGCTCGAGCAGGTTCTTGACCTGCTGGGCGATAGCGGACTTGGTCTCCTCGGAGAGCTCGACGGGAGCGGCATCCTCGGCGGTAGCCCAGTCGGCCGGAACCTCGAACTTACGGAAAGCGGTAGCGCCGGCATCGATGGCCTTGTGGTTGGCGTCGACGATGGCCTGGCCCTTCTTCATGTAGGACTTGGTAGCCGCGTCCTTCATGTACTGCAGGGCGTCCTCGGCGGGCAGGACCTTGGCCAGCGCGAAGAAGGCGGACTGGAGCACCGTGTTGGTGCGCTTGCCCATGCCGACCTTGGCCGCCAGGTCGATAGCGTCGATCAGGTAGACGTTGACGTTGTTGTTCGCGATGTAGCGCTTGGCCACGGCGGGCATGTGCTCGGCGAACTCCTCGTCGCTCCACTGGCAGTTGACCAGGAAGGTGCCGCCCGGCTTGACGTCGCGGACCATCTTGAAGCCCTTAACGATGTAGCTGGGGTTATGGCAGGCGACAAAATCGGCCTTGGTCACGTAGTACGGCGAACGGATCGGGGAATCACCAAAGCGCAGGTGCGAGACGGTGACGCCGCCGGTCTTCTTGGAGTCGTACTGGAAGTAGGCCTGGACGTACTTGTCGGTGTGGTCGCCGATGATCTTGATCGAGTTCTTGTTGGCGCCGACGGTACCGTCGCCACCCAGACCCCAGAACTTGCACTCGATGGTGCCGGGGGCTGCGGTGTTGGGCGCATCCTCGGCCTCGGGCAGGCTCAGGTTGGTCACGTCATCGACAATGCCGATGGTGAACTCGCGCTTGGGCTCGTCCTTCTTGAGCTCCTCGAAGACAGCGAACGCGGACGCGGGAGGCGTGTCCTTGCTGCCCAGGCCATAACGGCCGCCGACAACCTTGATGCCCGTCTTGCCGGCCTCGTAGAGAGCGGAGACGACGTCCTGGTAGAGCGGCTCGCCGATAGAACCCGGCTCCTTGGTACGGTCCATGACGGCGATCTTCTGGACGGTCTCGGGGAGAACGTCGACGAAGTGCTTGATGGAGAACGGACGGAACAGGCGAACCTTGACCAGGCCGACCTTCTCGCCGTGAGCGTTGAGGTAGTCGATGACTTCCTCAAGCACGTCGCAGAAGGAGCCCATGCACACGACGACGCGATCAGCATCGGGAGCGCCGTAGTAGTTGAACAGGCCGTAATCGGTGCCGAGCTTCTCGTTGATCTTCTTCATGTAGCCCTCGACGACGGCGGGAAGCTCGTCGTAGACCTTGTTGCAGGCCTCGCGGTTCTGGAAGAAGATGTCGCCGTTCTCGTGGCTGCCGCGGGTGTGCGGGTGCTCAGGGTTGAGCGCGTGATCGCGGAAAGCCTGGACGGCGTCCATGTCGCACATCTCGGCCAGATCCTTGTAGTCCCACATGGCGACCTTCTGGATCTCGTGGCTGGTGCGGAAGCCGTCGAAGAAGTTAAGGAACGGGGTCTTACCCTCGATGGCGGCAAGGTGAGCCACCGGCGAAAGGTCCATGACCTCCTGGACGTTGCCCTCGGCGAGCATGGCGAAGCCGGTCTGACGACAGGCCATGACGTCGGAGTGATCGCCAAAAATGTTCAGGGCGTGGGAAGCGACGCAACGCGCGGAGACGTGGAAGACGCCCGGGAGCTGCTCGCCCGCGATCTTGTACATGTTCGGGATCATCAGGAGCAGACCCTGAGAAGCCGTGTAGGTGGTGGTCAGAGCACCGGCGCCCAGCGAACCGTGAACGGTACCGGCTGCACCTGCCTCGGACTCCATCTCGACGACCTTGACCGGGGTGCCGAAGATATTCTTGCGACCCTGGGCCGCCCACTGGTCGACATGGTCGGCCATCGGGCTGGACGGCGTAATGGGATAGATTCCCGCTACCTCGGTGTACGCATACGAAACATATGCGGCCGCCTCGTTGCCGTCCATAGACTTAAACTTACGCGCCATATACCCCTCTCCTCTCATATAGGTATACAGGCCCCGGCGATCGCCGGGATGTTGGCGTGATGGGATTTACGCTGTTGCTTCCAATCATCTGGCAGGCAGGCTCAGCAGCAGGTACATGGCGTGGAGAGAAGACATGCCGAGGCGAGGGGCACCTGATGCGCCCTACAGGCCCGACCGCCCGTCTTGCACATGACCGAGCGCCGCAAAGGCCGCATGCCGGATGCTCCCGGGCACGCCCCGGCGATGGGAAGCGCCCGCAACGAAAATCCGCATGCGGGTTTATTGTACCCCGCCTTCAAGTGTAATTTCGGCAAATATAGGCGGGCGGTAAAGGTTTACCTTGGGTGACTGCCAAGGGCCAAAATGGCCCCTCCATCCCTGGGCGACCGGCTCTGGTGCGCCAAGGAGTGTCCCCAAGTGCCGGCAGAGACGATATGAGCAGGACATAAAAACATTGAGAGCCCCTGCTGCATGAAAGACCGCGGATTAGGCCGACAATGGTGAGTGTCTAATCCAACCGTGGCGGCCACGCCGCATTCATGGAAGGGGCTCCCATGCTCGATACTACCACCTTCATCGGCCTCGACGTCCACGCCCGCTCGATAAAGGCCGTCTCCCTCGACGTCATGACCGGGGAGGTACGTGCCGCGACCTTCGGCTACGACGCCGGCGCCGTCGCGGAGTGGGTCCGTTCCGTGGACCCCAGGGCCAGGTGCGTGTACGAGTCCGGGGTCACGGGCTTCGACCTGCAGAAGAGGCTTTCCGGCCTGGGGGTCGGCTGCGTGGTCGGCGCCGTCTCGAAGATGATCAAGCCCAGCGCGGACAGGCGCAGGAAGAACGACCGCAACGACGCCGAGTTCCTCGCCCGCATGCTGTCGGTCGGCAACGTGGTCGAGGTGTGGGTCCCCGACGACGAGTGCGAGGCCGCCCGCGACCTGACCAGGGCGCTCGAGGACGCGAGGGACGACCTCTCGCGCTCGAAGCAGCGGCTCTCCAAGTTCCTGCTCAGGCACGGGCTCGTCTTCGACGAGAGGACGCCCACCGGCCGCAGGAAGGGCAACTGGACCCGGGCGCACTGGTTGTTAGCGTCAATCTATTTTTCACCAGTTTCGCTAAACAGGCGCACCGTTCGCGC
>URMZ01000032.1 GCA_900549025.1 uncultured Collinsella sp.
AGTTCCGCACGCAAAGAAGGCCACTTAATGTGGCCTTCGTCTTGCGCAGGACTGTAGAGCAGGGAACTTCGTGCCCCGACGCCCGGGAGGACGTTTCATTTAGAAAGATGGACCGACCGCCGTCAGCGATGGGAGCTACTCCCCCAGCACGGCCTTTTTGGCGGCTGCAGCCATGTTGTCCAGATCTTCCTTGGTGGGGTGATCCTTTGCGGCGACCCAGTTATCGAGCAGCATCTTAAAGCGGACATTGTCGGGATCTTGCTCGAGCATGGCCTCGTAGCGCTGCTTGACCGCGGGGCCCATCTTGCCCTGGCACATCGCCCAGCCCGCAAGCTCGGCATCCCCAGCCAAATTGGAAGTTACGCGGTCGATAATCTGCTGATAATAGCTCTGGTCGGCCCCAAAGCCGCAGGTGCCAAACAGGAAGACGCGCTTGCCGTGCAAGGCGGAGAGCAACGCCGCGACCGAAGGCGTGCACGCGCCCTTGTCGCACCAAAAACCGACGAGCACCGTATCGGCCGCGCAGGCGCCCTGCGCCTCGAGCGCAACCTGATCTGCATCCGCATCGTCGCTCAACGCCGCGGCATGGACAAACTCAACACCCGCAGCCTGCAGAGCGCGCTTGATCGCGCCCGAAACCATCCTGGTATTACCGCTCTTGCTGTTAACCACCAAAGAGCACGTCATAGTCACGTTGCCTCGTTTCCCCCAAAACTAAAGCCACTAATGCAATTTATTAGATGAATATCTTAGTACTAACAACGCAGATGTAAACCATCTGTCGCTAATCGGTGGCCCCTACTGGGCAAACTGGCTGCGGTAGAGTTCGGCGTAGAAGCCGCCTGCCGCTAGCAGCTCGTCGTGCGTGCCGCGCTCGATAATCTCGCCGTTGCGCATCACCAGGATGCAATCGGCGTTGCGAATCGTCGACAGGCGGTGCGCCACGACAAAGCTTGTGCGACCTGCCATGAGCTCGTCGAATGCCGCCTGAACCTGCAGCTCGGTGCGGGTATCGATGCTCGAGGTCGCCTCGTCCAGCAGCAAAATCGCCGGGTCGGTGAGCATGACACGCGCGATGCACAGCAGCTGTTTTTGACCCTGGCTAAACGTGCCGCCGTCCTCGCCGATGACCGTATCGTAGCCGCTTGGCAGCTGCACGATAAACTTGTGCGCGTGCGCGCGCTTGGCGGCTTCGATAACCTGTTCACGCGTGGCATCCGGGCAACCGTAGGCGATGTTTTCCGCCACCGTGCCCTCGAACAGCCACGTATCCTGCAGCACCATGCCAAAGGCGCGGCGCAGGCTTGCGCGCGTGTAGTCACGCGAGGAACGGCCATCGACCGCAATGCGACCGGCATCGATATCGTAAAACCGCAGCAGTAAGTTGATGAGCGTTGTCTTGCCACAGCCCGTGGGGCCGACCAGGGCAAAGCGCATGCCGGGCTTGGCCTCGATGCAGATGTCCTGCAGCAGTTTGCGCTCGGGCACATAGCTAAAGTCCACATGCTCAAACGAAACCTCGCCCTTCGGGGCGGCAAGTTCCACGGCATCCGGCGCATCGGGTTCCTGCTCGCGCGCGTCAAGCAGTGCAAACATGCGGCGCGCCGAGGCATACGCCGTCTGGATCTGCGTAATGACGTTGGTGACCTCGTTGAACGGCTTGGTGTACTGGTTGGCATAGGACAGGAAGATCTGCACGCCGCCCACCGTAAG
This sequence comes from uncultured Collinsella sp., assembly GCA_900549025.1. Classification (GTDB taxonomy): domain Bacteria; phylum Actinomycetota; class Coriobacteriia; order Coriobacteriales; family Coriobacteriaceae; genus Collinsella. The sequence continues at coordinate 1,714 of URMZ01000032.1, forward strand.
CGCCGCCGGCACGCCCGTGATCACGCCCACGCAGCCGATCACAGCGACCACGGCATAGATGATGTTATTGATAAAGCGCGTGCCGGGGTTGGAGAGCGAGCCCATAAACTGCGCGCGCTCGCCCGCGGTGTAGAGCTCGGCATTGAGGGCATCGAAGCGCTGTTGAGCGTGCGGGCCGTAGGCGAAGGCGTCCACGAGCTTTTGCTCACCCACATACTCCTCGATATGACCACCGAGCTGCCCTTGAATACGCTGCTGCGCAGTAAAGCTTTTGTTGGAGAGCTTGGCGATGGCGCCGGCAGCAAAGATGGAAAGCGGTGTGACGAGCACCACCACGAGCGTCATGGTCAGGTTGATAGATAGCATAAACGCGAGCGTGCCCACAATGGTGATGACGCCGGTAAAGAGTTGCGTAAAGCCCTGCAGCAGGCCGTCGCCCACCTGGTCGACATCGTTGACCACGCGGCTCATAAGATCGCCGTGGGCGTGGCTGTCGATAAAGCTGAGCGGCATGCGGCTGAGCTTGTCGCTCGCCTCCACGCGCATGTCGCGCACCGTCTCGTAGGACAGGCGATTGACGCAATAGCCCTGCAGCCACTGGAAGGCCGCGGCACCAACCACGACCAGCGCGAGTTTGGTGACGAGCGGGAGCAGCGCGTCAAAGTCCACCCGTCCGACGGCAGCGATGAGGTCGATGCCCTCGCCAATGAGGATGGGCGTATAGAGTTGCAGAATCACCGAGATGGCGGCACTCACAAACGACGCCGCAAACGAAATGCGGTGCGGACGCACGTAGCCCATCAGGCGACGGGTCACCGCGCCCACGGGATAGCGCTCAGGGTCGCCGGGCTGGCGTGGGCCGTCGCCCAGGTCGTTGAGGTTATCGTTGCCGGACACGTTGGCCGTCATCGTGGCGACCGAACCGGAGGAAGTGTACGGATTCATTTAGCAGCCCTCCTTTGCGCAGACGGATGCGGGGGCGGTCGGAGCGGACGCGGGTGTCGCACTCCCCTGCCGACCCTCGAGCTCCTCGCGGCGAAGCTGCGACTGGCAGATCTCTCGGTAGAGCTGGCAGGTCGTGTACAGCTCATCGTGCGTGCCCAGGCCCGCAACCGAACCGTGGTCGAGTACGCAGATCATGTCGGCGTCGCGCACGGTCGAGACGCGCTGGCTCACGATGACGGTCGTCAGCGGCAGCCCGCCCTCGGCGGCACCGCGCACGCTGCGCTCGCGAATGGCATGGCGAAGCGCCGCGTCGGTCTTAAAATCGAGCGCCGAGGCGGAGTCGTCCATGATCAATATCTGAGGCGAACCCACCAAGGCGCGCGCGATAGTCAGACGCTGACGTTGGCCACCGCTAAAGTTCTTGCCGCCCGCCTCGACCGGGGCATCTAAGCCCTGGGGCTTGTTGCGCACGAACTCGCTGGCCTGCGCCATATCGAGCGCCGCCCAGAGCTCCTCGTCGGTCGCCGCCTCGTCGCGCCAGGTCAGGTTGCTGCGGATGGTGCCGCTCACCAGCGACGCGCGCTGCGGAACGGTCGCGACCGCATGGCGCAGCTGGTCGAGCGGCCAGGCACGCACGTCGGAGCCCATTACGCTCACGCTGCCGGTGCTCGCATCGTACAAGCGCGGGATGAGCGAGACGAGCGTAGACTTGCCGCTGCCCGTGCCGCCGATAATGCCGAGCGTCTTGCCCAGTGGGAGCTCCAGGGTCACATCGTTGACGGCATTTGCCGCGCCCGCGCCAAAGGAGAAGCTCGCATGGCTCAAGCTCAGCGCGGGGACCGGAACAGCACCACCCGCCAGTTCGCTCGGCTCGGGCAGCGCGACCGGCTGGTTGCCCTCGTCGGTGATGCTCGGCACGCAATTGAGCACCTCGTTGATACGTGACGCACTGGCGCTCGCCTTGGTAAAGACCACGACCAGGTTGGCGACGTACACGATGGAGGTCAGGGTCTGCGTCATGTAGTTCACAAACGCCATGACCTGGCCCTGCGTGAGCTCGCCCATGTTGACCTGGATGCCGCCCACCCACAGGATGGCGCACACGCCCAGGTTCATCACCAAAAACGTTACGGGGTTAAGGATCGACGAGAGCTTGCCCACCGCGATGGCAGTATTGGCCTGATTGTCGGCGGCTTGGGCAAAACGCTCGCGCTCGTGGTCCTCGCGTACAAAGGCGCGAACCACGCGGGCGCCCGAAAGGCCCTCACGGCAAATGAGCGCGATGCGGTCGAGCTTTGCCTGCAGCTGCCTGTAATACGGGATGCAGCGCGCCATGACAAACCAAAACACCAGGCCGATAGCGGGCGTGCAGATCAAAAAGATGATGCCGAGCTTAAGGTCGATGGCAAGGGCCGCGCACATAGAGCCCACCGCCAGGAAGGGCCAGCGGATGAGCATGCGCACGCCCAGCGCCACGGCAAGCTGCACCTGGTTGACATCGTTGGTAATGCGCGTGATGAGCGACGGCGTGCCAAAGCGGTCGAGCTCGGCATAGCTCAGCTTGTTGATGTGCTCGTAGAGCGCGCCGCGAATGTCGGTGCCCATGCCCTGCGAGGTGAGCGCCGCCATCTTTTGGCAGACGAGCGTAAACGAGATGCCGATCACGGCCATAGCGCCAAGTACCATGCCGTAGTGGACGACAGCATTCACGTCGTGCGCGCCGATGCCTTTATCGATCATCTGGGCAATCACCAGCGGCGTAAGCAGGTCAAAGATCACTTCGATCAGCTTGCACGCTGGGCCGATCACCATATACCGGCGAAACTTACCACCAAAACGCCTGAGCAGCTCAATCATGTATAGGCGCTCCCTATCATCATCCACATTCAATTCGAACCATGATAGTACGGTGAGCCCAAAAGAAGCGTAAACAACTCGTCATTTCTAATGGGATTCAGTTTTCAGGGGAGGGGTATACGCGCACACCCAGCCAGTGTCGGGTCAACTAGCATGGTATATTTACATTAGTGCTACCAAGTTAGTCGCCGACCCTTGAAATGAGGTGCCGAGATGAACGACATTCTCGCAAGAAGAGCAAGACGAGCAACTGTGGGCATCGCCCTTTCCGCGGCACTTGTCGCGGGAATCGCCCCCGCAACGGCGATCGCGGCAGAAACCAGCGCCCCCACCGGTGCAGTTGCCTTGCAGACGGAAGATGCGGCCGCCGCAAAAGAAAAAGCGTATGCAGCCATGCAGGAAGCGCTCAAAAAACTCGAGGCCGCAAAAGACGCCGCAGGTCCTGAGATATTAGAGACTATCGAGCATGTGATTACCGATTTGCAATCGCTCCGCGACAGGATGCTGAAGGAAGCCGACGACTCAAGGGGACCTCTTCTTTACCTACAAGCGCAGGTCAATGAAGCCCAAGCCAGATACGACGCGGCCCACAACCAGGTAAGTAACCTTCAGACAGAATTAGACAAGGCGTGCAACGACGGGGCGCCTGCAGAAACTATTAATCAGTTGCGTTACGAGATAGCAACAGCGAAACGTCAAGAATATTCTTGCCAAGCGGTACTTAACACATACCGAACCAGACTCGAGAGCCAGGAAAGTGTCGTCGCGAAGTTCGAAGCCAATGCGGAAAAATGTCAAACCGATATCGACGAAGAGACAGCCAAGCGAGATGCGCTCCTCGACGATTTGAAAAAGGCGCAAGCGGCCTATGACGACGCCTGCAAATCATACGAAGAGGCGAAAGCCGCGGCAGACAAGGCCACCTCGCCCGAGATAACGAAACCCGCCGAGACGACAAAACCCTCCAGCTCAACGCAACCGGCCGAGACGGCACAGCCCGCCAGCTCGCCCGCGACCGGCAAAGACGCTCCATCGAGCTCCACCAAGCAAGCAAATACGACCACCGGCAAGCTCGCGAACACGGGCGACACAGCGCCGAGCGCAATCGCACTCGCAGCAGTCGCCGCCGCAGGACTCGGAATAACCACCGCAGCCACACGCCGCATCAGGAACTCAAAATAGCTGCCAGCGGTTATTGTCTTTGCCAATCCACAAGCCCAAAGACAAAAAGGGCCCGTTTCCCCAACCCAGGGAAACGGGCCTCTTTACTTGTAAAAACAAATGGTAATGCCATTGTCTCTTGAAGCACATCGCCACCGCGCTCCACACAACACCAACGAGCAGCATTCCTTAAGGGATAGATTTAATTAGGCTAACGCGCCTTTACGGGTGATTTTTGGACGAAGTGGTCCCGGTGCCGGCGAGGTGTTTGGTAGTCGAGCGATCCCGCAGGCGAAGCCGAGGACCAGCGAGACACCAAACACCTCGCCGCCGGCCGGGCCATGTCGCGGCACCAAAAAACGCCCGTGCGTTCGATGGATTCGGATGCCCGACAGAGGCTCCTTATGGCTGCTTCCTTCCGGACCTGACCAGATTCGGAACATGTCGTCATCCGAACCCATCGAACGCGCTAGGCGCTCGGTATATCTTACCTGCTCCCGCCCGCCAGAGCAAGGTAGCTAATTTGGGACGGAGCTTTTTTGACTACTTTTGCAGCCCGATTGCCAGAGCAGCCAATGAGTAGTCAAAATAGTCCGATCCCAAAATGACCGGCTTGGTGCCGCACCACAGAAAGGGCCCATCTACTACGTTTAGGCCGCAGGGGTCAACCATAGCCGGCTTTTCGAAAATCGGCAAGCTTTCTACCTGCGGTTTTGTTTTTGCAAATTCCGGGATAGTCGAAGGTGGCCGGTTTAACGTAGTAGATGGTCGCATTTCGTGGCAAACGGTCCGACCCAAGGCACAAGGCGGCCAACCTCGAATGGCCATTCTCGAAGTTGCGGTGGAATACGGACTGAATTGGCACCTTAAAGGCAAAAACACTCCGTATTCCACCGCAACTTATAGGGAGATAGGCCTTAGAGGCGAGCGAGGTCATAGGCTTGGGCGGCTGACTCGCCGGCGCAGATGAGGTTGGTTGTGGCTTCTTGCACACCGAGCGCCCGGTCAAGGTCCATGGGCTTGCGGCAGATCGGAAGCACCAAGTCGATGCCCTGCACACACACCGCATCCAGGTTGTCAGCGCGACCGCCCACGACGGCGACCACCGGCTTGCCATATCGCTTCGCACGACGGGCCACGCCCACCGGTGCCTTTCCAGCGGCGGACTGCTCATCCATGTTGCCCTCGCCCGTTATGACCAGGTCGGCATCGCGCACGCGCTCGTCAAACCCAATCAGATCGAGCACCGTCTCCACGCCCGAGCGTAGCTCGGCACCAAGCGCCAGCAACGCCGCGCCCAAGCCACCTGCCGCGCCCGCGCCAGGCACGCCGAGCACCGATCCAAATGTCCGCGCGCCCTCGGGCACACGCAATAACCCCTGCTCACGCGCCTCGACAATCGCCGCATCGAGCAGGCGGCCGTAGCCGACCATCCAGCTGTCGTACCTGCTCAGCGCCGCGGCATCATCCGTCGGTAGGCCCTTCTGCCCGCCAAACACCGCCAGTGCGCCTCGACGCCCCACGAGCGGATTCTCGACATCCGAAAGCACAACGATACGAGCGCCATCCAAAGCCTGCAGCGCGGGCGCCAAATCAACGCTCGCCACCCGCTCAAGGCCGGCAAGACCGGGGGCGACATCGCAGCTCTGATCATCGACCACACGCGCGCCCAGCGCCTGCAGCATGCCGGCGCCGCCGTCGTTGGTGGCACTGCCGCCCAAGCCAATATAGATAGTCTTTGCACCCGCGCGAACCGCATGAAGCATCAGTTCGCCCACGCCATAGGTTGTGGCCGCCAACGCCGCCGACTCCGTGCAAGGCGAATACCCAATACCCGCCGCCCCGGCCATCTCAATTGCAGCCGACTCGCGCTCGCCGTCCACCAGTATCCGGGCAGACACGCGGTCGCCCAAGGGCCCTGCGACCTCGCAGGTTGAGAGCTCGCCACCGCAGGTGGCAACGGCATCGAGCGTTCCCTCGCCACCATCTGCCAGCGGCAATGTGCACACCTCGGCATCGGGCCACACACGGCGCACACCTTCGGCAACCGCCGCCTCCGCCTGCGCGCTCGAAACGCTGCCCTTAAAGGAATCAATCGCCAACAGCACACGGCGGGGCCGGCGGCACGCAGGACCAAAGTCAACCGCCGTGCCAGCATCTTCACCGGCACCTGCAAGCGCTGCGGCATGAGCGGTGTGCGCTTCAAGATCGGCCCCACAACCGCAATCAGCGCCGCCCGCTCCGCGCAGACCGCCAAAATAGCTACTCAGCAGCTCGCGGCATTCATCCGCCAGTACGCCGGCGGTCACATTGAACCGATGATTCAGGCGCGAGTCGGCATTCAGGTCATACAGCGAACCCAGCGCGCCCGCCTTGGCATCAGCCGCGCCATACACGCAGCGCCCCACGCGCGCGTTAACCATAAGCCCCGCACACATGCAGCATGGCTCGAGCGTCACGTAGACCGTGCAATCGGAAAGGCGCCAGCGGCCAAGCGCCTGGGCAGCGGCGCACACGGCCGCAAACTCGGCATGAGCCGAAGGATCCTGATCGAGCTCGCGCCGATTGTGCGCCCGCGCGACGATCTCACCGTCGCGCACTACCACGGCACCAATGGGGACTTCGCCCACTGCCGCGGCGGCGCGCGCCTCGGCCAGCGCCTCGCGCATGAACTTCTCGTCGATTTCGGTGATCGTCATCGTTCGCCTTCCCTGTTGCAAATTCAAAACGATGCTATCATTACGACTCACGGAGAGATGGCAGAGCGGTTGAATGCGGCGGTCTTGAAAACCGTTGAGCGCGAGAGCGTTCCGGGGGTTCGAATCCCCCTCTCTCCGCCACTCCTAGTTATGCACCGGTGTCATGGTCCGCTCAAACAGCGCATCGACCACGTCGGCTATCTCAGGTCGACGCTCAAGATCGTGGCCTGATTCCCACCATATCGTGAAAAGACGAATAATACCGCCGGCGACAAACTCGGACGTCGTCTCGAGTGACACGGGGGCCAGGGCATCCTCGGCAAGCACGTTCATCACACGCTCGCGGATGGAGCGGGCAATGCGGTCGCAAATAACGTTGGTCAACATACCCGACATGCTGCTTGCCAAAATGTTATCCATGAGCCGCTCGTGCGCCAGAATCAAATCCATGGCATCGTCCAAAATCGCGTGCCGAAGCGCGCGCACGTCCTCGGCAGATACCGCGCCGGCCTCATCGGGCTGTTTTTGCGGCAAGCCCGACATGAGCTCATCGATATAAAAGGCAAAGTAATCGTTCTTGTCGCGAAAGTGCTTGTAGAACGTCGTGCGGCGAATCATGGCCCGGTCGCACAGCATGGCGACCGTCAGGTCCTCAAACCGATGCTCCTCGAGAAGCTCGGTAAAGGCATCGAACAGGGCGCGGTAGGTTTTCTTGATGCGAAGGTCCACTGGTATCGCCATCCTCAGGACAAAGACAACACTCGTCAATCTGTCGCATATCTTACACCTGTACCTCGCGCGCTTTGCCCCGGTGCCAACCCCGCCGAAAACACAACGCTTACCGGAAAGTTCGGCACGGTAAAACGTTGCGGGTATACTAGTAGCGTTATACCAACGGCAGCTGGCGCATGCCGCCGCGGCCATTCGAAACGGAGACATCATGATTACCGTCATCATCGGCATCGTTGTTGTCATTGTGATTGTCTGCGCCATCGCCGGCATCTACAACAACATGGTCACCAAGCGTAACCGCATCGATAACGCCTGGCAGAACATCGATACGCAGCTGCAGCGCCGTAACGACCTGATCCCCAACCTGGTCGAAACCGTCAAGGGCTACGCCAAGCACGAGCAGGAGACGCTCTCCGCCGTGATCAGCGCGCGTAACACCGCCGTCAAGGCCACCACGCCCGAGGCCAAGATGGAAGCCGACAACGTGCTGACCGGCGCACTGCGCCAGCTCTTCGCTGTGGCCGAGGCCTATCCCGATCTTAAGGCAAACACCAACTTTACGCAGCTGCAGGCATCGCTCGAGGACACCGAGAACAAGATTAGCTATGCACGCCAGAGCTACAACGACTGCGTGCTCAGCTACAACAACGCCATTCAGACGTTCCCGGCTGTCATCTTTGCTGGCATCTTCCAGTTTAAGGAGCGCCAGGGCTTCGAGGCCGCTGAAGCAGCCCGCCAGGCCCCGACCGTCAAGTTCTAGTAGTTTGACAGCGCATCCTTAATCGACCAAATGCATAAACCGCCCCGTCGAATGCATACTTCGACGGGGCGGTTTCCTTTTTCGCGAAGGTCCCCCTCTAAGCGTCGTGCATTTTTAGGAGTATTCAACATAACCAAGGGCTTCGGGCGCCACGACAAATGCCAAAGACCGCGAATATCCCTGCAAATCAAACGCTGTCAGCCCGTAACCCCACCCATCATTCGTAGAAAACATCGAGAACTCCCGATTTTTTGCCCGAAGCCGGTATGCAGGGGCCTTCGATTGCAGAATACTCGCAAAAATGCACGTCGCCACCGCCCCCACATGGCGCGAAGCAAAACAAAAGGGCGACCTTCCTTTCCGGCGCACTCCGCAGGACGAAAGAACCTCCGCCGCACAAAGTGCGCAGCGGAGGTTCTTTCATGTCCGAGGACGCGCCGGAAAGGAAGGTCGCCCTCGGGCCGGACAGCTAAGACAGCTTACGCGACGGTGTAAACCCAGTTGTGCTTGTCCTCGACAGCACCAGACTGGATACCAGTCAGGGTCTCGCGGAGCTTCTTCATCACAGGGCCAATCTCGGTGTAGCCAGCCGGGAAGGTCACAGTCTCGTCGGCGCCGTAAACCTTGTTGTCGATCTCGCCAACCGGGGAGATGACGGCAGCGGTGCCGCACAGGCCGCACTCCACAAAGGTGCCGGCCTTGACCTCGGCCCACTCGACGGGACGCTGGTCGACGGTCATGCCCAGGTCCTGAGCAACCTGAACGAGCGAACGACGGGTGATAGAGGGCAGGATGGAGTCGGTGTGCGACTGAGGAACGACGAGGGTGCCGTCCTCCTTCACGAACAGGACGTTGGCGCCACCGGTCTCCTCGACATAGGTGCGGGACTCGGAGTCGAGATACAGGTTCTCGGCATAGCCCTCGCGATGGGCCTCCATCGTGGGCTTAAGGGACATGGCGTAGTTGAGGCCGGCCTTGATGTTGCCGGTGCCGTGCGGTGCGGCACGGTCATACTCGGAAACGCGCAGCTTGACGGGCTTGAGGCCACCCTTAAAGTACGGACCGACCGGGGTCACGAGAATGCGGAACGTGTACTCAGGAGCGGGAGCCACGCCGATCACGTCACCGGAGCCGATCATAAACGGACGCACGTACAGGGTCGCGCCGGAGCCGAAGGGCGGAACCCAGGCGGCGTTGGCAGAAACGACCTGCTTGACGGCCTCAACGAACTTGTCCTTGGGGAACGGGGGCATCTCGAGGCGCTGGGCAGAGTTATACATACGCTCAGCGTTCATGTCGGGACGGAAGCAGACGATGCTGCCGTCCTCGGCGGTGTAGGCCTTCAGGCCCTCAAAGACCTCCTGGCAGTAATGGAAGATACCGCCGCACTCGGAGACATGCAGGGTGTGGTCGGTGGTCAGGCCGCCCTCGTCCCACTCGCCATCCTTCCAATGAGCCTCGTAGCTGTAATCGGTCTTCATGTAGCCAAAGCCGAGGCTACCCCAATCGATATCCTTCTTCTCGACAGTCATATGTCGCTCCTTACATACACAGTTGCATACTCGCGAACCCGTACGCAAGGACCGAGACCGGCCGCGTCGCAACGTCGCACGCCCAGAGCGTAGAGCCGGACGGGACACGCGAACAGCATCAAAGCCGATGGCACGTCGATTCGCATGCACGAGATTGTACTCCGCACGCGCGTCGGATAAAACGTTTTTCTTTAACTAACTAAAGTATTTTCATTTGATCGAAGCTAAAGAGGCCCGCCACCGTAAGCGGTGACGGGCCTCAACTGTACGGTCTGCGCGCTGGCTCGAGCTAGGCGTTCTATTTGCCCAGCTTGGCCTTAACCAGACCGACCACGGTCGGGATGATCGACACGGCAACGATGCCGATAATCAGCAGCTCAAAGTGCTCCTGCACAAAGGGAATGCCGCCAAAGAAGTAGCCCAGCAGCGTAAAGACCGTCGACCAGGTAATGCCGCCCAGCACGTTAAAGACGACAAAGTTGCGCCAGTGCATGCCGCCCATGCCAGCGATAAAGGGCACAAAGGTGCGGATAAACGGGAAGAAGCGACCCAGGAAGATGGCCAGGTGACCCCACTTGTCCAAGAAGTCCTCGGACTTTTTGATGCGCTCGGGCGTCATGGCCTTGACCTTGCCCGAAGCGATGATCTTGCGGCCAAAGAAGTGACCAATCATATAGTTGCACTGATCGCCCAAAATGGCAGCGGCCCATGCGGTGGCCAGAAGCGCCACGATGTTAAAGCCGCCGTTGTGGGCAAAGAAACCCGAGGCGAACAGCAGCGAATCACCGGGAAGGAACGGGAAGAACACCACGCCCGTCTCGATAAAGATGATCAGGAACACGCAGCCGTAGGCCATAAGCGGGCCGGCGGCGATCCAGCTGGCAATCGCGGTGCGCGGGTCTTTGAGCAGCTCGGCGATAAAATTAATGAAACCCATGAAGTAAAACCTCTCAGTTGTGGGCGCGGATACATCCAAGTTGACCAGTATACGGTTGCGGCGTCCCCTCGTGCGCAACCCCACAAAAGCATGACTCCATTACCAGCAAGTTTGCATAACTGACACCTGTCGCGCAATGCCGCCAAGATTGTCCTTCCTAATCCCTAGCGAATCGCTATACTTTATTGAATCGCATTGCCATGGCGCTAAGGGAGGGCGGCCGGTGAGCTTTATCAATACCATTCGCGAGGACATCAAGACCGTCCAAGCGCAGGACCCCGCCGCGCAAAACGGTCTGGTCATCTTCCTTTCCTATCCTGGCCTGCACGCCAAGTGGAACCACGTACCCGAGCATTGGCTCTGGGAGCACGGCCACCGATCGCTCGCCCGTGTGCTCTCGCAGCTCACCCGTCATATCACCGGCGTCGAGATTCATCCCGCGGCACAGATCGGCAAGCATTTCTTTATCGACCACGCCATGGGCGTCGTCATCGGCGAGACTACCATTGTGGGCGACAACTGCGTGCTCTACCAGGGCGTCACGCTCGGCGGCACCGGCAACGAGACCGGCAAACGCCACCCAACGCTCGGCAACAACGTCACCGTGGGCACGGGCGCCAAGGTGCTCGGCAACATCCGCATCGGCAACAACGTCAAGATCGGCGGCAACTCGGTCGTCGTTAAGGACGTCCCCGACAACTGCACCGTCGTGGGCGTGCCGGGACGCATCATCAAGCGCAACGGCTGCCGTGTGTTCGAGGAGAGTTTCGACGCCAAGCAGCATCGCGAGTACATGCCCGATGACGCCGCCGAGCAGTCCGCCCTCAACCGCCAGGGCATCACCGAGAATGCCCGCCGCGTCAAGGAACTCGAGCGAGAGGTGGCCGAGCTCAAGGCCCTCGTCGCCAAGCTCGTGGACGAACGCTAGGAACGCAAGCGGCACAAAACGACATCGGCATCAACGCAAAGGCGCGCCAGGGAATTCATCCCCGGCGCGCCTTATTTGTGATGTGGCAAAGAGACTGTCCCTTTGTCACATTATGCGAACTGGCTCAGATAGAGGTCGGCGTAGGCACCCTCGGCAGCCAGCAGCTCCTTATGCGTGCCTTGCTCGATGATGTTGCCGTGATCCATGACCAAGATCAGGTCGGCATCGACGATCGTCGACAGACGGTGCGCGATCACAAAGCTCGTGCGCCCGCGCATGAGCGCGTCCATAGCACGGCCGATGGCGAGCTCGGTGCGCGTGTCCACGCTCGACGTCGCCTCGTCCAGGATGAGAATCGCCGGGTTGTTGAGCAGCACGCGTGCGATGGTCAGCAGCTGACGTTGGCCCTGGCTGATGCTCTCGGCATCGTTAGCCACACGCGTGTCGTAGCCCTGCGGCATAGTGCGTACAAAGAAGTCGACCTGAGCGGCACGTGCGGCCGCGACAATCTCCTCGCGCGTCGCCTCGGGACAGCCATAGGCGATGTTCTCGGCAATGGTGCCATCGAACAGCCAGGCGTCCTGCAACACCATGCCAAACTGCTGGCGCAGCTCGCCGCGGTCCATGCGGCTCGTGTCCACACCGTCGAGGGTAATGCGGCCACCGTCGATCTCGTAGAAGCGCATGAGCAGATTGATGAGCGTGGTCTTGCCCGCGCCCGTGGTTCCCACCACCGCGATCTTTTGGCCCGGCTCGGCGACAAACGACACGTCGCGCATGAGCGGCTTGTCGGGCGCATAGCCAAAACGCACGTGTTCAAAGGCAACACGGCCCTCCACCTTGCCCGGCAGCTTGGCGGCGGCCGCCGGCAACGGATCGGCCTCCATCTCGGACTCGTCGAGCAGGTCGAACACGCGCTCGGCGCTCGCCAGCGCGCTCTGCAGCGAGTTAAAGGTAAACGACAGCTGCGTCATGGGCTCGGACGCCTCATAGATAAACTGGAAGAACGCCTGGAACACGCCGACGGTCATATGCCCGGCAACCAACATGCTGCAGCCCACAAGCGCAATCACGATTTGCGCCAAGCGGCCGATAAAGCGCACTGCGGGACCGACGGCGTTAATCATAAAGTCGGCCTTGGTGCTCACGCGCGCCAGCTCCTTCGAAGCCTCGTGCACCTCGGCAGAGCTCTGGCGCTCGCGGTTAAACGCACGGATTACCAGACGGCCCGAGTAGCCTTCCTCGACCGCGCTCGTAATCTTGGACACCCACTCCTGGCGCTCGCCCGTCACATCGTGCGTGCGGCGCGAAACGACCTTCGTCACCAGCAGCGAAAGCGCCGTAAAGAACAAAAAGACGAGCGTGAGCGGCACACTAAACACGAACATCACGCTCACGGCGCCCACCACGGTACCGATCGACACCAGAAGCTGCAGCAAGCCGCGCTGCATGCTCTCGGACATCTTGTCCAAGTCGTTGGTCGCACGGCTGACGACCTCGCCGGGACGATGCGCATCAAAGTAGGCAAGCGGCAGACGGTTGAGCTTTTGTGCGATGCGGTTGCGTAGGCGCAGGTTGAGACGCTCGGCAACGCTCGACATCAAAAAGCTCTGAAGCGCGTAGAACGAGGCGGCGGCGGTCCAGATCATAAAGTAGATGAAGATGGTCCTGCCGCAGTTCTCCCAGGTAATGCTGAAGGTAGTGTTGTTGGCAAACGCCAGCTTCATGTGCCCCCACAGCTCATCGATCACGCGGGCGCTGTAAGCCGGCGCCGCGGTGTTAAAGATGACATAGAACACGATGCTCGCGAACACGATATAGAAGCGCCAATGGTCGCCGGCGGCCTCGCTCCACAGGCGGCGCACTGTCGCCCAGGTGTCGCGGGGCGTCTCGTCCTCGTCCTCGTCGTCAACGTCGCGCATGCGCTCCGCCTCGGCGCGGGCACGCTCGTCCTCGGCGCGCTCGTTTTCCTCGTAGAGTGCCTGGCGGCGAGCCTCGCGCTCCGCCGCCTTGGCGGCTTCGTCCAGGTCGGGCGCGACGCCCGTCTCCTCAACTGTCTCTGCAACCGCGGCATCCTCGGCGATGGCCTGCTTCTTGAGCTCCTCGGTCATGCTACTCACCTCCCTTCATCTGCGATTCCGCGATAGCGCGGTACACCTCGCAGGTTTCCATGAGCTCGTCGTGCGTGCCTAGGCCCACGATCTCGCCGTCTTTGAGCACCACGATCTGATCGGCATGCAAAATAGTCGAGATGCGCTGGGCGATGATGAGCACCGCGGCATCGCACGTCTCGTCCTGCAGCGCATGGCGCAGTGCCGCATCGGTCTTAAAGTCCAGGGCCGAAAAACTGTCGTCGAAGATATATAGATCGGCATGCTTCATGAGTGCGCGGGCAATCGCCAGGCGCTGGCGCTGACCACCCGAGAAGTTCGTGCCGCCCTGGGCCACCGGCGTATCGAGCCCCTGGGGCTGGTCGAGCACAAAGGTGCTCTGGGCAACCTCCAGCGCATGGAGCATGTCAGCCTCAGTCGCATCTTCGTTGCCAAAGCGCAGGTTGCTCGCCACCGTACCCGAGAACAGCCATGCCTTCTGCGGCACATAGGCGATACGCCCGCGGATGTCGTCTTGCGAAAGGTCGCGCAGATCGATGCCATTCAGGCGAATGGCGCCCTTCGTGGCATCGTGGAAGCGAAGCAAGAGCTTGGCCACCGTCGACTTGCCCGAACCCGTCGAGCCTACAATCGCCGTGGTCTGGCCACGGCGACAGGCAAAGCTCAGGTCGCACAGGGTATCCTCGTCGGCATCGTCAAAACGGAACGACATATGGTCGAACACGGCAACCGCGTCGGCACCATCTGCGGACTCAGGCGCCCCGTCGCCCAGCGTTGCCTTGCCGTCCACGATGCTCGGCTCGATTTCGAGCACCTGTTGCGCGCGGTTGAGGCACGCCGCAGCGCGCGGAAGCGTCAGAATCACCATCTGCGCCATCATCACAAAGAACAGGATCAAGATCGCGTATTCCAACACGGCCGAGATGCTGCCGATTTGCATGGCGTGGACGCCCGCGCGGTTGCCGCCCACCCACAGCACCGCCACCTCGGCGATATTCATCAAAAAGAAGCTGGAACTGTCGAGACCCACAAACAGGTGGTTGACCTTGATGGCGTTGGCCGCGTAATCGCTAAACACCTCGTCCAGGCGCTGCTCCTCGTGGCGCTCCTTGTTAAATGCGCGGATGACGCGCACGCCCACGATGTTCTCGCGCAGCACCACGTTCATGCGGTCGATAAAGCTCTGCAGGCGCATAAAGATCGGCGCGGCGTTAGCCACCGTAAAGACCGCCGCCACCAGCACGATCGCAACGACCACACCCAGCAGCGTGCCCATGGCGGGATCGATGAACCAAGCAAAAATGATGCCTGCCACGGCCAAGAACGGCACCGGCAGCACCAACTGAATCGTCTGAAGGACAGCTTGCTGAATCACGTTGATGTCGTTGAGTGAGCGCGTGATCATCGAACCCGTGCCAAAGCGCTCAAAGTCGCTGGCGGACAGCTCGAGCGACTTGTCGTACACGGCATTGCGGATATCGCAGGCCACGTTGGCGGCCAGGCGCGCCGAAAGATAGCAGCCCAGCACCGTGCCGCCGCTGGCCATGCCGGTCGCGATAAGCATGTACAGGCCGTTGCGTAAAATATAGTCGATATCGCCCGTGGTAATACCGGTGTTGACCATGTTCGCCAGCATCGTGGGAACCAACAGCGTACCGACGTTATCTATCAGCACCGCAAACAGCGTCACCGCAATCAGACCGCGGTACGGCCTCATAAACCTCATTAAGAGTCGCATGTGTCCCCCTCGCCCTTATCGTCAGCCTCGTTCTCGGCGGCCACTTGCCGTTTAAATGCCTCGCACTCTTCGTTCAGAACGTGGGAGAACTTACCGACCAAGCGCATGATCTCGCGCTGTTCCCAGGGCTCGAGCGCGCCAAAGGCACGCTGCTCGGCTTTAACCGCCGGCAACGCATAGTGCTCGGCGAACCGCCGGCCCTCATCGGTCAAACAAACGACCTTATTCATACGACTGCCCTCGGCAAACTCCAACGTCGCAAGCCCTCGCGCCCTAAGCGTCTTAATCGCCGAATTGATGGTCTGTTTGCTGTAGAACCATTCACTCGTCAGCCGACTCACGGCAACGCTTCCGCCCGCTGCACTCGTGTCGACGAGCATCCAGTAGGCGCAGTCCGAAAGACCGCAAGTGCGCGCGAACTCCGAATAGATACGATCAAGCCCGTTGAGCATCCGGTCGAAATCGACCGGGCTAACTGCACTATTCATCTCTCCCACCATTCGATAGTCCGAGTTTTGACCAATTAATATCTCTACATTAGTCCGAGTTTTGACTATCGCCAACAAGATTGTTGTTTATGGTCGGCTCTACATAAGCATATCGACAAAAAGACCGCCGGCGCGGGGGCGGCGCCGGCGGTTGCGAGAGAATATCGAGTGTTGGCTGTTAAGCAGCGACGGCCTCGTAGACCGTGGCACCCGAGAAGCTGTCGTGCAGGCTCTTGCCGCAGATCCACGGCAGTTCGACGACCTCGCAGACCGTGTTGACCAGCTCGGAGCAGTCAGTAAAGTGGCCCTTATCGTTGAGGGCCTCGCAATCCTGAACACGCCAATAGCCATCGGTGTGCGTGATGTAGTACTCGTGATCATTAATCGACACGAAAGCGCGCGTCTTGGAACGCAGCAGCTTCAGAAATCCTTCGAAGTCGGTCTCGACGACATCTCCAGCCTGGAACATGATGTTACCTCCTGGCCCGGCGCCACCATGGCGCGTTGATAAACGTTGATACTCCTTTAGTAAAACCTTTATCAGAGCTTATGCGCGCATCATTTAGGCAAGTGGTAAAAAACCGCAGGGTAGACGGGATAAAACGTTTAACCATCCCACCGGTTTGTCACATTCTGGCTGAAGTTTTATGCAAACCAACTTTTCCACTTGGTAGCTTGCATTGTTTGGGGCCGACTGCGCGATTACGGCTACGGCACGACGGGTAAGAACGGAACATCTGCAATGTCATCGCTAGGAGGACCCATGGAGACCATCGAAGCGCTCATCCACCGCCGCAGCTGCCGTAATTATAGCGATCGCCCCGTCGAAGCCGAAAAGCTCGCACGCATTATCGAAGCCGGCCAGTACGCGCCGAGCGGCATGGGACGCCAGCCGGTCACGTTTGTCGCCGTTACCGACCCCGCGACCGTCGAGCGTCTCTCACAGCTCAACGCCCAGGTCATGGACAGCAACAGCGACCCCTTCTATGGCGCCAAGACCGTTGTGGTGGTGCTGGTTGACCGCAGCGTGCCCACACATCTGGAAGACGGCTCGCTCGCCATGGGCAACTTGCTCAACGCCGCCTATGCACTGGGTGTCGATTCGTGCTGGATTCACCGCGCGCATGAGGTCTTTGACTCGCCCGAGGGCCTGGAGCTGCTGGCCAGCTGGGGCCTGCCCGCCGACGGCAACCTGCGCGGTGTCGGTAACTGCATTCTTGGCTACGCCGAGGACACGCCACCCGAGGCAAAACCGCGCCGCGACAACGTCGTCTACGTAAGGTAATCAGAACCACCCTTAAAAAGGGTGGTTTGCTCTTAGGGTATAACCCACGGGCC
>URMZ01000033.1 GCA_900549025.1 uncultured Collinsella sp.
GACGGAAAGCACATTAAGTGCTTTCCTTTGCGTGCGGAACTCGCGACAAACTTAATATATTTCGCCGCCCCTCTGCCAAGCTCGGGAGACGACACGTTGATGTCTGCTTAACTCTTCTCGCTCAGCTAATTTCTTTGTTGGGGGTCCACTATTTGCTGGAGGGTGAACTTGCATTGCATTGGCTCGCCTTCTGCTTGTGGCTTTGCCTCATCGAAATCGAAGATCATGATGGCGCAGTTGGGGAGTTTTGTTGGGAGCTTGAAGCCCTCTGGGGCTGCAGCCTTGATGAATTGGCGGCTGGCGCTGCCGTGGCTTACTGCTAGGAGGGTTTCTATGCCCTCGGCGCCCATGAGATTGGTGAGGGTGGCTACCATGCGTTCTTGCAACGCTTTGCTTCCCTCTCCTCCAAAGGGGACCAGATCTTCGCCTGGATCCCAGACGTCGGTGGGTAGCGCGTCGTGGGGGCCTTCTTCGAAGGAGCCGTAGCAGCGCTCAATAATGCCTTCGCAGGACTCGACAGCAGCGTCCGGACCGAGGAGCTCGCATGCGACGAGCTGAGCTGTGTCCACGGCTCGGCCTAAGGGTGATGAGGCCACTTTGTCGGGAACGACATTGTGGGCTTTGAGCCATGCGGCTGCCATCCCGGCTTGCTGACGGCCCAAATCGGTGAGCGGTGAATCGCAACGACCTTGGACGAGCTTTTTGACGTTGAATTCCGTCTGGCCGTGGCGGAGCAGATACAGCCTCTTCATATTCTCCCCTTCTGTATAACTTGCTTTACCGGCGCAGCCCTACTCGTGGGTATGGCCTACGTAGTCTTCATCGATCGTAATCTTGGCAATCGACTTGGGGTATTCCGACTCGACCCGTTTCGCCAACGCGTGCTTTAAGTCTTCGGCGTTCATCGCCAAATCCGAGGGTCGCACGCAGTCAAAGATCACGTTGGTGTGCGTAGGGCCCGGCACACAGCGCAGGTCGTGAATCGAAAGGCGACTATCGATCTCCTGAGCCATTGCGTTAATGCGTAAACGCATGCTCGCCACCTTGGGATCGTCGGTCACGATGGGATCGTAATGGAGCGTGACGATCATGCCGTCTTCGTTCCTAAACGCCTGCTCAATATTGTCGAGCGTGTCGTGACTTTCCATCGGGCTGGCTTCGGCCGCCATCTCGGCGTGAGCGCTTGCGAACTTCCTGCCCGGGCCGTAGTCGTGAACCATCAAATCGTGAACGCCCAAAACGCCGGGATAGCTCATGATCTTGTCTCGAATGTGCTTGACCAGCTTAGGATCGGGCGTCTGGCCCAAAAGCGGGCTCACCGTATCCTGGATGAGTTCAAAACCGCTCCAGCCAATATAGGCACCAACGGCAAGGCCGACCCAAGCGTCAAGATTGATGCCCGTCACCTGCGAAACAACTGCGCACGCCAGCACGGCACCCGTGGCAAGGACATCGTTCTTGGAATCCTGAGCCGTCGCATGCAGTGTCTCGGACTCGATACGGTCGCCGAGCTTTTGGTTGAGGGCCGCCATCCAGAGCTTTACGACCATCGAAAGCACTAGAACTGCCACCAGGGCAAGCGAGAACTCGACAGGTTCGGGGTGGATGACGCGCTCGACCGAGGACTTCACCAGCTCAACGCCAATCAGCAGCACGAGTGCCGCCACGACCAGACCCGAGAGATACTCGTAGCGACCGTGGCCGTAAGGATGCTCGGGGTCGGCCGGCTTGCTCGCCAGCTTAAAGCCCAGCACGCTCACGATATTCGAGCTGGCATCGGACAGGTTGTTCATGGCATCCGCAACAATCGAAACCGATCCCGAAACCACACCAATTGCACCCTTCGCAGCACAAAGCGCAACATTGGCGACAATACACACCATGCCCGCTAACGTGCCCACACGCGCACGATCGCCCTGTGCGCGCCCAACAATCCACTCGACCATCTACATCCGCCCCCACGGTACTACCTATATATCTATTGCTCAAACGGATTGTAGTGTAGCCACTTTGTCCTCAAGATACAAAAGGCCGCAGCCCACACGAGCCACGGCCTTGGAACACGACAAAGGGATCGTCCTTTTGTCGCACAGGTTTATGCGCTTACTTCAGCAGCGCTCGCCACTGTTTCGGGCGAATCGCCTCCGTCCCCCGTCGCCTGTCCCTTCGCCGGCACCACGCCAAAGCAGTAGCTCAGCGCCGCAGACACCGCAAATGCCGTGCCGCCGGCAGCGCAGCACCACAGCAGGTTCGGGATGCCGCCCGTGGCAAAGCCAATGACCATGAGGACATTCGTCATGCCGATGGTATAGGCCGTAACGTGGCCCACGGCCGCAACAAGGCCTCCGACGGCGCCGCCAATGGCCATGCACGTCAGGCACCTGCCATATTTAAAGCCGCAACCGTACAGCGCAGGCTCGCTTACGCCGCCAAGAACACCCGAGATCGAATAGCCCAGCATGAGCGTCTTCTCGTCCTTATCCGCAACGCGGAGCGACGCGCCAAAGGGCATGCCCCAAACGGCAAACGTTGCCATCGTCGCGGCGATCAGGATGCACGAATCCGTTCCCACACTCATAAACTGCGCATAGGCGAGCGATAGGACAACGTTGCTGACGCCCGCGATCTTAAGGAACTCCCAGCCCGCGGCAAGCCCCATGAGTGTGAGCAACGATACGATGCCACCGGAATTGCCAAGCATAAACATAAGCTGGCCCAACAGCATGCCCAAATAGCTGCCCGCCGGCGCCGTAATACACAGCGAAACCGGAACCATGACAAGCATGGTCGCAAACGGAACAAACGAAAACGCCACGGCCTTAGGGATAACGCGCTGAAAGAAACACTCCACTTGCCAAAGCACGGGTACCGAGATGAGAACCGGAATAACAGTCGTCGTGTAATCGTTGACCGGCGCGGGAAGCAGGCCATACACGGAAGTCATCGATGCCCCCGTCGTCGATGCGGCATCGACGAGCTTAAGCAGATCGGGCGCAATCAATACGCCGCCCAGCATCATGCCCAGCTGCTCCGAGCAACCGAGCTGGCGAGCGGCCGCCCAACCAAGATAAACGGGCAAGAAGTAGTAGCCGGCGTTATAGAGCCAACTGTAGAACAGGCGATAGATATCGGAATCGGCAGACCACAGGCCCAGCATGCCTTCGCCCATAATGACGGCGACGGTGCGGAACAACGCCGCGCAGACAATAAACGGCAGCGCCGACATCATGCTTTTGGACAGATAATCCACCACAGCCATGGCGTTTGATGAGACCGTCGTTGTAAACGAGGTGTTAGAAACTTGTGACACAGGAACCCTTTCCCAATGTGACATGCGGACTGTCCCTTTGTCACATCGTGCGATACTGACCGATTGCGCGGTACTTTTCGTAGCGGAGGTTTGTGAGGGTCGCGTCGTCGAGCCGCCCAAGCGTATCGAAGGCATCAAATGCCGAGGACATGACGGCGCCGGCGATCTCCTCATGCGACAGACCCCTATCGTCAACAATGCCGTCGATGATACCGAGCGCCAACAGATCGGGAGCCGTGAGCTTAAGCGCCTCGGCGGCCTCATTCGCGCGCTCGGTATCCTTCCACAGAATCGACGCACAGGCCTCGGGGCTCACGACCGAATAGGCCGAGCTCGAGAGCATCAGGATGCGGTCGGCCACGGACAGCGCCAGCGCGCCACCAGAGCCGCCCTCGCCTGTTACCACCGAGACAATCGGCGTCTTAAGGCCGCTCATCTCCATGAGATTCTGGGCGATAGCCTCGCCCTGACCGCGTTCCTCGGCACCGATGCCGCAAAACGCGCCCGAAGTATCGACCAGGCACAGAACCGGCCGACCAAACTTTTCGGCTTGGCGCATCAGGCGACGCGCTTTACGGTAGCCCTCGGGATGCGCCATGCCAAAGTTGCGGCGCATACGCTCTTTGGTCGTGGTGCCGCGCTCGATGGCGATGACCGTTACGGGGCGCCCGTCCTTCCAGCCAATGCCAGCCACCACGGCGGCGTCATCACCAAAGTAACGGTCGCCGTGCAGCTCCACAAATCCGTCCAAGCCCAGCGAGATCATCTCGCCCGCCGTGGCACGATCTGCCGAGCGGGTCTGCTTGACAATCTCGAGCGCGGTTTTTGGTGCCGCCGAGCGCTTAAACAAGTGTCCCAGCTTTTTGCCGCAACGACCCGTATGCACGATCTCATGCGGTGCCCCCGGGCTGGGCGCATGCCCTTCGTGCAGCGCCAACAGCTCGCCTACCGTGAGCGCAATCTCGCCGCGCGGAACAACGGCATCGCAAAAGCCGTGCTCCAGCAAAAACTCGGAGCGCTGGAATCCCTTGGGCAGGCGCTTGTGCATGTTCTGCTCGATCACGCGCGGGCCGGCAAATGCCGTCAGGGCATCGGGCTCGGCCAGGATAATGTCGCCCTCCATGGCAAAGCTCGCGGTTACGCCTCCGGTCGTGGGGTCGGTGAGCACCGTGATATACAGGCCGCCCGCCTCGCTGTGGCGCCTAACCGCCGCAGAAATCTTGGCCATCTGCATAAGCGATGTCACGCCCTCTTGCATGCGCGCACCGCCCGAAACGGTAAAGCCGACAACCGGCAATCCCAGCTCGGTCGCGTGCTCAAATGTGCGACAGATCTTCTCGCCCACCACAGAACCCATCGAGCCCATCATAAAGTTGGCGTCCATAAAGAAGAGTGCGGTATCGCAACCGCAGATTTTGCCCCTGCCGCACACAACGGCATCGCGCTCGCCCGAACGCTCGCTTACGCTCTTGAGCTTGTCGGCATAGCCGGGAAACGAGAGGAAGTCCTCCGACGCCAGATTGGCATCCCATTCCTCAAACGTGCCCTCGTCGACCGTCATGCGCATGCGCGCGCGACCGCTCACGCGAAAGTGTTTGCCGCAACGAGGGCAGACCTCGAGATTGTCGTGCAGGCGTGCCTCATCGATCACGCGGCGGCACTCCGGGCACTTGATAAACACGTGGCGCGCGGGAAACTCGGCGCACGACTCGGTTATCGGCCCCTCGAGGACGTTAACCGTCTTCGCTTTTCTATTCATCAGCATAGAGATGCCCCATCAGATCGGTGTGATACATGCCCGACAAGAACTCGTCGTTTGCCAGCACGTCGAGCTGAAGCTCGCTGTTTTCGCTCACGCCCTCAATCACGAGCTCGCCCAGGGCCGAGCGCATCTTGCGAATGGCGCCGTCACGCGTGGGCGCACACACGATGAGCTTGCCGAGCATGGAGTCGTAGTACGGCGGAACGTTCGCACCGGTAAACATGGCGGAATCCCAGCGCACGCGCGGACCACCCGGCACACGCAACGCGGTGACCGTTCCGCATGATGGCAGAAAGTCCGGCGTTTCGGCATTGATGCGGCACTCCATGGCGTGGTTGCGGACCGGCATGTCCTCCTGCTCAAAGGGCAGAGGCTGGCCGGCTGCCACGCGCAGCTGCCACTTGACCAAGTCGGTATCGGTCACAAACTCCGTAACCGGATGCTCCACCTGCAAGCGCGTGTTCATTTCCATAAAGTAGAAATTGCCGTCGTCCGAATACAGGAACTCGATGGTACCGGCTCCTTCGTAGCCGACGGCACGAGCCAGGTCACGCGCTGCCTTGTGCATGCGAGCACGAATGTCGTCGTGTCCGTCGAGGCACGGCGCGGGGCTCTCCTCGATCAGCTTTTGGTTGCGGCGCTGCACCGAGCACTCGCGCTCGCCGAGCGAAAACACATGGCCCTGCTTATCGGCCATAATCTGCACCTCAACATGGTGCGCCGGCGCGACGAACTTCTCCATGTAGCACTCGCCGTCGCCAAAAACGGCCTCGCCCTCGGCACGCGCCTCGATAAACGCCTTTGCCGCATCTTCCACGCGCTCGACCTTGCGAATGCCGCGGCCGCCACCGCCGGCACGCGCCTTAATAAGCACGGGGCAGCCAATGCGCTCGGCCTCGGCCGTCGCCTCCTCGGGGCTTTTGAGCAAATCGCAGCCCGGAACGATGGGCACGCCCGCCGCGGCGGCCGTTCGACGCGCGGCGTCCTTGTCGCCCATGCTGTCGATTACCGCGGCCGAAGGACCGACAAACGCCAGGCCGTACTTGTCGCAGTCGCGCACGAAGCTTGCCTTCTCGGAAAAGAAACCGTAGCCAGGGTGGATCGCCTTTGCCCCCGACTTTACGGCACAGGTGAGCACGGCATCGTCGTTGAGGTAGCTCTCGGCAAGACGCGGGCCGCCGATGCAATACGCCTCGTCGGCAAGCTGCACGTGCAACGCGTCCGCATCGGCCGTGGAATAAACGGCGACGGTCTTGATGCCCATATCGCGGCACGCGCGGATAACACGGACCGCGACTTCGCCGCGGTTGGCGATGAGCACTTTGTCGAACATGAAAACTTCCCTACTTTTCGTGCATGAGCGCAAAAGACATATCGGCGCGGCAGCAAACCTCACCGTTAACGCTCGCAGTACCCGTCGCAAAGCGGAACGGCCCGCGCGCACGCGTGATGGAGCACACCAGATCCACCGTGTCGCCCGGGCGCACCGGACGCTTAAAGCGCACCTTGTCCAGACTCGTGTAGAACGGCGTCGCGCCGCGCGCCTCCTCATCGCCCATCAGCAGCACGCAGCAGTTCTGGGCGAGCATCTCGCACTGAATCACGCCGGGGACCACCGGGTTTCCCGGAAAATGCCCCTGCAAAAAGTACTCGTCGCCCGTAATCGTGATCTTGCCGTGGGCCTCGTCGCCCACTAGCTCGGCTTCGTCGAGCAAAAGCATCGGCTCACGATGCGGCAACAGCTTCTTGAGCTCTTCTTTGTTCATGGATATCACCTATCCGATCCTCATGAGGCAGCTGCCAAACTCCACGAGGTCGCCGTCGGCCACGCAGATCTCGAGCACCTCGCCATCCACCTCTGCCGTCACCTCGTTGAGAACCTTCATGGCCTCGATGATGCAGAGGGTCTCGCCGGCCTTGACCTTGGAGCCCACGTGCACAAACGGTTCGTCGCCCGGCGCCGGGGCAGCATAGAAAACGCCGACCATGGGAGCGGTCACCTCGGTGCCCTTAGGCTCCGGTGCGGCGGCAGGCGCCTGCGCGGCGGGCTCCGGCGCGGCGGCAGGCATGGCGACAGGAGCCACCGCCGGAGCAGTCACGGCACCCGGCATAGGCATGGGCACGGCAACCGGCTGCGCGGCGCTCGCGCGTTCGAGCTCGACCGCGGTGCCATCGGGCTCCTCAACGCGTACGCGCGTGAGGCCGCGGTCCTCCATAACATCGGCTATCTCGGCAAGTCTTTTGGAATCCATGCTCTAGCTCCTCGTATATCTACGCAGCGCGATGGCGGCGTTGTGCCCGCCAAAGCCCAGGTTGGTTGAAAGCGCCCAGGTAAGGTCGGCGCGAACCGCGCGATTGGGCGTGTAGTCAAGATCGCAGGCGGGATCGGGCGTGTAGTAGTTAATGGTCGGAGGCACCACGCCCTGCTCGAGCGCCATGGCACAGGCCATGACCTCGATGGCACCCGTGGCACCGATCATGTGGCCGGTCATCGACTTGGTCGACGAGACGTGCGCGGCGCGCGCCGCGTCCTCGCCGAGCGCGCGCTTGATGCCCGCCGTCTCGGAAGAATCGTTGAGCTTGGTCGAGGTGCCGTGGGCATTGATGTAGAGGCCCTCGGAAGGCTTGACGTCACCCTCGGCAACCGCCAGCGATATCGCGCGGGCAATGCCGGCAGCCTCGGGATCGGGGCTCGTGATGTGATAGGCATCATCGGTGTTGCCGTAGCCCACAACCTCGGCATAAATGTGCGCCCCGCGAGCCAGCGCGTGTTCCATGCTCTCGAGTACCAGCACGCAGGCGCCCTCGCCCATCACAAAGCCGTCGCGATTCGCATCGAACGGACGGCATGCCGTCGACGGGTCAGGATTAGTGGTGAGTGCACGGCAGGACGTAAAGCCCGCAACGGCATCGGGAATGATTGCGGCCTCGGTACCGCCGGCGAGAATCGCATCGGCATAGCCATGCTTGATGGCGCGGAACGCCTCGCCCACGGCATGGGCCGAGGTCGCGCACGCGGTCACCACGGGCAGGGTCGGGCCCTTTGCCTTGTGGCGGATCGCGATATTGCCCGATGCCATGTTGGGGATCATCATCGCAATCATATAGGGCGATGCACGGCGAGGTCCCCGATCGGCGATCGTGTGGACGTTGTCGACGAGTGTCCGCATGCCGCCCACGCCTGAACCCACGTAGACGCCCAGGCGCTCGCGATCGATGGCGCCCTCGACATCAAAGCCCGCATCGTGCATGGCCTCGTCCGACGCCGCCAGGGCAAACTGAACGCAAGGGTCCAGGTGCTTGGCATCACGCTTGCCAAAGTACTCGTTGCCGTCAAAGCCCTTGACCTCGGCCGCCACCTTGACGGCAAACGCATCGGTATCGAAGTGCGTGATCGGACCGATGCCACACGTTCCGGCACACATGGCCGCCCAGGTGGCAAGCGCGGTGTTGCCGAGCGGCGACACGGCACCGATACCGGTGATTGCAACTCTCTGTTCCATCATGGTCTCCTCATCCAAGCCGCTTACCCGGCTTGCTTTCTACATCGCCATTCCGCCGTCGACGCGTATGACTTCGCCCGTAATGTAAGCGGCGGCATCGCTCGCTAAAAAGCGCACCACACCGGCCACCTCCTCGGGCTGCGCCATACGCTTTAGGGGAATCTGCCCCTCGCACGCCGCGCGCACCTTCTCCGAGAGCTTTGCCGTCATATCCGTCTCGACAAACCCGGGGGCAACCGCGTTCACTCGAACGCCGCGGGGCGCAAGCTCGCGCGCTACCGCCTTGGTCAGGCCGATGACGCCCGCCTTGGAGGCAGCGTAGTTGGCCTGCCCGGCATTGCCCATCAGGCCCACAACCGAGCTCATGTTGATGACGCAACCGCCGTGCTGGCGCATAAAGGTCTTGGTGAGCGCGCGCGTCGTATTGAACGTGCCCTTGAGATTGACATCGAGCACGCGAGCGAAGGCATCGTCACCCATACGCATGAGCAGGCCATCGCGGGTGATGCCGGCGTTGTTGACGAGCGCCCAAATGGAGCCAAAGTCGTTGAGGACCGTTTCCACGCACGCGTTGACGGCAGCGGGATCGGCCACGTCACATTGATATGCGCGCGCCGTGGCGCCAGCCGCCTCACAGGCTTCGCACGTCTCGCGCGCCGCATCTGCGCTACCGGCATAGACGACGGCGATATCAAAGCCGTCCTCCGCCAGACCGACAGCGCAGGCGCGGCCGATACCCCGCGAGCCGCCCGTGACCAGCGCCACGCGGCGCGATCCGTCGCGCTCGAGCGCGCCTTTGTTCAAGTTGCCCATGTCATTCCTTTCGGGTTACAGCCCTGTGGACTATGCGAGCTCGTCGGCAATAGCTGCGACCTGTTCGGCCGTTTCGCACGAATACACACGAACGTCGCTCAACGTACGCTTGACCAAGCCGGACAGCGTTTTGCCGGGGCCGACCTCAATAAACGTGTCGATGCCTTGATCCTGCAGAGCATGCAGCGTGTCGACCCAGCGCACGGCATGACTCACCTGGTTGGCCAGCACCTCCGATGCCGCCTGCGGGTCGGCCGGATAGGGTGCCGCCGTCATATTTGCCATAACAGGAATGAGCAACGGGGACGGCGCGTGACCGGCTTGGATATATGCAGCAAGGCCACAGGTCGCCTCGGCCATATAGGGGCTATGGAATGCAGCCGACACCGCGACCTTCATGGCGCGACCGTCAGCCTCTTTTACCAGGACGTCGAGGGTCTGCAACGCATCGGGCGCTCCGGCCACAACCGTTTGCTGGGGGCTGTTGTAGTTGACCGGCCAGCAGTCCTCGCCTGCCTGTTTTGCCAAGCCCTCGACCTGCGCCGCATCGAGCTTGATGACGGCGCGCATGCCGCCGGGGTGACGCTCGGCCTCCGTGGCCATCAAAGCCGCGCGCTCACACACGAGCTCAAAACCCGCTCGCGTATCGAATGCCCCCGCAAAGGTGAGTGCAGCGACCTCGCCCAGCGAGAACCCCGCACAGGCGGCAGGCACCACGCCGCGCTCGCGCAGGGCGACGGCGGCAGCCAAGTCGTGCACGAACACGCAAGGCTGCGTGTTCTCGGTCTGCGAGAGCTCCTCTTTCGAGGCGCTCCGGCACTGCTCGCTGGTCCCCGGGCGCACCTCGTCGGCAATGGCGAACACCTCGGCAGCCGCCGGTGATGCTTCGATAAGGTCGACGCCCATCGCGGGATGCTGGGCACCCTGACCGGCAAACAGAAACGCTATGCTACCCATTTGGACGCACCCTTCAGAACATGCTCGGCGCCATCGACCAGATCGTCGACGATTTCGCGTGCGCTCTGGCGTTCGTTGACCATGCCGGCAATCTGTCCGCACAAATACGAACCCTCTTCGTAATTACCGTCCTTTGCGGCTTTACGAAGCGCGCCCGTGCCCATGGCCCCGAGCTCCTCGGGGCTTGCGCCCGCCGCCTCACTTTTGGCATACGCGTTGGTGAAGGGGCTCTTGAGGGCGCGAACCGGATGTCCCGTCGAGCGACCGGTCGCACGCGTCGACGTGTCGCCCGCCTTGAGCACCAGCTCTTTGTACTGTTCGGATACGGTGCACTCGTTTGCGACCAGAAAGCGTGTTCCCACCTGAACGCCGGCAGCGCCGAGCATAAAGGCGGCCGCCACGCCGCGGCCATCGGCGATGCCGCCAGCCGCAACCACGGGAATATCGACCGCATCGACAACCTGCGGCACCAGTGCCATCGTCGAGGTCTCTCCAATATGGCCGCCCGATTCGGTGCCCTCGGCAACAACGGCAGTGGCTCCGCGACGTGCCACGAGACGCGCCAGCGCCACCGAAGCCACGACGGGAATAACCTTGATGCCTGCATCGTTCCAGGCCTTCATGTACTTGGTGGGATTGCCGGCGCCGGTCACCACAGCGGGCACCCGCTCATCAATCACCACTTGTGCGACCTCGTCGACAAACGGGCTCATGAGCATAACGTTGACGCCAAAGGGCTTATCCGTCTTGGCGCGCAGCTCGTGAATCTGATCGCGCAGCCAGTTTGCGTCGGCATTCATGGCCGCGATAATGCCTAAGCCGCCTGCCTCGGACACGGCAGATGCCAACGAGGCGTCGGCAATCCAGGCCATACCACCCTGGAACACGGGCTTTTCGATGCCGAGCAAATCGCAGAGAGAAGACTTGAGCATCACTACTTCTCCAATGCCGCCTCGACCGTATCGACGAACTCGCCGACCGTCTTGGGGTTCTCCTCGGTATCGAGCTCAATGCCAAACTCGTCCTCGACGGCAACGAGGATCTCGACGGTACCCAGGCTGTCGAGGCCAATCTCCTCGAGCGTGGACTCGGGCTTCATCTCGACATCGTCAAGGCCAGCGGTCTCGCGGATAACGTCGCAAACGCGCTCGAAGGTCTTCTGATCTGCCATGGTAGTTCTCCTTTGTTTGTGCCCCAGGGGCGTTTTCATTTCCTATGTGCAACTACTTCCAGCGAAGTAGATAGCCACCTACATCCAAGCCGGCGCCAAATCCGACCAGGGCGATGGTGTCGCCCGCGTGCAGCGCGCCGGTATTTGCCAGTCGATCGAGAGCAAGCGGAATACAGGCGCTCGAGATGTTGCCAGTTTCACGCAACGTCCGGACCACACGGTCGTCCGGCACACCCAGGCGCTTGACTGCCTGGCTCAAGATTCGTTCGTTAGCCTGATGGAATACAAAGTGGTCGATGTCCTCGACCGCGATGCTCGCGTCGCAGGCGAGCTTGTTGACCGTGTCGCAGATGGCATTGACGCCGAACTTGAACACGCGGCGGCCATTCATGAACAGCACGCTCGCGCTATCTGCGGAGTCCTTAAACGGCGAGGTGCCGACCAGACCGGGAACGCGCAACGTCTCGACGTCGGGCGCCGTCGAAAGCTCAACGGCAAGGGGACTGTCTCCCCCAGCCTCAATCACTGCGGCACCCGCGCCATCGCCAAAGAGCACGCACGTGGCACGATCGGTCCAATCGAGCGCGCGCGTCATCTGCTCGGCGGCAACGACCAGCACGTGCCTGGCGCGACCGCGGGCGATATAGCCCTCGGCGACATCGAGCGCAAAAACGAAGCCGGCACAAGCCGCCGAAACGTCGAAGGCAGGACATGTGGCACCCAGGCGCTCAGCAACGGCGCACGCTTCGGCAGGAACGAGATGGTCGCCCGTCGTCGTCGAGCAGACGATGAGATCCAGCTGGCTCGCATCGATTCCGGATACCTGAAGCGCCCGCTCGCTCGCCGCTACGGCAAGGTCGTCGAGTGACTCGGCGGTGCACACATGGCGGCTCTTGATCCCCGTACGGGTAAAAATCCACTCATCCGAGGTGTCCAGGAACTCGGACAGCTCGTCGTTGGAAACGCTGCGCTCGGGAAGCGCCGAGCCCGTTCCCAGTATCGTGAAACCCATCACTAACCTCCTTTGAGTTGTTGACGTGTTTACATCGACCAAGAGAGGATAGCGCATTTCAGTCTTTGTTGACGTGTTAACATTAAATTGTCCAAATGCGACAAAGGCTTCACATTGTGTCTGCCTCACGACACCATTGCGTTATTCACTTATTCATTAAGGAGGTAGCAGCCGCTATGGATGCCAAATTAACGATCGTCGACGTAACCGGATCGACTAACGATGACCTGCTCGAAGCAGGAAAACAAGGAGCGCCGCACGGCACAGGACTTGCCGCCCGGGCTCAGACAGCAGGACGCGGCCGGCGCGGCCACAAGTGGGATTCAACCGCCGGCAACCTATTGCTTTCGATTGTCCTGCGCCCATGCGTTAATCCTGCAAAGTACTCTGGTCTAGCCGCCGTCAGCGGCCTAGCGGTGCTCAAGGCGCTCAAAAAGCAGGGGCTTGCAAACGAGATTGGCCTCAAATGGCCCAACGACCTCGTCGCACGAGGACATAAGCTTGGCGGCATCTTAGTCGAGGCGGCTCGTGACAACGAGGGCGGGCCCTTCGCCGTCTGCGGCATTGGCGTCAACGTAAACTACACGCCCCAGGGGGTGCCCGATGGCGGCCTGGCGGCAATTGGCCTCTCAGACCTCAACAAGAATGTTCCCACCGTCGATGCGCTCCTCGATGAGGTCTATCACGCGGTCATGAACGCTGTAGAAACATGGGCAGAACGTCTCAACGCCATGGAAGAAGACGCCGGACCGCTCGCGCCCGTCCACAGCGAATATATCGCTCACCTCAATTGGATTGGGGAGCACGTTATCGCCCGCTCCCCCGCTGGGGACGAGCTGGCGCGAGGCATCTTTAAAACCGTCGATGACTTTGGTCGCGCGTGCATCGAGACGGAAGACGACTTGCGATCCTTCCATTTTGAGGAGGCATCGCTGCGTCCCTTGAGCGAATAAGGCGCCGCAGCCACCTACTCGGTAGCATTACCCGATCCCCTAAGGCCATCATGCAAAGCAAAAGAGCCCCGCTACCATAATGGCAGCGGGGCTCTTTAAGCTATGAGCGATATCGCTTAGAGCTTGATGTCGATGTCGACGCCAGCGGGGAGGTCGAGACGCATGAGCGAATCAACGGTGCCCGAGGTGGGGTCGAGGATGTCGATGAGGCGCTTGTGGGTGCGCATCTCGAACTGCTCACGGGAGTCCTTGTTCACGTGCGGCGAGCGGATAACCGTGTACAGGTTACGCTCGGTGGGCAGGGGGACAGGACCGGAAACGCGAGCGCCGGTCTTCTGAGCGGTCTCGACGATGAGCTTCGCGGACTGATCGACGACCTCGTGATCATAGCCCTTGAGGCGAATGCGGATCTTCTGGGTAGCCAACTTAAACCTCCAAAGAGTGCGAGAGATGTTCTCGCGGATTACGTAACAGGGAGCTCGAACTTAGGCGTTCTTGCTCATGACCTCGTCCACGATGGACTTGGGCGCGGGCTCATAAGAGTCGAACTGCATCGTGTAGGATGCACGGCCCTGGGTCTGGGAGCGAAGGTCGGTAGCGTAACCGAACATCTCGCCCAGCGGCACCTTGGCACGGATGAGCTTGCTGTTCTTGCGATCCTCCATGCCCTCGATCTTGCCGCGGCGACCGGAGAGGTTGCCCATAACGTCGCCCATGTACTGCTCGGGGGTCTCGACCTCGACAGCCATGATCGGCTCGAGCAGCTGCGGATCGGACTTCTTGAGGGCGTCCTTGATAGCCATGGAACCGGCGATCTTGAAGGCGGCCTCGGAGGAGTCGACCTCGTGGTAAGAACCGTCGAACAGGGTGACCTTAACGTCGAGGACCGGGAAGCCGGCGATAACACCGGTGTTCAGGGCCTCCTGGATGCCCTTGTCGATGGACGGGATGTACTCCTTGGGCACGACACCGCCGACGATAGCGTTGACGAACTCGTAGCCGAAGCCCTCCTCCATCTTCTCGAGCTTGATGACAGCGTGGCCGTACTGACCGCGACCGCCGGACTGACGGACGAACTTGCCCTCAGCCTTCTCGACGTCGTGACCAGCGGTCTCGCGGTAGGCGACCTGGGGCTTACCGACGTTAGCGTCAACCTTGAACTCGCGGAGCAGACGGTCGACGATGATCTCGAGGTGCAGCTCGCCCATGCCGGCGATGATGGTCTGGCCGGTCTCGTGGTTGGTGGACACCTGGAAGGTCGGGTCCTCCTCGGCGAGCTTGGTCAGAGCCAGGGACATCTTGTCCTGCTCGGCCTTGGTCTTGGGCTCGATGGCAACGTCGATAACGGGCTTAGCGAACTCGATCTTCTCGAGAACGATCTCCTTGCCCTCGGCGCACAGGGTGTCACCGGTGGTGGAGTTCTTGAAGCCGACGCAAGCGACGATGTCGCCGGCGGCAGCGTCGTCACGGTCGATACGCTCGGCGGCGTTCATCTCGAGGATGCGGCCGAGGCGCTCGCGCTGACCGTTGGAAGCGTTGACCACGTAGGAGCCGGACTCGGCGCGGCCGGAGTAAACGCGGACATAGGTGAGCTTACCGACGAACGGGTCGGTCATGATCTTGAAGACCAGGCCGGAGAAGGGCTCGTCGAAGGAAGGATGACGCTGGATCTCCTCACCGGTGTCCGGATCGGTACCGGTGACGGCCTCAACGTCGAGCGGGCTGGGCAGGTAGTCGACGACAGCGTCGAGCAGCTCCTGGACGCCCTTGTTCTTGTAGGCGGAGCCCACGAAGACGAGGTTGAGCTCGTTGGCCAGAACGCCCTTACGCAGAGCAGCCTTGAGCTCCTCGACGGTGAAGTCCTCCTCCATGAGGATCTTCTCCATGAGCTCGTCGTCAAAGCTGGCAGCAGCGTCGAGGAGCTCCTCGCGCTTGGTGGCAGCGATGTCGGCGAACTCAGCCGGGATCTCGTCCATCGGCTCGGGGTAGGTCATGCCCTTGTCGTCGGCCTTGAAGTCCCATGCGGTCATGGTGACGAGGTCGATGACGCCCCAGAAGTTGTCCTCGGCGCCCATCGGGACCTGAGCGGCCACGGCGTTGGCGTCGAGACGATCCTTCATGGTCTCGATAGCGTTGAAGAAGTCAGCGCCCACGCGGTCATACTTGTTGATGAAGGCGATGCGGGGGACATTGAAGGTAGAAGCCTGACGCCAAACGGTCTCAGACTGGGGCTGAACGCCGGCAACGGCGTCGAAGACGGCGACAGCGCCATCGAGGACGCGCAGGCAGCGCTCGACCTCGGCGGTGAAGTCAACGTGGCCCGGGGTGTCGATGATCTGGATGCGGTAGTCCTTACCGTCCTTGTTCCAGAAGCACGTGGTAGCAGCGGAGGTAATGGTTACGCCGCGCTCCTGCTCCTGAACCATCCAGTCCATGGTGGCAGCGCCCTCATGAACCTCACCGATCTTGTGGGTCTTACCGGTGTAGTAAAGAATACGCTCGGTCGTGGTGGTCTTAC
The DNA here is from genome assembly GCA_900549025.1 of uncultured Collinsella sp. GTDB lineage: Bacteria > Actinomycetota > Coriobacteriia > Coriobacteriales > Coriobacteriaceae > Collinsella. The sequence goes on from URMZ01000033.1 coordinate 16,000, forward strand.
CGGCATCGATGTGGGCCATGATGCCGATGTTACGGGTATCGGAAAGCTTGTACTTAGGCTTAGCCATGTTAGTTCCTTACCTTAACTTACCAACGATAGTGAGAGAACGCGCGGTTGGCCTCGGCCATCTTGAAGACGTCCTCACGCTTCTTGACGGAAGCGCCCAGGCCGTTGGAAGCGTCGAGGATCTCGTTGGCGAGACGCTCGGCCATGGTCTTCTCCTTGCGAGCGCGGGAGAAGTTGACGATCCAGCGGATACCCAGAGCGGTGGAACGACGGGAGTTGACCTCCATCGGGACCTGATAGGTGGCGCCACCGACACGCTTGGGCTTGACCTCGAGCGTGGGCTTGACGTTGTCCATAGCCTTCTTGAAGGTAGCGAGAGCGTCGCCACCCTCGGACTTCTCGGCAACGATCTCGAAAGCGGTGTAAACGATGCGCTCAGCGGTGGCCTTCTTGCCGTCAAGAAGGACCTTGTTGATGAGCTGAGTCACCAGGCGGTTGTTGTAAACGGCGTCAGGCTGAACCTCACGACGATTAGCTGCTGCACGACGCGGCATGTGAAATCTCCTTAAGTGTCTACCGTGCGGCGCTTAGGCGGCACACGGCGAAAGTATCAAAACGTTATCTGGCTTATTTGGCCTTGGGGCGCTTAGCACCGTACTTGGAACGGGCCTGCATACGGTTCTGGACCGGAGCAGCGTCGTAGGCGCCACGGATGACGTGATAACGGACACCAGGGAGGTCACGGACACGACCGCCGCGGACGAGCACGATGGAGTGCTCCTGCAGGTTGTGGCCCTCACCCGGGATGTAAGCAGTAACTTCGATGCCGTTGACGAGGCGAACACGGGCAACCTTACGAAGAGCCGAGTTCGGCTTCTTGGGGCTCGTGGTGAAGACGCGGGTGCACACGCCGCGCTTCTGGGAGTTGTGCTGCAGAGCAGCGTTCTTGGACTTCTTGGGCACGGAACGACGGCCCTGGCGAACCAGCTGGTTAATAGTAGGCAAAGCGTACTCCTTCTCGAATGATTCCAGCTTTCTGTAAAGTGCAACGGCTTGAATCGAGGGGTCAGCATCCCCCTACGAAACACGCAGTTCGATAGGATACGTGGCGTTAGCTGTGCCGTCAACAGACCACGCCGCCGGGCGTATCCCAAAATTGGCACATTTCCGCAAACCCTACACAAAAGGAATCCCCTCCTGTGCGCGATGGTGGATCCCCGGCCCGGGCGGCCCGCTGTTTAAGTTTGCTGCTCTACAGTCCTGCGCAAGACGGAAAGCACATTAAGTGCTTTC
>URMZ01000034.1 GCA_900549025.1 uncultured Collinsella sp.
GAGGTCAGAAGTTCAAATCTTCTAACGCCCACCAAATGTTCGCAGCTCAGAGGCTATGTCCTCTGGGCTGTTTTGTTTTATGTCGCCAAATCCGCCGGCAGTTCCAACCGCCCAACTAGCCAAAAGCCGACCATCTACTTGCCGATATATCCATCGGCATAACCAATCAGTCCGCACCGCAACTTCTCAGCAAAACGCCGCGATGTCTGCGCCCTGCGGTATCCTTGGGCCACTTGCACCTGCAGCACCAAGGAGCCGCCATGCGCACCGAGCTCGATGTCCCCTTTTCGCACAAAGAAGAAGCCAAGGCGCTGGGCGCCAAATGGGACCGGACCAAGAAGGTCTGGTATGTACCCGGCGGCGTCAACCCCGAGCCCTTTGCCGAGTGGCTGCCCGGTGTTGACCGATCCGACCCCTCAGCGCCGTATATATATCTAGTACTGGGCAAGCGCGAGTGCTGGAAGTGTCACAAAGAGACCTCGGTCGCGGCCTTCGGCATTCCCTATCGAACCGATAACGACGAGAGCGTCGCCATCGCGCACGCGCCCAACGAGTCCGGGCACATTGCCATCGACACGGCCAACGCCAACGCACTCGCCATCGTGCCCGCTCTTGGCTGCGTGCCGGGCGAGATCCGCGACTACCTTCATAAGCGCTGCGGCTACAAGCCCGTAGGCGCGCGAGCCTCCAAAGCCCCGTCGCTCGGCAACACGTGCACCAGTTGCGACGCGCTGCAAGGCAGCCGCTATCTGTTCGAGGAGCCCTCGTCCCCGTTTGCCCTCACTGCCATCAACAAGCTGCCGGCACTGGAGTTTATACGCGTCGAAGTTGCCGGCGTCTTTGGCGTCCCGACCACGCGCACCGACTTTGACCAGGCGCTCTTTACCTGGGCACGCGACCATCACGCCGAGTTCCACAGGCAACTCGGTGAGGGGGTTTATTTGTAGAGACGGAGAAGCCTTCACAGCCAGCTCCTCCGCATCACCTATCCCTCGTCGCCGGCGTCATACACGATATCGAGGCCACAAACAGGGCATTTCTCCGGATACACCGGCATATGAACGCCTGTCTGTTTTCTCACTTCGTCGCTGAGTCTGTCGCGCGCATCGATGAACCGAATATCGAGACACGGTATTTGCGAGCCGCAGCAAGGGCAGGTGACGACAAACGACCCGCAATCAACCTCTACGCTCGGAAACATATTGTTGTCTATAAGGGCACACGGCAGTTTTCCGTACTTCCCCATCGCAATATCGCCTCGCCAGCTCATACACGCTCCCCTCTCGCTATACAAAACAGGAAGAGCATGCACCGGCGGGCGTGCGCGAGATTATATCGCCACGCGATCCGATCAAACAACACGATCGTCAAAGAATACCAAAGCCAAATACGCTAATACGGCAGAAGCCCCGCCTTTTCACGCTTCTTTTCCGAGCGATCGAACTCAATGCGATGGGCCTCAAGAAACACCGTATTGGGTCGCCACTGACGCTCATTCGGCTGCCTTAGCGTCGCACCCGCAAAGGAAGCGTAGTCGGTCTTATCCAGCAGGTACGATCCGCACAGCCGATATTCGCCGCAAACAGGCTCAAACGAAATCAGGTGAGCATCAAATAGGGAATGAAGATCGCGCCGAAGCAGAATGCCATTGCTGGCAACCTGCGATTTGGGTCCCGAGTAATTCTCGATATGTGCAGCCTCCAGAGCTTCGCTGACGCCGCAGTCCGACACCGCGCAACGGCCGTCATAGGCGGCAACGAGCTGCTTGCGGAACCATTGCTGCCCCAATCGCTCGCGCCTTAACGCATAGCGGACCTTTTCGTCGTCGGTCGCACCCTGTCCGGCAAACTCAATATCGACGGGCATGTGCTTCAGATAACTCATGTCGGGTGCAAAACGAGGGTCCGGTCCGCCTTTATGAACAGGACCGTGCAGAACAAACCATCCGTTTTCGGGCTCGAACCGCTCAACAAACGCAAGGCCGAGCACCTTGTAGCCCACCTCGGTTGCAAATATGACTCCGACCGGAACGCCACATTCCATGCAGTTGAGCATTTTACGGTTATAGTCTTGGTCTCGAGAACCAACGGCGCCTGGCGCTTGAACCGAATACTTAATGACCCACGTGCCATCGTCCAAATAGAGCGGAGGCACATCGGTGTAGAAGCTCTTTTTAGAGTTATGGACCGAAAGCGCAAAGATCTTATTGGGATCTTGCTTCACCCGATCCTGGCCCGGCCAGAAGATCCCTGAATCCCGCGTTACGGGAAAGAAGTCCGAGCCAATTCTCAAACGATACTGATACTGAGGGCTATCTTCCTTGGTGTGGTGCGGAAGGCTGGTCCAAACGCCGCCGCGCTGTTCCTCACCCAGAAACCACTCCCATGCCTCAACGTATTCGGAAGGCACGAGACTGCAGGCGCGGTCATAGCTTGGTCCATCCATCAACGGAACAGCAAGGTCAATGTCGTTCATCGCCAGCACCTACAACCATACGAACGCGAGTCATGCCCCTCAATAATATGGCCGGAAGTCAATTATTACGAGATCTCATTCCGCGATCGGCACATCGTTGATGCTCTCGGTTTGCCGCTGGCGCGCTTGTACCCCGCTACCCCACTTCCCTGTATACTGATGTAGCACGTGTTTCATCCGGGCTTGTTGGGCCGGATTGTTCATGAGAGGGTCTTATGGCTGCTTCGAATCCGCCTAAGGGGAGCGTTTCTTCTTCGTCCATCAAGCCGGTTACGCGCAAGGCTGTGCGTTGCCAGCGCGAGGTCGCTTGGCTTGTCACGCAGGCGGCGGGCAGGCTTGTGGCGACCACTCAGGACGTCAATGCGCCTACGCCGAGCTTTGTGTTAGCGGCGGCGCTGGATTTTGTGCGCCAATTGGAGCTTGCCGCACAGGATGCCAGCGGCCACCTCGACTACCAGAATGTTATGGCGCCCGACCTGCAAACGTTCTGCCACATGGCCAAGTTGCCCGCCGCACCCAATGCGCTTTCGGACGCAGGCTACATGTTTACGCTTTCGGGCGCGGACCTTATCCGCGACATCTATGCATACTGCAGCGAGCTCGCCGAGCGCCACGTCTTTGACGCGGCTGAAGTCAAACCGGGATATGTCATCAAGCTGGTTCTTAGGCTGTTCTTGATGGACGGGTTCGGGGCCATGCCGGCGTAAGCCGAGTCTTTAGCATCACCGTCGACTGAGCAACAACCGCTTTACCTTAGTGGGCGCCAATTGAGGGTCGATTATTGGGTCGCCTCGTCCACTAACGCATTTATTCCACGCGCTCTGACAGTCGATACTTGCGGTTGCGGCTTGTCAACGGCGCCGTCGGCTCAAGCTCGCCCTGCTCAATGAGCGCATTGACGCGTGCCCTGACCTGGGAAACCGTGAGTCCCGTGCGCTCCGCCAGTTCGCGCGTCCCCAATTCGCCGTAGCGCTTGAGCGCCGTCATAATCAAGTCCCCGCCATGATCGACCGGCTCGATCTTTGAACGGTAAAGTACGACCTTGAACCGATCGAACCCCGGGCAGAACAGGGGCTCGGCCAGACCATGCGCGCGCATGGCATCGAGCATCATCGGGATGCCCGAGCCATTGCCCTCAGCCGGCGAACCTGCGCCATCCGGCAGCGGGACAATCGACATGAGTTTCACGAGCGTCGCGTTACGGCATCGGGAGCTGCCGTCAAACAAGCTCTCGCGAGTCTTCCCTCCATAAAGGCCGCCGGGATTCGTCACCTCGATACGGTCGTCAAAAACGTCGACGGCGATCGATTGCCCACAGAACCGATCCCCGTATTCCCTGTGGATAACCGCGTTGGCGACTGCCTCGCGCAGGACCTCCTCGGGAATCTCCAGCGAGTCGATACGCGAGATGCCTTGGACGGTCGAGGTGCGGCGCAGGTTTTTGGCGACAGCCGCGACAGTATCCGAAATCATCTCGCCCAGGGTGCCCTCGCAGACTGTGCGGTCCATAAATCTTAGCGGTCCCGCAGCGCCCTTTTGAGTTCCCGCATGGACAGCCACATCAATGAAGAGCTTGGGATAGAACTGCTGAGGGTAAACGCCCGCGGCAAGGAGGCCGGCCTTGGTAACATTGCCCTGGAAGTCGAGGAGATTCAGGCGCTCCATCTTTGTCTTCTTGTCCGTCGCACCACGCATCGCTCGAGGCGTCAACGAATAGGCGCGTTCTATCGTGCGGTCGACCAGCGACTCGTCGAGATCGCCCACACTCGTGCCGGGCACCGCATCGCGATCGCTCGGAGTCGCTCGACCGTATGACGCCAATGCGAGCACCTCGGTCGATGAAAGCGGCACATCTTTGTCATCGATGCGTTTGTAGCTGCCACCTTGAGCGCCCCGCTCTATGACATAGCACGGCTTGCTCGACGGGTCGAGCTCCTCAATCGTGATGACCAGAACCACGGTGCCCTGGAGCTCCACGCGCTCAATGGTGTATTTGGGCGGATTGGCCAGCTTTCCGCGACCGCCAGCATCGCCCATGCCCGCCACGAATTGGTTGAGCACTTTCTCGGTCTCAAAGTTTGCAACTGGGACAAAACCCGCGCGCTCGCTCACTCCGAGCACGATGATGCCGCCGGCGGTGTTTGCGAAAGCGCTGACCGTTTCCCATACGTCGCGGGAAAGCGTCATGGCGCTCTCTTTTACTTCGACGCTAAGGTCATCCGAACCCATTCGCTTTAAAGACTCGAGCAAACCGGCCAGCTCGTTTTCGTTCATCTGCACGTCCTTTCGCTCGGTTCTGCGAAGAATGCCGCGAATAGATTTCCTTCGTCTCTCAGTTATCTCTCGTCTTTCTGTTATCTCTCATATTAGAGAGGAGTGAGAGATGAAAGATAAGATGTCTGTCATCTGTTTCATTTAAACATGTTTTCGCTGGTAAAACAATCTATATTGAGACAATACCATGGTTGCCTGTCTCTTTGCAGCATTGTTATCTCTCATATTTGTCTCTCATCTTTCTGTTATCTCTCGTATTAGAGACGAATGAGATATGAGAGATGTGCGGGCGACGGATGAGCGTGGATTTTTGGACGGTCGGGAAATGAGGGTGGATATTTGGACGGTTTTTGGGCTTTTGGCAGCCGATTTCGTCCGAAAATCCACGCTCATTTGATGGGCGTCCGAATTTCCACGCTCGTGTGTCCGAAAATCCACGCTCATCCGGCAGATTGGTCGAGGGCCCCATATGGGTATACTCTCGAGGATTCGACTCGATTCGCCCCCGCTGGGGCGTCAAAGGAGACTGCATATGCCCACCACCTCAACCGACCCGCGCGCCGCAGCCGCCGCGCTGCTGGCACCCGGCACCACCTGCCACGGCTTTGCCGTCGAGCGCTGCGAGACCGTGCCCGAGCTCGACTCGGACGCCTACGTGCTGCGCCACACCGCCTCGGGCGCTCGCCTGCTGTACCTGGCGTGCGACGACGAAAACAAGGCCTTTGCCATTGGCTTTAAGACGCCGCCAGCCGATTCCACCGGCGTGTTCCATATTCTTGAGCACTCGGTGCTGTGCGGATCGGCCAAATTCCCCGTCAAGGAGCCGTTTGTCGACCTGATCAAGAGCTCCATGCAGACGTTCCTCAACGCCATGACCTACCCCGACAAGACTATCTACCCCGTTGCCACCACCAACGAGCAGGATCTGTACAACCTGATGGACGTGTACCTGGACGCGGTGTTCAACCCGGCCCTCTATACCAAGCCCACCATTTTTGAGCAGGAGGGCTGGCACTACGAGCTGGACCTGCCGGAGGGCGCCGAGGACGAGGGCGACGGCAGCTCCGCGAGCCTGCGCGAGGGCACGCTGCGCTATAACGGCGTGGTGTTCAACGAGATGAAGGGCGCGCTGTCCGACCCCATGAGCGTGCTGGACGACGCCGTCAACGCCGCGCTCTATCCCGACACCGCCTATGCGCACGAGAGTGGCGGCGACCCGTGCGCGATTCCCGCGCTCACCTACGAGCAGTTCCTGGACACGCACGCGCGCCACTACAATCCTTCCAACTCTTATATAACGCTCTACGGCGACCTAGATGTGGACCGCGCGCTGGCGTTTTTGGACGAGCGTTATCTGTCGCAGTCGAGTGCCGCGAGCCGCCGCATGGACGCCGCCGTTGCCGCCGGCGAGGACCCGTCTGCGCTGGCGCCCAATCCGCTGGACGTGCAGGAGCCTGTGACCTGCGAGTATAAGCGCATCGAGATGGCCACCACGCCCGAGAACGCCCTGGTGGGCCTGGGCCTGGTGCTGGGCAGCGCGCTCGACCGCAAGCGCACGATCGCGGCGGACATCCTGTTCGAGGCGCTGCTGGGCTCCAACGAAGCACCGGTTAAGAAGGCCATTCTGGCCGCCGGTCTGGGCGGCAACGTGGTGAGCTACACCGCGGCCGAGAGCCTGCAGCCCTACGAGCTCATCATGCTGCAAAACGCGCAGCCCGGTGTGGCGCGTGAGCTGCGTCGCGTGTTCCAGGACGCCTGCCGCGACCTGTGCGAACATGGCGTTCCGCGTGAGCGCCTGGAAGCCATCATCAGCAGCAACGAATACGACCTGCGCCAGCGCGACTACGGTATCGCTGACGGCGTGGCCATTGCGTGCGACGCGCTGAGCACCTGGCTCTACGATGACGACGCCGCGACGCTGGCACTCAAGTACGGCCCGGTGTACGAGGAGCTGCGTGGCGAGCTGGACGGCAGCTATTTTGAGGACCTGCTGCGCGAGCTGGTGCTGCAGAACGATCACATGGCGCTGGTCGAGCTGGTGCCGGTGAATGCCGCCGAGGGTTCGGAGGGCGCCGAAGCTGCCGAGCTGGCAGCCAAGCGCGATGCCATGACCGATGCCGAGCTGGCCGACGTGGTCGAGCGCACGGCTGCGCTGCGTGCCGCACAGGAGGCGGAAGACACACCCGAGGCCAAGGCCACGCTGCCGCGCCTGCGCGTGTCCGACATTGGCGAGGCGCGCCCCGAGCCGCCGCTGGTCGTAGACACGACCGCGCCCATCCCCTGCTTGCGCCACGGCATCCCCACCAACCGTCTGGCCTACGCCATGCAGTATTTCGACCTGAGCTGCGTCGCGTTTGAGGACCTGCCCTATGTGACACTGCTCTGCCGCCTGCTCAAACAGCTGCCCACGAGCGAGCACTCGGCCGAGGAGCTCGACAACTTGCTCGCCGGCAAGCTGGGCTTTTTGAGCTTTACGACCGAGGTCATGACCCAACCCGACGTGGACGGCGTGCACCCCTACCTGCTGGTGAGCGCCGGCGCCCTGTCCGAGAAGATCAATGCGCTGGCGAGCCTGCCGCGCGAGGTGTGGTCGAACACGCTGCTGGCGGATGCCGACGCCGACCGCGTCCGCGACGTGCTCACACAGATTCGCATTGGGCTTGAGCAGGGGTTTATCAACAACGGTCACTCGGCGGCACTCGGTCGCGCGATGAGCTACAGCTCGCCTTCGGCCGTGGTGTGCGAGCAGCTTTCGGGCGTTGATTTCTATCTGTTCCTGCGCGATTTGCTCGAACACTTTGACGAGCGCCTGGACGGTCTGCGCGCCAAGCTTACCGAGCTGGCAGGTCGTATCTTTGTGGCCGACGGCTGCCTGGCGAGCTTTACCGGCAGCGATGAGGACTTTGACGCGTACTGGAATGCTGCGGGCGACCTGGGGCTGGGCGCGGGTGCGGCGGGCATTGCCGGCAACGACGCGCTCGTGGTGCCGAAGCCGCGCGACCGCCACGAGGCCTTTGTCATCCCCAGCGACATCTGCTTTGCGGCGAGCGCGTGCGATCCGCGTCGCTTGGGGCTCGAAGTGACGGGCGCCTGGGCGGTTGCTGCCAACGCACTCTCCTACGACTACCTGTGGAACGAGATCCGCGTGAAGGGCGGCGCGTACGGCTGCGGATTCCGCGCGGCCGGCGAGCGTCAGGCGGCGTTCTACACCTACCGCGACCCGGCGGTCGATCCTTCGATTGAGCGCGTGGCGCGCGCAGGCGAATGGCTCGGCAGCTTTGAGCCCGACGAGGCCGCCTTCGAGGGCTTTATCGTGAGCTGCGTGAGCGGCATGGACGCGCCGGTGAAGCCGTACGCGCTCACCAAGCGTCGCAACACGACCTACCTGGCCGGGCTCGATCCGCACGCACGCGAGGAGCGCCGCGCCCAAATGCTCGCCGCCACGCCCGCCGAGCTTCGCTCGCTCGGCGCCGACGTGACGCGCATCGCGGCCGATTCGCCGACCTGCGTCTTTGGCGGCCGCGACGTCATCGCCAAGAGCAACGCCGGCTTCAACGTAGTCGACCTGCTGGGCTAAGGCACCAAGGTAGATTTTTGGGACATGCCCGAGAATCTACCTTTTTCTTTTGCCGCAGTCTGCCGATTTGTCTCGATCTGTAACGCTAAGGCGGCAATATTGGCTCCAGATGTTACAAATCGAGACGTTTCCGGATGACGCCGGCCCTTTGTCTCAATCTGTAACATCTAGGTCCAATTTTGCCGAGTTACTGTTACAGATCGAGACAAACCGCCGCGAACACCCGCTCTTCGTCAAAACCCACGAAGGTGTCCATGAACTGCCCCCTTTGCGATGGTTTGTGTGGTGATTTGGGTGTTTACCCAGATAAAACCTGCCAAAATAAACCTGTCCCTTTTTGGTAGGTTTGGGAGAGAGGGCCGGGATGGACAAGGCTGAGTTGCGGCGGGCGGTGATTGCTCGGCGCGATGCTCTTGATTTGGACTTGCGGGCAGCGAAGTCTGCCGTTATCTGCGCGCGGCTTGTTGAGCTGTTGGATCGCTTGGATGCCGCGGCGCCGCACACCGTTGCCATCTATGCCGCGATGGGCTCCGAAGTTGACCCAGCCGCGTTTGCCGCTGCGGCCGCCAAACGCGGCTGGCGCGTGGCCTATCCGTGCATGCTCTCGGCAATTGATGCCGCAGCTTGTGGCCAGCGCATGTGCATGCGGGCAGTTGCCGCCGACGATGCGTCCGCGGCTCCGTTTATCGCCCACCCCACACGGGCTTTCGCGGCCATAAACATCGACAGCGGCCGCTTCCCTATCGTGCCTGCCGAAGCTCTCGACATGATCGTCATGCCGCTCGTAGCATTCGACCGCGCCGGCACGCGCCTAGGCTACGGCGGCGGCTGCTATGACCGCTACCTGCCCATGCTCTCGCCCGTATGTCAAATCGTCGGCATCGCCTTTGACGAACAGCGCGTCGGCCACGTTCCCACCGACGCCCACGACCTGCCGCTGCCCCACATCGTCAGCGCCTAACGGCTGGCGCACCTCCCGACGGCCTAGTGCTCCTCGCCGGCGCGGGCCAGGTCGTAGGGCGTGGTCTGGTAGACGTAGTAGTTGAGCCAGTTGGTGTAGAGCAACTGAGCCTGGCTGCGCCAGACGTTGCGCGGCTCGGCCGTGGGGTCGTCATTCGGGAAGTAATGCGCCGGAACCTGGGGGTTGAGTCCGCGCTTCACGTCGCGCTCGTACTCCAAGCGCAACGTGTCGGTATCGTACTCGGGATGGCCAAAGACAAAGAAGCGACGGCTGTCGGTCGACTTGACGATGTACAGGCCCACCTCGTCGGACACGGCCACGACCTCAAGCTGCGGCTCGGCCTCTACGTCCTCGCGGCGCACATCGGTGTTGCGCGAATGCACGGCATAGAAATGGTCGTCAAAGCCGCGGACCAGCGGGCTTTGCGGCTTCACCAGATAATGCTCGAACACACCGCTCGCCTTTGCCGGCAGGTCGTACTTCTGGATACCGTAATGATGGTAGAGCCCCGCCTGCGCGCCCCAACAAATGTGCAGCGTAGAGTGCACGTGCGTGGTGGACCAATCCATGATCTGGCAGAGCTCGGGCCAGTAGTCGACCTCCTCGAACGGCATCTGTTCCACCGGCGCGCCCGTGATGATCAGGCCGTCGTAGTGGATGTCGCGGATGTCGTCGAACGTGCGGTAGAACGTCTCCAGGTGGCCGGCGCTCACGTGCGTGGCCTCGTGCGTTTTAGTGCGCAGCAGGTCCACCTCCACCTGCAGCGGTGTGTTGGAGAGCTTGCGCATGATCTGCGTCTCGGTGGCAATCTTGGTGGGCATGAGGTTGAGGATGAGCACGCGCAGCGGACGGATGTCCTGGTGCAGCGCGCGGTACTCGGTCATGACAAAGATGTTCTCGCTCTCGAGCTGCGCGGCGGCAGGGAGGGCGTCGGGAATGCGAATGGGCATGAATGCTCCTTACGAGTCAGTTGCAGCTATGGTACAACGACCGGCCCCATCCGCGCGAGCACATCGCCCAGCGATGCCGTCAGCGGCCCAAATCACTCCAAAAGTAGAGATTAAGGCATGTCCAAAAATCTACGGCGCTTTAGCCTAGCAAAGTGGCAGCAGGACGCTACAATGGTTCGACGCGAAAAACTCGGCCGAAAGGATACGTATATGTACCAGACGCGTAAGATCGGTGTGGTCGGCCAGGGCCACGTAGGAGCACATGTCGCCAACAGCCTGCTCATGCAGGGCATTGCCGATGAGCTGTACCTGTGCGATATCAACGAGGCCAAGGTGACGTCCGAGGTCCAGGACCTGCGCGACTCCCTTTCGTTTGTCCCGTACAACACCAAAATCGTCAACTGCTACGACCACTACGAGGAGCTGGCCTGCTGCGACGTCATCGTCAACGCCGCCGGCAAGGTCGCGCTGGCCGCCGGCAACCGCGACGGCGAGCTGTTCTTTACCACCGACGCCGCCCGCACCTTTGCCAAGCGCATCGTCGACGCCGGCTTTGACGGCATCTTCGTGAGCATCTCCAACCCCTGCGACGTCGTGTGCACCGAGCTGTGGCACCTGACCGGCTACGATCCCAAGAAGATCATCGGCTCGGGCTGCGGCCTGGACTCCGCCCGCCTGCGCACCGAGATCTCCAAGAAGGTCGGCGTGAGCCCCAAGTCCATCGACGCCTACATGATCGGCGAGCACGGCTTTAGCCAGCTTGCCGCCTTTAAGGCCGCAACCATCGCCGGCAAGAGCCTTAACGAGCTTCAGGCCGAGAACCCTGACAAGTACGCCTTCGACCACATGGAGGTCGAGGAGCTCGCACGCAAGGGCGGCTATGTGACCTACCAGGGCAAGCAGTGCACCGAGTACGCCGTCGCCAACTCCGCCGCGCGCGTCTGCGCCGCCGTGCTGCACAACGAGCACGCCGTGCTTTCGGCCTCTACGCTTATGACCGGCCAGTATGGCGAGGAGGGTATCTTTACCTCCCTGCCGTGCGTGATCGGTGCCGAGGGCGTCGAGGAGGTCTACACGCTCGACCTTTCCGAGTACGAGCTCGAAGGCTTCCACAAGAGCTGCCAGCACATCCGCGACAACATCGCCCAGCTCGACTGGTGGGATGCCGAGGCCTACGACGTCAAGTAAGCCGCTGGCTACCGCAACCTTGCGAATCTATGCGCGATACTAAGCGGGCCGCGCCGGAAACCCACCGGCGCGGCCCGCTTTTTTTGACTCACGCAGTGCCCCTGCGAATCGAAGGTGAATACTTTTCCCGTTACTTAGTACTGCTCGATGCCCATGTAGCGACGAATCTCAGGGCTGTGGTCGAACACCTTTCCGCGGGCGGCGCGCAGCTCGCAGCTCATGTTGTAGAAGAAGATCGGCTCCAGGTACGAACGCACGCTGGCGGGCACCTCGCCCACGCCGTACTCGAGTGCATCGAGCACCATTACCGTATCGGTATGCGTGTTGAGGAACGCCAACGCGCGCTCCTCCATGGGGCGGCACTCGCCCGATCCGAGCTGCACAAAGTAGAACACGCCGGGCTCGGTGGCCTCGAAGGGGCCGTGGAAGTACTCGCCGGAGTGGATGTAGCAGCAGTGCTGCCACTGCATCTCCATGAGCGAGCAGATGGCCATGGCATAGGTCTGGCTAAAGTTGGGGCCGGAACCAAGGATATAGAAGAACTTGTGCTGCTGGCAGAGCTCGGCAAAGCGATCGCCCAGCTCGGCGTTGACCTTCTCGCGGGCGGCGGGCAGCAGCGCATCCATCTGCTTTAGGCCCTCGTACATGTCGGCGAGTGCCTCGTAGCCTTCCTGCTGGTCGAGCAGCTCGGCGGCGATCAGAGCGCCGATGCCCTGAGGCACCTCGGCCTGCGGCACGCCCTCGCCCCAGGGGTAGACCCAGGTGGTCCACTTGCCGTTGTCGATCTTGGAGCCCTCGCAGTCGGTGAGGGCAACGACCTCGGCACCGGCCGCCAGCGCCATCTCGCAGCCGTCGACGACCTCTTGCGTGTTGCCGCTGTGGCTGCAGGCAATAACGAGCGACTTCTCGCCAAGGCTCTTGGGGGCCATCAGGCAAAACTCGCGTGCCGTGTAGACCGTCGAGGTAAACGTGGTGGCCTCGCGCTTGAGCAGCTCGTTGGCCGGCATCAGGTCGATCATCGAACCGCCACAAGCAATCCAAAAGACGTTCTCAATCTTGCCCTTGCGCTCGATGATTTCCTGAACCAGATCATGTGCGTTCATCCTGATGTTCCTCCTTGTGGGGCGGCTTTGAGCGACGGCGGATCGTACCTGCTGTCGTTCTATGTTGTCCTATTTATAGCACGCACGATGACGCTCGTGAAGCCATTTCGCCAAACTTGTTCTATGTTGTTCTATCTGTGGATGTTAGATGTCGAACACGTAGCGCGAGCCCACGATCTTTTGACGCCCAAGCAGCAAGGGCCGCTCGTCCGCATCGGTAAAGTACGCCTCCATATAGAAGAGTGGCTCACCGATCGGGATCTCGAGCAGTGGCGCGACTTGAGCGTCGGCAAGCGCAATCTCCACGGTACAAGGGTCGGATTTGAGCGGCGCGCGGCCCGAATGCTCGGCAACGAGCGCAAAGATTGAGTTATCGGTGAGGTCCTCGTCGGCAAGCGTCTGCAGATAAGGATGGTCAGCCAGCACAAAGGCGTTGTTCTCGAGCATGACGGGCACGCCGTCTGCCGTGCGCACACGCTCGACCACGATGAGCTCGCAGCCGGGTTCCACCCCAAAAAACGCCGCGTCCTCGCGCGTCGCCGCAACCACCGTGCGCGACACCAGGCGTGCTCCGGCCACCATGTCGTTGGCAGCGCAACCCTCGGAAAAGCTCTGAACGTCACCCTTCTGGACAATCTTGCGCTTGAGCTTGGGCGCGCACACGAACGTGCCCCTCCCCTGCTGGCGGTTGAGATACCCCGCGCGCGACAGCTCCTCGATGGCGCGGCGCACGGTGACGCGTCCCACACCATAGGACTTAGCGAGCTCCATCTCGGAAGGAATGCGCGAGCCGGATGCGTACACGCCACGCGCGATCTCGCCCTTTAGGTCGTCCATAACCTGCTGGTACAGCGGAACGGCGGATACCTCAGTGCGCTCGGTTTTATCGTCGAATGCCATCGTTACGCTCCATCCCGTGCATGCTCGGACTCAAACTCTTCAATCGCCGCCATAAACTGCTCGCCAAAGGCGTCGGCCTTTTTCTCGCCAATGCCGTTGACCTGGATAAGCTCGTCGCGCGTCTGTGGACGCAGGCGGCACAGACCGCGCAGGGCCTTGTCGGAAAAGACCATATACGGCGCCATCTCCAGCTCGGTCGAGATCTCCTTGCGCAGGGCACGCAGGCGCTCGAACAACTCGGCATCGTCGCCCACGCGTGGGCGCTGATCCAGCTCGGCCTCCTCGCGCAGCAGATCGACGGCGCGGCGGGCGCGGGCCGAGGCCTTGCGCTTGGACGCGCGACGCTTAACGGTAAAGGCAAACGCCTCATCCTCGACCTCGACGGCACGCGGACCCAGCCCCACGACCGGGTACTGCCCCTGCGAGGTGGCCAGATAACCGCGGCCGCACAGCTGGCCGATGATGTCCTTGATGCGCCCGACCGATTCGCTCGACAGCTCACCGTAGCCGCGGTCCTCGTCCAGATGCATCTGGCGAATGCGCTCGGTGTTGCCGCCGTGGAGCACATCGGCGATGAGCGACTTGCCAAAGCGCATGGGACGCGTGGCCACATAGCGCACGGCAGCGCGGGCCATATCGGTGACGTCCCCGACCTCGAACTGCGTGAGGCAGTTGCTGCAGTTGCCGCAGCTCTCGACGTCGTCCGTGGCGGTGCCGCCCGTACTGGCCGCGGCATGCTCGGCCGCGGCCTCGTCGCCAAAGTAGCGCAGCATGTATTCGCGCAGGCAGCCGGTGGTATTGCAGTAGCCCTCCATCTGGCTGAGCAGACGATATCGATTCTGGAGCGCCCACGCGCGCTGCTCGTCGTCGAGCGCCTCATCGGCAGTATCGCCGCGGTCGATCAGAAAGCGGCGCATGCGAAAATCGTTGCCGTTCCACAGCAAGTAGCAGCTGGCCGGGTCGCCATCGCGGCCGGCGCGGCCCGCCTCCTGGTAGTAGGCTTCGATGCTCTCGGGCACGTTGTTGTGGATCACGTAGCGCACGTTGGGCTTGTCGATGCCCATGCCAAAGGCGTTGGTGGCAACCATCACCTGGATATCGTCGTCGATAAAGGCGCGCTGGCTTTGGCGACGGGCGTCGTTGCCCATGCCGGCATGGTAGCGGCCAACGCGAATGCCGCTGGGGCCCAGTGCCTCGGCAAGCTCGCCCGCCAGCGCATCAACTGTCTTGCGGGTCGAACAATACACGATGCCGCTCTCGCTCGAATGCGCGATCACGTAGTCGCGCACCCAGGCAGTCTTGGCCTTGTCGCCCATCTCCTCGCAACCAAAGTAGAGGTTCTTGCGATCGAAGCCCGTCACTACCGTCGCGGGGTTTTGCAGGCCAAGCATCTGCTGAATGTCCGCGCGCACACGCTCGGTCGCCGTAGCGGTAAAGGCCGCCACGATGGGGCGCTGCGGCAGGGAATCGATAAACTCGCGAATCTGCAGGTAAGCGGGACGGAAATCCTGGCCCCATTGGCTCACGCAGTGGGCCTCGTCAATGGCCACGAGCGGCACGCCAATGCCGGCGGAACCCGCAGCCTCCTGCGCAAAGGCCAAAAAACGCGGCTCGAGCAAGCGCTCGGGCGCCACATACATAAGCTGGTAGCGGCCCTCGCGCGCCCGCTTGAGCACGGTGTTTTGCTGGGCCGGAGTAAGGCTGGAGTTGAGATAGCTGGGTCGCGCACCCGCCGCGAGCAACGCACGGGTCTGGTCCTCCATAAGCGACAGCAGCGGACTCACCACAAAGGTGATGCCGGGCAGCATGAGCGCGGGCACCTGGTAGCAAATGGACTTGCCGGCGCCCGTGGGCATAACACCCAGCGCATCACGACCGGCAAGGATCGCATCGACCATGCGGTCCTGTCCCGGGCGAAACGAGGTGTAGCCAAAATAGGCGCCGAGCGTGTCGAGCGCCATCTGCTGCATGCTATCGGTCATGGTTTCCTAACGTTCAAGTCATCTGCCGCCGATTATACGCCGCCACGCGGACAGCAGCACACGGCCGCCGCCCAGACTAGTCGTTTAAGAACGCCCCCAACGGCTAAGGAGTGTCCCCAGGTGCCGGCAGAAAAGGAACGTCCCCAAGTGCCGGCCCGGCAACGCCGATGTTTAGGCGCGGACAGACACTATGACCCAATCCGAGGGCACTAAAAAGATAGGAGCCCCCGCTCGTGA
>URMZ01000035.1 GCA_900549025.1 uncultured Collinsella sp.
CCTCAATCGTAGCCCGAGACGGTCCCGGGCTGACAATTTCGACTGTAATGGACGTACTTAAATGACTAGGTTGGGTACATTGCTTTGAGATGTTATTCAATCCGTCTTGATGACCTTTAGGCTGTTTGCCTGCTTAAAGCAATTAACGACATGCATCTGCAATTGAAAATATTGCTCGAAAAAGCGTCCGAGAAGTCGCGGGGCGATTTTTGATGCGTCGCGCGTCAAGTGATTTGGCAAGTTCTTGGTTAGATATTGGTCAGTTTTGGGCAACCTTGTCAAAAGCTTGACGAATGCAGATTTAGACGTCGACGAATGAACATTTCAGGCAGGTTCCAAGCAAAATTCTGGGCTGATTCTCGATAATCGCCTTCAATCGTCCCTTGCCAAGCGCTGGCCTCGCGTACAATCTGCTCCGACATTCGTGCGCCGCCCGGCGCTTAAGAGGGGAGGACCCCATGGCAAACGAGATCTGGACCATCAAGCGTTGTCTCGAGTGGACCAAGGAGTACCTGGCCGAGCGCGGCGAGGAGCACCCCCGTCTTTCTGCCGAGTGGCTGCTCTGCGCTGCCACGGGTTTGGCACGCATCGACTTATATATGCACATGGACGAGACGCTTAACGCGGCCCAGCTCGAGACCATGCACGCGGCCGTTGTTCGTCGCGCTAAAGGTGAACCGCTGCAGTACATCACCGGTAGCACGCAGTTTCGCATGATCGACGTCGCGTGCGCCCCCGGTGTGCTCATCCCGCGCCCCGAGACCGAGATGCTCGTCGAAGAAGTTCTGAACTATCTGGATGCCGAGGTGCTGAGCCCCGAGGCCGCTGCCCGCCAGCGCGTGGAGCTGCCTTGGAACGATGAGGTCGAGCAGGCCCGCAAAGCCGAGGCGGCGCTGGCTGACGAACGCGCGGCCGCCGAGCGCCGTGCCGCCAACCTGACGGCCGCCGATGAGGCTGCGCTGGGTAGCGACGTGCTCGGTAGCCGCGCCTATGCCGAGGAACTGGCCGACCGCGAGGCCGAGGAAGCCGCCGCGCAGGCAGCAGAAGCCGAAGCGGCAGAAGCAGAGGCCATGGAAACCCCCGAGCCCGAGCTCGACGAATACGGCATCGCCATTGAGGACAACGACCAACAGGCGACTCCCGCGCAAGATGCCGCCGAGGCCAACGTATCTGCCCCAGCCGAGCCCCGCACTGCCCGCGTTCTCGAGGTCGGCTGCGGCACGGGCTGCATTTCGCTCTCCCTTGCCTGGGAGCGCCGCGGGCACGTTACCTGCACTGCTACCGATATCGAGCCGCGCGCCATCGACCTTGCTACCAAAAACCGCGATGCGCTTGGCCTCACGTCCGACGAGGTCGCCTTCAGCCTCACAAACCTGGTGAGCTCCATTCCCCGCGAAGAGTGGGGCACCTTTGACGTACTCGTCTCCAATCCGCCCTACATTCCGACCGACGTCATGCGCTCACTGCCGCACGAGGTCAAGGACTTCGAGCCCGACCTGGCGCTTGAGGGCGGCGCCGACGGCCTCGATATCTTCCGCCGCCTGCTCAATGCGGCGCCTTACATGCTGCGCGCCGGCGGCCTGTTTGCCTGCGAGCTCTACGAGGGTGCCCTCGACGCCGCCGCCGAGCTCTGCCGCCAGGCGGGTCTCTCGGACGTGCGCATCGTCCGCGACCTCACCGATCGCCCCCGCATCGTCCGAGCCATCGTCACCGAGCCCAAACAGCGCCAGTAATATTTATTAACTGGTTAGCAAAAATTATAAACTAGTTTATAATTAGGACGGCTGAAAGAGGTCGGCCCATCCAACCTCCTACCTTTCGGGAAATCATTGCCCTACTCAAGCACGATGGATTCGTGAAGGTCGCGCAAGTCGGTAGTCATGCTAAGTATGTTTCTGGCGACCGTGTTGTCACCGTGAACGGCTCTGGTGGTGATCGACCAAAGAAGGGCACGTGGGCAAGTATTCGTCGCCAAGCTGGATGGTAGTTGGAGGCAAAATGAGGCAGCGATTTACCTATGACTGCGTTCTCATAAAAGAAGACGACGGGTACTGCGCCAGCTTCCCGCAGATTCCCGGCGCTTTTGCCGATGGCGATACGCGCGAAGAAGCGATTGTCCATGCCACCGAGGCGCTGATGGCGTTTTTGGCCGACGACCTCAACAACGGTTTGACTCCGGCAGGGTACGAACGTTCGGCCGAGGTCGTGGCCCTTTCAGTCGAAATCGACTACGAGGACGCTCGGGAAGCGGCGTGCCGAACATTTAAAGACGCGGCGCTGGACCTCAAAGTCTCCGCTCCGCGGATTACCGCGCTGGTCAAAGCCGGAAAGCTCGATGTTGAACTCGTCGATGGCCGTCGGATGATAACGATAGACAGCATCGAGCGCTACGCCGCCCAAGAACGTCACGCCGGAAGACCAAAGAAGTCTGTAGCCTTCCAATAACCCCCTCACTTTCACCGACTACTAGAGCCGCTCACCAAACCAACATGCACTCTGGCCAAATAGGTTGAACGTTTCGTGCGAGAATGCCCCTCAGTAAACAAACTTTCACCAGAGCGTAAGGGGCTGGCATACACATGCAGACGGTCTATCGGGTATACGAGGGAACGCGCGAGCCGCATCGGCTCGCCGTCGAGCGCACGGCCGAGGTGCTCGGCCGCGGCGGTCTGGCCTTGATCCCGACCGAGACCGTCTACGGTGTCGCCGTGGCAGTCAACGCCTTCTCGGACGCCGTGCCCCAAGATACAAGCGAATTCCCATCGTGGCCGCGCGATCCGCAGGCTGTCGTCAATGGCGCCGCGGTCCCTGCGCTCGGTACCGGCTACCGCCGCATCTTTACCCTCAAGCAGCGCAAGCTCACCCAAACGGTCGCCTGGCTGGTTGATAATGCCGAAGCACTCGACCGCTATGGCGTGGATATCCCGGAAGATGCCCGCGTACTTGCGCGACGATGCTGGCCGGGAGCCCTGACTATCGTGGTCAAGGCGGCTCCCTGCGTGCCGACCTTTATGCGTGCTGCCGACGACACCGTGGCCCTGCGCGCTTCGGCCTCTCCCGTGGTCCAAGCGCTCATCCGCGCCTGCGGCAGTCCCCTTGCCTGCACGAGCGCCAACACACACGGCGCGCCCTCGCCGGCAAGCTTTGCCGCCGTCGAAGGTCGCATCCTGGAGGGGGTCGATGTTGCCGTCGACGCCGGCGAGACCCCGTGTCGCGACGCCTCGACCATCGTGTCGTTCCAGCACGGCGGGCTCCAGATCCTGCGCCAAGGCGCACTTCCCGCATCAGAGATCGAACGGGTCCTGTCCGACCCGATGCAATAGAAAGGTGTAAGCGATGTCGTTGAATCTGGGCAGCCTGGGCATGGAAGATGCCTCGTTTAACTTTGGCGGTTCCTACATCATGGCGCTCGACTGCGGCACCACCTCGGTACTTGCGACCATCGTCGACGAGTACGGCTGCATCGTCGCGCAGGCACGTCGTAGCGTCAAAACCAGCTTCCCGCGTCCCGGTTGGATAGAGCAAGACCCCATGGAGGTGCTTGCCAGCCAGATCGGCGTGATGATGGAGGTCCAGTTTAAGAGCGGCATCCATTCTGACCGCATCGCCGCCATCGGTATCTCCAACCAGCGCGAGACCACGGTGGTGTGGGACCGCATAAGCGGCCAACCCATCTATAACGCCATCGTGTGGCAATGCCGTCGCACCGCACCTCTGATCGACGAGCTGGTCGAGCGGGGCGCAGAAGAGCTGGTGCGCTCCCGCACGGGACTCACGCTCGATCCGTATTTCTCGGCTTCCAAGGTGCAGTGGATCCTCGACAACGTCGACGGTGCGCGTGAGAGCGCGGCGGCGGGCGACCTCATGTTCGGCACCATCGACACCTGGCTCATCTACAACCTCACCGGCAGTCAGGTCTTTGCCACCGACTACACCAATGCCAGCCGCACGGCGCTCTTTAATATCCATACGCTCGATTGGGACGACGACCTGCTGGCGCTCTTTGACGTTCCACGTTCCATGATGCCCGAGGTTCGTTGGAGCTCGGGCGACTACGGCCGCGTCGCGAGCGACATCATGACCAACATGCCGCCCATCATGGGCGTGGCGGGCGATCAGCAGGCGTCGCTGTTCGGCCACTGCTGCTTCCATCCCGGCCAGACCAAAAACACCTATGGCACGGGTTGCTTTATGCTCATGAACACCGGCGACGAGGTCGTCGAATCCAAGAACGGTCTGGTCTCCACGATCGGTATCGCCGCGGACGGCAAGATCAGCTATGCGCTCGAGGGTTCTATCTTTGCCGCCGGCTCAACCATGAACTGGCTGCGCAACAACATGGGCATCATCTCGAGCGTGAGCGAGTCGGCACAACTCGCCGCTTCGATTAGCGACAACGAGGGCTGCTACTTCGTTCCCGCCTTTGCGGGTTTGGGTGCTCCCTGGTGGGACCCGCATGCCCGCGGTATCGTGTGCGGTCTGACCGGCGCCTCGAGCCGTGCGACCATCGTACGTGCCGCCTGCGAATCCATGGCATATCAGAGCTACGACGTGCTGCGCGCCATGGAGCAGGACGTGGGGCTTTCGATTGAGCGCCTGTCTGTCGATGGCGGTGCCTCGCGCAACGAGTTCATCATGCAATTCCAGGCTGACCTGCTGGATATCCCCGTGCTGCAATGCGAGACGGTGGAGACCACGGCAATCGGTGCCGCGTACTTGGCGGGTCTTGCCGTCGGCTATTGGGAAGACCTTGAAGAGCTGGAGCAAAATGCCCAGATCGTTAGGACCTTCCTTCCCTATATGTCCGCCGAGCGTCGCGAGCAAAACCTTGCGGGCTGGCGTGATGCAGTCAAGCGCTCGCTCAGTACCGCACAGTAGGGCTGCGATGGGCTGCTCGATACAACAAACCGCTAAACTTATGCATGGCGTGCGGCGGCAACATTGCTGTGCGCCTTGTCAGCAAGGCCGTTTTGCGGCCGCAACGAAAGGGGCAATCAACCCATGACCGTCACCTACGATACGTCCCGTGTGACGCTTGTCGATCACCCGCTCGTCCAGCACAAGCTGTCGATCCTGCGCGACAAAAACACCGGCACCAACCAGTTCCGCCAGCTCGTGCGCGAACTCGCGCTTTTTGACGGCTACGAGGCCATGCGCGACCTGCCCATGGAAGACGTCGAAGTCGAGACCCCCATCACTACTGCCACGTTCAAACAACTCGCCGGCAAGAAACTCGCCATCGTGCCCATCCTGCGTGCGGGCCTTGGCATGGTCGACGGCATCCTCGACCTGGTGCCCTCCGCTCGCGTGGGCCACATCGGCATGGAGCGCGACGAGGTCACCCACGAGCCGCACGAGTATTACTGCAAGATGCCCAAGGATATCGACCAGCGCATCTGCCTGGTCGTCGACCCCATGCTCGCCACGGGCGGTTCGGCCGAGATGGCCATCAGCTACCTGCGCGAGCGCGGTGTCAAGGACATCCGCATGCTGTGCATCGTCGCGGCCCCCGAGGGCCTCAAGTCGCTGACTGAGAAGGACCCCGATGTGCATATCTATACCTGCGCCATCGACGACCATCTCAACGAAGTTGCCTACATCGTTCCCGGCCTGGGCGACGCCGGCGACCGCATCTACGGCACGCTGTAATCTCTGGGCCATACCGGCTAACGTCGAAAATACGAAGAAATGGTGCGCGCGGGCGAGCAAAAGACGACCACGCGCACTCCTGTTAACGGACGTTTTGCCCTGCAGGGTTCGAGAAAAACGTATTACCGTACCTGCGGCATAAAGAAGGTCTTAAGAAAACGAACAGGTGCGTATTAACCGATGCTTTTTCGGTTGTACTTTAGCGATTGGCTCGTACAATAGTCACCAATGTTTGGCGGGAACTGTCCTGTGAGGCGATAAAAAAGGAAAGTGAGGACGCCAGTGTTTCAGATAGCCGATCTGCTCGCTATCGTTGCAGGTGCCATCGCGGGCGCGATTGCCTTCCTTCCCTTTGTCTTTACGCTCAAGCCGGTTCTTGACGATAAGCAGAATGCGGACATGCTCAAGGGTATGGTGAGTCTCGCGGTCTCGGCAATCGCGTTGCTTGTCTTTACCTTGGTTGTGTTTGTGTTGTTCGGAGAGGCATTTCGCATGTTCCTCCTGGGCGAGGCGATCGGCTTCGTGGCCTTTATGGCCGCCTGCGCGGTTCGCGTCGCCAAGGCGCTGCGAGATCCTCATGAGGTCGAAAGGTAAGTCGTGGAAATTTTTGAAAAGCTGCCTGATGAGATTAATCATCTGGTCAGCGAGTTCAGCTCCACCCCTGTCGTGGGCGATCTGAGCTGCGGCATCACGCAGTACTCGTTTTGGCTGATCGTCTCCACGATCGTGCTCCTGATCGTCCTGGCCGTGTTCAAGAAGAAGCAGACCCTGGTTCCCAAGGGCTTCTTCGTCAACGGTTTCGAGTACATCATCGAGTACGTCGAGAACGATATCGGCAAGGGTGTCGTGGGTGAGAACTGGAAGAAGCACTTCCCGTTCCTGTGCTCGCTTTTCCTGTTCATCCTGATCAATAACATGATCGGCCTGATCCCGGGAATGAAGCCCGGCACCGGCGCAATCGGCTCCACCGCCGCGCTCGCCATTTTCGCCTTCGTGTACTTCATCTACTACGGATGCAAGGCTCACGGCGTGATCGGCTACATCAAGAGCCTCGCCCCGCAGGGCGTGAGCTTCCCGATGAACGTGCTCGTGTGGGTCGTCGAGCTTTTCTCGACCTTCCTGCGCCTCATCACGCTTGCCGTCCGTCTGTTCTGCAACATGTTCGCAGGACACGTGGTCATGGGCTCGTTCGCCATCATGGCGAGCATGTTCATGCAGCCGCTGCTTCAGCAGGTTTCCGCGGCCCACGCCGTCGGCGCCCTGCCTTCGCTGGCCTGGCTTGCCATCCTCATCCTGATCTATGCGATCGAGCTTGTGGTCGGCGCCATCCAGGCTTACGTCTTCACGGTCCTTACCGCCGTGTATGTCTCCGAGGCAGAGGAGGTCGCGGAGGAGGAGTAATCTTCCGTTCGCGCCTTAAAGGTAAGGCAATTCGTTAAACCGCCGGTGCCCGTACCCATGGAGCCCGGCAGTTATAAAAAGGTTATCCTGCGTGAAATAAGACACGCACGACAAAGGAGGAATCGTGGGAGTTATCGGTTACGGTCTCGGTGTTATCGGCGCTGGTCTTGCTATCGGCCTGTCTGCTCTGGGTGCTACGGGTGCTATGGCCCGTCAGCCTGAGGTCCAGGGCCGCGTGTTCACCGTCTTCATCATGGGCTCCGCTTTCGGCGAGGCTCTGGCTCTGATCGGCTTCGTTGTCGCGCTGATCGTTAAATAGCACGGAGCGTCAAGTATGAATCTTTCATCCCAGAAGAGCGCGATCGCACTCTCCGCGTCCGCGGCCGCGCTGCTCATGCCGGTTTCCGCGTTCGCCGAGGACGGCGCTGCCGGTGCGGACATCCTCATCCCTAAGATGGCGGAGTTCATCCCGGCGCTTATCGCCTTCCTGATCATCTGGATCGTGCTGGCCAAGGTCGCCCTGCCGGGCATCATGAAAACCATGGAGGAGCGCGGCAAGAAGATCGAGGAGAGCCTCGACGAGGCCGAGAAGACCAAGCAGGAGGCTATCGCCAAGCGCGCTGAGTCCGACTCGATCGTCACCGACGCCCGTCGTCAGGCTGCCGACATCGTTCTCGAGGCCCGTAAGGACGCCGAGTCCGAGCGTGCCCGTATCATCGAGGCTGCTCACAAGGAGGCCGAGGAGATCATCGCCAAGGCCCATACGACCGTCGAGGACGAGCGCAAGTCCATCTACGCCGGTGCCGCGAGCTCCATCGCCGACCTGTCCGTTGCCGTCGCCACCAAGATCGTGGGCGAGGCACTCGAGGACGATGCCGAGCAGAAGAAGCTCATCGAGCGCTACATCCAGGAAGCAGGTAGCCTGAATGCCGACTAGCCGCTATCAGGACAAGGTGCTCGAGACCTACGCGCGTTCCCTTTTGGAAGCCGCCAAGGCCGAGAACCATGTGTTCGAGGACCTCGAGATGATCGAGCGCTTGGCTTCTGCCAGCCCCGAGATCATCGCCGTGCTCGACACCATGTCCAAGCGCGACCAGCTCGACCTTCTTCCCAAGGTGGCAGCTGCCTTTAAGTATGTTGCCGAGGAAGACGAGGATGTAGTGGGCGTGACCGTCACCACGGCGATCCCGCTCGACGACGAGCTGCGTCAAACCATCACTAAGAAATGCGAGCAGGACTTCGGCCGCAAGGTATTCCTTATCGAGCAGGTCGACCCGTCTATCGTGGGCGGCCTGGTGCTCGAGGCCCGCGGCGAGCGTCGTGACATTTCCGTCAAGACGCAGCTGCGCATCGCGCAGGAGACCCTCGCAAACTCTGCTAATTCGTACGGAGGTGAAGCCTAATGTCCGAAACCCTCAATGCCCAGGATATCGCCAAGAAACTGCAGGAGCAGCTCACGAGCCTCTCCGCGACGGTCGATACGCATGAGGTTTCAACGGTCGACGAGGTAGGCGACGGCATCGCGCGCGTCTCCGGCCTCAAGAGCGCCATGGCAGGCGAGCTTCTGGAGTTCAAGAGCTCCGATACCGGTGAGACCGTCTTTGGCCTTGCCCAGAACCTTGACCGTGACGAGGTCGGCGCCGTTCTGTTCGGTGCCGTCGACTCCATCAAGGAAGGCGACGAGTGCCGCACCACTGGCCGCGTTATGGATATCCCCGTGAGCCGTGCCATGCTCGGCCGCGTCGTCAATCCGCTCGGCCAGCCCATCGACGGCCTGGGCGACATCGTCGCTACGCACCGTCGCCCCATCGAGTTCAAGGCTCCCGGCGTCATCGATCGTACCCCGGTGTGCGAGCCGGTTCAGACCGGTCTGCTCGCTATCGACTCCATGGTGCCTATTGGCCGCGGTCAGCGTGAGCTCATCATCGGTGACCGTAAGACCGGTAAGACCGCCATCGCCATCGACGCTATCCTCAACCAGCGCGGCAAGGGCATGGTCTGCATCTATGTCGCCATCGGCCAGAAGGCCTCCACGGTTGCCAACATCCGCGAGATCCTCGCTCAGCACGGTGCGCTCGACTACACCATCATCGTTTCGGCCACCGCTGCCGATTCCGCCCCTATGCAGTACATCGCGCCTATGGCCGGTGCCGCTATTGGCGAGTTCTTTATGTACAACGGCGAGGACGGCAAGCCCGCCAGCGAGACCAACCCCGGCGGCCACGTGCTCGTCATCTACGATGACCTGTCCAAGCAGGCTGTGGCCTACCGTCAGATGTCGCTGACGCTGCATCGTCCGCCCGGACGCGAGGCCTATCCTGGCGACATCTTCTACCTGCACTCTCGTCTGCTCGAGCGTGCCGTCAAGATGTCCAAGAAGAACGGTTACGGCTCCATGACGGCACTGCCGATCATCGAGACCCAGGACGGCGACGTCTCGGCCTACATTCCGACCAACGTCATTTCCATTACCGATGGTCAGATCTACCTGCAGTCCGAGCTCTTCTTCCAGGGTCAGCGCCCGGCAGTCGACGTGGGTATCTCCGTGTCCCGCGTCGGTGGCGATGCGCAGACCAAGGCCATGAAGCAGGTCGCCGGCAACCTCCGTCTGGACCTCGCTTCCTATCAGGAGCTCGCTGGCTTTACGCAGTTCGGCTCCGACCTCGACGAGGCTACTCAGAAGCAGCTGACCCACGGTGCTCGCATGACCGAGCTCCTGAAGCAGCCGCGTTACAAGCCGTTTGAGGTTGGCGAGCAGATCGTTACGCTGTTCGCTGGCAACGAGGGCTTCCTGGATGACCTGGAGATCGCCGACGTGCTGCCCTTCCGTGCCGAGCTCATCGAGTACATGGACAATGGCTTTGGTTCGCTGCTCGACAAGGTTCGCGCCAAGAAGATCGATGATGACACCAAGGCTGAGCTCTTGCGCGTCATCGGCGACTTCAAGCAGCAGTTCATGGCCAAGCACCATTCGGATGTTTCTGGATCAGAGGAGAACTAAGCCCCATGGCCAACCTTCGCGACATTAAGAAGCGAATCTCCTCGGTTACCACGACCAAGCAGATCACGCGCACGATGGAGATGGTCTCTACGGCCAAGATTCGTCGTGCCCTCGATCGCTCCAAGCAGGCCGAGCCCTATAAGGAGGCGCTGACCGACGTCATGTTGACGGTCGCCGGCGACGCCTCCTGTTCGGGCACCGATCCCATGCTGCAGAAGCATGAGAGCGTCAAGCATGGCCTGATTGTCGTTATTGCCTCGGACCGCGGCCTTGCCGGCGGTTTCAATACGACGGTGGAGCGCACGGCCGAAAAGCTCGCCGCTTCTTGGGCGAACGACGGCATCGAATACGAGATCATCGCGTGCGGGCGTAAGCCGGCCACGTATTTCCGTGACCGCGCAAACGTTGTCATGCACTTTGAGGGCAATTCCTCCGAGCCCGATTTCAATCAGGCCCGCATGATCTCCTCTCATATCTGCGATGCGTATCGTGCCGGTGAGCTTGACCGTGTCGAGCTTGTCTACCACCACGCCAAGAACCGCGTGGATCAGGAGCTTCGCGTCGAGCATCTGTTGCCGCTCGACCCCGAGATGATCGCTATGGCCCACGGTCCGCGTAAGAACGAGACCGACGCCCCTAAGCGCATCTCGTCCACGTTCGAGTTCGTGCCCTCTCCCGAGCATGTTCTCGGCAAGCTTGTGCCGTCTTATATCCTGACGGTCATCTACCAGGCCCTGATCGATTCGGCGGCTGCTGAGCAGGGTGCACGCCGCAAGGCCATGCACTCCGCGACGGAAAACGCCACCGCGATCATCTCGACCCTTACCCGCACGTATAGTCGCGTGCGCCAGGCTTCGATCACGACCGAGATTAACGAGATCGTCGGCGGAGCCTCAGCATTGGAGGAACAGTAATGGCTAATAACACCGTAAAGCTTGCGGTCGAGGAAGCCACCAAGAAGACGACTGCCGGTGATGGTCGCATCGTGCGAATCATCGGCCCTGTCGTCGACGTCAAGTTTGACGGCGCGGTGCCCCCGATCTACAACGCGCTCACGGTCGAGGCCGAGACCCCGATCGGTCATCTGAGCACGATCCTCGAGGTCGAGAGCCAGCTTCCGGGCGGCGTCGTCCGCACGGTCGCCATGTCCTCGACCGACGGCCTGCAGCGCGGCCTCATCGCCACCGATACCGGTGAGCCCATGAAGATGCCCGTTGGTCCCAAGACGCTCGGCCGCATTTGGAACGTCATGGGCAAGCCCGTCGACGGCAAGCCCATGCCCGAGGTGGAGGAGTTCTACCCCATCCACCATGCAGCGCCCCGTTTCGACGAGCTCACCACCAAGACCGAGATCTTCGAGACCGGCATCAAGGCCGTCGACCTGCTCGAGCCCTACATCCGCGGCGGCAAGACAGGTCTGTTCGGCGGCGCCGGCGTCGGCAAGACCGTTCTGATCCAGGAGCTCATCAACAACCTCGCCCAGGAGCACGGCGGCACCTCGGTGTTCACCGGTGTCGGCGAGCGTACTCGTGAGGGCACCGACCTGTTCCTCGAGATGAGCGAGTCTGGAGTTATCGACAAGACCTGCTTGGTCTATGGTCAGATGAACGAGCCGCCTGGAGCGCGTCTGCGCATCGGCCTGGCCGGCCTTACCACCGCTGAGTACTTCCGCGATCGCGGCCAGGACGTTCTGTTGTTCATCGACAACATCTTCCGCTTCTCCCAGGCCGGTTCCGAGGTTTCCGCACTGCTGGGTCGTATGCCGTCCGCCGTCGGTTACCAGCCTACGCTGGCTACCGAGATGGGCGACCTCCAGGAGCGCATTACCTCGACCAAGACGGGTTCCATTACCTCCGTCCAGGCTGTCTACGTCCCTGCAGACGACCTGACCGACCCGGCGCCTGCCACGACGTTTACGCACCTCGACGCCACTACGGTTCTTTCGCGTAGCATTTCGTCGCTCGGCCTGTTCCCGGCCATTGACCCGCTCGCGTCTTCCTCCGACGCCCTCGATCCCTCGATCGTCGGCGAGGAGCACTACCGTGTCGCCGTTAAGGTCCAGGAGCTCCTGCAGGAGTACTCCGACCTTCAGGACATCATCGCCATTCTGGGTATGGACGAGCTGTCCGAGGAGCAGCGCCTTACGGTCAACCGCGCTCGTAAGATTCAGCAGTTCCTCTCGCAGTCCTTCCACGTCGCCGAGAAGTTCACCGGCAACCCCGGTGTCTACGTTCGCGTCGAGGATACCGTCCGCTCGTTCGCCGAGATTGTCGACGGCAAGGCCGATGACCTGCCTGAGCAGGCTTTCCGCTATGCTTCCACGATTGAGGACGTGCGCGAGCGCGCTCGCAAGATGGGGGAGAAGTAGGTTATGCGTATCCGCATCGTGTGCCCCGTGAGCTGCGCCTATGAGGGCGACGCTGCGTTTGTGTCGATTCCGTCCACGGATGGCGAGTTTGGCGTTCTGCCTGCTCACTCCAGCGAGATCTGCACGATCGACCGCGGTTATGTTCGCGTTTCCGATAAGGCCATGGGCACTGTCGACCACACGTTTGCCGTGGCCGGCGGCTATGCCCAGGTTGCGGACGATGTCGTGACCGTTCTCGCCGAGCGCGCTTGCGATTTGGCGACCGTCGATGCCGACAAGCTTAAAGCTGATATTCAAGGTTTTGAAGAGAAGCTGGGTAATTTGTCGGAGGATGATGCACGCCGCGCCTACCTCTATAATGAAATCGCATGGTGTAAGCTCAAGCTTGCCCAATAGTCAAACGATTTAGCGTTCGACCATTTGCGAACACATCATGCCCGGGATGGCCTAGCCACCCCGGGCATGCTTTTTGAAAGGGTAGACCTTGGATATTATCCGCGTTGAGGGTGGCCACGCCATCGGAGGCTCCGTGCCCGTCTCGGGTGCCAAGAACTCCGCGCTCAAACTCATGGCGGCAACGCTTCTGGCGCCGGGCAAGACGACGCTGCAGAACGTGCCAGATATTTCCGATGTCCACGTGATGGGCAAGGTGCTCAAGGGCATGGGCGCAACGATCGATGTTCTCGACGAGCACACGCTCGAGATTGATACCTCTCAGGTCGATTCCTGGGAGGCTCCCTATGAGCTCGTCGCTAAGATGCGTGCTTCCACCGCCGTCATGGGGCCCCTGCTGGGCCGCTTCCATCGCGCCAAGATTGCCATGCCGGGTGGCTGCAACCTAGGTGCTCGCAAGATCGACATGCATATCCTGGGTCTCGAGGCCCTGGGCGTTGAGTTCGACACCGCCCACGGCTACATCAACGCCAACGCGCCCCAGGGCCTGCGCGGTACCACCGTCACGCTCGAGTTTGCCAGTGTCGGTGCGACCGAGAACCTCATCATGGCTGCCGTGCGCGCGCAGGGCACCACGGTTATCGACAACGCGGCTCGCGAGCCCGAGATCGTCGATCTCGCTAACATGCTCAACGAAATGGGTGCCAAGATTGTCGGCGCCGGTACGCCTGTCGTGACCATCGAGGGCGTGGAAGAGCTGCATCCTGTTACCCATCGCGTGGTGGGCGACCGCATCGAGGCCGGTACCTTTATCGTTGCCGGTGCGTTGATGGCCGACGATCGCGGCGTCGATGTCACGGGCTTTTGCCCCATTCACTTGGGTATGGTTCTCAAGAAGATGGAGCTCATGGGTATCGACTGCGAGCGCGTCGAGGATGGCGTCCATGTGAGGCGTGCCGAGCGCATCAAGCCGGTCGACATCCAGACGCTTCCGTTCCCCGGCTTCCCGACGGACATGCAGGCGCAGATTATGGTACTCTCCGCCCTTGCCGATGGTAGCTCCGTTATCACCGAGAACATCTTCGAGAATCGTTTTATGTTCGCATCCGAGTTGGTGCGAATGGGTGCCGATATTCGCATCGAGAGCCACCACGCCATGATTCACGGCGTCAAGGGTTTCTCGGGTGCGCAGGTTACCTCGCCCGATCTGCGCGGCGGCGCAGCTCTTGTTGTCGCTGGTCTGATTGCCGATGGCACGACCGAGGTGTCGGCCATCCATCACATCAAGCGCGGCTATGAGCAGTTTGTCGAAAAGCTGCAGGCACTTGGCGCTCACGTCGAGCACGCCACTGTCCCCGATCCCGTCATCTACTAATGCAGGTTGCCTATGTTTAAGAAAAAGCCCCTTGCGGAATCCCGAAGACCTTCGACCGGTGCGCAGGCCAAGATCTATAGCCGTGATAACGTCGCCCGCTATTCCGAGCGCGCCCGTCAGCGCCGTCGCGGCCACACGGTTCGCCGCGTCGCGCTTATTGCCGTGCTCGGTGTGCTGCTGAGCGCAACGACTGCCGCCGGCCTGTGGTTCGCCACCATTATGGGCAAGCTCGGCGATTCCAACGTCATTACCGACAACCTGCGTAAGATTCTGGTCGATACCGACGAGGCAAAAGACCCGTTCTACGTGCTGCTCCTTGGTACCGACGGTCGTCCGGGCGAGGATACGTATCGCGCCGACTCGATTATCTTGGCGCGTATCGATCCCACGCAAAAGCAGGCGACACTCATTTCGGTTCCGCGCGACACCAAGGTCGTGTACAAGGGCGAGACCATGAAGATCAACGCCTGCCATACCGTTGGCGGCGCTGAGGCCATGGTCGAGGCAGTCAACGAGCTGTGCGGTGTTCAGATTTCCCACTATGCCGAGGTCAGCTTCGACGGTATGCAGGCGCTGATTGATTCGGTTGGCGGTATCGACATTAACGCAACCGATGATGTCGACGACCCCGAGCACCTGGATATTAAGATTACCGCTGGTCAGCAGCATATGGACGGCGCCACCGCCCTTACCTATGCCCGCTGCCGCTACACCTATGCCGACGGCGATTACACGCGCATGCGCCACCAGCGTCAGGTGCTTGGAGCCCTTGCCAACCAGATTCTCAATAACTTCGATGCCACGAAGATCTTTGGTCTGGTTAATTCGCTGTCGGATATGCTCGTAACCGATATGAGCGTTCAGGATATCGTGTCTACGGTCAACGCCATGCGCGGCATGGACGTCAATGGCATCTACTCGGCTAACCTGCCTTCGTATGCCGGTGACGACACCATGATCGACGGCGTGAGCTACGTCTTTGTCTACGAGGACGAACTCAAGGAAATGATGGCGCGCGTCGACGCCGGCAAGGATCCCAAGGGCCCCAATACCATGGGCCAGTCCGATGGTTCCAGCTCTACGATCGGCGACCTGAACAACAACACGTCTGACGATTACGCTAACGGCACCGCTACTTCGTCGGTCAGCTCTGACGATTCCGATGACTCAAGCGATTCGAGCGATTCGGACTACTACGAAGAGCCCACCGGCGACGGCAACGGCTACGAAGCCAACTACTAGAGTTACGCGGTTTTACCAAACCGCGTAACGGCTCGACGCTGCGCGGGCCGCATTTGGACAATCTGACGTTCAA
>URMZ01000036.1 GCA_900549025.1 uncultured Collinsella sp.
GGCAAGATCACCGTCGGCGACATCATCGCGCGCGCTCACGTAGGCCGCGCGACATTCTACGGTCTCTTTAAGAGCAAAGACGACCTACTGTCCGAGCTCGTGAGCGACATCTGCACCCACGCTCTCGACGACGATGGCACACCGCTCGACGACCCACTCGTGCAGGTCGAGCATATCCTCAACAACCTCTGGGAGCGCCGCCAGGGCGTTCGAGCCCTCGTAGCCGGCGCCGGCTCACGCATCTTCGCCGACAGCCTCCGCAAGACCATCATGGCCCGAGCAGCCGAAACCGTCCCTACCGACCCAAACGGCCCCGCCGCCACCATGGACCGAAGCTTCCTACTGCACCACATAGCCTCAAGCTTCGTAGGAATGGTCCAATGGTGGGCCTGGCACAACTTCCAAGCAGAAAAAACCGACGTAGCCAAAGACTACCTATCAGCCATAAAACCCCTCTTCAGATAGACGCCTCCTCCCAAGGCGTCATCCCTTCCCAAAGTATCGCCCTCATCTCAACGCCCCCAACAACCAAGCGCCCATCACATCCAAATTCAGATATATATGTTGGGTTGCTTGCTCGGGCGCAGCAAAGACCCTGCAGCTGGCCGCATGGGGTAACTTCCCAGCGCATTCCGCAGGACGCAAAAAGGCTCGCCGCACGAAGTGCGCAGCGAGCCTTTTTGCATGTCCGAGGACGCGCTGGGAAGTTACCCCATGCGGCCAGCGGACAACTATGTAGCCTCAGACTAGAACATGCCCAAGAAACCATGCACAAACAGCGCGGCCAGAGCAGCACCGACAAACGGCGCGATGCCAGGAACAAGCAGGCCATACTTCCAGTTGTTGTCGGCCTTGTTCTTGATCGGCAGCACCTGATAGGCCATGCGAGGACCAAGGTCACGAGCCTGGTTCATGGCGAAGCCGGTGATGCCGCCCATGCCCATGCCAACAGCCCAAACGATCAGACCGACGCAGATGGCGAGCATCAGAACGTTCTCGCCAGCACGGTTAGCAGCAGCAAGGATGGCGCTGATGAACACGAAGGTGCAGATAGCCTCGCAGAAGAAGTTGCGGGCATAGTTGGTGCCCTCGGTGGTGGGGTTGGTCGAGAAGATGTTGCGCTGAGCAATGGGATCGATGACACCATCGGAAGCCTTGAACTCATCGGCATACATCAACCACGCGATCACGGCACCCGCAAAGCCGCCGAGCATATCAGCAACCATGAAGGGGATGCAGCTGCTCCACGGCACCAGGCCGACGATGCACTGGGCAAGCACCATGGCGGGGTTCATGCACACGGCGCCGCCAAAGATAAACAGAGCAACCGAGATGCCAAAAGACCAGGTGGTGATGGCAAACATGTGGCCGGAGCCCTGATACTTGGTGCCCTTAAGCACGGTATCGCAGTGCACGCCCACGCCAAAGATGATCATGAGGGCCGTTGCGCCGAATTCGCAGAGGAGTTTGGTAAGCATAAAACCTTATCTTTCTTGTCGGTTATAAACGATTCGTTTAGGCCGCGTACTAGTGCTGAGCGACGACAACGCCCAGGCCATCAGGAATGACGGCCACCTTGGCATCGGCACCCTTCATCTCAAAGGCGAGCTTGAGCGCCTCCTCGATAGTGTTGACCGGCGTCATGTGCATATCCTTGATCATCTGGTGATCGCACAGGTCGGTAACCATGATCACAGGGTGATGCGCCAGGATGCGGGCAAAGATCTGGCTCGTCCACTGGTCGGGCAGGGTCTCGTCCTTAGGACGGTCGATGCAGGCGCGCTCAAACTCTGCCGGATCATTGTCGGCGATGTTGTGATAGAAGCCCTCGCCACCGTGACCGTCGGCACAACCGGCGACATCGATGATCACGCCGCCCTCGGGAAGTGTGGCCTCTGCAGAGCACATGCCCTTCACGGCCTGATAGATGTTCTGGTCGAGCGGGTAGCCGCCGTTGGTGGTAATGACAATCTCGCACTCGACGGGCTCAACGCCGGCAAGGCTCTTCACGAACTCGCAGCCAGCCTCGTGCGCCTTATGGATGTCGCCGGCAAAGGAGCCGATGACCTCGTGCTTGCCGTTGAGCACCACGTTGAGCACAAAGGCAAGGTGAGCCATCTCGGCAGCGGCAAACATGTCCTCGCTCACGTGGTTGTGGCACAGGTTGCCGGCACGCGAATGGGAATCGTTCACAAACTGACCGTTGTGGTTGTACATGATGGTCTTGTAGCTGGCGATACCAGGCAGGACGGACTTGCGGCTACCAGAGAAACCGGCAAAGAAGTGCGGCTCAATAAAGCCCTCGGCAAGCAGCAGATCGCAATCGGCAGCAATCTTGTTGATGATGCACTCGCCGCCAGAAGGCAGGGTGCCGATCTTTTTCATCATGCTGTCGTCGGTCGCGACGTGCATAACGATTTCCTCGTTGGCAACGATCTCCTCGCCATACTTGTTGACGAGCTCCTCGTGCGTCGACGGACGGTGCATACCCGTAGCAACCAAAATACGCACGCGAGCCTCGGGCGCAGCAGAATGAATGTGATGCAGCAGAATAGGCATCGTCACACGCGAGGGAACGGGACGCGTATGGTCGGAGCTAATGATAACAATATCCTTCTTGCCAGCACAAAGCTCCTCGAGTGAAGGCGAGGCATAAGGGTTGGCAAGCGACTCCTCTACCAGCTCTTCCTGCGATTTCGTGGTCTTAAACTCGTTTTGATGACCCTCCATCACACCCGCGAAGTTCTTATCCTCGAGCTCTAGATGCAACGTCTTGTGGTCAAACGGTAGTTCACATTCAAACAATGATGAGCGCCCTCTTCCTTTCAACTGACACACTAGATAAACCGTTGGAAGGATACGCCGCTCACCGAAAAACACCACCGTCCACCGACTCATTAACACAACGTTCATATTTGACCCACAACAAAACGGCCGCGATCCCAAACGGGACCGCGGCCGCTACAGTCGTAAGGCGAGAAGCGCCACATGCATCTCAATCTCAATCGATAAGACGCGAGGCGCGAAGCGCACTTTATTATCATCAGCTTTAATCCCAGAAGACCGAGGACGAAGGGACCCGTCGGGTTTCCCTCTGAATGCACTCCGCAGCACGAAGCCCCCTTATCCGCAGCTCTGAAGGAGCAGGATAAGGGGGCTTCAAGTGCGAGGACGCATTCAGAGGGAAACCCATCGGGTCCCGGTGAGAGCCACAGGGCTATCGATTACCCCGTGTTCTGCAATCCTGCCGAGACGCCGGTCACAGTCGAAAGAATCAGGCTCATGTACTCGGCCTTCTTCTCCTCGGCCATCTCGTCCTGATTCATGCGCACCTCGCGAAGGGCGCGGACCTGGGCGATGGACAGAGCGTCGACGTAGGGGTTACGCACGCGAACGGCGCAGCCGAGCACGCGACGACGCTGCAGCGGCCACTCATCACCGACGATGGCAAGGACCCACTTACGCGTGAGCTGCATCTCGGTGAAGACCTTCTCGGACAAATCATCGCGGTCGCCCAGGTGCAAATACATCTTGGCGATGCGCTGGTCGGTCTTGGCGATCGACATCTCGATGTTGTCGATAAAGGTGCGGAAGAACGGCCACTCCTGGTAGGCAGCCTTGAGCTGGTCAAGATCGCCCAGCTGCTCGCAGGCGGTGCCCAGGCCGTACCAAGCGGCCAGGTTAATGCGCGCCTGGCTCCAGCTGAAGATCCACGGAATGGTACGCAGGTCATCGAGCGACTTGGCGCCCAGGCCGCGCTTGGCGGGACGCGAGCCGATCGGCAGCAGACCGACCTCGGTCAGCGGCGTCACGGTCGAGAACCACGGTGTAAAGTCCTCGGTGTTCAGCAGGTCCAGATAGCGCTCGTGGCTTGCGGTGTTGAGCTTCTCGGCCATATCCCAGAACTTCTGAGTGGTCTCGGTGTTAGTCTTCTCGACACTCGGGGCCGACTGCAAAAGCGTTGCAGCAGCAACGGACTCAACATGGCGCTGAGCCAGCGTGCGGTTGCCGTAACGGGCAAAGATGACCTCGCCCTGCTCGGTGAGCTTAAAGAAGCAGTTGACCGAACCCTTGGGCTGCGCCAGCACGGCCTTGTTGGCCGGGCCGCCGCCACGGCCAACGGCACCGCCGCGACCGTGCATGAGTACCAGGTCGATATCGTTCTTCTCGGCCCACTTGGCAATGCGCTCCTGCGCGGAATGCAGCGCGAGCATGGCCGTGGTAGGACCGGCGTCCTTGGAGGAGTCGGAATAGCCCAGCATAACCTCCATGCGGCGGTTGGTCTGGGCAAGACGCTTCTGCACCACGGGCAGCGTAAGCATCTGGTCGAGCACGTCGACGCAGCCCTCGAGGTCCTCGAGCTGCTCGAATAGCGGGATCACGTCGAGCTCGGGGACATCTTCCTCGTGTGCGAAGGACAGGTGGGCCAGCTCGAAGACGTCAGCCACATGCTGGGCGCTCTTGGTAAACGAGATGATGTAGCGGTGCGCCATCTTCTTGCCGTAGCGCTTTTGGATGGAGCCGATAGCACGGAAGGTATCGATGACTTCGCGCGTCATGGGCTGCAGGTCGCCATGGATACCGTTCTCGTGGATATCCTTGAGGGCGCGGGCATGCACCACGGAGTGCTGACGGAACTCCATCTCGACCATATGGAAGCCGAAGGACTCGACTTGCCAGATGATGGTCTGGACCGGGCCGTAGGCGGCACGGACGGCACCGCAGGCGGCCAGCGAACGCTGGACGACGCGCAGGTCATCCAGGAACTCGTCGGCGCTGTGGTACATGGTGTCGGTGATACGGCGCACGGTGGCGTTCAGACGGTCGGCCATGACGAGCATGACGGCGCGATGCGGCTCGTGCTCGGAGATCAGCTCGGCGCGGGCCGTGTACCGAGGGCTCATCTCGACCTGATGGTTCCACAGGTTAATGAGCTCGGCCGACGGCTTGCTGTAGGTGGCCTCGAGCGTGAGGTTGCGGCCGATGTGGCGGCACTTGTCCTCGAGCTTGAGCACCATGTGCGTAAAGTACTTGGCGGCGACCTCACGGCTCACCTTGGCGGTGACGTTGGGGTTACCGTCGCGGTCGGAACCGATCCAGCTGCCGGGATGGAAGAACGCCGGGCACAGCGGCGGCACAGTACCGGCCTTGTCGCCCAGCACCCAATCGTCAAAACGACGATAGATAACGGGGATAACGTCGAACAGCGTGTTATCGAAGATGTCGATGATGGTATCGGCTTCCTCGACCGGCGTGGGCTTCTTGAGCGCGATGGGGCTCGTACGCACCAGGGCGTCGATCTCCTGCAGCATATGGCGCTCGTTCTCCACCAGGTCGGAGCCGCCCAGACGCGGACGCTCCTCCAGCAGGTTGGAGATACGGCGGATCTTGCCCTCGACGGCCTTACGACGGGCCTCGGTGGGATGTGCGGTAAAGACAGGGTGGAACTCGAGCTTGTCGAGCAGCTCGTTGGCACCCTCGACACCCAGCTCATTCACCAGCTGGTGATAGGCAACGGTAAGCTCGTTGGCAGGATCGACCTCGGTATCGGTCGACGCACCGGCCTCGCGCTCGCGCAGCTGCGCCACACGGTAGTTCTCCTCCGACAGGTTTGCCAGATGGAAAAAGCTCGTAAAGGCGCGGACAATGACCTGCTGCTTATCGAGCGGCAGGCTGTCGATCAAATCGACGACCTCACGAAATGCCACGGCAGTGGGCTCGTCGGCGGTGGGCACGCCCTGCTCGTCGACGGCTTCGTCGGCAGCGCAGGTACCGGGGTTGCCGGCATTGACCACAATCTCGGCTGTCAAAATCTTGTCGAACAGGTCCGCGATCTCGGGATCATACTCGCTAAGCACACGGCGCTCCAGGCGCAAGAACAGCGCCAGATTGTCGCGCAGCTCCTCGGGGATCTCGATCTCGGCGAGACGCTCCCTGGACTCGGCATTCGAGCCGATTCGGTTAACGAGGCGGTTGACCACGGCAGCGACGCGCGCCGCGGCTTCGGGTACAGACTGGTTGCTTAGGTTCTCAGCCACGTTTCCTCCCATTCCTCCTTCTATGCACGTAACATGCGGTATTCATTATAGGCGCTTGAGAAATACTTTCGACACTGATTGCGCTTTACCACACAAAAGTATTTTCTGCATTGCAAAGGTTTTTGCCCTAAATGGTCGTATTTCTCGGTGGGCGGCATACGTAAACGGGGGCATTCCGCATAAAAGCGAAACACCCCCGTAACAATCGCTCTCCATGAGCAGGGCACGTTAGCAGGCCCGAAGCTCAAAAAGATGCGCTACAGGCGCTCGCGAACCGCCTCGACGACGTTGTCCAGATCGGCGAGCACCTCGTCATGGCTTTGCATGTCGCGCACTTTGACCTTGCCGGCGGCAAGCTCGTCGCCACCCAGGACCAAGATGAGCTTGGCGCCTACCTTATCGGCTTGCTTAAACTGGGCCTTGAGCGAACGACCCTGATAGTCGGCCTCGGTCACGATACCTGCGGCGCGAAGCTCCTGCGTAATGGCAAAGACGTTCTGACGCAGCTCCTTGCCGGCGTTGGCAACATAGACGCACGGGGCCTCATCGGCACCCAAATCGCTGCCAAAGGCCTGCAGGGCCAGCAGGGCGCGCTCAAAACCGACAGCAAAGCCGACGCCCGCCGTGGGCTTGCCACCCTCGAGCTCGACCAGGCCATCGTAGCGGCCGCCGCCGCCGATGGAGCCGACGCCGGCGCCAGGGGCCTCGACCTCAAAGACAGTACGGGTGTAGTAGTCCAGGCCGCGCACCAAGGTGGGATCCTCGACATACTCGATACCGGCGGCATCCAGATAGCGCTTGACCTGCTCGTAGTGCTCGCGGCACTCATCGCACAGGTTGTCACCCATCAGCGGAGCCTCGGCCATGATCTCGCGGCAGTGGTCGTTCTTGCAGTCGAAGGCACGCAGCGGGTTGAGCTCGGCGCGCTCGCGGCACTCATCGCACATCTCGTCGGCGTGATCGAGGATGAACTGCTTAACCTGCTCGCGATAAGCCGGACGGCACTGGGCGTCACCCATCGAGTTGATGAGCAGACGAAGCTTGGAAAGATCGAAGCCCAGGCGCTTGTAGAACTCCATGAGCATGATGATGCACTCGGCATCTGCCGCCGGA
This sequence comes from uncultured Collinsella sp., assembly GCA_900549025.1. Taxonomy (GTDB): domain Bacteria; phylum Actinomycetota; class Coriobacteriia; order Coriobacteriales; family Coriobacteriaceae; genus Collinsella. The sequence continues at coordinate 7,152 of URMZ01000036.1, forward strand.
TCGGGAGCGCCGAGCCACTCGATGCCCACCTGGTGGAACTGGCGCAGGCGGCCCTTCTGGGGACGCTCGCCGCGGAACATGGCCTCGGCGTAGTACGCCTTAAACGGCGTGGAGCCCTGGGGCACCAGATTGTTCTCGACGACGGCGCGCACCACGCCGGCCGTGCCCTCGGGGCGAAGTGCTAGGCGCTGCTTGGGCTTGAGTTTGGTGTCGGTGCCCTCGGTAAAGACGCGCTCCAGGTTGGCACCGCTGAACACACGGAACATTTCCTTGCGCACGACGTCGGTCGACTGGCCGATACCGTGGACAAACACGTCCACCTGCTCGATCGCGGGCGTCTCGATGGGTTTAAAACCAAACGGCTCGAACACGCCGCCCGCAATCTGCTGCATCTTTTGCCAGGCGCGCATCTCGGCGCCGATAAGGTCGCGGGTTCCCTCCGCCTTCTGTGCCTGCATGGGCAAACACCTTTCTTTTGTATCGCGTCATAGGTAGTGGACATTATACGGCACAAAGCAGCAACGCGGCGGCGCGTCTGACCGAACGAGGGTATGGGGACTCGTTCGGCCAGACGTGCCGCCGCGGGCGAAACGGACAGGTGGCGATGCGCCTTGGCCTACCTACTCCCCTGCCACGCTCGCGCGCAGCTTGGCGGCGATGGGCTCGGATGCCAGCAGGAACACGAGCATGACCACGGAGCACGCCAGGCACACAATCCAGGTACTCGCAAAGGAGCCCGTGGCATCGAACAGCACGCCCGAGACGATGGCGCCCACGGTGCCGCCGACCATCTCGAGCGAGGTAATGGTGCCCGTGACCTTGCCGAGGTCGGCCATACCAAACTGCTTGGACGCGGCAATGGTAGGCGTGATGGTGCCCATGCACGTTCCGATGCCAAAGCTCACAGCGGCCACAATAGGACCAAGGTCCGTCGTCGGGAAGCACAGCGCCACACAGGCGACAATACACGCAACGGAGCCAAGAATATTGCCAAAGCGCAGGCCAAAGCGGTCGTAGATGGCACCGAGCGAAATCTTGGCGATAACGACCGTGACCATGTAGGCAGAAAGCACCGTACCGGCCCACATGGGGTCGTGGCCGCCCGTGACGATCTTGGCGCCGTTGACGGTGACGCTCGTCATGTTGGTGACCTGGTTGGGGAGGATGGCGCCATTGACAAGGCCCATAAAGAGGAATGCCACGACAAGCAGCCAGAATGCCGGGCTCTTCTTAATGCGCGACCAACCGACGCTGACCTCGGGGGCCGTATGCTCGTCCTTATCGCCAGCGGTGGAAACAGACGGATCGCCTGGGTTCTCACCGAGCGGCTTAAGGCCAATCTCGGAAGGCTTGGTGCGGAAGGAATAGGCCGTGAGGGGCAGCGCCGCCACAATGCAGACAGCGGCAAGCACCAAGAAGGCGGAACGCCAACCCACGCTCACGATCAGCGAACTCACAATCGGCGAGAGAATGGCACCGCCAAAGCCTGAGCCAGAAAGCGCAATGGAGATAGCAAGGCCGCGCTTGGCTGTAAACCAGTTGGCAGTGACGAGGCTAATGAGCAGGCGGGTCGAAGCGACAGCGAAGCAGCCCGAGACGGCAAAGAGCACGTAGACCTGCCAAAGCTCGCCCACAAAGCTCATGCCGACAAGCACGGCAGAGGTGGCGATAACGGTGAGGGAGCCCAATACGCGGCCACTCACCTTATCGGCAACATGGCCGATAACGAGCGAACCCACGACGCTCACCACGGTGGAGATAGCGTTAGAGACGTTGTACTGGGCAAGCGTAATCCCGAGGTCGCTGACGATGAGCGGCTGGAACAGGCTCATGCAGTTGACGAAAATCGTGTAGCACGTGGCCATGATCACGAAGCCGGAGGCCACCACGAGCCAGCCGGGGAAGAACTTACGCTGCTGGGACATACTGCTCCTTATTTAACAAACGAATAGCCGGCGCCGGGCGCCGGTAGTGCCCAAGATTGCCTTGAAAGACAAGGGCATAGGCCTTACGGCCATGCCCGCAGGCTTGAAAGGCAAGGTTGGGTGCTACCGGTGGTCGGCGATATAGCCCAAAGCGACGGCGGTATAGGCCGCGGCACCGAGGGGAAGCTCGGCATCGTTAAAACGTGCCTTGGGATGGTGCTGGGCAAAGTGTTCGTCCGTGTCGGTTACGGCCGCGCCCACGGTAAAGTACGCACTCGGAATCTCGCTCGAGATAAGCGCGAAGTCTTCACTCGCCATGGCATGGAAAAGCGGCAAGAAAGCCGCCTTGGGCAGCACTGCGCCCACGTAGCCAAGCGACGCCTGGGTCATATCGCTGTCGAGTACAAGCGGCGGAACATCCGAAAGCGTCTCGATGGTCGCCGGCGTACGATATGTTGCGGCAACGCCGTTAACGACCTCGGCGATGCGGGTCTTGAGGTGAGCCATGAGCTCAACATCAAAGCCGCGCAGCGTTCCCTCGAGCACGCAGGTGTCGGGGATGACGTTGGCCGCCAGGCCGCCAGCAAACTTACCGACGGTAAGTGCGACCTCCTTGGCCGCCGGCACTTCGCGAGCGATGAGCTCCTGAAGCGCCAGATGCACATGGACGCCGGCCGTGATGGGGTCGATGCAAATCTCGGGGCTCGAGCCATGGCCGCCCTTGCCCTGAAGCGTGATGCGAAAACCGTACACGCCCGAAAGCGCCGGGCTCCCATAGAGCACCAGGCCGAGCGGCGATTGGCTGTTGACGTGCATGGCAAAGGCAGCCTGGGGGCGCGGGTTCTGCAGCAGGCCATCGGCGATGGCAGCGCGCGCCCCTTCAAAGGTCTCCTCGCCCGGCTGGAACAGCAACTTCACCGTGGCGTTGGCCTCCACAAGCTCGGCCTCGCGGGCCTTGAGCAAACGGGCCGCACCGAGCAGTGCCGTCGCGTGCATATCGTGACCGCAAGCATGCATGCAGCCATTGGTGGATGCAAAGGGCTCGCCGGATTCCTCGACAACGGGCAGGGCATCCATATCGCCTCGGAGCATGACGACCGTTCCGGCCTGCTCGTCCTTGCACGTGCCATTGCCCTGAGCGGCCGCGGCCGCACCGGCACCGATCAGGCCAACGACGCAGGAACCGTCGACGAGCGTGGTATGGGGGATGTCCATCTCGTCCAGACGTGCCTGGATATAGGCAGACGTCTGCGGAAGATTGTTACCGAGCTCAGGCATCTGGTGTAGATCGTGTCGCCACGCAGCGAGCTCGTCTGCAAAAGCCCGAGCTTCTGCGACAAGACCGTCACCGATAGCGGTCTGCGCCGCTGTGGTAGCCTGAGGCGCTGGTTGCGGTTGAAAATCGGACAGAGCTGATGCCATAGAAGCCCTCCAGTAACGTTTTTGCAGCACGCACTTTGATAGCGTAAAGTGCAAGGTACAACTGTAAGGGCATGACATAAAAATGCCGCCCTGGGAGGGCGGCGCAACAAGTTGTTTACAATTGCGGGTGTGATTTTCGGCGCAAGAAATCGAAATGCGTCTCGCTCAAGATAATCGAAAGAAAGATGAGCGCGAAGCCGGCGAGCAGGCGCGAGGTGAGCGCCTCCCCCATCAGCAGCACCGAGAACAGCACGCCCGAAGGCGACTCCATCGAAAGGAGCAGTGAGCCCGTCGAGGCCGAGACATGCGCCAGGCCGACGTTTTGGATGAGCAGAGCCGCGCATGTGCAACCAACCGAGAGAAACGCCATCGCGCTGATAAAGCTCGGCGTCCACACGGACAGAGGCGCTTGGGTCTCGAATAGCAGCGACGTTGCCAGGCTCAGCACGCCGTTGCCCACAAACATCCAAAACGTGATGACGTTGATGTCCATTTTGCGACCGTACTTGGCAGTCACCGCCATCTGGATGGCGAAAAAGACCGCACCCGCCAGCGTAATGACATCACCGATGTTGAATTCAACGCTATCGAGCGCCACCAAGCCAATGCCCGCCAAGCACAGCAGCGCCGCGCCCAGGTTATAGCGGGTGAGTTTTTCGCCGCTCAGAAAATAGCTCGCGAACGGCACAACGATGCAATACGTGCCCGTCAAAAAAGCATTCTTGCCCGCCGTGGTGTGCGCCAGACCGACTGTCTGCAGGGCGTAGGCGGCCCACATAAGTGCGCCCATGCCAAGTCCGACGATAAGGTTGCGGGCGTTGAGGTGCGCGATGATGCGCTTGTGGAAGATGAAAAACATGACCAACGCCGCAGGCAGAAAGCGCACGTAGAGCAGTTCGAACACCGGAATGGTGTCGAGCGCGTCCTTCATGGTCGTAAAGGAGTAGCCCCAGACGACTGCCACCGAAAGCAGCAGGACTTTCCAGAACAGCGGCGAGCGAGCGCCGGCGCCGCGGGAGGTGCCGCCCGCGCCCAGGTCCTCGCGAGCAACAGGGCTATCGGGCATCATTTCGATATTGTCAGTGGCATGCTGGGCCATAGGGCATCCTCGCGCTCAATCTGGGCGTGGTGTCCGCACGCGCATGGCTGCGTGCCGCCTCATGGTCAAATAAAAGCAGGGCGCACCGGACCCCCGGCACGCCCCGCTACTGTAGCAACAACCGGCGTTGCATCGCAATCCAGCCCACTAAAGTACCGACTTGAATAACCTCGATGTTCCGTCAACGTCAGCGAAAACGGCCCCAAGCGAGCAAGGTGACGTGAAATGAAAGGGCGCTGACCTTCTGGTCGCGCCCTTGAAATTGAACGTCAGATTGCCGCTTGGGGCCGTTTGCAGCGTCGAGCCGTTACGCGGTTTGGTAAAACCGCGTAACTAGATTAATTTGGTTGACTCCAGTTTTTCGATGATCCAGTCGTTGGCTTTGATGACCGGGCGGCGGAAGACGACGCCCAGTGCCAACGACGGAATCAGATAGCTCGCCAGAATGCCTAGCTCAATCCAGTACTCCATGTGGTACGCACCGGCCATGGCGGCATGCATGGCGTTGATGCCGTGGGTGAACGGCAGGAACGGATAGATCGCCTGGAACACGGGGCCGGTCATCTCGATGGGGAACGTGCCGCCCGAACCGCCGACCTGCATGACCAGCAGCACGACGGCGAGCGCCTTGCCGATATCGCCAAACGAAACCGTAAGCGTGTAGACGATATTGGAGAACACGAGACTCGCGACCCAGCCCGCCAGCACAAACTGCAGCGGGTCGTCGCACTGGATGCCAAAGAACAGGATGTCGCCCGCACACACGAGCGTTGCCTGCAGCAGGGCCAGACCGCCAAAGAACAGGTAGCGGCCCAGGTAGATCTCGTGCAGGCGCACGGGGATGAGCTCGTTGATAAGCTCATCGTCAACCGAGACCTTCATCATGGCCGCCAGCACAATCGAGCCCACCCAGAGCGACAGAATCGTGTAGAACGGTGCCATGGCCGAACCGTAGTTGCGGATCGGATAGACCGGCTTGCGATCGAGCGCGACGGGGCCGGAAAGCGACACGGCCAGACCCTCGGGATCATTGCCGATCATCGTCTTGATCGTAGCGAGGTCATCCGACATCAAGGCGCCGTCGAGCTCGTCCTTAAACGCACTGATCTTGTCCGACGCCTCGCCCAGCTGATCAGAAGCCTTGTTGACCAGCTTTGCAGCCTTGGAGAGGCCCTTTGCCAGCGAACCGGATGCGTCGGTCAGGCCAGCAACAGCACTATCCAGATCGTTCGAAATACCGTTCAGCGAATCCAAAACGCCCGAGATGGTCTTCTTGAGCTCCTTTGCCTTGGCCGAAAACGTAGAGTCGTAGTCAGTCTTGGCGCCCGAGATACCAGCCTTGGCATCCGCGATTGCCTGATCGACCTCGGCACGCGACTTATTAACCTCTGCCATGCTGTCAGAGAGAGACTTCGCGGTGGCCGTCAAGTCCTTGGCGTTGTTGCGATACTCCACAGCAATCCTGCTCAGCGATGTTGCCACAGACTTGAGGCTGTCCTGGAGTTTTTCGTCAGTCACCTGATCGGCAAAGCTGCGGAGCTGGTCGGCCGTGGCGTCGATATCGTCGGCACGCGTGTTGAGCGCCGCCGCGGCATCGTTGAGCTGGGACACTGTAAGGTCGACATGTTGATTCGCGGCATCAAATGCCTTCGCAAGCTCGGCGGACACGTTGTCAAACGAGCCCGCGCTTCCGTCAATCGCGGCATTGATGGCGTCGTTGGCGTCCTTCAGCGCTTCCTTGGAATCGCTAATACCGCTCTTGACATGCTCCATCAGCTGCTTCGTTGACTCATCGACCGTGCCCGTCTGCTTGAGCATGCCGCTCGCCGACGTCAGCGAATCGGACGTGGAGCTCAAAATGCCCGCCAGCGACGAAGCATTTGCCCGAACGTCTCGCAGGTCCTCAATCGAATCGCCGAGCGTCGAGGACAGGTTGGCGATAAAGTTACCCACCTGGTCGGTGCTCATGTAATCGAGCAGGCTGGACACCGTCTTAAGACCGATCGTCGTAATGGTCTCGGTAAAAGTTTTGTTAACCTGGCTCTGGACGGCGCTCGAACCCTTCTCGGTCACGATCTGCGCAATGGCGTTGGCCTTCTGATTCTCGTAGAACTCGATATCGGCATGCTTCACGTCGGTCGAGAAAAGCGTCATCATGTCAGCGCTAAACGTTTTGGGGATAACGACGGCAGCATAGTACGCGCCCGACTTAACGCCCTCGATAGCCTTTTCGCGATTGTTGAGCACAACCCAATCGAAGCTCTCGTTGCCGCGTAGGGTGGCGGTCACGTTTTCGCCCACGTTAACCTCGACGGGGATCAAATCGCTCTCGTAACCCTCATCGGTGTTGACCACGGCGATCTTAAGATTGCCGGTGTTGCCGTACGGATCCCAGCTGCCGGCGATGTTAAACCACGCGTACAGACACGGTACGATAATGAGGCCCATCACGACAACCAAGCCGATCACGGAGCGAGACACGTTTTGGACATCGCGCTTAAACAGATGCAGGATGTTCTTCATTTATGCCTCACCTCCTTTGGAGTGCTTGCCAAGCGCGGTGGTATCTCCATCATTTGTGGCTGTGCTGTCGCTGCCCTGAGATTTATGGTGCGAGCCGATATGCGGCAAGCGGCCCGTGGACTGATCGCCGCCCTTGGCACCACGCTCGCTGGCGTTGAGGCCAAACATGTGGCGGGCGGCAGGAATGGCGGCCGTGTGTTCGCGCATCTCGCGACGCAGGTCCTCATCCGAAAGCGCCGAGATGCGCATCTGGGTATTGAGGCTCGCTCGGATATATTCGATATTGATGAGCCAGCCGCAGATGGCAATAACCGAGATGATCCAAATGACAAGCAGGATGATCTTGCCGTTATTGTCGATATCGAGAACCGTCGACAGGACAAAGAGCAGGACCTGAACGCCCACCACGGCGGCAAAACCGCCCTTGATGTAGTACGGGTAGCGATGTTCAAAGGCGACCGCATGATCGAGCAGTTCGCGACGGTACGAATCCGAATCGAGCATGACACGCATGGCCGTGCGCAGCGAGTAGCGCTGGCGCGGCAGGTCGTTGGACTCGCA
>URMZ01000037.1 GCA_900549025.1 uncultured Collinsella sp.
CGCTGGCGGGGGAGGGTCTGCTGCGTCAACAAGTGGCGCAACTGGCCGAAAAGCTACGCCGTGAGGGTCTGATGGACGAAGCGCGCAAGCGCCGCATCCCGGTGTTCTGCTCCCGCGTGGCGGTCGTCACCTCGCTTTCGGGTGCCGTAATCGACGACGTCAAGCGCACATTGCGTCGTCGCAACCCGCTCGTCGAGCTCGTCTGCGTGGGTGCCAAGGTACAAGGCGAGGGTGCGCCGACAGAGCTCATTGAGGGCCTGCGCCGCGCCGCTTCCATTACGCCGGCGCCCGACTGTATTTTGTTGGTGCGCGGCGGCGGCTCCTTTGAGGACCTCATGACCTTTAATGACGAGGAGCTTGCCCGCGCGGTGGCGGCTTGTCCCGTGCCCGTGGTGACCGGCATTGGCCATGAGCCCGATACCTCGATTTGCGACATGGTGAGCGACCGTCGCGCCTCCACGCCTACGGCGGCGGCCGAATCGGTGGCGCCGGCTATGACGGAGTTGGCCGATGTGCTCGAGGCGCGCTATCAACGTCTGGGTGCTGCGATGGCATCGATGATTGGGTCGGCCCAGGTCGACCTGGAGATGCTCAACCAGCGCGGTCGTCGTGCCTGGGACACCTATACGGCTCGCTTGGGCGATGCGCTCGATGCGGCTGCGTGCCGCCCGTGCCTCAACGACCCAACTTTTATGCTCGAGCGTCGCGAGTCTGAGCTTGCCCTGACTGCCGATCGTCTGTCCGGCGCCATAGCGCGTTCGGTTGGGGCCTTCCGTTCCAACTTCGAGCGTCTGCCCGAGCGCTTGATCGCAAGCACCTCAGGACTCGATGGCAAGCGCCATGCGCTCACGCTCGCAAGCTCCCGCCTGGAGCATCAGGGGCGCACGATGCTCAGCAAACCCGCGTCCGACTTGGGCCGTGCGGCGGCCTCACTCGATGCCCTGTCGCCGCTCAAGGTGCTTGCCCGTGGTTATTCCATCGCGTACAGCGATGATGGGGTGGCTACGAGCGCCAAGACCTTTAAGCCGGGCGACGCCATCCGCGTGCGCATGGCAGACGGTAACGTTGCGGCAACGGTCGATACGGTCGAGTAGGCCGCGTTTCATAGCGATAAACCTTTAGGAAAGGAAACAGATATGGCAGAGAAGACCCCGGTCGAGCAGCTTACGTACAAGCAGGCCTCGCAGGAGCTGGAGCTCATCATTCGCAGCTTGGAGTCGGGCGATATGGAGCTCGAGGAGTCGCTCGAGAGCTATACCCGCGGCGTCGAGCTCCTCAAGAGCCTGCGCACCCGCCTGTCCGATGCCGAGCAGAAGGTCTCGGTGCTTCTTAAGGACGTCGACGGCAACGACGTGCTCGCCGACGGCGAAGCCGCCAACACGGACGACAACCTCTCGTTCTAACCATCCCGACCAAATATAATTGCCTTGGTCTGTGAGAAAGGAACCAACCATGTGTGATTGCATCTTCTGCAAAATTGCCAACCACGAGATCCCCTCGACCGTCGTCTACGAGGATGACCAGGTCATCGCGTTCGACGACCTCAATCCCCAGGCGCCGGTCCACACGCTCGTGATCCCCAAGAAGCACTACAGTGACATCGCCGATAACGTGCCCGCCGAGACCATGGGCGCCATGGCCCACGCCATCCAGGAGGTCGCCAAGGCCAAGGGTCTGGAGGACGGTTTCCGCGTCATCTCCAACAAGGGCGTCAACGCCGGTCAGACCGTCATGCACTTCCACATGCACGTCCTCGGCGGCAAGAACCTGGGCGAGAACCTCATCTGAGGACGCACGGCCCGTCGCCTTGGCTGCCTTTGGAGTAACCTATGCAGTTTTCTCAACTCGAATACCTTCAAGCGGTAGCGAACTACGGCGGCGTGCGCAAAGCGGCTCGCGCCGTTCACGTGAGCCCACAGGCTGTCTCGTCGGCAATTAAGAAACTGGAGTCTGAGTATCAGATCGTTTTGCTCAATCGATCGGCGGGGGAGGCTGTTTTGTCTCCGGCGGGCAGAGAATTTGCGCGTCGTGCACGCGTGATCCTGGCACAAGTCGACGATCTCAAAAAGTACACCCAATCGGGGAACGGTGGCGTTTCGCCCGACGGCCACTTTCGTCTTTACGTCCCCTGTCTTCACGGGCGGGGGCGTCTTTTTTCCGAAAACTGGTACGACTCGTTTGAAAGCTCGCACCCTCAGATTCACCTTGATGTGTGGCATCAGCCAACGGCTACATGCTTTGAATCACTTGTGCTTGGCATTTCGGATGCGGCCATCTCATTTGAGGAACCAAGGGACAGTGTCCTTTCTTCGAAATACTTGGGTGAAAAGGAGCTCAAGGTTCTTTCGTGCCCAGCGGGTCATCAATCTGTGGGTGCTATGACCGTTCGTGAGTTACTGGGCGGCAGGTTAGCTGTTCCCATTAATTTGTCGCCCTGTCTCAATGCGATCAATCAATGCCCCGAAGCTCAGCTGGTTAATTTCCGCTTCCGCGACGTCGAATACGGAAACAGAGCGCAGGCTGAGTTTCTTCAAGCCGGGGGATTGATATTGGGTTTTTCTGGCTCTTCTCTCGCATCAGATGGGTCGGAAGTGAGCGAGTACTCTATTGAAGGTTCGCATGACGTAGCCTTGCCCATCTACTTTTGCTATCGACAAAATGCCTGGACCGATCGACACCAGACGGTATTTCTTCACCTATTGCGTCATCTTGCTTCGTGAGGCCATTTGGCCTCGTGTCGTCAAGTGAATGTTGACGCCTTGTAACACATGACTGACGGCTTTGCCCTCATGCTTTTCCAAGATTCCGATTTAGATTGTTGACTCTTGGAGGGCGGAGCATGAAAAACCGTACGGTTTTGCTTTATATGACGTTTGTTTTTCTGTCGAACTTCAGCACCATTTTGTATTTTCTGACGGTTTACCTTGAATTCGTCGGATTCTCGATGGTGGCGATTTCTAGCATGATGATTGCATATCAAGTGAGCAAGTTCATCCCTGAAGTTCCCACTGGCTATATTGCCGATAGGTTTGGACGAAAGACAAGTGGTCTCGTTGGCGTCGTGGGGATGCTTGGATACTACGCCGCCCTGCTTCTCGTCCGTTCTCCTCTGCTTTTAATCGGCGCGTTTGCTCTCAAAGGTTTTGCCGCTGCATGTATGAGCGGGTCCATGGAAGCGATTTACATTGACAGCGTCTCTCTGGACCAGCTCGTAAGGCTTAATGTCGTTGAGCGATTTGTTTTCTATGCCTCTTATGCCCTCTCCGCTTGTGTGGGCGGTTTCATTTCGTCCGCTGGCGCGTATCTCATTGGTCTTTTGGCAGATATCATCGCAATGGTGTTGACGTTGGTTGTCGTTGTCTGCATTCCTGAGATGCGAAGAGGGGACACTACAGCGACACCTAAGCGTGGAATTAGCCCGAAGATGATCGGTGCCGCTATTGCGCGTAACGGCATTCTTCGTTCAGCGTTCATCATGGACTGCTCTCAGGCATTTGCTTTTGTCGCCCTGGAAGACTTTTTCTCACTGTTGCTTGCGGGTCGCGGAATGAATGCCGTCGCTTCGGGTGTGATCATTGCGGTCCAGCTTCTTGCCTCGGCCTCCATGGGGCTTATTGTGCCCAGTGTGATTGCTCATGTCGACAAGGGCCGTTTTGCGCGTATTTGCGGCATCGTGCGCCTTTCCCTGGCTGCTCTGTTTTTGATTCCCTTTACTCCGGTCTATTTGCTGCCCGTGTTCTATGTACTGCAGACGGTCGCGTACTCGTTATTTGCTCCAATTAAATACTCAATTTTTCAAAATGCTGTCGATTCTTCGATGCGCTGTTCACTGATTTCGGTCCAAAGCCAGATGGTGGCGGTGGGTGCCATCCTTTTCTATCTGTTCAATGCTGCGTTGAGCAGCATCGCGGGCATTCGAGTCGTATTGCTTGTTGCGCTCGGGATTTCTTCCCTGGTGTATATCCCCGCGCTATTTCGTCTTACAAGTCAAAGGCCATGAGTATTTAGGCACCGATAACTTATATATCAACGCAATAAACCCGAGCGCGAGGGCGTTTGGGTTTATTATTGAAGCGTATGTAACCTGGCGGCGCCACACCGCCTGTTAGTAGGGAGACACATGAACGTTCTGGTCGTCAACGCGGGATCTTCGACCCTTAAGTATCAGGTCATCGACACCAAGTCCCATAAGGTGTCCGCAAAGGGCTCCTGCGAGCGCGTCTGCTTTACCGGTGGTACCTTCACCCATGCTGCCAATGGCTCCAAGAAGGTGACCGAGAACATCGAGTTCCCCGACCACAAGGTCGCCATCGAGGTCGTCCTGAAGGACCTTGAGGCCAACGGCGTCAAGATCGAGGGCATCGGCCACCGTATCGTTCAGGGCGGTTGGTACTTTGGTGATTCCTCCCTCGTCGACGAGGACGTCCTCGCCAAGATTCGCGAGGTCGCCCCGCTGGCGCCGCTGCACAACAACCCCGAGGCCAACGTTATCGAGTACTGCCTGGAGCAGTATCCCGATCTGCCCAACGTCACGGTCTACGACACCGCTTTCCACTTCAACATGCCCGAGGTCGCCAAGACCTACGCCCTTCCCAAGGATGTTTGCGACAAGCTGCACATCCGTAAGTACGGCGCCCACGGCACCAGCTATCGCTACATCTCCAAGAAGGTCGCCGAGATGACCAACGGCGAGGCCCGCAAGGTCGTCGTGTGCCATATCGGCTCCGGCGCTTCCCTGTGCGCCATCGAGGACGGCAAGTGCATGGACACCACCATGGGCTTGACGCCGCTCGACGGCGTCATGATGGGCACCCGCTGCGGCTCCATCGACCCGGCTACCGTGTGCTACCTGCAGCGCGAGGGTGGCTACACCTTCGACGAGGTCGACGAGATGATGAACAAGAAGTCTGGCCTTTTGGCTGTGACCGGTGGCAAGACCAACGACTGCCGCAACGTTGAGGAGCTCGCCGCTGCTGGTGACCCCGAGGCTCAGCTCGCCTTCGATATGTTCGTCTACAAGATTGCCGCTAAGGCCGCCGAGATGGCCACCTCCATGTGCGGCATGGACACCCTGGTCTTTACCGCCGGCATCGGCGAGCACGCTCCGGCCGTTCGCGCTGGCGTGGCCGATCGTCTGGCCTTTATGGGCGTCAAGATGGATCACGCCCGTAATGCCCTGCGTGGCGACGGCGCTTGGTGCCTGTCCGCCAAGGATTCCAAGGTCAAGATTTTCGTCATCCCTACGGACGAGGAGTTCATGATCGCTTCCGACGTCGAGCGCATCGTCAACGGCAAGTAATTGCAAGAGGGGAGGGGCTGGACGACCGAGCGCCGTTCGGCCCCTCTTTTGCGCTCGTTGGGCGATATGCTTGATAGCTATTTATCAAGTTGTGATAACTTCTTATTAAAATGCGGCCGCCTTAAGGGGTCTGCGTCGACCGTATTGCACTGCAAAGGAGTCTCATGAACGTACTTGTTGTCAACGCCGGCAGCTCAAGCCTTAAATATCAGCTTTTGGATACCGTTACCCGCGAGGTTTTCGCCAAGGGCAACTGCGAACGTATCGGTTCGGACATGGGCATTTTTGGCCACTCCGAGAACGGTGGCGCCAAGCAGACCGAGGAGGTCCCTTTCCCCGATCATCGCTCTGCTATCGCTCGTGTGCTCGAGGAGCTCGAGAAGACCGACTTTACGATTGATGGCATTGGACATCGCATCGTTCAGGGCGGCTGGCACTTCGATGATTCCGCAGTCGTCGACGATGAGGTCATGGCCAAGATCCTTGAGGTGGCCCCGCTCGCTCCGCTGCACAATTACGGCGAGGCTGCAGCAATCGAGTATTGCCGCGAGAAGTATCCGGAGCTGCCCAACGTCGCCGTCTTTGATACCTCGTTCCACATGACCATGCCCGAGGTCGCCTACACCTACGCGCTGCCCAAGGACGTTTGCGACAAGTACCACGTGCGCAAGTACGGCGCCCACGGCACGAGCCACCGCTATGAGTGGATGATGGCCAAGGAGATCCTGGGTTCGCGCTGCCACCGCCTGCTTTCGTGCCATCTGGGCAACGGTGCTTCGCTCGCTGCTATCGAGGACGGCGTGTGCCGCGACACCACGATGGGTCTCACGCCGCTCGATGGCCTGATGATGGGCACCCGTTGTGGTTCCATCGACCCGGCCACCGTGTGCTACCTGCAGCGCGAGGGCGGCTACAGCTACCAGGAAGTCGATGACATGATGAACAAGCAGTCTGGTCTGCTTGCCATCTCGGGCATCTCCAACGACGCCCGCGACATCCGCACGCGCGCCTCCGAGGGCGACGAGCGCTGCCTGCTCGCCTTCGATATGTTCGCCTATAAGGCCATGCAGCAGGCCGGTTCCATGATCGCTTCCATGGCGGGCGTGGACACCATCACCTTTACCGCCGGCATCGGCGAGAACGACTGGTCGATCCGCAAGGCCTTCTGCGACTGCTTTGAGTGGCTGGGCGTACGCATCGACAACAACAAGAACCGCGAGGCCGTGGGCAACGGCCCGCAGGTCATCAGTGCCGCCGGTTCCGCCGTCACGGTCATGGTCATCCCCACCGACGAGGAATACATGATCGCCCACGACGTCGAGCGCCTGACCAAGAACAACTAAGGCGCGCATTTGCAAGTAAACGAAAGGCCTCCAGAGCAACAGCTCCGGAGGCCTTTTTGCTAGCAGGTGGAAATTCCAGTCCCAAAGTGACCATCGCCGGCAACGCTTGCACTTCCAGCAACGGAACCCGACCATTCAGATTTTTAGCTCCAGCTCGTAGCCAAGCCGCCGTCCACTCCAGATGCCCTGAATGCCATGTGACGGCAGGGACCCTACAGGGTAAAGCTCTGAAAACTTTCCGCAGGACGCATGAAACCCCCGCCGCACGAAGTGCGCAGCGGGGGTTTCATGCATGTCCGAGGACGTTTTCAGAGCTTTACCCTGTAGGGTCCCGAGGGGATACGTCAGCTACTCAGCCATCTGAGCCTGGACGGCGGTGATGGCCACGACACCCACGATGTCGTCGGCAGAGCAGCCGCGCGACAGATCGTTGACCGGCTTGGCGATGCCCTGCAGGATGGGGCCGTAGGCGTCGGCGCCGGCGAAGCGCTGGACCAGCTTGTAGCCGATGTTGCCGGCCTCGAGGTCGGGGAACACGAGCACGTTGGCCTTGCCGGCAACGGAGGAGCCGGGAGCCTTGAGCTGGGCGACGGTGGGGACAATAGCGGCATCGAGCTGCAGGTCGCCGTCGATGGCGAGCTCGGGAGCCTTCTCCTTGCAGAACTTCACAGCCTCCTGGACCTTCTTGGCGACCTCGCCGCCAGCGGAGCCCATGGTGGAGTAGGAGAGCATGGCCACGTGCGGCTCAACGTTGCCCATGAAGGTGGACCAGGAGTGAGCGGAGGCGATGGCGATTTCGGAGAGCTCGTCGGAGGACGGGTTGATGTTGAGGCCGCAGTCGGCGAAGATCAGCGTGCCGTCGGTGCCGAACTGCGGGGTGTCGGTGCACATCACGAAGAAGGCCGAGACCAGCTTGGTGCCCGGGGCGGTCTTGAGGATCTGAAGCGCGGGGCGCAGGGTGTCGGCGGTGGAGTGGCAGGCGCCGGAGACCAGGCCGTCGGCATCGCCCATCTTGACCATCATGGTGCCAAAGTAGGTGGCGTCCATCACCTGGGCGCGAGCCTGCTCGATGGTAACGCCCTTCTTGGCGCGGAGCTCGGCAAACTTCTGCGCGTACTCCTCGTGCTTCTCGGCATTGCGCGGGTCGATGACGGTAGCGCCGGGAACGTTGATCTCGTCGGGGTTGCCCAGGATGACGATCTTTGCCAGGCCCTCCTCGATGATTTTGGTGGCCGCGACGATAGTGCGCGGATCCTCGCCCTCGGGCAGGACGATCGTCTTAAGGTCGGCCTTGGCGGCAGACTTCATACGGTTTAGGAAATCGCTCATGTTACTCCTTACAAGCGTTTCGCTAAGCTCCAGGCGCCCGGCTGTTCACGAATAAACCCGCTGCTAGCGGGTTTACCTTACGTTAATGTTCGCCGCGGTGCTTGAGCTTTCCTTGTGTGGCAAGCTCATTATAGGACGCATTAGCGCTATAATCGCTCTGATAAATGTGTCTCGAAGAATGTTCGAGAAAAGCCCAGCTAACGAGCCCGTGGCTTTTGACAAGGAGTATCGATGCAGATTACCTCAGGCCTGCCTGAAGGCTTTAACGCCGGCGCGTACGACATGATTGTCGTCGGTGCTGGATATGCCGGTGCCGTTTGTGCCCGCCGTCTCGCCGAGACCATCGGCTATCGAGTTGCCGTTTTGGAGCGCCGTAGCCACATTGCGGGCAATGCCTATGACTGCACTGACGAGGCCGGAATCCTGATCCACGAGTACGGTCCGCATATCTATCACACCTTTAACGAGCGCGTGCACAATTTCTTGTCGCGCTTTACCAAGTGGACGGATTATCAGCACAAGGTGCTCGCCAACATCAACGGTACCCTTATGCCCGTGCCCTTCAACCATGCGAGTCTCAAGCTCGCCTTTGGTGACGAGCGCGGCGAGGAGCTGTATCAGAAGCTCGTGGAGACCTTTGGCAAGGATGTCAAGGTGCCCATTATGGAGCTGCGTAAGAAGAACGACCCCGACTTGGCCGAGGTCGCCGATTACGTCTACGAGAACGTCTTTTTGCATTACACCATGAAGCAGTGGGGCCAGACGCCCGACCAGATCGACCCCTCGATCACCGGCCGCGTCCCCGTCTTTGTGGGCGATGACGATCGCTACTTCCCGCAAGCTCCCTTCCAGGGCATGCCGCAGGAGGGCTACACGGCGCTCTTTGAGCACATGCTCGACCACGACCTGATCGACGTGTTCTGCGACGTGGACGCCCGTGACCTCTTTGAAATCGACGAGACTACTGTCAAGATCGACGGCAAGGTCTATGGTGGCGAGATCGTCTACACCGGTCCGCTCGATGAGCTGTTCAATCTCGATCTGGGCGCGCTACCGTACCGTACGCTCGACATGAAGTTCGAGACGCTCGATATGGACCAGTTCCAGCCCGTGGGCACCGTCAACTACACCACGAGCGAGGACTACACGCGCATCACCGAGTTCAAGAACATGACCGGTCAGGTCCTGCCCGGCAAGACCACCATCATGAAGGAGTACTCCAAGGCCTATACGCCCGACTCGGACGAGACGCCGTACTACGCCATTCTTGAGCCCGAGAACCGTGAGCTCTATGAGCGCTATCTTGAGCGCGTCCAGAACCTGACGAACTTCCACCCGGTGGGTCGTCTGGCCGAGTATCGTTACTACGATATGGACGCTGTGACCAATTCCGCCCTCGATCTTTCGGATGAGATTATCGCCTGCCATGCATAAAGTCATAACATTCGGTATTCCCTCGTATAACGCCGCCAAGGACATGGACCATTGCATCACCTCCATCTTGGAGGGGAGCAATTACGCCACCGATATCGAGATTATCGTGGTGGACGACGGCTCCAAGGACGAGACGGCCGCCAAGGCCGACGAGTGGGAGGCCCGTTATCCTGGAATCATCCGCGCGGTGCACCAGGAGAACGGCGGTCACGGTATTGCCGTCCTTTCGGGTCTGCGCGAGGCGCAGGGCACCTACTACAAGGTTGTCGACTCGGACGACTGGCTTGACGGCGCTGCCCTTTCGACCATGCTGTCGATTCTGCGTGGCTTTGAAGAGCGCGACCAGCGCGTTGACTTGTTTATCTCGAACTACGTGTACGAGAAGGTTTACGAGGGCACGCATACCGCTATTGGCTACATATTTGCCCTGCCACGCAAAAAGATCTTTTCGTGGGATCAGATCGGTCATTTCCGCCTGGACCAGAACCTACTTATGCACAGCCTGTGCTATCGCACGGATGTGCTGCGCGAGTCCAACCTTCCCATGCCGCCGCACACGTTCTATGTGGACAACATCTACGCCTACGTGCCGCTGCCGCGTTGCAAGACCATGTACTACGCCGACATCGACCTCTATCGCTACTTTATCGGTCGCGAAGGCCAGAGCGTCAACGAGGCAACGATGGTCAAGCGTCTGGACCAGCAGTTCCGTGTTACGCGTATCATGATGGAGTCGTACCACCTGTACAGCGATGTTGAGTCGTCGCGCCTGCGTTCGTACATGATGGGCTACTTCACCATGATGATGGCGATCTGCTCGGTTCTCACCAAGCTTTCCGAGGAAGATTGCGCCGACGAGCGCTTAAAGACGCTGTGGAATGATTTGAAGGCCTACGACGAGCGCATGTATCGTCGTGCCCGCTACGGCGTGGTCGGGTTCTTCACCAACCTGCGCGGACGGGCGGGAGACAAAACCACACTCGGCCTATACCGTCTTGCCTCAAAGATCTTCAAATTCAACTAGCTGCCGAGTAATCGCTGCTGATAGGTTGACTGGGCCCCTTGGCCTTTAGTTTGCTACTGCGAACAGTCCTGCTCGCACGGAAAGCACATTAAGTGCTTTCCGGCTCGTGCGGAACTTGTATCAAACTAAAGGCCAAGGGGCTTCTGCTATAAGAATCGATTGTCAGGCTGTCTGAATTTGAAGATCTTAGACGCGCGGTACACAGGGGCCTGGGCTGAAAAGGCTTGGTTGGTAGGTTGCCCGGTGGGGCTTGGTTATGTTTGTCGCGAGTTCCGCACGAGCCGAAGAGCACTTAATGTGCTCTTCGTGCGAGCCAGGACTGTAGAGCAGCAAACATAACCAAGACCCGCCGGGCAACCGGACGAGCTAGCTTACTTTGCGGCGCCGGGGATGCCGTGGGAGGTTTTGGCGGATTTGGCTCCGTTCACGATGGCGGTTTCCAGGGCCCTTACGGCGAGCATACCCAGTAGGTCTAGGGGAACGGCGGCGCTTGGCTGGGCGCCCAGTTTGCCGCTGGCGAGGGTGTAGATGGTGTCGCCGTCGTTGGTGGTGTGCGTGGGACGGATGGCGCGTGCGTAGGCGTCTGCGGCCATCTGGGAGACCTTGGTAGCTTGTGCCTTAGTGAGTTCCACGTTGGTGACGATGCAGCTGATGGTGGTGTTGGTGCGGTCGAGCGGCATCTGCATGGATCCGGCGGCGGCAAAGGCTGCGAGTTCCATGTCGACGATCTGGTCGCTATCGGCGGCGGCGCGCATGCCGGCGACCCACTCGCCGGTGAAGGAGTCGACCACGTTGCCGCAGGCGTTGACTGAGACCACGGCGCCTACCTTAACGGGACCGAGCGCCACGGCGGCAGCGCCAAGGCCGGCCTTCATGCAGGTGGCGGGGCCCATGAGCTTACCCACGGTAGCGCCCGTGCCGGCACCTACGTTGCCCTGCTCGAGCTTGGTCGGGGTGTTGTCGAGTGCTTCGCGCACGGCGGCGATGCCGGCCTCAATGTCGGGGCGAACGGTGGGGTTACCAAAGGCGAGATCGAAGATACAGCTGGAGCACACGATAGGCACCTGCGTGGGGCCGACGGGAAGGCCGATGCCGCGGCTCTCAAGCTCGCGAGCGACGCCGCTTGCAGCCTCGAGGCCAAAGGCCGATCCGCCCGAAAGGCAGACGGCGTGGACCTTGTCGACGGTGTTCTCAGGTCGCAGCAGGTCGGTTTCGCGCGAAGCGGGAGCACCGCCGCGAACGTCAACACCGCCGGTGGCGCCCTCGGGTGCCACGATTACGGTGCAACCGGTGCCGGCCTCCTCGTCCGTATAGTTGCCATAGCAAAAGCCATCGACATCGCAGACGTCAATGGCCTCGAGCAGTGTATCCATGTTTAACTCCTATCGGTTTTCCGCCGCGCCTTGTGCCCGGTCGGGATCCGTACGGTACGCCAAAATTGTAGGCGCTGGGGAATACCCAGCGCCAGATGCAATTACGAGAGTTTTTGAATCGCGCGCGCGACGCGGGCGATGGGTAGGCCCACCACGTTATAGAAGTCGCCCGAAATATCGTGCACGAGCATGCGTCCGCCTGTGCCCTGAATGCCGTAGGCGCCGGCCTTGTCCATGGGCTCACCCGAGGCGACGTAGCGCTCGATCTGCTCGTCGGTGAGCTCGTAGAACGTCACGTCGGTCACATCGACAAAGGATAGGCTCTCGGCGGCATGCGGGGCTGTAGCGTCGCCGGCTTTAACGATGCAGACGCCGGTTGCGACCTGGTGCGTGCGGCCCGAAAGCTCACGGAGCATGGTGCGCGCCTCGTCCTCGGTTGCCGGCTTGCCCAGAATCTTGCCGTCAAAGGTGACGATGGTGTCGGCCGCGACCGTCAGCTCATTGGGCTCGGCATACTCGGCAGCAACGGCAGCCGCCTTGGCGCGTGCCAAGCGCTCGACAAGCGTGAGCGGGGCCTCGCCATCAAAGGGCGTTTCGTCGATATCCGCGGGAATCACGCGAATGTTGTAGCCTGCCTCGCGCATCAGCTCTATGCGGCGCGGCGATTGCGAAGCCAAAATCATAGTTGGATGCCCTCGGCGACCTTCTCGACGGCCTTGTCGCCGGCGAGCGTGCGCAGCAGCTCCAATGCAAAGGGGAGTGACTGTGCCATGCCGCTGGCAGTGATGATGTTGCCGTCTTGCGTGACCTTCTCGCCGGTATAGGCACCTTCGGGGAAGCTTTTCTCAAAGCCAGGGAAGCACGTGGCATGGCGCCCCTCGAGCAGGTCGAGCTCGCCCAGGATAAACGGGGCGGCGCAGATGGCGGCGACGTGCTTGGTTGCGGCGAACTCGCAGACTACGTCGCAGACGCGCTGATCTGCGCGCAGGTTGGTGGCACCGGGCAGGCCGCCGGGCAGCACGACGCAGTCGTACTCGTCAAAGTTGATCTCATCAAAGAGCGCATCGCAGGTCACGGGGATCTGCAGCGAGCTTACGACCTCACGCGTGGGCATAATCGAGACGAGCGTGGCACGCACGCCGCCGCGACGCATGACGTCGACCATGGTCAGACATTCAATCGTTTCAAAGCCATCGGCGGCGAGAACGGCAACGCTGGGCATGAGGGTTCCTTTCATAGGCGGCATACAATTAGCCGTTTTATACCCCGAAGACCTCCGCTTGCCACGCTCGATTTCCCAATGATTTTTCTGAGCAATGATTAAGTGGCTAGTTGCGCCTAAGGTGGACGACGGTCTCGCAGTGGAAGGTTTGTGGGAACAGGTCGACTGGCGTGATCTTTACGGGGGAGAAGGTGCCTTCTTCGACAAAGCGTTTGAGATCGCGCGCCAGGGTGGCCGGGTCGCAGCTCACGTAGGCGACATCGCGAGCACTCGTGCTGGCGATAAGGTCGATCGCTTCGGGGGCGAGGCCTGCGCGCGGCGGGTCGACCACCAAGACGTCGGCATCCTGGTCGGGGAACTCGCGCACCGCGTCTCCGCCAATGACGTCGACGTTATCAAGCTTGTTGATCTCCAGGTTACGGCGCAGGTCGCGCACGGCGGGGCCGTAGGCCTCGACGGCAGCGACAAAGTCGCAGCGGCGGGCGAGCGGCAGGGTAAAGGTGCCGGCACCGCAGTACAGGTCCACGGCAAGCTCGTCTTCCTGCGGATCGAGCGCTTCCATGACAAGCTCGATCAAAATCTCGGCACCCTTGGTGTTGACCTGGAAAAAAGACGGGGCAGACAAGCGCATCTGACCCTCGGCGATATTCTCGGTCCATGAGCCCTCTCCGGCGAGCATTTCGACCTTGGAAACACGGCGGGCCTTCTTTTCGCCCTTGCTCATCACGCGTACGACACTTGTGGGGTGCGCGGCGTCTGCCAACACGCGCGAGACTTGCGAGCGCGGGAAAGAGCCCGTAGGCGTCCAGAGCGCCACCTCGAGTGCCTTGGTGCGACGCGAGGCGCGAATGCCCACGCGCTCAAGGCCCAGGTCGTGGCTGCCGCTCAGATAATTGAGCGCGCCGACGACCGATTTGAGTGCCTTGGGGAAACGTTTGTCGAACAACGGGCACGAATCGACGGTCACGATCTTGCGAGGATCGACACCGTGCATGCCAAGACGCACGCGGCCGTTTACAACGGTCGGCTCGAGTTCGATTTTATTGCGGTAGCCCCAATCATCCTTGGTGTGGCGGATGGGTTGCACCAGTTCATCGACTTGATCGGGGCTGAACTTGCCGATACGCTCGAGCGTGGAGCGCAGATTTTGCTCCTTGGCGGCGAGCTGTGCCGTGCGTGAGAGATTGCCCCACGAGCAGC
>URMZ01000038.1 GCA_900549025.1 uncultured Collinsella sp.
TGGTCATGCCCGACGATTGAACGTCAGATTGCCGCTTAGGGGCGTTTGCAGCGTCAATTGGTTAGGCATAGACCTGATGGTCATGCCTCGCCTTTTGAATGACAAATTGTCGCTCTGGGCGGCGCGCAGCGTCGACCCGTTAGGCGAAGACGATCAAATTATCTCGGTGGATCGCGGGCTTCTCGGCCAGGTCTGCCAGCAGGCGGTTGCTGGCAATCTGGTCTTGGCGGCGACCGGCAGCAAGTTCCAGCACGTCCGAATCGGCCTCGGCGATACCGCGGGCGACGACCATACCGCTCGGATCGCACACATCGAGCACATCGCCCTCGGCAAACTGGCCATCGACTTCGCGAATACCCACCGCAAGCAAGGAAGAGCCACGGCTAACCAGCGCCTTCGCAGCACCATCATCAACCGTCACCGACCCATGTGCCTTGTCGCCCAGCGCGATCCACAGTTTGCGGGGTGCGATGTCCAGACGCTCCGCCGGCGGATCGAACAGCGTGCCCACGCTCTCGCCGCGGGCGAGGCGCACGAGCGCATCGGGCTCCTCGCCCGAGCAAATCACGCTCTGAATGCCCGCCGTCATCAGGATGCGGCTCGCGCGGATCTTGGTAATCATGCCGCCCGTGCCCACCGATGTGGAAGAATCGCCCGCCGAGGCAATAATCTTGGCATCGATCTTATGCACGACAGGAACAAACTCGGCCGTGGGGTCCTCATGCGGATTGGCAGTATAGAGACCATCGATGTCCGAGAGCGTCACGCACAGATCGGCAGATACCAGGCAGCTCACGAGCGCCGCCAGTGTGTCGTTGTCGCCAAACTTGATCTCGTCGACGGTAACGGTGTCGTTCTCGTTGACGACCGGCACCACGCCCAGCTCCACCAGACGCAGCAGGGCGTCGCGCGCGTGCAGGTAGGACGTGCGACGCGCCGTGTCGTGACGCGTGAGCAGCACGAGCGAGGTGAGCAGGTCGCGCGCATGGAACTCCTCGTCGTAGGCCGACGAGATGATGCACTGACCAGCCGAGGCGCAGGCCTGCAGGCTCGGAAGGTCGCCGACCGGCTTGCGGTCGAAGCCCAACACGGGATAGCCACAGGCAATAGCGCCCGAGCTCACCACGACCAGACGCCAGCCGAGCTTGCGCAGCGCTGCGGCCTGATCGGCAAGCCCGCCGATAAAGGCGCGGTTGACCTTGCCGTCGGCGCCCACCACCGTGGACGAACCGATCTTTACCACCATCGTTTTATAAGAAGTCGTCATACGTCAAACCAATCGACTGTTCAGCGAACGGGCGAACGGGCGAGCGAGAAAATGATACGTTTTCCTCCGTCGCATGCGGATCATTTTGCCCAGGGGAAAGCCGAGGCCGCGGCCATATTCTTGCGCACGAGCTCGTCGCGCACCTGGGCCAGGCCCTGTTCCATACCCACCACGTAGGTCTGCGGATACAGGAAGCGCTTGAAAGCCGCATCCAGATGATCGAGCGCCCAAGCACAGCGCTCGCGCGCGTCCTTGATGCTCTCACGCGGAGCCACCGCGCTGCCATCGCGCACGATCGGCACCAGCAGCTCGCGATACTCAAGCTCCGACACATCGGTCACCAGAGCGGCATCGTTCACGGCCACGAGGGTATTGCCACGCGCGGCGCCCTCCCCCGCCAGATGGTCCTCGTCGTAGATCATGTCGCAGACCGGGCCGCCAAAGCCGTCGTAATAACGGCGCACGCGCTGCACGCCCGGGATCGTGCGCTTGTAGGGCTGCTCGGAGAGCTTGACCACCGGCGTCCACGGGTCGGCCTCGCTCGCACGGCGGGCGGAAAGCTTGTACACGCCGCCCAGCGCCGGCTGGTCGTAGCAGGTCGCGAGCTTGGTGCCCACGCCAAAACTATCGATGGGCGCGCCCTGGTCGAGCAGCGACTGAATCGTGTACTCATCCAGATCGTTAGAAACCGAGATCCCCACATAGGACAGGCCCTCAGCATCAAAACGGCCGCGGACATACTTGGAGAGCTTGGCGAGGTCGCCCGAGTCAATGCGAATAGCCGACAGGCGCTCGCCCGCCACCTCCATCTCCTTGGCAACCGTAATGGCATGCTCGCAGCCCTCGCGCACATCGTAGGTGTCGATGAGCAGCGTGCAGTTCTTGGGGCTCGACTTGGCAAAGGCGCGGAAGGCCTCGAGCTCGGAATCGAAGCTCATCACCCAGCTGTGCGCATGCGTGCCAAAGACGGGAATACCGTAGCGGCGGCCGGCGAGCACATTGGACGTAGAGGAGCAGCCGGCGACGTAGCTCGCGCGCGCAACGGCCAGGCCGCCATCGGGACCCTGGGCTCGGCGCAGGCCAAACTCGGCCACGGGACGGCCGTCCGCCGCCAGCACCACTCGCGCCGTCTTGGTGGCGACAAGTGTCTGGAACCCGACGATGTTGAGCAGCGCCGTCTCAAGCAGCTGGCACTCGAGCGCAGGACCGGTGACGCGCACCATGGGCTCGCGTGGAAAGACGAGCTCGCCCTCGGGGACGGCGTCGATATTTACATGCGCACGAAAATCGCGCAGGTAGTCGAGGAATGCGGACTTGAACATCGCGCCGCCGGCCGGGGCCTCAAGCGATGCGAGGTAGTCGATATCCTCGGGCGTAAAGCGCAGATTCTCGACTAGCTCGGGCAGCTCGGCGGTGCCGCACATGACGGCATAGGCGCTGCCAAAGGGATGGTCGCGGTAAAACGCGGTAAAACAACCCTGCTCATTGGCCTTGCCGCTCTCCCACAGGCCCTGGGCCATAGTGAGTTCGTACAGATCGGTGAGCATTGCGATGTCGGTGGGATGAGAGATATCGGTCAAAGCCATGGGGCGACCTTTCGGATGTGTGGTGCAGAATTTGAGGGTTGGACGAGAGCAGAGCATGCGGACATGACGCCCGATGCAAATCGGTTAGAGCAGGCCCATGCTGGTCAGGATCGTGTAGCCCATAAAGATGACAAACGCGATGAGGGCAAGGACAATGATGATTTTTTGAGCCGGCGCCATGCCAGGGATCTCGTTCTCGCCCGTAGGTTCCTTGGAGGTAACCATGCGCTGGGCAAAGGTCATCTCGTCACGGCTCGGCTTGGGCTCGACGGACTTAAGACGAGCGGCCTTTTTAGGCTGAGGTTTGGGCGCGGCAGGTGCAGGCTTCGCAGCAGCGGGCTTGGGTGCGGGCGCGGGCTTGCGCTCGGATGCGGCGTTCGAGGCGACCTCCTCGGCCTTCGCACGCTCGGCGCGCAGGGCAGCCAGCTCCTCACGCTCGCGACGGGCCTCTTCCCGAGCCTCGCGGCGGGCCTTCTCAGCGCGGAGCTCTTCCAACTCGGCGCGCTCCTCGGCAGACAGTGGTTGGGACTCAAGCTCGGCCATAGTTCAGCCCTTTCTTTTTAAAAAAAGCCGCCGACACAATGTCAGCGGCTTATCAAATCCAAGGGTGGAGACGAAGGGAGTCGAACCCTCGGCCTCTGCCATGCGACGGCAGCGCTCTCCCAACTGAGCTACGTCCCCAGGACAAGTTGATATTTTACCTACGGCTCGCCAACTGTCAACGCCCAATACCCAGTCTTTTTGGGACGGGGCTGTTTTGGCTACTTTTCGAACGTCCGAGCCACCCGATGATTTTTTAATCCCCGTCCTAGAAAAATCATCGGCAAACGCGCTACTTTGCACTAGTAAGAACACCGGTAGTGTCGAACGCCGGGGTGAAGCTCTCGTCTACCGCTCCGCCTTCTTGCCAGAACATCGTCGTAAAGCCCAGGTCGTCGGCATGGTCGAGCACCTGCTCGTACTCCTCGCGCGTCACGGCGCGTGCCAACTCGCCGCGTTGCTCGCGCATGAGCGCATTGGGCGTGTACTGGTTCATGACCGAAATCGGCACGTCGCCCACCGTCTGCCACACCAGGTCCAGCACGCGGCACGAATCGTCCGCATGTCCCGGCAGCACTAGGTGACGCACGATGATGCCGCGCTTCATGAGCCCCTCGTCGTCCACCAGCTCTCCCCCGCGGCGCTCGACCTCGCGCGCCATCTGTGCCAGGCCAGACACGGCTACACGCGGGTAATCCTGAATATGAGAAAGTGACTGAGCAAGCTCGGCATCAGCATATTTAAAGTCGGTGAGCCACACATCAACCAGGTCACCCAGGGCAGCAACGGCACTCGCCCGCTCATAGCCGCTCGTGTTGTAGACGATCGGGATGTCCAGCCCGCGCTCCCGCGCTGCGGCAATCGCGGACGGCAGCAGGTGAGCATAATGCGTCGCAGTCACCAGGTTGATGTTGTTGGCACCCTGGTCCTGAAGCTCCAGCATAATCTCGACCAAACGCTGGGGCGTAATCTCAAGACCGAAATTGCCCGTCGAAATCTCGTGGTTTTGGCAGTAGACGCATTTGAGCGAACAGCCGCTAAAGAAAATCGTGCCCGAGCCGGCCTCACCCGAGATGGGCGGCTCCTCCCACATATGAAGCGCCGCGCGGGCGACCTTAAGCGTGTCGTCGGCGCCGCACACGCCACGCGCGCCCTCGTCGCGTGCCGCGCCGCAACGGCGTGGACACAAATGGCAGGCGGGCGAAAAAAGTTCGGTCAACGACGTCGGCATAAAAACATGCTCCAAAACAACGATTCAGCAGCTCAAACGTAAAGGCCCGGACCGCACAGACGGCCCCAAGCCCAAGGCGCCGTAATCGTCCGACACGATTTTTGTAATGTCAAGACTGGAATCAACAAAGTGCCGCTTTATGATGTAGGTATTCCGCCCCCCGCGGAGCAACTGGGTGAACCGTCGCGTTTATTTAGGGAGCCCACACAGTCGTACTTAGTACAGGTATCCTTCGTTGTTAAGGACGCTGGAACAGTCGATGAGGGCACCCACCTGTTTTAGGTGGGTTCATTTTCGTAACGTGGGGGGTGGTTTTCTTTTGCCGATTTTGCCAAAAATTGCCATCGCGGATCCCGTATGACGCCCAACGGTACTCGGCAGAACCCCCGCCAACATCCCAATATCTGGTAAGCGCGTGATAATCGCACGGCACAAACCCCCGCACCCCCCTCGGTCGAGTATCATGGGTCAGCTATGCCCTTTTGCGCGTAGCGCCCTTTGACCTTTTCCTTCGACGCTTGGCGGTTTTTTGATTCATGGCTTCATCCACGAGCTTCATACCGTACTTATGCGTGGCGGCCGCTGCCTTTATCACGACCTTTCTCACGGTACCCCTGGTCAAGCGCCTGGCAATCAAGCTCGACGCCGTCGACTATCCCTCCAAGCGCCGTATCAACACTAAGCCCATCCCACGCATGGGCGGCACCGCGGTCTTTTTGGGCCTCGTCGTCGCCTGCATTGTGCAGATCCTAGGCACCTGGTACCTGGGCTGGCCGCCCGTTTTGGTGCCTCATCCCCTCTTGCACATCAGCTACCCCATACTGGCGCTTTCTTTTACCGTCATCTTTGCGACCGGCGCAATCGACGACGTCTACCAGCTCAAGCCCAAGCAAAAGCTGACCGGTCAGGTCCTCGCCGCGCTCATCGCCTGCGTGGGCGGCCTGCGCATCGGCGTCATCGTCAACCCGTTTGCCCCTGGCGATATCATGCTTGGCTGGCTCGCCTACCCCATCACCGTGGTCTACCTGGTGGCGTTCACCAACATCATCAACCTCATCGACGGCCTCGACGGCCTGGCCACGGGCATTTGCGGCATCGCATCGTTCACCATGTTCACGATGGCCATGCTTTCGGGCCGCATCGACGCCGCTGCGCTCTCCATCGCGCTCTTTGGCTCGTGCGTGGCTTTTCTGCATTACAACTTCAACCCCGCGAGCATCTTCTTGGGCGACTCGGGGTCGCTGCTGTTGGGCTTCGCCTTGGGCTCCATCTCGCTGCTTAACGTGAGCCGCACCGCCGCGCTCACCTCGCTCATCATCCCGCTCATCGTGGCAGGCGTGCCCATCATCGACACGTTCAGCGCCATCGTGCGTCGCAAGCGCGCCCACATTAGCATCGGACAGGCCGACAAGGGCCACATCCACCACCGCCTGATCCAAGAGGGTTACAACCAAAAGCAGGCCGTGCTGCTCATCTACGCCTGGTGCATCATGCTTTCGGCCGGCGCCGCCGCGATCAATCAGGTCGAGGTGCCCACGCGCGTGCTCATCTTCGTCGTGCTCGCCATTGGCTCGGCCGCCTTCGCCAAGCACCTGCACCTATTTGAGCCCGTCCTGCGCCACCATTACAACAAGCGCACACACGAAGACGAGCTGGTAACCCCCGACGACCCCGCCTTTAAACAGGAGGAGCAGGCAGCCGAGGAGCGCAAAGAGGAGCGCCACCACAGGCGCTAGGGTTAGCCACCGAGGATGTGCCCAGGTGCCGCTGGTCAAGCGCAGCCGCGCTGCACCCATCGCGTAAGCCGCCTCTCTCCCGTCCCTCTCCTGCTTACGCCCCACCCCTTTCAATAAACGCGTTATCATCTTGACCAATACGCATACGTTAGGAGCAATCATGCCAAACGAGAACAGCTACGAAGTCGCGCTGCAAAAGAGCAACGCCATTCGCGAGGGCTTGGCAAAGACGCCCGAGAAGTTCACCATGCTCACCGGCGACCGCCCGACCGGACGCTTGCACCTGGGTCACTACTTCGGCACCCTCAAGGGCCGCGTTGAGCTGCAGAACATGGGCGTCAAGACCAACGTGCTCATCGCCGACTACCAGGTCATCACCGACCGCGACACCACCGAGCATATCCAGGACAACGTGTACAACATGGTCATGGACTACCTTGCCTGCGGCATCGACCCCGACAAGACCATGATCTACGCGCACTCCGCTGTGCCCGCAGCCAACCAGCTCATGCTGCCGTTCCTGTCGCTGGTCTCCGAGGCCGAGCTGGCGCGCAACCCCACGGTCAAGGCCGAAATGGAGGCCTCGGGCCACGAGCTCACCGGCCTTCTGCTCACCTACCCGGTGCACCAGGCCTGCGACATCCTGTTCTGCAAGGGCAACGTGGTGCCCGTCGGTCGCGACCAGCTACCGCATATCGAGCTTACCCGCACCATCGCCCGCCGCTTTAACAACCGCTACGGCAAGGTGTTCCCCGAGGTCGATGCGCTGCTGTCCGAGACCCCGCTGCTGCCGGGCCTGGACGGTCGCAAGATGAGCAAGAGCTACGGCAACGCCATCAACATCTCGATGACCGCCGAGGAGACGGCCAAGCGCATCAAGAAGAGCCAGACCGATTCCGAGCGCATGATCACGTTCGACCCCGAGAACCGCCCCGGCGTGTCCGGCCTGCTTTCGACGGCTGCCATCTGCACCGGCCGTTCCGAGGTCGAGATTGCCGAGGAGATTGGTATGGGCGGTTCCGGCCAGCTCAAGAAGTACGTGACCGAGGCCGTCAACGAGTACTTCGCGCCGATCCGCGAGCGTCGCCAGCGCTATGAGAACGATCTGGACTATGTGAAGGACGTGCTGCACGAGGGCAACCGTCGTGCCAACGAGATCGCCGAGCAGACCCTGGCCGAGGTTCGGGACGCCATGGGCATGGTGTACTAAACCGATTAGCTGACTTGAGCTTTCGATTGCTTTAGGGCGGGCGCTACAGCGTCCGCCCTTTTTTGGTGCCGGACCAGTTCGGCTCTGTCTATCGCACTCCCCCGACAAACGGGAACGGGCCCGCCGGCAGTCAGTTGCCAGCGGGCCCGTTCCCGAAGTACACCGTTGAATCGCACAGAGGGGAGGAATGCGAATCAAACTCAACAGGGCAGGCTTTTTCATCGCCTATTGCCTGCTCCGTTGCTGAATACAATATAGTTCACCGTGGTTTACTTTGCAGCATCAATATTCGTCGCCATAGCTTCTCCATAAGTTAGCCCAGGTAAACCTGCAACAGAAAACCACCACAAAGGGGACAGGCACCTTTGTGGTGGTTCTGGCCACGGCAGAGCTGTTAGAGTCCGGCAGGCCAACGACAGACGGCCAGGTCGACGTGCATGTCATCCTTAAACGCCACACCCTCCCCTAGCAAAAGCTCGCGTTGAGCATCGGGACCACCAAAAGCAAAACCCTCGCATATGCGCCCGTCGGCAAACACCACGCGGTGACAGGGAATCTCGCCGGGGCGCGGATTGCTATGCAGGGCATACCCCACATACCGCGCACTTCGTGGTCGACCGGCAAGCAGCGCCACCTGACCATACGTGGCGACCATCCCCTCGGGGATCTGCTCGACCACCTCGTACACCCGTTCAAAAAAGCCCTCAGACGCCATTGCTCGCTCCCTTCCACCCGGAAAAGCATAAACCACCGCAAAGGGGACAGGCACCTTTGTGGTGGTTTATGGCAGGTCAGTTAGTTGGCGGGCTGGAAGAAGGCTACGGCTACGGCGCCAGGGCCTACGTGGGTACCGATGGTGGCGCCGATGGTGTGAACGGGCAACTCGCCCTCGGTGTGGCCAGCCCAAAG
The DNA here is from genome assembly GCA_900549025.1 of uncultured Collinsella sp. Lineage (GTDB taxonomy): Bacteria > Actinomycetota > Coriobacteriia > Coriobacteriales > Coriobacteriaceae > Collinsella. The sequence goes on from URMZ01000038.1 coordinate 8,480, forward strand.
TGCCGCGCTGTCCTCGATATACTTCTTGAGCACCGCATCCGAAAGACCCGTATAGCCGAGCGCCAGCGGCATGGAAAAGTCGATGCCGCCCGCCTTTTCGACCTTTTGGTTCAGCAGGTTGCGGCCGTTCTTGGAACCGCGCGCCTTGCCCAGCTGCACGATCAGACCGTCCTCGACAGCCACCACAGGCTTTACGTTGAGCAGCGTGCCCACGGCGCCGGCCGCAGCAGACAGACGACCGCCGCGCACCAGGTACTCCAGCGTCTCGAGCAGGCCGATGACGACCACGCGGTCACGGACGGCCTCGACGGCCGCCGCGATCTGGGCCGCACTACGGCCCTCGTTCACCAGGCGCAGGGCATACTCGACCAGGACACGCTCGCCCAGAGTGACGTTATTGCTATCCACCACGTACACGTCGCCGCCCGGCGCCTCGGCAAGTGCGGTACGGGCACTCTGATTGGTGCCTGATAGCTTAGCGCCCACGGTAATAATCACAGCCTCATCGCCGGCTTCACGAACCTTGGCAATCGCCTGCGAAAACGCGTACGGGTTGACCTGACCGGTCTTGGGCAGCTCGTCGCGCTCGACCAGCATCTCGTAAAAGCGCTGGTGATCGATGTCGACGCCATCCATGTACACATCGGTGCCAAAGGTGACGGATAGCGGCAGGACGGATAGTGCCGGATGCTCCGCAGGCGACATATCGCTCGCGGAGTCGGTAATGATACGGACGGACATAGCGAATCCTTTCTTGCGCGGACCACGCGCAGGGAATTTTGACAGCAAGATCCCAGCGCGACACGCACGCTCAAATAGGAACTGTGCAGTTGTTGATTAGAAGCAAGTACCAGCGCGGCTCTACATCTCGCGCAGGGTGTTGAGAATCGTGCGCAGCGACGCATACATCTGCTCGCGCTGCTCCACACCCATAGCCTTACCGGTGGTATCGAGCACCTCGCGAATGATGCGGTCCGCCTCGCTCATGCTCTCGCCGCCCAGAGCGGTCAGGCGCACCGGAGCACGGTACTTAACGGCGGCATCGCCCGAATCATCGACCTCGACGTAGCCACCCTCCTCCAGATGCGCGAGCGTACGCGAGACGGCGGCGCGGGTCACGCCTGCCATGCGAGCCAGGTCGGCGCCAGTCAGGCCGTCCTTGCTGCGCTCAAGATAGTACAGGCACATGACGTCGGAGCCCTTGAGACCCAGCCTTGCGCCCTCAGACGTCTTAATGCGCTGGATCTCCTTGTAGAGCCCGCTGATCAGTCCGACAAAGTCCTCGAAACGTGTCTCGTCGTTCTGTTGCATGGGAGACGACCGCCTTTCGCTTGCATAATGCTAACGGGTAAACATCTTAACCGTACCCAGCGGCCGCCAGCCCTGCACGCCTCATTTGTTAACTCATCAACATAAAAACCACCACAAAGGGGACAGGCACCATTGTGGTGGTTTTGACCGTCGAGTTTGATCCGCAGACTTCGCTACAGCTCCACGCAAGGATTGTCGCGGGTCACAAGCGTCTTAACGACAACCGTCGCTCCCAGATAGCGCTCGAGCAGCTCGGCTAAGCGATCGATCGCGGCCTGGCAATCCCCCATCCGTTCGGGCTCAACACACTCAATCGCCAGGAACGCGTCGGCCGAATCGTCGGACAGAGCCGTACGAACGCCGTCGCGCCAGTTCCAGCATCGGCACACGGCGCCCGCATCATCGATGTAGGCGAGCTCGCCGGGCAGCGTCGGATCGTCCGCCTCCTCGCCAAGCGGCAAGAACGCATCACCACCGTCGGTCACCTTCAAGCGAAGGTCTCCCTCGATCGCATGCAGATCCTCGCCTCCCACGGGCAGCGCGTAGGTCAGCGACACCGTGTTGTAAATATCCACCGCAGGCGTAATGTGGCCCACCGGCTTGCCTTTGAGCACGCGTTTGAGCAGGTTCTCGATCGAACAGCGCGCGCCTTTCTTGGTCTTGAACAGACGATAGGCCTCGCGCCATGCCTTGACCGGTGCGTTCTCGCTGATAGTGTCGCTGGTCAGATGACGCTCCGCATCGATATTGGCGCGGTCGAGCAACGCCGCAATCGCATCCACGTCCTCTTGAGGAATCTGAGCCGTGGGCTTCATGCCCTCCACGACCACAACACCGACCGCTGCCTGCGGAAACAGCTCCCAGAATGAATCCTCGGCAATAAAGCTCTTCATACGCTCTCCCTTCATTATGCGCGCCCGAGTGAGGGCGCCTAAACAAAAAGCGCCCTCACGACGGCCACCTTCAAAGTCCTACGGTGCCGTCACAAGAACGCTTGCGCTGTCCCCATCCGGAGAAGGGGACGATATGTCAGGCGTATTGTAACCCGAGTCATCCACGCAAGCAAAACCACCATAAAGGTGCCCCCTTTATGGTGGTTTTGAGTCTGAGGCGACGCTAGTGGCGGAGCCCCAGCAGGCCGCGGCCGCGATGACGGGCCTCGGCGGACACCTGGGCGTGCGGGCCGGCGGCTTTGACGGACTCGGGCAGGTGCGAGTACTTCTTCTCGAAGTTCTCCTCGAACATCACCGCCAGGTTGTGCGCGGCCTCGTCGTAGCGCGCGGTGCTCTGCCAGTATTGGCGCGGCACCAGGATGCCATCGGGCACGCCGTGGCACGTCGTGGGAATGTCAACGTTAAAGATGTCGTCGTGCACGAACTCGCTATCCTCGATGGTGCCGTCGAGGGCGCGCGCGACCAGCGAGCGCGTGTAGGCCAGCTCGATGCGATGACCCACGCCGTAGCCGCCGCCAATCCAGCCGGTGTTGACCAGGTACACACGCGTGCGGCCGTCGGCGATGCGCTCGCCGAGCATCTTAGCGTAAATCATGGGGTCGAGCGGCATAAACGGCTCACCGAACAGCGAAGAGAACGTGGGCGTGGGCTCGGTGACGCCGACCTCGGTGCCGGGAATCTTAGCCGTAAAGCCCGTCACAAAGTGGTACATGGCGGCATCGGCCGTCAGGCGCGAGATGGGCGGCAGCACGCCAAAAGCGTCGCAAGTCAGGAACAGCACGACACTCGGAGTGGTGCCCATGCCCTTAGTCCACGCGTTAGGAATGTGCTCCACGGGATAGGCCACGCGCGTGTTGTGCGTGATCGAGATGTCGTCGTAGTTGGGTTTGCGATTCTCATCGAGCACCACGTTTTCGCAGATGGCGCCAAAGCGGACGGCGTTGAAGATCTCGGGCTCGTGGAACGCGTCCAGGCCCTCGCACTTGGCATAGCAGCCACCCTCGACGTTAAAGATGCCCATGTCGGACCAACCGTGCTCGTCGTCGCCGATCAGCAGGCGCGTGGGATTGGCCGAAAGCGTGGTCTTGCCCGTGCCGGACAGGCCAAAGAACACGGCAGTCTCGTGCGTGACGGGATCCATGCTGGCCGAGCAATGCATGGGCAGCACGTCGTCCTCGACGGGCAGCAAGTAATTCATAACGCTGAAGATGGACTTTTTGATCTCGCCGGAGTAGCCGGTGCCGGCGACCAGAATCACGCGTTCCTGGAAGTTGATGACCACGGCAGCGCTGGAATTGAGGCCCTTGATGGCGGGGTCGCACTGGTAACCGGGCGCTGCGAGCACGCAGAAGTCGGGCTCACCGGTGCGCGCGATTTCGCGGGCGAGCGGGCGGGCGAGCATCTGCTTGATAAAGAGTGCCTGGCTGGCACGCTCGCAGGCAACGAGCAGTCGACGCGTGTGGTTGCGGTCGGCACCTGCCATGCCGCGGGTGACGAACACGTCGCGCTCGTTGAGATAGTCGACGATGCCGGCCTTGATGGCCTCATAGCTCTCGACGGACAGCGGGCGGTTGACCGCGCCCCAGGCAATCTTGTCGTGAACATCGGGGGTGTCAACGATAAAGCGATCGTTGGGAGAACGGCCGGTGCGCTCCCCCGTCTCGATCACCAGAGCGCCGTTGGATGCCATGCGGCCTTCTTCGCGGCGGATGGCGTGCTCGACGAGCTCCGCGGCGGGTAGATCGACCAGCAGGCGGGGCTGATTCTCGGCGGGATCTTCGACCAGCGTAATACCAAAGTTGGACAAAACTTCTGCAGGGGTAACACCAGGCATGGGGCCTCCTTTAAAAACGCGACACATGGACGCGGCGCGCACTTTACTCACGTAAAGCCCGTTGTACCCGATATGCAAAAACGTTTTTGCGGCAAGGGCGGCAAGCCCGCCCAACGGTCAAAAATCGCAGGCAAGCGGCCTAGTCATTGGGTGTTCCTATAGTTTTGTCAACCGTCGGGGCTACTCCCGGTA
>URMZ01000039.1 GCA_900549025.1 uncultured Collinsella sp.
CTGGTGATCTCCGCCTTGAGAGGGCGGCGTCCTAAACCGCTAGACGAACGGGCCATATGTAGCAAATGCAATGGCTGGGATGGAGGGAGTCGAACCCCCATTGACGGAACCAGAATCCGCTGTCCTGCCATTAGACGACATCCCAATGACTGCATCGCTGCGCTCGGCTGTGCCTTTGCGCAAGAAAGAAATATACGGGAAGTCTCGCCGTGACGCAAGCCCCAATTTTGACTTTTTTGAAATTCAGTCAAATTGGCCTAATTTAGTCCAACCCGTGAAGGACCTGTGAAGCCAACCGCTGTACACGAAGGGCAAAACGCCGTGAGCGGTAGCCGTCAACCGTTGGCAGATTCTACCGTGAAAACGATAGCACCAGGCAACACAATCGAAGTATCAATGATCGCGTAGATATCGAGGCACCATGGACGAAGAGCTTGATTACCTATGGGAGACCCTGGGCCTCGAGATCACTGCCGACCTTTGGCCCGAACGGGACAAAATTCACCCCACGTTACGCCCCGCCATTACTGTGGTGCAGGCAAAATACCGCCATGCATCCTTTTTGATCATGCGGATGTCATGGCACGCGGGACTCCCCGACCTTAAGCGAATCCAGGCAAGCCTCGTCGAGTTGTCCGGTATGCCGACCGTCATATCCGAGGCGCACCTGGAGCAGCGCCAGCGCGAGCGACTGCAACAGCAGCGGATTCCCTTTATCTGCCCCGGCGTTCAGGCATATCTGCCCTTTATGGACGAGGAGTACTGGAGCGGCAAGCCCAACAAACACGTAAAGGTCTACGATCCGCACGAATGGGCACAGCTGGCGGACTGACTGGGGCAGGCCCGCCGGCGGAAAGTGCGTCCCAGATTTCAAGCTCAAACTGGTCCCTACTTTCCCGTCGAGCCCTCAACCGGAAACCGTGTCCCGCAATCGAAGCTCAGAATGGGACGTGCTTTCCGCAACCGGCCACTTTGGGAAAGTGCATCCCATTCTGGAAGCGAATTCCGGGTCGCACTTTCCGCAGCCGCTACAGCAACGCCTCGGCCCAAGCCGCTTCCCTAAAGCCGGGAATCGCAAAGTCGTCGCCCACCAGCAGCGGACGCTTGACCAGCATGCCGTCGGTCGCCAGCAGCTCGTAGCACTCCCGATCCGTCATGCCCGCATCCAGACGCGCCTTCAGGCCCAGCTCTCGATATTTCATGCCCGACGAATTAAAGAAGCGCCGCACCGGCAGCCCCGAACGAGCAATCCAGGTCGCAAGCTCATCAGCCGTGGGATTGTCCAAAACGATATCGCGATCGATATACTCTACCCCATGTTCGTCCAGCCATGCCTTGGCCTTCTTACAGGTCGAGCACTTGGGATATTCAACAAGCAGTACGGTCATGGGAATCCTCCGAATATAGATCGGCCAACGCGAGCACACGCCACACGAGGCGCCTTCGTATGATGGGCCAATTGTAGCCCACGGGTCACACGCTAAACGAACCGTACCCCGAATCCGCGTTTGATGAACGGCAGTAGCTCCATTGCCTCGGGCGTGATATGGCCCGCAACGTTCATGCGCTCGTCACCGGGAAGATCGACCCGCGCAATCTCAAGCTCGCCTTCGTAGCGCCCATATCCGCTATTGCTCACAGCGATCGACCCCGCCTTTCGCGGCAGGCCGGCTCCGGCATCCGTCGGCACGGAATCCGGCTTAAGCGTCGTACGTGACTCCTGAGACCTAAAGATGAAGACGCTCGAGTCGGGCCGGTCGTGATGAATCTGCCCGCGCGCATAGGCATAACCGGGCTCAAGCTCGCATTGCAGGTCCACGTATCCGGCGGAAACTTGAGCAAACTGCGCCCAGCCCGCATCGGATAGATCGGGGTCGCCGACCAACACAATGTCGCAATCGGCGCCATGTGCAAGCTCAAGCATATTGAGAGCAACCTTTGACGCGCGACCGCGCTGCGCCTCGACCGTCGGCAGTCCCTCGAATACCGGCCCGCGAACGTTAGCATCACCCGGCACAAAAGCCATGATTTCGAATCCAAGCGCCGCAAGACGAAGATTCACCCGAGCAATGTCCTCCAGAGCTAAACCGGTATAAGGCTTGGGGTAAAAATTGTGGCAGGCGGCAAAACGAGTCACATCGGCACCAGCCTCACGCCACGATGCGATTTCATCAGAACTCACCGTCGATGCATTGACCACAATGTGAAATACACCGGACAGCTCCGCGACCCGCTGGGCGCTAAAGCCATAGTCCAAACGAAGGTATTCCAACCCCAGATCGCGCAGGTCCTCGATGCGCTCAAGCCCGAGCAAATCGCACGTGCGAGGCCCCACATCGGCAATGAGCGCAATGCCGCGGGCGGAAAGCAGCGACAGCACATGACGGACCTTATCGGCATACGCCGCTCCCCCATCCTCGGGAATATGCAGCGAGGTGAACGCATAGCGCGCACCCGCCGCGGCACCATGTTCAATCGTCCGCTCAATATCCTGCAGAGGGCTGGAAAGATAAATCGAAATACCCGTTTTCACGCTTCAACGCTCCTTTAAAAAAGGCCGGCGGAGCAGCTAGCCCCGCCGGCACAACCATAACATCAAGAAATCTGCCGCGCGCCGCGAACCCCGAGCAACACGGCTCGCGATATCAAACTACTCGCCAAAGAACTCGTTGATCTTCTGCTCGTCGACACCGAAGAACCACGTCAGGACAAAGCCGGCGGCATAGGCAAGCAGCATAGCGGCAACGTAGCCGAGCTGCTGGCCAGGAACGACGATCAGCAGGCCAAACAGACCGGAAACGCCCTGAGAAACCGTGCCGATGTGAAGCAGCGCCGCGAGCGCGCCGCCAAATCCGGCACCCAGGCAGGCCGTCACAAACGGACGAACGAGCGGCAGCGTAACAGCATACATCAGAGGCTCGCCCACACCCAGGATTCCAACGGGAATGGACTCTGCGACGTACTTCTTGAGCTTGGCGTTCTTGGTCTTAAAGTACAGCGCCAAACCGGCACCGACCTGGCCGCCGCCAGCCATCATAAGGATGGGAAGCAGGTAATTGATACCCTTGGTAGCGCCGTCGGGATCGTTGAGCATAGCGTGGATCGGCGTGAGCGCCTGATGCAGGCCGACGGACACCAGCGGCAAGAAGCCTGCCGACAGGATATAGCCGCCCAGGACGCCCAGCTTCTCGAAGATAAAGGTCAAAACGCTAAAGATGGCAGTCGTCAGCCATGCGCCAACCGGCTGGATGACGAGCATCAGAGCAAAGGCGCCGATGATGAGCACCAGTAGCGGAGACAAGAACGTGTCGAGTGCGTTGGGCATAACCTTGCGAATCTGACACTCCATCCAGGCAAAAAATGCGCCAGCGATGAGAGCCGCGATCATGCCGCCCGCTGCGGGGTTGTACTGCGCACTGGTGAGCGGCAGCAGAATGGCAGTGGCAGGATCAGCCGCGCCAGGCGCAAGCAGGGGCATGGCACTGTTGGCGATACACATCATGCCGGCGATGCCGCCCAGCGCAGCGGAGCCACCAAACTCACGTGCCGCGTTATAGCCCACCAAGATGGGCAGATAGGCAAACAGGGCCCAGCCCATGGAACGAATGCCCTGGTACCACCACTCGCCTGCAAGCGCGCCTGCCGTCGAGACGTTAATGACGTTGCAGATACCGTTGATGAGGCCAGCCGCAATGATGCCGGGAAGCAGGGCGACGAAGACATTGGAAATCTTCTTGAGGAAGGCCTGAACCGGCTTAGACTCGTACTTGGCCTTCTGCGCGGCCTTGTTTGTGGCCGCAGCGTCAACCACGCTCTCGTCGGCAACGCCTTTCGCAAGGCCAGTGAGCTTGGAGAACTCCTCGAGCACCTTATTCACCTTGCCCGGACCCAGCACGATCTGCATCGTGTCGTCCTCGACCAGGCCCATCACGCCGTCGAGTGCCTTAATGCCCTCCGTGTCGACGTTGCCCGCGTCTTTGACGGTCACGCGCAGGCGCGTCATGCACGCCGCGTTTGCCAGCACGTTGTCTTTACCGCCCAAAAGGTCCAGCAGCTTTTGAGCCAGCTCTTTGTTCGTCATAACTCCTCCTTGTATTGGGTATCTCGTCTGGATGTCATATCAGCTCGCGCCGCGCACCTATTGGGCATCGGCATTGCTTTTCTCATGGCCACTCACCGCAGCACGGACATGGCCTCGCGCCCGCTCAAGAGCTACCGTAGCCTGCTCGGCATCGCAGTCCAGCAGTATCGAGACAATAGCGGTTTTTACGTGGCCGCCGGCATCTGCAAGCGCCTGAACAGCGCGCTCGCGCGTGCAGCCGGTCGCCTCCATCACGATGTTCTGCCCGCGCACCACCAGCTTCTCGTTCGTCTGCTGCACATCGACCATCAGGTTTTGGTATACCTTGCCGATCTTGACCATGGCACCGGTCGAAATCATGTTGAGAATGAGCTTTTGAACCGTTCCCGCCTTGAGCCTCGTTGAGCCGGTCAGCACCTCGGGACCGGGCACGGGCTCAATGGCAAGATCTGCGCTCTCCCCGATCTTCGACCCTTGGTTGCAGGCAATTGCAATGGTCTTGCACCCAGTTGCCTTGGCGTACACAAGTCCGCCCACCACATAAGGAGTACGGCCGCTTGCCGCCAGGCCAACGACAAGATCCTTGTCCGAGAGCCCACGCTCCCGCAGGTCGCTCGCGCCAAGCTCCTCGCTGTCTTCGGCACCTTCGACAGCCTTGATAAACGCCGTCTCGCCTCCGGCAATGAGCCCGACAATCAGATCGGGTGACACGCCAAACGTGGGCGGACACTCCGAAGCGTCGAGTACGCCCAGACGACCGCTGGTGCCTGCGCCCATGTAAAAGACGCGCCCTCCGCGCTCGAGTGTCTCAGCAGCCCAGTCGATTGCTGTGGCAACCTGGGGCAACACTTTCGTGACCGACTGGACGGCACGAAGATCCTCATCGTTCATCGTCGTGACGATTTGCAGCGATGTCATCGTATCGAGGTCCATTGACCTTTGATTACGCTGTTCGGTCGTGAATTTTGTTAAATCGAGCATTTCATTCACCTCATCTTTCCTGTTTCTCGATGTAGTTTTGCTTAATGACATGCGTCGCCCGTTCGTAGTCGCTGGCAACGTAAGCAGCGTACAGGGCATCGACAACCATAAGCTGGGCCATACGCGAAGCCATGGCACCGCTGCGGACCAAGGGTTCACTCGCAGCGACGCCGAGCACGGCATCGGCCATGGTGGCAAGCTTGGATGATCCATCTACTTTGGTAACGGCCACGACGGGACAGTTGTGACGTTGAGCCTCGGCGGTGCAGTCCAGCACCTCTTGCGTCAAGCCCGAGTAGCTAAAGGCGATTGCCATATCGCCCTCATGCATGTTCTTGGCACATAAGAGCTGATCATGCCAGTCGTCGTACAGATGGCACTCTTTGTCGACACGCATGAGCTTTTGCGCCAGGTCGTGCGCGACCAAACGAGAGGCACCAATACCGAACAGATTGACCGCGCGTGCCCGCTTAAGACGGGCCGCGCATCGCTCCAAGACGGTGTAATCGAGCGTTCGCGCCGTCGCCTCAATCGTGCGCACGTTGCTTTTCATCACCTTCCCCACGATACGTTCGACGCTGTCATCCATGGAGATGTCCTCGAGGGCTACGTCTTTCTTGTCACCTAAGAGCGCCAGCTCGGCAATCAGTTCGCGCTGGAACTCCTTGTAGCCCGCAAAACCCAAACGCTTGCAAAAGCGCAAAATGCTCGAGGGCGAGGAGAACGTGACATCGGCAAGACCGCGGACGGACAGCCCGACCACCTCGTGCGGATGAGCGCTTACATATGCGATGACATTGCGTTCCGCCGGGCTCGCGCTGAGCTCACGCTCGCGAAGCCGCAAAAGCAATCCGTTTGCCATCTCAAACACCTCCGTTGAGAAGAATTAAAGACCAACGAACGATTCGTACCGGATACAAACAGCTTTTGCGGTACATTGTGCCGCATCGTGGCGCACAAAGGGCGAGCGTTCTACCGCTCGCCCCTCAAATCCGACCGCTCGGAAATACGCGCGACACAAAATAATTCAAAGAGGTTGCATTATCAGAAACGGGTTTGTTACCGGCTAGCGCCTCGCATGGGCGCCGATCGGCCGAGTCGCATGGCGCACCAACGCCGCTGCCAGCAATACCAACAGCATGGCGGTGACATAGCCCGCAGCATCGAATCCTAAATCGATAACGTCGAAATGCCTGCCGGGAACAAAGATCTTATGCACCTGATCGCCAACGGAGCAGGCGGCGCAAAAGAGCAATACGGGCACGCAACGGGAGCATACGCTCCACGGACGCCTGGAAAGGCAAACCACGACCACCGAGGCGAACAACCCGACGAAGAAAAATTCTACGGTATGGGCAACGCGACGGACGTTCGTGCCCACCCACATGCGAATGGAAGCAAGTCGGCCAGACCGGACATTCGAGGCAGCCGAATCGGTGCCCCCGGTCATTCCGTTCTCCGCCTGAGCTTCACCCGTGGCATCGACAGCCTGAACGCCCGTAGCCTGGCCCTCCACCACACGCGCGGTAGACTCGCTCAGCAACGACGTCTCCGCCGCGTCTTGCTCCGTCAGCACCCAGATACCCGCCAGCGTTGCAGCGAACAGAACGATCGCGGTCCATCCGATTATTTGTTTTATGCGCGCCAAGGGCCAACCTCCTTTTTTGAATATCAGCGAGTGTAGCCCCAAATGACATCGTCACCGTATCAATATTTGAATCGCAACAGGAAGCGACAAAGCGACGCAAAACCCTACCCCGCCTCGCGCATCCAGCGATCGAACGTCCCCACGCACACGCCCAGGCACTTTGCTGCCTGGCTGCGGGTAATATCGCCCGCCTCATAGCTATCGCGCACCAGCTCAAACTGAGGAGGGCATGGCTTGCGAGGTCGACCGAAACGGACCCCTCGCGCCCGCGCCGCTGCAATCCCCTCCGCCTGGCGCCGATGGATATTCTCGCGCTCCACCTGCGCCACGTAGCTCAGCAGCTGCAGCACAATATCAGCAATCAGGGTGTTAGTCACATCCGGCGCGCCGCTGGCCCTGGCGCGCGTGTCAAGCAATGGCATATCCAACACCACAATGGCAACCCCGAGCACCTTGGTAATGCGTCGCCATTCCTCAAGAATCTCGGAGTAATTACGGCCAAGTCGGTCGATAGAAAGCACCACCAGCACGTCCCCGTCTCCCAGGACGTGCAGCAGCTCGCGATAACGCGGTCGATCGAAGTCCTTGCCGCTCGCATGGTCGGCATAAATATTCGCCGAGCCCACGCCATAGGCGCCCAGCGCATCCAGCTGCCGATTAAGATTCTGATCGCGCGAACTCACCCGCGCATAACCGTACACCGTCGCCATCTCATCCCCGCTTTCTTGTAAACCTGCCAAAAGGGACAGGTTTATTTTGGTAGGTTTTACCTCTCAAATAGCAGGTAAGCGGGCGGCCGAGCAGACGGCAAGGTAGCCACGATTCAAATGCGAAGGGCGGTCCCGAAAGGCCGCCCTCCGCTCCCCCACCATGAGTCAGGATTTGGCTAATGGATAAGCTTAAAGTCCAAGTGCCCACGCGTGGTATTGACGCGCGAGACCTCGATAATCACGCGCTGCCCCAGCTCGTAACGGGTGCCCGTGTCGGCACCTGTGAGCGTGAGCGCGTCCTCGTCGAACTCGAACCACTCGTTGCCCAGACTCTTGATCGAAACCAAGCCTTCGACCTGCGTTAGGTCCAAGCGCACAAAGAGGCCCATGCTGCTAACCCACGAGACGGTTCCGGCATAGCGCTCGCCCAGACGGTCCTCATAGTACTGGGCAATCTTGATCTTTTGCGTCGCATGGCTGGCGGCATCTGCCGCGCGCTCGGCATCGCTGCATGCGCGGCAGATCTGCGGCAGAATGCGCGGCAGTGACTCGCGCCCCTTGCCGATCAGGCGCGGCGTACGGACCAGGGCGTCCTTGCCGCCCAGCTGCTCATAGGCCAACTGCAGCTTGAGTACGCGGTGCACCACCAGATCGGGGTAGCGACGGATGGGACTCGTGAAGTGACAGTAGCACGGCGCGGCGAGCGCAAAGTGGCCCTCGTTGCGCGGCTTGTACAGCGCGCGCTGCATGCTGCGCAGAAGCAGCGTGTTGACGAGCGGTGCGTTGGCCGTACCGGCGGCAGCATCGACTGCAGCCTGCAGCTCATCGGGACTCCCCAGGGCAATTCCGGCAGCACGGCGATCGTCGATGATGCCTAGCTGCGCCAGCGCAACGGCGGCACCGTGCAGGCTATCGGGGCTCGGATCCTCATGCACGCGATAGCAGGCCTCGATATCACGGTCTGCCAGCCACTCTGCAACGCACTCGTTGGCGAGCAGCATGGCTTCCTCGATAAGCGACGTGGCACACGAACGCTCACGCGCCACAATCTGCACGGGTACTCCGTCCTCACCCAACAGAGCGCGAATCTCGGCCGTGTCAAAATCGACTGAGCCGCGGGCGCGACGGATACGACGGCGGAGTTCGGCGAGTTCGTTGGCGGCGACAAGGAAATCGCCGAGGTCGACGTTGTAGCCGCGGGCGGCCTCCTCGCACGCAAGACCGCGCTCAAGCGCTTCCTCGCGCGAGGTCTCGGCAGCCGCAACATCCTCGGCCGCACCCTCCAGCACCGAATACTCAACCGCGCCGGCACGCACCAGCAGCGCCTCGGCGCCGTCATAGTCCATACGCACACGCGAGCGAATCACGCTGGGGTACGGATCGTAATGCCGCACGCGACCCTGCGCATCGAGCTCGATATCGACGGTAAACGCAAGACGGTCCTCGTCAGGGCGAAGCGAGCACAGGTCACAGGACAGGCGTTCGGGCAGCATGGGAAGCACGCGATCGGCCAGATACACCGATGTCGTACGATGACGAGCCTCAAGATCGATATGCCCGTCCCAAGCCACATAGTGTGAAACGTCGGCGATATGCACACCTAGCTTGTAGCCACCCTCGGGCGTGCGCTCCAGCGAAATGGCGTCGTCAAAGTCGCGCGCGTCGACTGGGTCGATCGTGATGACAAAGCGGTCGCGCAGATCGCGGCGGAGCGGGTCCTTAAGCGCCGCGGACACATCGAGCGAAAGCCCCTCGGCCTCGTCCAGCGCGGCCTCGGGATAGCTATCGGTATAGCCGTAACGCGCCATCACATATTGAACGCCCAAATCGGGCGCGTCATCTCCGCCAATGCGGCGTTCGATCGTCACAGTGCCCGATTCCAGGCGCGTCGGGTAGGTCAAAATGCGCGCGACAACGGCATCACCCGGGTGGACACCCAGACGATCCGCCGAGGTATCCTCGGGCAAAATGAAGAAGTCAGCCTTCAAGCGCGAATCGAGCGGCTCGATCACACCGAGCGGACCGGCGGTCTGGTACGTACCCACCACGCTTATGGCTGCGCGCTCAACCACGCCTTCGATCACGGCGCGCCGCTCACCGTGCGGGCTGTTCTTAATGCTCACGGCAACGGTATCGCCGTCCATGATCTCACGCTTGCCGCGACCCATGACCTTGTAGTCGCCATTCTCGGTTATGACATAGGCACTGTGCTCATGGAGCTGCACGCGCCCGGTCAGGCTCGGACGGCGTTCGCTGCGCACCGGCCCGCGCTTATTGCGAGCTCCACGCTTATGCTTGTTATTGCGCCCCATGGCGCCTCCTAACTATCGATTGCGAACTCCAAAGAGTCTACCCAGATGATTCGCTTTCCTGCCGTCCCCTAGGGATCAAAAAACGGGCCGCCCCATAAGAGACGACCCGTTGGAAGGGATGAATTCCAGGCATGCCTACACGCGCAGGTAGCGACGCATGGCGATGGCAGAACCAAAGAGGCCGATAATCACGCCGACCAGAATCAGCGCAGCATAGGTCACCAGGTAGTACTGCATCGGCAGGGCAAACGACATCCAGCCGATGCTCTCCTGCAAACGCGGAATCATCAGATTGCGCAGCAGCTCCAGAACGCCGATGGAAAGTAGCGAGCCCAAAATGGCCTGCAGTACGCCCTCGGTGATAAACGGGCCGCGAATGAAGCCGTTGCTGGCGCCGACCAGACGCATAATCGCAATCTCACGACGACGCGCCGTAATGGACAGGCGAATCGTGTTGTTGATAAAGATGAACGCGATAAAAGTCAGCAGGCCAACGAGCACCACGGCGGCGATGCGGATGTAGTTGGTCACCTGGAACAGGCGGCTCACTTCCTCCTGGCCGTACAGCACGCTCGCGTTGACGTCGCCGTCATCCGCGATCTTCTGGAAATCGGCATCCTTCTTGAGCTTCTTTGCCGTGCTCTCGACCTTGGACGGATCGTCCATCTCAATAGCGAAGGAAGCCGGCAGCGGGTTCTGGCCATCGAGCGCGCTCATGGTGGCGTCGGCGTTGCCCGACATCTTGCTCGTATACTCGGCCAGCGCGTCGTCCTTGTCCTTATAGGTCACGGACTTGACGTTATTCCACGTCTTAAGCTCGGCCTCAAAAGCCTGAACATCGGCCTGATCGGCGTCATCACTAATGAACGCGTTGATGACAACCTGATCCTCGACGGTGCCGATCACGGAGTTCAGCATCGCAGAGCCCATGATGAACAGGCCGATGATAAACAGCGAAAGGAAGATCGTGATGACGGCGCCGAGCGAGGTAGTCCAGTTACGGAAGAAGTGGCTGATTGCCTCTTTGAAGGAGTAGCCCACGTTAGTTGGTGCCATAGTTGCCGTAACCTCCCCTCTCCTGGTCGCGGATAACGTGGCCGCCCTCGAGGGCGATCACGCGACGGTGCATGCTATCGACCATCTCGCGGTCGTGCGTGGCGACGATCACGGTGGTGCCGGTGCGGTTAATACGCTCGAGCAGCTTCATGATGCCCAGCGAGATCGCCGGGTCGAGGTTACCCGTGGGCTCGTCGCAGATCAGCAGCGGCGGACGGTTGACCATAGCGCGGGCGACGGCAACGCGCTGTTGCTCGCCACCGGAAAGCTGGTCGGGCAGCGAGTCCATCTGATCGGCCAGACCGACCAGACGCAACACCTCGGGCACCTGGCTGCGAATGACGCCCTTGGGCTTGCCGATGCACTGCAGGGCAAACGCCACGTTTTCGTAGGCGGTCTTTTGCGGCAGAAGCTTAAAGTCCTGGAACACGGCGCCAATCTGGCGGCGCAGGAACGGAACCTTGCGGTTCTTGATCTTCATGAGGTCCTGACCGGCAACCAGGATGCGGCCGCTCGTCGGCTTGACGTCGCGGTTGAGCGTCGACAGCAGCGTGGTCTTACCCGAGCCGGAGTGACCGACCAGGAAGACGAACTCGCCCGGATAGATCTCGATGTTGATGTCGTCGAGTGCAGGCTTGTTGGGCTGTGCCGGATAGATCTTGGTGACATGCTCCATAAGGATGACGGGCTCGACACCGGCCTGCTTGGCCATCTTCTTGCGGCTGGCCTGCGGATCGATGGGCGCAAACACCGACGTAAAATCGGGGTTGTTGAGCGCGTTATCGAGGCTTGCGACCTCGGCTGCCTGATCGCTCTCGACCACCGGGGCAGCAGGCTGCGTGGGGTCGGGAATAGCGGCAAAGAGACCGGACTGCGCAGGCTGAGGAGCCGGCGTCGCAGGGGCCAAGGGGTCGGGAATGCCGGCCATGGTAGGCTGCGGCGTGGCGGCACCAGCCTGAGGCTGCTCCACGCGAGCGGTCACGGCCTGAACGGGCTCAAAACCCGCCGTGCCGGAAAGCGCGACATCGCTGGTTGGATTGTAGGCAAAGGGATCGGATGCCGGCTGTGCCTGATCTGCCGGCTGAGCGGGGGCCTGAGCAACAGGCTGGCCCTCTGAATCCGGAGTGGCGAAACGACTGCCCTGGACGCCTGCCTGCGTCTTGGGGGCATCATCGCCCGCACCGGAGGTACGGAAGTGGTTACCCACTGGTGCTCCTTATCGTCGTGCGTTTAAACTACATGAGCGCTTAGTATTTTAGCAGTATTAGCTTTGCTGCACATAAGAAGCATGGCGTGCTTAGGGATCCCGTCGGCCGGGCACAGGGCTACTCTCCAAATCGTCCTCGGACATGTCGGAGCCCCCGCTGCGCGCTTCGCGCGGCGGGGGCTCCTCCGTCCTGCGGAAAGATTTGGAGAGTAGCCCTGTGCCCGGCCTGCGATAACTAAGGGGTCGCCACGTTTATCTTGGGGTGCTGCATATACAAAGCTGGAAGGGTCTGAATTGCGCTTTGTCGATATATGCCCTTTTCCCTGATGGGACCGTGCTTGAGGGGCGTCTTCATGAGTTGCGGTGAAATAGGGACTGTTTTACCAGTTAAAAGGTCTAATCAGTCCCTATTTCACCGCAATCAGAACCACCCTTAAAAAGGGTGGTTTGCTCTTAGGGTATAACCCACGGGCC
>URMZ01000040.1 GCA_900549025.1 uncultured Collinsella sp.
GCCGAATGCTCGCCATCGAAATATATCGGTGGCCCACTTCAGACTGTAATGGGGTTCCTCAAGTGAGTCTACTGATGTAGAAAACACCAACAATGGGGATACCGAAAAGCTGAATAGTGATGATGCCGAGAATGGCGCGAGCGAAGACGCCGCTGCCGCGGGACTGCCGTCCGACGACGCGGAGGCCAAGGGCGCCGCGCAGCCTTCCGATACACAGCCTTCCGATGATGAAACTAACGATGAAAACGCTATCGCTCCCGCTGCCGTCAGTGCCGATGGCTATAACGAGGTGAAAGGTAATATTGCTGAGACATTTACCAATGGCGGCAAGTTCCGACTGACGGATTATGCCTATTCGGATAAGCAGATCACTATCAGCAAAAACACTGCTATCGATCTTGCGGGACACATGCTCTACCGTGGTTCCGGCAACAAAGACTCCTTCTTTGTGGTCGAAAACGGAGCCACACTCACTATCGAGGATTTAGGTAAAACAAAAGACGAACAGACCCTGGTCGAAACGACGGCGGGTCATCTTGCGTCTATGGAATGGGAAGCAGGAAACGGCTCTAATAGTGGCACTCCTAAGAGTCTTACTTACTTTGAGACCAAGAGCACGCCCAATCAAGATGGACTCGGCACAACCGAGACTACGATCAGGCATGTCGTTACGGGCTTTGGCGCTATCGATGCGGCATCGGACAGCGGTTCCGTAAAGCATGTGGTCACCGTTAAAGAGGGCGGCACGCTCGATCTCAAGGGCGGCATGATTACCACGGCCGCCAATCTGAGCGATGACGGCCATGTGATTTTTTCTGAGGGTAAAGTCAAAATCGAAGGCGGTTACGTCACCAATGGCAACGGCGGTGGCTGGGGCGGTGGCCTGTGCATAACGGGCGAGAAGGCGGGCGCGAATGCCAGTCTCGAAATGACAGGCGGCGTGGTCGCGGGAAACAAGTCGGGTTCTGGCGGCGGCATCTATGCTGACAAGGGAGCCACCCTGAAGCTTACGGGCGGAATTATCTCTGGCAACGCTACGTATGAAAACACTTGCAACAGCGGCGGCAGTCCCGAAAATGGTTATGGCGGCGGCGTCTTTACCAAAAATGCTTGCGTTAGTATCAGCGATTCGGCAAGCATTACTAACAATCGTGTCGATTCCAATATCTCTGAATCGTTTAACAATGGCCTGCTCGGTGGCGGTGGCATTGCATGTGTAAATGGTGGCAAGCTCAGTATAACGGGTGGCTCAGTTACTGCTAACTACTCCCATGAGGCTGGCGGTGGCGTTTACGCTGGTTTTTATAACCAGACCATCGAGTTTGAAATGAGTGGCGGCACGATTGCCGGCAACGTGGCGGAGAACGCTGAGGGCGGCGGTTTGCGTATCGCTGGCGGTGACAACACTGGTACGATGGCAACAATTAGCGCTGGTGAGAACAGCAGGATTTACATTACGAATAACAAAACGATGACGGGCAGCACTAAAGACCGCGGTGGCGACTGGGGCGGCGGTGGCGTCTTTATCCAGCAGGGCGGCAAGCTCAATATCGTAAAGACGCTGATCACTCAAAATGATGCTGGCGGCTGGGGTGGCGGCGTTGCTGCCTGCCCCACGGGCGAGACGATTGTCTCGCACTCAAATGGTGCCGCAATCTACAACAATACGGATCATGGTTTAAGTGATCACATGTCTGCCGGTGGTAATGGCAAGAACGAGGACAGCGATGCTGAGTACATTACCGATCCCTTCAAAAACGCCGGCCACAAGGATTTCTTCCTCGTGCGCAGGAAAGGCAGCGATAAGACGGTCGCAGTCGTTCTTGGAAAGATGCTTGGCAATCGCTCTGCTGGCTGGAAGGGCACCTGCGATGGCCAGGAGATCACTATCGATCCTAATGGCGGTGCCGAGGCCACGTACATGTTCGGCTTGGAGGCCCATCCGACTGAAGATGCCATAACAAAGGCACAAGCCGCAGCTACGACCATCATCAGCGGCAACTACTCATACACCCATGGCGGCGGCATCATGACCAACGGCGATCTCACCGTCGGTGAAGTCAGTGAACTGAGCGTTTATCCGAACATGAGGCTCAACGCCACTAAGGTGCTTGTAGATGCAGACGGAAACTCGCAAAAGCTTGAGGGACACGGGTACAAGTTTAAGGTGCTCCGCGAGGATGGTGCCACTGAGCCTTCTTGGAAAGATGACGACACATTTGATATGGGCGATTGCAGTGTTGCGGGCGAGGCGACTGTTAATCAATCAAACGGCAATATCACCTTCGACTCTGGCAAGGACTATTCTTCGGGACAATACGTTTTCTATCTAGTTGAGGAACCCATCAGCGGTCAAAACGAATTGGACACCAGATTCGATAAGACCATTTACAAGATCGTAGCAACAGTTGATAGCAATCCGTACAAAACTAAAAAGCTCATGAGGATTGATATTAATTATTACAAGGTAAATGGAGTAATCGTCTATAAAAAGGGCGAGAAGGACATCGACTTTAAGCAACTAAATTCCGGTTACTCCGTTGATTACTTGAATGATCGCACGACAGCTGTGGTGACTATCGGTGACAGTAGCGACAACCCGACCTTTACCAACAAAATCGTGCCGTACACCTCTACCGGCTTTTGGACGCCTGCGGCGACTAAGGTCGTTAAGGGCGGCGAGATGAAAGAGTTTACACTTCAGCTTGCGACCGATGACAGTTTTCAGATAATTATTCGTGAGACCAAAACTACTGGCGATAACAAGAAGCAGACGCTTTCGTTCTTAGATGGCTCTGATAAGGGGATTAAGTACTCGCTCTCTGATATCACGAAGAATCCCTTCACTGCCGGTGACCCTACGGGCCGTGGCGCTTCCAAGACCTTCACGTACTACGTGCGCGAGAAGAATGAGAGTTCGATTTTCTCGCATTACAAGTTCGATCAGTCGGTCTATAAGCTTGACGTCACGATGGCGGATCAGAAAAATGGCAAAATCGTTGCCACGAAGGTGACCTACACAAAGATTAAGGACGCTGACGGCAACCGCATCGACGAAGCCCCGGTGAATTACAACGACGGATCCGATACTTCTAAGCCAACCTCCACCCCCACCTTCACCAACACCTACTCCACCTCTTTGCCCCTTTCTGGTATGTCGGGCGTCACTCTGACGTACCTTGCCGGCGCGGCGGTGCTTTGCGCTGCTGCAGCCTGGATGCACATTCGTCGCAAGGCGAATGCGAAGGGAGGTGAGCATCGTGAATAAGAATGTTTGCTCCTTCCCGATCTTGTTTGCGCTGCTTGCCCTCCTGATCGGCACCTGCGCGGTTGTGTTCCCCGCATCCGCGCAGGCCGCGCCGACCTCGACCGGTTCCATCACGGTGAGCGGCACCGTGGCGCGCAGCTACGACGCCTACCAGATCTTTAGCGCCAACGTCATCGATGGCGACAACGACGCTAAAATCGCCACCGACCTTGCCTGGGCAAGCGATGCCGTGCGCGACGCCGCGCTGCCTGTGCTGCACAGCGCCGGCATGCCCAACTCTCAGACCACCGCGCAGGAAGCTGCCGAGTGGCTCAACGCCGATTCCCACCTTACGAGCGCGCTGAGCGCACAGCTCGCTCGTTCCCTCCAGAGCTCTGATGCCGCGTCCGTGCCCCTTAACGCGGGCACGGCGTCAGAGCTGCCCTGTGGCTACTGGCTCATCGTCGCCGACGACGACTCCATCGCCCAGGGCGAGGCTGGTACCGCGCCGGTCATGGCCCTGGTCGGCGGCAGCGCCGTCACCGTCAAGCCCAAGGCGGCGACGCCCAAGGTCCAAAAGCACGTGCTGGAGGACAGCACCGCCGCCTGGCAGAAAGCTGCCGACGCCACGGTCGCCGACGACCTGTACTGGCGCCTCTCTGCCACGGTCCCGGTGGGTCTTACCGCCTACGACACCTATACGGTGCAGTTCGTCGACACCATGAGCGCGGGGCTCGACCCCTCCAAGGTCACCGCGAGCATGCGCGTGTACGTGGCGGTGGGCGCGGACGGTGGCTTCGACGCCGTTTCGGCTGGCAGGGACGGCCGCGCCGGCACCGACCCTGCGAAGGACTGGACCGACATCACGGCCCAGTGCAGGGTCTCGGTCGACGGTAAGACCTTTACCGTGCACACCGGCGACCTCATCGCCGCGCTCGGCGGGGCCGACGCCTTTACCGCGGGCGCCCGCGTGGTCGCCGTGTACAATGCGCCGCTCAACAGCGCATGCAACCACGGCATTGCCAAGGGAAACCCCAACGAGGTCTACCTGCGCTACCCGCGCTCTCCCTTTGCCGACCAGTCCGGCGACGCCGGCTTCACCCGCACGCCGAGCGACGATGCGTGCGCCTACACCTGGGATCTCGCGCTCACCAAGCGCGGCAGCGATGGCGACAAGCCGCTGCCCGGGGCGGTCCTGAGCATCGCCGACGACCGCGGCCGCACGCTAGCGGCTGACGGCACGTGGGATGCAGAGGGCAAGGCCACCGTCACCACGGGCGAGGACGGTCGCGTGACCGTCTCGGGCGTGGACTCGGGCAAGCTGGAGGTCCGCGAGCTCAAGGCGCCCAAGGGCTACACCGCCTTTGAGGGCACGCGCTCCGTGACGGTCAAGGCCGAGGGCCTGGACGTCGACCAGGTGGCCGCCGCCAAGCCCAAGCTCGCCATCACGGCCGAGTCGCCCCTGCGCGCCGACAGCGCGGACGGGTCGACGGGCAGCCTGGAGGCGTCGCTCATCAACACGCCCACCGGCACACCCCCTAGCATTACCACCGGAGGCTTTATGCCCTCGACTGGCGATATGGCAATGTACGCCGCGGCCGCCGCAGCGGTCGCCGGAGCCGCGCTCATCGTGGTCGCGCTCCTGGTCAAGCGGGGAGGTGGCAGCCATAAAGAGTAGCTGGCAGCCCCACAGAGAGCGGGGCGAGACGTAGCGAAGTAGATGCTAAGACACAGACAGATGATGACAGATCGAATGAGTTACGAAGTAGAAAGCAGAGGAAAGAAGATGCACATGAACAAGAACATCGCACGCCTGGCAGTAACCGCCGGCCTCACAGCAGCGCTGAGCTTCGGCGGCGTCATGGCCCCGGTCACGATGGCGTTTGCTGCGGGTGTGCCAACGGTGGCTACGGAGAAGGGCAAGGTGTTTATCACTGACCCTGACACTGAATATGCCACATCTTTCAAGGGCATCCAGATCTTTACCGCGAAGATCACGCAGGACAAGAAGAGCGATGGTTGGGATGATTCGGCCGCCAAGACTCTTTCTGATATTCAGTGGGCTCCGGGTAATGTGAAAACCCTCGTTACGACTGCACTCAAAGACGTTCCTGGAGTACCTGACGTAAATGATGACGCCCAGACGTGGGCTGAGTTCATTAATCGAGCTCAGGGCTTGAATGTCGGAAAGAATACGGCGGTTGATAATGGCACGGTTCTGGACTTGATTGCCGAGGCCTTGGAGGGGAACAAGACGCTCACTTGGACACAGCCAAGCAATTCCAGCAAGGGTAACTTTGAGAATCTGGAACATGGCTACTGGCTTTTCGTGACCGATGCGCCCGGTAAGACTAGCGGTACTGATGGCAATACCGACGCGTACACCTCACCGATCTTCACCATCGTCGGTGGCTCTGACGTTAAAGTGGCCCCCAAGAAGAGCGTCCCCAACGTGACCAAGGCCGTCATGGATGACAAAGATGGCAGCGATTTCGGCTCGTTCGATAACCCTAACAAGGCAGCTGACTCCGGAATGGATCAGTTTATCGACTATCAGCTCACCGGTACGGTTGCGAGCAATATCAACACCTACGATAAGTATTATTACGAGTTCAAGGACGAGTTACCTGGTTCTATGTCTGCCGAACTCATGGACGATACGGATAAACCTAAAGTTACTGTACAGATCAATGGCGACGAAGTAACGTCGGGTTATGACGCTACTTACGAGAACAATGTACTCAAGGTGGTCTTTACGAACCTCAAGGCGTGCACGTGCTCGAGCGGTCCTGTCACCTTTAATGCGGACACTAAGGTGACTGTTGAGTATAAAGCCAAGCTCGACTCTTCAAAGATTTTCAAAAGCGGAGTGATGGAGGCTGACTTCCAGGGTTTGGCCGGTATGCCGCAAAAGAACAAGGTTACCCTGACTTATTCCAACAACCCGCACTCTTATTCCGATGACCCGCAATCTTCCGACAATGGCACCACGGTTGAGCACCCTGCTTATGACTACACCTATGGCATCGATGTCATCAAGGTGGGCTCCGATGACGAAACTAAGGGGCTCGAGGGCGTTGAGTTCACGCTGCAGGAGCAGGGCGATACCGATAACTATATCAAGGCGGATGGTACCAAGACGAAGAATAGCGAGCAGGCCAAACTGACGACCGACGCAAACGGCAAGATTAACGTTGTCGGTCTTGATGAGGGTGCTTACGTCCTTGCGGAGGTCAAGCCGGCGCCTGGATATAACAACTCCCACAGCGCTGGCATCAAGTTCACCATTACTCGTGGGACGCTTCCGGCAGACGATAAGACTGTGGTTAACCCGGGCTGCACTCCTGCTCCTGGTACCGATACGAATCTCGTCAAGGTGGCTAAAACTAAAACCGAGGCAGCTGACGGCAAGGTGCACCTCACCGTCATCGATGAGAAGGGTTCCAACCTCCCGCTCACCGGTCTTAACGGCGTGACGTTCACTTGGATCGCTGGCGGCGCGGTGCTGTGCATCGGCGTGGCGCACCTCATCCGCAGCCGTAAGCAGGCTGAGGAGTCCGAGCAGGAGTAACGCTCGCTCACCCATCCCTTTGGCAGGTGGGATGTGATGGCCATGAGACTTGCGGACACTTTTCTCGTCCATCCACGTTCTTGCTTTGCCATTCTCTTTTCGGGGCAGACTTCGCACTGGAGTCTGCCCCGTTTTTTTTTGGACAACGTAGCCACCCTCCATTGCCCGATGGATCAAGCATATGAATATCGAACAAATGTTTGTCAAAATCGCGTTTACCAGCTGTGGGTGCATACACTCGCAGTAAAATGGCTTTGCGACGCATCCCGTGCGCGGGCGGCCGACGACTCGATCGGAGGTCACCATATGCTGAAATTCCTTAACGCGCTCGCCGCCCTCGCGGCGGTGGGTACGTTCGTCATCGCGTTTCTTGACTCGTATGAGGTTCGGTTTAAGGTCCGTAGGCGCACGCGCGGTGCGGACGGTGGACGGCATTTGCGTCGAAAGCGCAAATAAGAATGCCCGGGGGTCGGATCCCGGGCATTTAACAAAAGCTGAAAACTAGGCCGCCCGCGCTCTCGTACACTTACGCGGGGTGCGTCGTTTTCTATTGACATTGTATCCCGAATCGCCCAGCCGATTCGGGACATTTTGAAAACGCAAATGCTGGCTTATCCTCGACTGGACGGTGCAGTCTAGCTGCGTTGTCCGGCGCGGAAGCTCGCTAATCGGCTATTATTTGTTTAGACAACCTGAGCTATAGAGGAGTGACCGGCGATGGTGCAGGGCGCCAAACATATGAAGAGCAATAACGCCGCGGACAACGGTGGCTCAAGCCCTCAGCCCAAACCCCAACCAAAGCCCAAGCGCCGTCGCAAGCGGCTGCCGCGCTGGGCCGACCGGCTCATCACCATCGTCATCATCCTTATTGGCGTGGGCCTTATGACCTGGCCGTGGATCTTGGACCGGCTCGAGGCCTCGGGCGTGTTCAACCAGATCAGCACGGTGTCCAGCACCGTGGATGCGCTCTCCGAAGAGGAGCGCGAGCGCATTCTGCTGCAGGCGCGCTCCTATAATGAGCAACTTGCCGGCGAGGCCACCGAGCTTCCCGCCGACCAGATCGAGCCCTACGCTCAGCAGCTCATCTTTGACCGCGACCCCATGATGAGCTGGGTCGAAATCCCCTCCATCGACGTGAGCATGCCTATCTACCACGGCACGAGCGAGGAGGTCCTCATGGCGGGCGTCGGCCACCTGGAGGGCACGAGCCTGCCGGTGGGCGGCGCCTCGACGCATTGCGTGCTCACCGCGCACTCGGGCATGCGCAACCTGAGCATGTTCGACGACATCCATTCGCTGGAGCCCGGCGACCTGGTGCTGCTGCACACCATGAGCAAGACGCTCGCCTACAAGATGGTGGACTCCGAGGTCGTGCTGCCCGAGGAGATGGAGTCGCTGACCATCGAGCCCGGCTCCGACAAAGTGACGCTCGTCACCTGCACGCCCTACGGCGTGAACGACCATCGCCTACTGGTGCATTGCGTGCGCACCAAGTACAACAAGAAGGACGTCGACAAGCAAAAGTCGCTGGCCGGCCGCCACTGGGGCAAGCGCGAGTTTGCCGTGCTTATCGTGGTCGTAGCCATTGTACTGTTGCTGCTGGACATCGTGATCCACGCGGTCCGCAAGCGCCGCAAGGCCAAGGCCTCGGCATAGGACATTCTCCAGAACCACCACAATGGGGAACAGGCACCTTTGTGGTGGTCGAGGCTTCCAAACCATCACAACATTCGATGAAAATCTCGATTTTGACGATAAACGTCGAATGTTGTGATGGTTTTCGTTGTGGGCGGGATGCTTTTCGTTGTGGTCGAGACGGTTTTCGCTATGGACGGTGACGTTTCGCTGCAGAACCGCCGGCCCGCCGCCCTCGTTACGTTTTCGCTGCATTTGGGTAAAGCGCCTGCTCCAAGCCGGCGTTGCCCTGTATACTAGAGCGGTTTAACTGTTATGCGGAAGGGAGCGCCTATGGCACTCAGCGAGAAAGACGTGCGCGGCATCGCCGAGTACGCAAAGATCGCACTGACCGATGACGAGCTCGCCCAGATGACGTCCTACATGAACGACGCCGTCCAGATGCTCGAGCCCGTCCTGCAATATGACTTGCCCGACGTGGAACCCACGTTCCATCCCATCGGAAGCCTGTCCAACGTGATGGACGATGACCTGCGCGAGCCCGAGCGCGACCTAGCGCTCGACGTCGCGCTGGAAAACGCCGGCAGCGCGCGCGACCGCTACTTCCGCGTGCCGTCCATTTTGGGAGAGGGGGAGAGCGAGTAATGGCGCAGAGCTTCGATTCCCTTACCGCTGCCCAGATTGCCGCGGGCGTTGCCGCCGGCGACTTTACCGCTACCGAGGTGGCCCAGGCCTCCCTTGCCGCCATCGAGGCGCGCGAGGGCGGGGTCCAGGCATTCCTGCAGGTGGCGCCCGAGCTTGCGCTCGAGGCCGCCGCGCGCGTGGATGCCGACCGTGCCGCAGGCAAGCCGCTGCCCCCGCTTGCGGGCGTGCCGCTGGCCATTAAGGACAACATGAACCTCGTGGGCACGCGCACCACCTGCGCTTCCCGCATGCTCGAGAACTACCAGAGCGTCTACACCGCTACCTGCGTCCAGCGCATGCTCGATGCCGGCTGCTTGCCCATGGGCAAGGCCAATATGGACGAGTTTGCCTTTGGCAGCTCCACCGAGAGCTCGGCGTTCCACCGCACCAACAATCCCTGGGATACCGAGCGCGTGCCCGGCGGCTCCTCGGGCGGCTCCGCTGCCGCCGTCGCCGCGGGCGAGGTCGCGCTCTCGCTGGGTTCGGACACCGGCGGCTCCATCCGCCAGCCGGCGTCGCTGTGCGGCGTGGTGGGCTTTAAGCCCACGTATGGCGCCGTGAGCCGTTACGGCGTGGTTGCCTTTGGCTCGTCGCTCGACCAGGTGGGACCCTTTGGCCGCACGGTCGAGGATGTCGCGCTGGCCATGAACGCACTTACCGGTGCGGGCCACGATCCGTACGACTGCACCAGCCAGGATTGCGCCGTCGACTTTACCGAGCATCTCAACGACAGCATCGAGGGCAAGCGCGTGGGCATCATCCCCGCGTTTATGGAGGCCGAGGGCCTGACGCCCGAGGTCAAGGCCGCTGTTCAGCGCGCCGCCCAGGAGCTGCAGAACCAGGGTGCCGAGCTGGTCGAGGTCGACCTGCCGCACCTGGACGCCGCCATCGCCGCCTACTACGTCATCGGCCCGGCCGAGGCATTCTCCAACCTGGCCCGCTTCGACGGCATTCGCTACGGCTACCAGGAGGAGGGCTGCGCCAACTTGTCCGACCAGAGCTCGCTTTCGCGCGCCCACGGCTTTGGCGCCGAGGCCAAGCGCCGTCAGATGCTCGGCACCTATCTGCTGAGCTCGGGCGTGTACGACAAGTACTACTACGCCGCGCAGAAGGCCCGCACGCTCATCACGCAGGACTACGATGCCGCGTATGCCAAGGTGGACACCATCCTCATGCCCACCTCGCCGCGCACGGCCTTTAAGTTTGGCGAGATCAGCGACCCCACACAGATGTACCTTTCGGACCTGTACACCATCTCGCTCAACATTTGCGGCAACGGTGGTATCTCGGTGCCGCTGGGCCTGGGCGAGGATACTCAGCTGCCCGTTTCTGCCCAGCTGGTGGGCCCGGCGTTTAAGGACCGTCAGCTGCTCACGTTTGCCCGCGCCCTGGAGCGCGGCTTTGCCGATGCCGCCACGGGTGCGCCCGCGCTTTCCGTCGCGCCCGATTTTGCCGGGAAGGGAGGCGAGCTGTAATGAAGGAGCTTTCCGAGGTCCTACAGGATTGGGAGGCCGTGATCGGCCTGGAGATCCACACCGAGCTCACCGCACTCGATACCAAGATGTTCTGCAACTGCAAGCTCAGCCACGATGACGAGCCCAACGCCAACGTGTGCCCGGTGTGCCTGGGCCTGCCCGGCGCCCTGCCGGTGCCCAACAAGCGCGCCATCGAGAGCATCGTCAAGGCCGGTCTGGCCACCAACTGCGAGATCCAGCGCCACTCGATGTTCTACCGCAAGCACTATTTCTATCCCGATATGGCCAAGAACTTCCAGACCACGCAGGGTCCGGTTGCCTTTGCCATGTACGGTCACCTGGATCTGGATGTGACCGGTCGCGGTGCCGCCGAGCGCCCCGACTGCGCGTTTGGCGAGGCCGAGGCCCAGAGCCTGGCGAGTGCCTCGGCCAACGCCGAGGGCCTGTCCACGTCCATGACGTCGACCATGCGCGAGGGCAACCAGCGCGCCGGTCACCTGGCCAGCTACGACGCGTCCAACCTGCAGATGCCTGAGCGCCGCGAGGACGGTTCCTACACGGTGCCCATTCGCATCCTGCGCATCCACATGGAGGAGGATGCCGCCAAGATGGTGCACGTGGGCGGTGCCGAGGGCCGCATTACCGCCGCGGCCGAATCGCTCGTCGACTACAACCGCTGCGGCACGCCTTTGATTGAGCTCGTGACTGAGCCCGACTTGCGTACGCCCGAGGAGGCTCGCCTGTTTATGGAGAAGCTCCGCCGCATTTTTGTGACGCTGGGCATTTCGGACTGCTCCATGGAGAAGGGCTCCATGCGCTGCGACGGCAATGTGTCGCTGCGCCGCCGCGGCGAGACCAAGCTGGGCACCAAGACCGAGCTCAAGAACCTCAACTCGTTTAAGAGTCTGCATGACGGCCTTGCCTACGAGATCTGCCGCCAGGCCGAGGTGCTCGAGGAGGGCGGCATCATCTACCAGGAGACTCGCCACTGGGAGCCCAGTCGCAAGCGCACCGTGGTCATGCGTGTGAAGGAGACGGCCGACGACTATCGTCTGTTCCCCGATCCCGACCTGGCGCCGTTCGACCTGGACGACGAGTTTATCGACCGCTGCCGCGGCGAGATCCCCGAGCTGCCCGATGCCAAGCGTGCCCGTTTTGAGACCGACTTTGGCATTAAGGCGGCCGATGCCGAGCAGATTGCGGGCGACCCCGAGTTTGCCGAATTCTTTGAGGCCGCCGCTGCCGGCATGGCCGGCAAGGAGGCCCAGACGGTTGCAAACTTGCTGGTCAACGAGATGATTGCCTACCTTAAGGGTGCGGGCGTGTCGCTGGCCGAGTCCGGCATTGCGCCGGCTCAGGTAGCAGCGCTGGCTAAGCTGCTGGCGACCGATGCCATCAGCTCCAACCAGGCGCACGAGGTCTTTGAGGCCATGGCTCAGACCGGCGACGATCCCAACAAGATCGTTGACGAGCGTGGTATGCGTCAGGTGAGCGATGCCGGCGCGCTGCAGCCGATTGTGGATGAGGTGCTGGCAAACTGTGCCGATCAGGCGCAGCAGTATCGTGACGGCAACCAGAAGGTCATCGGCTTTTTGGTGGGCCAGTGCATGAAGGCGAGCCGCGGCAAGGGCAACCCGAAGCTCTTCAACGAGTTGCTGAGAACGTCGCTCTCGTAAGCGGGAACTCGGGAGCCCCGGCAGGGCGGGTGCTTCTTCAAAATTTCGAACAGTCCTGCGCAAGACGAAGGCCACATTAAGTGGCCTTCTTTGCGTGCGGAACT
>URMZ01000041.1 GCA_900549025.1 uncultured Collinsella sp.
TTTTGCTCCTTGGCGGCGAGCTGTGCCGTGCGTGAGAGATTGCCCCACGAGCAGCCGCCGCAGATGCCCACGAAGGGGCAGGGAGGCTGAATGCGATCGGGGCTTGGCTCCAGAATCTCGGTGGTGCGGGCACGCATGAACGACTTGCCGTCCTGTACGACCTCGGCCTCGACGGTGTCGCCTGCCACGGCGCCCTGCACAAAGACGGCCTTGCCGTTGTCGGCGTGCGCCAGCCCGTCGGCGCCGTAGGTCATCGATTCTATAGTGAGCTTCATATTCCTGCCTGTCATTCGCGTTGTTGTTCGCACCATGGTAGCAGGGAAAAGCGCCCCGCATCCGAGGCTTTCCTCAAATGCGGGGCGCTTCTACAAACTGCTTCTACAAACGACTATTTCGTCTTGCCGGTAATGAGCGTCTTAAGACCCAGGCCGATCAGACCCAGGCCCATGCGCACGCGACCGGGGCGATGGCGCTCGATGGCCTTGGTCTTGCCGGCGGGCTTATCGCGACGGGCGCTCGTCTCGGGTGCGGGCTTGGTGACCTGCGGCTCGGGCTGAGGTGCAGGTGCGGGCTCGGGCTCAATGACGGTCGCCTGGACCTCTTGGACCTTGGGTGTGGCCGGCTGCGGCTCAGGAGCAGGGGCGGGCTTTGCCTCGGCGGCGGGCTTCGGAGTCGCAGTAGCGGGCTCGGGCGCTTTCTCCACGGCGGGCTCTGCGGCAGCCTCGGGCTCATTCACCGGGGGAGCTGCAACCGCTTCCGGTTTGGCAGCTGCCCCGTGTTCAACCTCGGCCTGAATGGCCTCCTCGGCCACACGTTCCTTCTCCTGCGCACGCTGCTGCGCGGCGGCCTCGGCGTTGCGATAGGCACGCTCCAGTAGAGCTTCCTGCGAGTTGAAGGGTTTCTCACCCTCTGCACGCTCCACGGGGACCCAGGTGCCGTCGCTCGTGAGGCTGCGGGCCTTCACGTTGTCCCGCAGCTGCATGCCCATGTACTCGTGTACCAGGGCGCGGCAGATGGGGTCGAGCACAGGGAAGGCGATTTCCACGCGGTGCTCGGTGTTGCGTGTCATCATGTCTGCCGAGCTCAGGTAAATCATGTCCGAGTCCACGCCAAAAGCGTAAACACGGGCGTGCTCCAAAAAGCGTCCGACGATGGAGCGGACATGCACGTTCTCGGTCTTGCCCGGAACACCGGGCTTGAGGCACGAGATGCCGCGGATGATCATGTCCACGCGCACGCCGGCACACGATGCCTCGGCGATTTTGTCGATGACCTCGCGGTCGGTGAGCGAGTTGAGCTTAAAGAACACACGGGCGGGCTCGCCAGCGAGGGCGCGCTGGATCTCGCGATCTAGGCCGCGCATGATGAGCGGCTTCAGGCCTACGGGCGCCACGCCCAGGAAGCGGTAATCGCCGCGCAGATTGCCCAGCGACAGGTTGCGGAAGAACAGGTTGGCGTCCTCGCCGATGCCGGGATGGGCGGTCATGAGCATAAAGTCGCTGTAGAGTTTGGCCGTCTTCTCGTTAAAGTTGCCGGTGCCCAAAAGCGTGAGGCGCGTTAGCGCCATGCCCTCGCGATAGGTGAGCTGGCAGATCTTTGAGTGGCATTTAAAGCCCTCGGAACCATAGATGACGGTGCAGCCGGCCTCTTCCAGGCGCTCGGCCCACTCGATGTTGTTCTGCTCGTCAAAGCGGGCACGAAGTTCCATGAGCACCGTGACCTCTTTGCCGTTCTCGGCAGCATCGATCAGCGACTCGCACAGGCGGCTCTGCTTGGCCACGCGGTAGAGCGTGATGCGCAGCGAGATGCACTCGGGGTCGTAGGCGGCCTCGTGCACCAGATCCAGGAAGGGGTTCATGGCCTCGTAGGGATAAAAGAGCAGCTTGTCGTGCTGCAGCACCTGCTCGCGGATGGAGCGGGTCATGTCGATGGTGGGATTGGGCTGCGGCCTAAACGGCGTAAAGAGCAGCTCGTTGCGCAGGTGCTCGGGAATCTTGCCCTCAATGCCAAAGACGTAGCCCAGGTCGAGCGGGATATCGCAGGTAAAGACAGAGCGGCGCGAAAGCTCGAGCGCCTTGCGGATGGTCTTGAGCGTTGCCTTCTCGAGCGACCCCGAGACCGCGAGCACTACCGGCTGCAGACGCAGGCGCTTCTTGAGGATGCGCTTCATGTGCTGGCGGTAGTCCTCTTCCTCTTCGACGCCCTCGCCGTCCGGATCGATGTCGGCGTTGCGGGTGACGCGGATCAGCGCACGATCCAGCGGCTTATAGGAGCCAAAGCAGCTGTCCAGGCAGGCGAGGATGACGTCCTCGAGCAAGATGTAGGAGTAGGTGCCGGTGGGCGAGGGGATCTCGACCACGCGGTTCATCGAGGCGGGAATCTCGATAAGGCCCAGCAGGCTCTCCTCGTCGGTGGCGCCGTCCAGACCACAGGCCAGATAGAGCGCGCCATTGCGTAGGTTGGGGAAGGGGTGGCGAGGATCGATGACCAGCGGCGAGATGACCGGCGACACGTAGGCCTGGAAGTAGCGGGTTACAAAGGTGCGCTCCTCGGGCGTAAGCGAATCGATGCGGGCGCGGTGAACGCCCAAGGTGTCGAGCTTGCCCTCGATGCTCTTAAAGATGGACTCCCAACGGGTAAGGAGCCCGGGCATTTCGGCCATGACAGCATCGACCTGTTCGGAGGCGGTCATATTGCTCTTGTTGTCGACAGGTTGCTTTTTGAGCTCTGCCAGATCGGACAGGCCGCCCACGCGCACCATGAGAAACTCGTCGAGGTTAGACTCGAAAATCGACACGAACTTTAGACGCTCGAACAGCGGAACGGTCTCATCGAAGGCTTCGTCAAGCACACGGTTGTCAAAGCGTAGCCAGCTGAGCTCTCGGTTCTGCGTGTACGAGAAGTCGCGCGGCGGTTTGCGCAGCTTTGCGGCGGCTTGCTTTTTTTCGATTTTGCTCGGCATATGCATCTGTCCGTTCAGTCCCCGCAGGGGACGGTAGCCTAACCCTATTCACTATTGTCTCAATTTAGTCGACTTGTGGCACGGACGTATTGTGCGAACGGTATCTTTACCTACTTCTTACGCTGACAAGTCATAGGACTGACGCCCTGCTCGTCTGCAAGCGGTCTATATCCTCACTCAACTGGTACGTAAGTGTGAATAAGAATGATGGATAGCTGAATATCATTGAATGCAGGCGGAAACGTAAACAAACATCATTTATATACATAAAACCGATTTAGCTATGCAATTCTGAATCAAAAGTTTAGAGATGCAATTGCAAATAGTTTTTAGGAAAAAAGAGCGTTTACCTTAGAAAAGTTACTTTAGAACGCCGAAGTACATTATGGGGGAATCTCATGCGATATACCGTTCATCGCACTTTGTTGACCGTTCGGGGGCGAGGTGGAATTGCGGGTGGAATTTGGATATAACTAGAGCTGTCAGCAAGCAGCGTCCGCTATGGAAGGGCGCTGAGAGATTCGGCCGAAAGGCCCGAAAGAAAGGTAGGAGGCCATGACGAAAGGTCTGCACGTGCCTTCCGAGATCGGCAAGCTCAGGAAGGTCTGCCTGCACCGTCCCGGCGACGAGCTCCTCAACCTGCCGCCCGACGAGCTCGAGCGACTCCTGTTCGACGACGTCCCGTTCCTGGAGGTCGCGCAGCAGGAGCACGACACCTTCGCCCAGATCCTGAGGGACCAGGGCGTGGAGGTCCTCTATCTCGAGAACCTCGTCGCCGAGGTGTTCGACCAGGTCCCCGGCGCCCGCGCCGAGTTCACCGACCAGTACATCGCCGAGGCCGGCATCCGCGGCCAGCACATGCCGCAGATCGTCCGCGAGAAGCTGGACTCCATCGAGGACAACCTCGAGTTCGTCAAGAAGACCATGGCCGGCATGACCAAGTCCGAGATCGACATGCCCCTCACGGCGTCCACGACCCTCGACTCCCTGGTCAACTCCGAGTCCGAGTCCGACCTGATCATCGACCCGATGCCCAACCTCTACTTCACCCGCGACCCGTTCGCGGTCATCGGCGAGGGCGTCAACCTCAACCGCATGTACTCGGTCACCCGCAACCGCGAGACCCTGTACGGCAAGTACATCTTCAAGTACCACCCCGACTACAAGGACGTCTCGCTGTACTTCCGCCGCGACTGCCAGTTCCACACCGAGGGCGGCGACGTGCTGAACATCAACGAGAAGACCCTCGCCGTCGGCATCTCCCAGCGCACCCAGGCCGCCGCGATCGACGTCATGGCCCAGAACATCTTCTGGAACTCCGACTCCAAGGTCGAGCGCATCCTGGCCTTCGACATCCCGGTCTCGCGCGCCTTCATGCACCTCGACACGGTCTTCACCCAGATCGACGTCGATAAGTTCACGATCCACCCCGCCATCATGGGCACCCTGCGCGTCTACGAGCTGACCGCCGGCAAGAACCCGGGCGACGTGAACATCCGCCTGATCGAGGACACCCTCGAGCACGTCCTGGAGGACGCCACCGGCGTCGACCAGGTCAAGCTGATCCCCTGCGGCGGCGGCGACCCGATCGCGGCCTCCCGCGAGCAGTGGAACGACGGCTCCAACACCCTGTGCGTCGAGCCCGGCAAGATCTGCGTCTACGCCCGCAACACCGTCACCAACGACGTGCTGTACAAGGAGGGCCTGGACCTTCTCGTCGTGCCCTCCGCCGAGCTCTCCCGCGGCCGCGGCGGCCCGCGCTGCATGAGCATGCCCTTCTGGCGCGAGGACCTCTAAGGTCTTCAAGGACCCGTACAGGTCATAATACATACATCTAGCTGCCATTAGATGTCTCCCATTGGGGCGGTGCGGGTTTTCGCACCGCCCCAATCTTGTATGAGGAACGTCAACACGATTGGATGACTGCTTTTGTAAGGAGCTTGGCCATGGACATCAAGACGATTGGCGTTGAGGAATGGCTCAACGTTTGGGAGAAGAGCGCCACGTGGGACATCGCCCAGTCGACGATCTCGTCGCTCACCATGGGCGAGCTGCGCGCGCTCGATGAACAGGACGGCGCCACGTTCTACGAGCGCCTGGACCGCGAGAAGATGAACTACGGCTGGATCGAGGGCTCGCCGGAGTTTAAGGCCGAGGTTGCCAAGCTGTATCGTCGGGAGGTCAATCCCGATCACATTCTGCAGACCAATGGCTGCACGGGCGCTAACCTCAACGCCATCATGGCTGTGGTCGAGCCCGGCGACCATGTTATCGCCGAGTGGCCCACCTACGCGCCGCTCTACGAGATTCCGCGCACGCTGGGCGCCGAGGTCGAGTATTGGGAGCTTCGCGAGGAACTCGGCTGGAAGCCCGATATCGAGGAACTCAAGCGCTTGGTGCGTCCCAACACCAAGCTTATCTGCATAAACAACGCATCTAACCCCATCGGTACGGTGCTCGATGCCGATATGCTCGGCCAGATTGCCGAGATCGCCCGCTCGGTGGGCGCCTACGTGCTGTGCGACGAGGTATATCTGCCGCTCGAAAACACTGAGTCCTTTATGTCGATGGTCGACGTGTACGAGAGGGCCATTGTCACCAACTCGTTGTCGAAGACCTATTCGACACCTGCGGCCCGCGTGGGCTGGGTCCTGGCCGACAAAGAGGTGTCCAACCGCATCCGTACCTATCGCGATTACACCATGATCTGCGGCGGCGTGTTCAACGATGCTCTGGCGACCTATGTGCTTGAGCACAAGGATAAGATTCTCGAGCGCAATCGCAAGATCGTGTTTGGCAACCGCGATATCGCGCAGGCTTGGATCGATACGCAGCATCGCGTTTCCTGGACGGCCCCGCAGGGCGTGTCCACCTCGTTTATCCAGCTGGATATTCCCGAGGATGACGAGGAGTTCTGCAGGCGCCTGCTGTCCGAGAGGGGAGTGCTGCTGGTCCCCGGTAGCCGTTTTGAGCTTCCCTGCGGCGCACGCCTGGGCTACTGCGCGAGCGAGGACATTCTGCGCGAGGGCCTGAGGCTTTTGGGCGAGGCACTGGCGGAGTTCGATCGCTAGGATTCCGATGGCCTTCGGGGGCCTTATCCAAATTAGCCGAAGATAATCGAAAACGGACCCGTTTCCCTAGGGGAAGCGGGTCCGTTTTTCTATACCGAGAAGTCAAGTTGTTACAAATGGGGCCGTAAAGCGAGGCGGTATCCGCTGGGCCTTATACTGAGTTTCCGGTGAACGGTATCAAGCGTCTGGTAAACGGTAATTTATTTATCAGAAATGAATAGGACAAACTTTTTTCTGAATAAAAATGAAAATGGTTGAGACGCGGTGTGAACCGCTAATTCTATTCATAGCTTTATTGGAAATATGCAATTTGAGGATGGTTTAACATAGTTTAGTTCCATTTGATTTTAGGATTAAAACGCGTTTAAGCACGTAAATACGCTTTATTAAGATGAAGTGTGCCATGCGTGAAGTATATGTGTATGCCGTTCACCCCCTATAAAAAACCGTTCGTGGGCAAGGTGGAAGTATGAGCTGATTTTGGATATAAATATGTCGTCAGCAATAACGCCTCACACGGAGGGGCGCTAACGAATCGGCCCTGACAAGGGCCCGAAAGAAAGGTAGGAGGCCATGACGAAAGGTCTGCACGTGCCTTCCGAGATCGGCAAGCTCAGGAAGGTCTGCCTGCACCGTCCCGGCGACGAGCTCCTCAACCTGCCGCCCGACGAGCTCGAGCGACTCCTGTTCGACGACGTCCCGTTCCTGGAGGTCGCGCAGCAGGAGCACGACACCTTCGCCCAGATCCTGAGGGACCAGGGCGTGGAGGTCCTCTATCTCGAGAACCTCGTCGCCGAGGTGTTCGACCAGGTCCCCGGCGCCCGCGCCGAGTTCACCGACCAGTACATCGCCGAGGCCGGCATCCGCGGCCAGCACATGCCGCAGATCGTCCGCGAGAAGCTGGACTCCATCGAGGACAACCTCGAGTTCGTCAAGAAGACCATGGCCGGCATGACCAAGTCCGAGATCGACATGCCCCTCACGGCGTCCACGACCCTCGACTCCCTGGTCAACTCCGAGTCCGAGTCCGACCTGATCATCGACCCGATGCCCAACCTCTACTTCACCCGCGACCCGTTCGCGGTCATCGGCGAGGGCGTCAACCTCAACCGCATGTACTCGGTCACCCGCAACCGCGAGACCCTGTACGGCAAGTACATCTTCAAGTACCACCCCGACTACAAGGACGTCTCGCTGTACTTCCGCCGCGACTGCCAGTTCCACACCGAGGGCGGCGACGTGCTGAACATCAACGAGAAGACCCTCGCCGTCGGCATCTCCCAGCGCACCCAGGCCGCCGCGATCGACGTCATGGCCCAGAACATCTTCTGGAACTCCGACTCCAAGGTCGAGCGCATCCTGGCCTTCGACATCCCGGTCTCGCGCGCCTTCATGCACCTCGACACGGTCTTCACCCAGATCGACGTCGATAAGTTCACGATCCACCCCGCCATCATGGGCACCCTGCGCGTCTACGAGCTGACCGCCGGCAAGAACCCGGGCGACGTGAACATCCGCCTGATCGAGGACACCCTCGAGCACGTCCTGGAGGACGCCACCGGCGTCGACCAGGTCAAGCTGATCCCCTGCGGCGGCGGCGACCCGATCGCGGCCTCCCGCGAGCAGTGGAACGACGGCTCCAACACCCTGTGCGTCGAGCCCGGCAAGATCTGCGTCTACGCCCGCAACACCGTCACCAACGACGTGCTGTACAAGGAGGGCCTGGACCTTCTCGTCGTGCCCTCCGCCGAGCTCTCCCGCGGCCGCGGCGGCCCGCGCTGCATGAGCATGCCCTTCTGGCGCGAGGACCTCTAAGTCTTTCCGTTTCCGGTGCGGTCCCCCTACAACCGCACCGGCTTCGCCCGTTAAACGGGCACCACTAATACTTACGTAATTCATTTCTTCGAAAGGAATCAAACCATGGGTGTTAACCTTTCCGGCCGTAGCTTCCTCAAGCTTCTCGACCTCACCACCGAGGAGATCGAGTACCTGCTCAAGCTCTCCAAGAACTTCAAGGATATGAAGCGCGCTGGCGTTCCGCACCGCTATCTCGAGGGCAAGAACATCGTTCTGCTCTTCCAGAAGACCTCTACTCGTACCCGCTGCGCCTTCGAGGTCGGCGGCATGGATCTGGGCATGGGCGTCACCTACCTCGATCCGGGTTCGTCGCAGATGGGCAAGAAGGAGTCCATCGAGGACACTGCCCGCGTTCTCGGCCGCATGTATGACGGCATCGAGTTCCGTGGCTTTGCCCAGGACGACGTCGAGGAGCTCGCTGCTAAGTCCGGCGTGCCCGTGTGGAACGGCCTGACCACCGAGTGGCACCCCACCCAGATGCTCGCCGACATCCTGACCGTCCAGGAGAACTTCAACTACGACATCAAGGGCAAGACCCTCGTCTTCATGGGCGACTGCAAGAACAATGTCGCTCGCTCCCTCATGGTCGTCTGCTCCAAGCTCGGCATGAACTTCGTGGCCTGCGGCCCCGAGGAGTGCATGCCCGCTGACGACGTCATCGAGGCCTGCAAGCCCATCGCCGAGGCTAACGGCTGCACCATCAAGCTGACCACCGACGTCAAGGACGGCGTCACCGGTGCCGACGTTATCTACACCGACGTGTGGGTCTCCATGGGCGAGCCCGACGAGGTCTGGGCCGAGCGCATCGCTCAGCTCACCCCGTATCGTGTCACCTCCGAGGTCATGGCTATGGCCAACCCGGGTGCTATCTTCCTGCACTGCCTGCCCAGCTTCCACGACACCAACACCACCATTGGCGCCGAGAAGTGCGAGCAGTTCGGCATCACCGAGCAGGAGGTCACCGACGAGGTCTTCGAGAGCCCCGCTTCCAAGGTCTTCGACGAGGCCGAGAACCGCATGCACACCATTAAGGCTGTCATGTACGCCACGCTCAAGTAAGAGCATCTAGCATCTCGCTCGGGGTGTATTGCTGCACACCCCGAGCGGTTTTATCTGGTAATAATCTCGCATCAAGCGGCAGGCACGGCACGGAAGAGCCGCTTCTGGCGAGATCAGTAAATGATTTATGAAGGGGGGATGAGAACTATGACTGAGACCGCTAAGAAAAAGCGCGGTATGCCTTCATCGTTCACCATTCTTCTTGCTCTGCTGGCAATTGTCGCAGTGATTACCGTTATCGTCTCCGGCACGTCCGGCGGCGCGGTTACTGCCGCCCGTCTGAGCGATTTCTGCACCGCCCCGATTAAGGGCTTCGCTGACGCTCTGCCCGTCTGCCTCTTCGTTATGATCCTGGGCGGCTTCCTCGGCATGATGACCGAGACCGGCGCTCTGGACAACGGCATCGCCGTTCTGGTGCAGAAGCTTAAGGGCAACGAGATTATGCT
The DNA here is from genome assembly GCA_900549025.1 of uncultured Collinsella sp. Lineage (GTDB taxonomy): Bacteria > Actinomycetota > Coriobacteriia > Coriobacteriales > Coriobacteriaceae > Collinsella. The sequence continues at coordinate 9,396 of URMZ01000041.1, forward strand.
CATTCCCGTGCTGATGCTCATCTTCTCCCTCGGTGGTACCACCTATGGTATGTGCGAGGAGACCGTTCCCTTCTACGCCCTGCTCGCCGCTACCATGATGGCCGCTGGCTTCGACCCCATGGTCGGTGCCGCTACCGTCCTGCTCGGCGCTGGCTGCGGCTGCCTGGGCTCCACGGTTAACCCGTTCGCCGTCGGCGCTGCCGTCGACGCTCTGACCGGCGTTGGCATTGAGGTCAACCAGTCCATCATCATCGGCCTCGGTGCCGTCCTGTGGATTGTCACTACCGCTATGTCCATCTTCTTCGTGATGAGCTACGCCAAGAAGGTCAAGGCTGACAAGGGTTCCACCATCCTGTCGATGCAGGAGCTCAAGGACGCCGAAGAGGCTCACGGCAAGGCTGCTTCCGAGGTCCACAAGGAGGTCAAGCTCACCGGTCGTCAGAAGGGTGTTCTGATCGCCTTCGCCTTCACCTTCGTCGTCATGATCGTCGGCTTCATTCCGCTGGCCGACCTCAACGAGGGCGTCGCCAACTTCTTCGACGCTGGCGCTGTCTACGACGCCGACGGTAACGCCGTCGTCCAGGGCTGGTCTGCCCTGATCACCGGCCTGCCCATTGGCCAGTGGTACTTCGACGAGGCTTCCACCTGGTTCTTCCTCATGGCCGTCCTGATCGGTATCATCGGTGGCCTGTCCGAGAAGCAGATCGTTAACACCTTCATCACCGGCGCTGCCGACATGATGTCCGTTGTTCTCGTCATCGCCCTCGCCCGTGGTATCTCCGTCCTCATGGCTAACACCGGCCTCGATGTCTTCGTCCTCGACGCTGCCGCCAATGCCCTGGCTGGCCTGTCCGGCGTGATCTTCGCTCCCATGAGCTTCCTGGTCTACTTCGGCCTGTCCTTCCTGATCCCCTCGACCTCCGGTATGGCCACCGTCTCCATGCCCATCATGGGACCGCTGGCTGTTAAGCTCGGCTTCTCGCCTGAGGTCATGGTCATGATCTTCTCCGCCGCCATCGGTGTCGTGAACCTGTTCACCCCGACCTCCGGCGCCATCATGGG
>URMZ01000042.1 GCA_900549025.1 uncultured Collinsella sp.
ATATGTCCCGGAATCCCCACGGTGTGGCCGTCATCTGGTGAGCCTCCTCATGCTGTGTTGCATACAGAACAAACGACCGGCATAGCTCCGCCGGTCTTTTGGGTACTTTAGCATACTAGAGTGCTTGCGGGGAAAATCCTTGTCCGCAGCTCACACCGTATTCATTTGGAAACATAGGGGCAGACGCTCAGCTAAATCTGACGATTATCTAGGCCAACCAGAAACCATATCCCGTTTTTCGTCTAAAAACTGGGATGCAGTTTCCGCTGAGGACCTTTTCCGAACTGCTTCTGCAGCGGCTGTTTTGGCTCCGGGACCGCGTCAATCGCATATCTTTATGGCGCCTTTATCCTACACATGTTGTATAACTACCAAATGTGGAATATAACAAAGAGCAAAACATAGGCTGAGCGTTATGGAGGATTGAGGTTGAAAGAGAAGCTATTTCGATGGGTCGTGAAGCACCGCAAACCCATCATCGCGTTCTATGCGGTGGCAGCACTGGTATGCCTGTTCCTGCGCCAGTTTGTAGGCGTTAACTACGACATTACGAGCTATCTGCCCGACGAAGCGGCGTCGACCGTCGCTCTGAATACCATGGGTGATGAGTTTGAGGGTGACATTCCCAACTGTCGCGTTATGGTGCCCAATGTCTCGATCGCTCAGGCGCTCAAATACAAGGACAAAATCAAAAAGGTCGACGGCGTCGAGGAGGTCCTATGGCTTGACGACGCGGCAGATATCGATCAGCCGCTTGCCACGCAAGACAAAGACACCGTTGAGACCTATTACAAAAAGAACAACGCCCTGTTTACGGTGACGGTTAATTCCGAAAAGGAGATCGAGGCAACCGACGCTATTCGAGATATCGTGGGCGACGAGGGCGCCATTACGGGCTCGGCCATGTCTAACGCGCTCGCCACCACATCGACCGAGCAGCAGATCAGCATTATCACGGTCGCTGTCATAGCGATTATCTTCGTGATTCTGGTCATCACGACTACCAGCTGGGCCGAACCCATCCTGGTGCTGCTGGGCCTGGGCGTCTCGGTGTTTATCAACTGGGGCACCAACCTCATCTTTGGCGAGATTAGCTTTGTCACCAACTCTGCGGGCTCCATTTTGCAGGTTGCCATCGCGCTGGACTTCTCGGTCTTTTTGCTGCACCGCTTTAACGAGGAGCGTGGCCGCCACGGCAGCGTTGCCGAAGACATGGTGCAGTCGTGCTGCCTGTCCTCGGTCGCCGTGTTTTCGAGCGGTTGCACGGTCTGCATCGGCTTTATCGCGCTTGCCGCCATGCAGTTTAAGATCGGCCCCGACCTTGGTCTTGCCCTTGCAAAGGGTATCGCCATCAGCCTGGTATCGGTCTTTACCTTTGTTCCTTCGATGTTCGTTCAGTTCGATGGCTTTGTGCAAAAATCGCAGCACAGGCCCTTTGTCCCGCCGCTGGGTAAGTTCGCCCGTCTGGTGCTCAAGGTCTGTATCCCCGCTGCCGTCGTGATCCTCGCCGTGGTTTACCCTGCGCGTGTGGCATCGACCTCCAGCGATATCACGTACTACTACGGCACTTCGCACATTTTTGGTTCGGATACGCGGCTTGGTCAGGATATGGACAAGGTCAAGGAGGTCTTTGGCAACTCCGATACCTACGTTGTGCTCGTTCCCCGTGGAGAGGTGAGCGAGGAGCAGGCACTCTCCAATGAGCTCAAGGCGCTCCCCGAGGTCAAGTCCATCCAGAGCTATGTTGACGTTGCGAGTCCCTATATCCCCACGGGCATGGCCGAAAAGGACACGCTCGATCTGGTGGAGGGAGAGCACTACAGCCGTTTGGTGCTCACGGTTACCGCGCCCTACGAGGGTCCGAGTACATTTAAGCTGGTCAAGAAGATTCGTTGTATCGCGGACAAACATTATCCGGGTAAGGCAATGCTCGCCGGCGAGGGCGTGAGCACCACCGACCTTAAGGACACCATCACCGTCGATAAGGGCAAGGTCGACCTCATCGCCGTCGTGGCCGTGTTCGCGGTCTTGCTGCTGGCCACCAAGTCGCTGAGCCTGCCGATCATCTTGGTGCTCGTGATTGAGACCTCGATCTGGGTCAACTTTGCTGCACCGCTCTACACCGGTATGCACGAGTTCTTCCTCGCCTACTTAATTGTGAGCTCCATCCAGCTGGGCGTTGCCGTCGACTACGGCATCCTGATTGCTGACCGCTATCGTGAGGACCGCGTGACCATGCATAAGCGCGAAGCGCTACTCGAGACCATGGAAGCTTGCACGATTCCTGTTTTGACCTCTGGATCGGTTCTGCTAATCAGTGGCTTCCTGATCCATGCGATCTCGAGCCACGGCGTGCTCAAGCAGATCGGCTGGTTCCTGGGCGTCGGCGTGAGCATCTCCCTAGTCGCCGTACTCTTTGCGCTGCCGGGTTTCCTGTATGTGCTCGATGGCCTCATCGGCAAGACCACGCTCAAAGCTCATTTTTTGCCCAAGGATGCCCAGGATCCGGTTTCGGATACCACCGAGGCATCGGCTGCGGACGGCTCCGCTCAGTAACGTTTTACAAAGCAGTTGGAAGGAATACCGCAATGCATACCCATACCACTGATACCGCTTCGAAAGAGCTCAAAGCCCAACGCGATCTTGTACGTCGTCCCCATAAGCGCATCGCTGCGCTCGCTCTTGCCGCCGGTCTGACCGTGGCCCTTACCGTTCCCGGTGCCGTTGTGTTCGCCGACGGCGTAGGGTCGACGAGCGCTGCCTCGGCTACGAGTGAACAGATGGCGACGGACTCCGATAACAGCACGCCGGGATATAAGAAAAACCAGGTCGTATACGTCAAAACCGATGCCGACGGCAATCGCACGGGTGTTTACGTGGTCAATAGCTTCGAGGCCAATAAGGGCGTCAAGATCGACGATGCCGGCACCTATAACAAAGTGACCAACCTATCGACGACTCAAAAACTAACGGACGACAGCGGGTCGGTTGCCGTTACGGGCCAGGGAGTGCAGGACTTTGTCTACCAGGGCGATCTGGACAAGAACACTCAGATGCCGTGGAACGTCACCGTGGCATACCAGCTCGATGGCCGCGATATCGACGCCAAGGATTTGGCGGGCAAGAGCGGCAAGCTCACCATGAAGCTCAAGGTCGAAAAGAATGACGACTATACCGGTGGCGATTATGCCGATAACTACCTGGTTCAGATTACCGGTCAGCTTAAGGATGCCGAGGCACACGATATTGAGGCTGAGGGCGCCACGGTTGCTGCCAACGGCTCCAACACGCAGCTTACCTACATGGTGATTCCCGGCAGCACCGGAGACTACACCATTACGACCGATGTTGAGGATTTTGAGTTTGATGGCTGGCAGATTGTCGGCGTGCCGCTGAATCTTGCCATCGATGTGGACTCGAGCAGCATGAATACGAGCCAGCTCGTGGAGCTCTCCAACGGTATTGCTACGGCCAATAGCGGTGCTGGCCAGGTTGCCGACGGTGTCAAGACGCTCGCGGCCTCGCTTGCCACGGCCAATACCGGTGCCGGCACGCTGTCCAGTGGCGCCGCTGCGCTCGCGGCGGGTACGAGTCAGCTCAACGCGCAGGTCCCCACGCTGGTCGAAGGCGTGAGCAACCTTAATGCCGGTGCCGAGGGGGTTAATGCCGGTGCCGTGCAGCTTAAGGGCGGTGCGTCCGATCTTTCGGCGGGCCTTTCCAAGCTGCAGGGGAGCGCACAGCAGATCTCGGGCGGCATAAGTGGAATTGCCGCTGGGTCCGATACGTACGTCGACGCGCTGACGCTGGGCAAGCAGGCTCAGGAGGCAAACCTTGCCAAGGCGCAGGCTGCGGCCAAGGCGGCCCAGGACGCCGTGACCGCTACGTCGGGCAACGCCTACAGCGCGCTGTACGGGCCGCAGGGTCTTACGGCGGCGCTCAGCGGCGAGGGGCAGTACCTTGCCGGTGCACAGCAGGCGCTCGGCGGGGCAAAGCAGGCCGCGAGCGCCATGGGCAACGATGCGGCAAAGGCTAACGCCGAGAGCGCAAAGGCTGGCGCCGAGAGCACCGTTGCATCTATTGCCGCTGCCAAGGCGGCGGTCGCCGATGCTCAGGACGCGCTGGATAACGCGGCCGATCTCGACTCCGCCAAGGCTGCGGCAGCCAAGCTAAGCGAGGCTACGGCACAGCTGGATGCCGCCACCGCAAGTGCCGGCAGTGCTGCTACCAGCGCGGGTGCCGCCGCCACGGCGGCATCGAGCGCCGATGCGACGGGTCTTACCGCGCTTCTCGATTCTGCATCCAATGCCGTTGCGGGCGCGCAGGGTCTTAACACGCAGGTGTCGCAGGGCCTTAAGGGTGCCGAGTCCATGTTTGGCACGCTTACCGATCAGGTTACGACTTTGGCCCAGGCGGCCGGCGCCCAGGGCGGCGCCCAGGGTGCCGTCACCGCGCTCGATAGCGCCATTCAGGGCTACACCACTGTCCAGGATGGCCAACAGCTGAGCCTGGCCGGAGCCATCGCCTATATGAACAGCGCGATCAACCCGGCAAACCCCACGGCCGTGAACCCCGGTCTTGTCGCCGGTGTTGGCTCTGCAGCAACGGGCGCGGGTCAGCTGAGCGATGGCGCCGCGGCTCTTGCCGCGGGCACCGACCAGCTTGCTGCGGGCACACAGCAGCTCAACGGTGCCACGCCCGCGCTTGCCAACGGCGCATCACAGCTCAACAACGGTGCGGCGCAGCTCAAGACAGGTGCTGCTAGCCTTGCTAGCGGCATGAATCTTCTCTCCTCGGGTGCAGGTACGCTTGCCAGCGGCGCATCCGAACTCGGCAACGGCATGCAGGAGCTTACCGACCGAACGAGCAATCTCGATACTCAGGTCATCGACACCGTTAAGGACAAGATCGAGGAAATGCTCAACCCCGGCTTTACGCCGACGGACTTTGTCAACGGCGAGCAGGGCGGACATATAAATCGCGTGCAGTTTATCTATATGACGGGCGCGATCAGCAAGTAGGCAGCCGCGCCCTTGTGGCGATTGGCATCGATAGCAAGTTATGAGGGGAGGGGCCGTCGGGCATTGTCTCGGCAGCCCCTCTTTGCTGTCAGCGGCCACTTCGCGTCTTTGCAGAAGCTGTACCGCAAGATTTGTGTTTGGAAGGAGACGCGCTTTCTGCAAGGGGCGGAGCGCGGAAAGCATGTCCCGGATTTGATGCTCGGAACGGGATGAGCTTTCCGGATCGGACCCCAAGCGGAAAGCGCGTCCCGTTTCGGGGCTTCAGAATGGGACGCATCCGGAAACCGCATCCCACTCTGAGCCGAAATTCCGGGATGAGATTTCCGCCGAGGACACCCTGCGCCGACGGCAACGCAAAAAGGGCGCCCGCGCGAATGCGGACGCCCTTGTGTAGGGTCGAGATATCAACCAGCCAAGATATCGGCCCTGCGGCCAGCTCTTAGTAGTCGAACTGGTGGTAGTAGCGGCGGTACTTGAGGTTGTGCTTGGTGACCAGCTCGTAGTTGCGCGCGAGGCGGTCGGTGGTCAGCACGGACAGGATCCACGGCGACACGATGACGCGGAAGTCGTCGTCCAGGCCCGGGATCGCGTACTCGGCGGTGTCGATGATGACGTAGTCCTCGTCGCCGGTCACGCCGCTGGTGAGGAAGGCGCGGACGCGCTCGTCGAGGGCGCGGCACTCGTCCTCTCCCATGAACAGGAACACCGGGACGCCGGGCTCGAGCAGCTCGAGCGTGCCGTGGAAGAAGTCGTGCGAGGTGATGTGGCGGATGCGCTTCCACTGCATCTCCTCGAGCAGGCACATGGAGTACAGGATGGTCTCGCCCCACAGCGCGCCCGAGCCGATGAACATGGTGTAGTCGGCCAGCGCGTACTTCCTGGCGAGCTCCTCGGCGCGCGGCTCGAAGCGCTTGCGGATGTCGAGCATGTCCTTCCAGACGTCCTTCGTCTGCTCGATGAACAGGTCGAACTTGGGGAAGCAGCCGCGGCGGTTGAGCAGGCGCAGGCCGAAGCAGTCGGCGAGGTAGTAGCCCTTCTCGCAGCCGCCCGAACCATGGTCAGAAGCCATGGCGACGCAGTTCTCGGCACCCACAGCCTGGCCGATGGGGCCCTCGGGCTTGGTCATGGCGTAGACGCGCACGCCCATGCCCTTCATCTTCTTGACGGCCTCGAGGACCTCGGGGGTGGTGCCGGACTCGGAGGCGGTGATCACGACGGACTTCTCGGTCATGCGCTTGTGGCCCATGGCGTTCCACTCGGCGGCGTGGATCAGGTAGACCTCGAGGTCGCGGTCGCCGAACTTGTTCATGAGGTACTCGAGCTGCATGAGCTCGTCCCAGGTGCCGCCGACGCCCATCAGGAACACGGCGTCGTAGCCCTCGTCGGCGACCTTGTCGGCGAGCGCGGTCATCTTCTTGCCGGTCTCGTAGAGCGCCTTGCCGTCCTCGAGATAGCCCTCCTGGTCGAAATGCATGATCTCGATCTTCTCGGTTTCCTTCATTTGTCTCTCCTTTCTGGGGTTGTCTTCACATCCCCCATGCCAACGGGCATCAAACCCGCTTACATTCCGTAACACTCGGCCGCTTTGGCCTTAAGCGCATTGACTGATTCTTCGTAGCCCTCTGCCTTGACCTCCATTTGCTTGGAGACGGCATCAAGATACGGGTGCACGTCCCATGACTTCAGACGCTCGGCGATCATTGCCGCAATCGTCTGGAAGAACACCAAATTGGGAATTGCGCTGAGCAGCGGAGCCACCTGAGGCACCGCAACCTCGTGAGCCTTACCCCTGGGATGGGCCGTGAGCAGCACCGTTTTTGTCGTAACGTTCGATAGCGCATCGGCGATATTCGCAAGACGCTCCGACCCCTGCGGATCGTCGACGATAAACACCAGATAGCCCGGAACGATCTGCATCTCGGGACCGTGAATGAACTCCTCGCCCTCGTGATGCATGGCAGGAATCTTGATGGTCTCGCTCAGCTTGAGCGCCGCCTCCTCGGCAACGCCGTAGTTGGGACCGTTGCCGACGACCATGGCGGGCATGTGCTCAGAAAGTTCGAGCATGTGGTCTTGGACATATTCCTCGGCGGTCTTGCACATCACGGCATTGGCCTGGATGGCCTCGCGCAGGTCGTCAAGACGCTGGGCAACGCCCTTGGCGTCAATCGTTCCGCGCGCCTGACCGCCGTAAATACCAAAGAGCACCAGGTACTCAACGAGCACCTCGACGCCCAGAGTCACAAAGTCCACCGACTCGACGCCCACACCGTAGTCAAGAACGATGTCAGTGTGCTCCTTGATGGGCGCCTCGACGTTTGCCGTGAGCGCAACTGCAGCCATATCGTGTGCGCGCATGTAATCGAGCGCCGCAATCGTATTGGTCGAATAGCCACTCTGCGAGACGGCGATGTTGAGCGCATGCTGCGGATAGGTGTGTTCAAAATCGACGAAGGCCTCGGGCGTCACAACGGACACCTGCATTTGCAGGGCATCTTGCAGGTAATCGCGGGCGCAATCGGCGGCATGGCGCGACGAACCCGAAGCAACGATGCGCAGCGCGTCAAAAGAACCGGACTGGAAAATATCAACGAGCTGCGCTACCAGCTCAGACGAACGCTCGAGGTTCTCCCCCATACGCACATGGGCAAGCTGAACGTAATCGAGCATCTTCATCGTCTCACCTCGTAACAAATCATTAGTATTTGATACCAATCACAGTTATAGGTTACGGCTTTTTGATACCTCTTTGTCGATTAATTTATCCCCATCGGCGAACGGTCGATTTTGAGCCCTGTAAGGTTGTATATACAGCTGACCCAACGATCAAAACTGGTTAGTTTCCCAGCCGTTATTCACAAAATACCAGCTAGTACGTATAGGTGTAGCCGCCCGTATCGCCACGATTGAAGGACTTTACATACTCGATAGCCTGACCGCTCGCGTCATAGCTCACGCATTCCAAAAGCAAAACAAGATCGCCCTGTTCCAGTCCAAGGAGGCCGGCATCTCGTGCGCCCAGCGCTTCGATATCGAGCTTTTCCTGTGCCATGGCTGGCTTTCGGCCCAGCATCTCATAGGTCTCGTACAAACTGAAGACCGACACGTCAATATCTTCGATGGTTGGGAACAGCAGGCAGGGAATCAGCGCCGTCTCAATCGATACGGGGCTACCGTTTATGCGGTTCAGGCGTCGAACGGAATAGAGCAGGTCGTCCTCGGCGATGCCAAACAGGTCGGCGTAATATGGCCCCGCATAACGCTTGGAACGCGCGAGAATACGGACGGACGGCTCGCCGCCCGAAGCACGGACCGATTCACGGAAACCGACCGTGCGTTCAAAAAAAGCAGGTACTTTCTGCGCCACAAAGGCACCTTTTCCCCGAACACGGCGAATCTGCCCGCGCCGAACCAGCTCATCGACAGCGCTTCGGATGGTCAAGCGTGTCGTACCAAATTCCTCGGCGAGGTCTTTTTCGGACGGAATCATGGAACCCGTGGGATATATACCGCGCTCGATACGTTCCTCGATGCGGCGTCGAATGCGCATATAAACCGGGGTGGCATCTACTGTTTCAGCCATTGTTCACCTGCCACGCTCCTCATGCCGTTCTCTTCGCCGTTATCGGCAAAGCGGAACTTTGTGGGCAAAATCACCGATTTGCAATGCTCCACAAAACGCATGTCCTTATCAAATTCGATCGAGCTCTCATAGAACACCGGCGTTCCCTCTTCTTGCTGGAGCAGCTCGGCCTCTTCGACGTCCAAACGCGAGATGGAGATATGCTCACGTCCATGCTCAACACGCACGCCACCTTCTTTGAGCAAGACATCGTAAAGGCTCTCACACTCAAAATCGTGTTCGGGAAGCGATGGGCACAGGGACAGGTTAACGTGAACGGTCTCGATTGACGCCGGCTCGCCCTCAATAAGTCGAACGCGCTGCATGCGGAGCAAGGGAGCGCCTACAGCCACCCCAAGCTTGTCGGCAAGCGCCTCATCCGCCTCGATGGTCCCGGTGGAAACCAGACGAGAAGAGGGGTGCAGGCCGGCAGTCCGTACAGCATCGGAAAAGTTATACGTTTCCTGGAAGATGTTCAACGGCTTGGGAGGACACACATACGTACCCGATCCGCGACGGCTCTCGAGCGTTCCACACGAGATGAGCCGCGTGATACCGGCACGCAACGCCGTACGCGAAACGCCAATCTCTTCGCACAGCACGCGCTCGGCCGGCAGGCGATCGCCGCCGGCAAGCTGATGGTGCTGGATATACCAAAGAATTCCCTCAACAGCACGATCTTTGGGGGGAATTGCATAAGATTCGCCTGCCATTGCACAGACTCCTCATTCAGAAACGTATGCCGCCAAAATTAGGCCAGCCCTCCCATGGCATCAAATTCGGCCTTGATCTTCTCGGCGACATTCCGATACGACTTATATAGACTTGAATCGCGTTTGACTTCGTCGGTCATAACGGGAATCTCTAATTTGGAAACCTCGTCTTTTCCCGTCTGAACCGCCACAACAACGCCCATACCAAGACACATATTACGCTTGGCAGCGTTTATTTTCGCCGCCTTGGCAGGATTTGCCAGGATACGCTGGGCAAATTCCTGTTTAGAGACCGCTTCTTCGGCCTCCGGATCGCCCGCCTCGGCCACTTCGCACTGCAACACGTCCGCATAGTCAAAAATCTTCGGCTCGCCGCCGCGCTGATGTACGGCCCACTTGCGATGCGTGGCATCCTGGTAGATAGCCGGCAAAAACGTAAACCGCGGCGGGTCCAAAAT
>URMZ01000043.1 GCA_900549025.1 uncultured Collinsella sp.
GTAGCGGGTGGTTTAAAGCTGGCCGCTGCGCGGCCAGCGGACTAAAGTCTTGAATTAGTTCCGCCGTTCTACCGAACGGCGGGCTCGTTGACGCTGCGCGGGCCGCATTCACGCCAATCTGACGTTCAATTTCGAGGGCGCGACCAGAAGGTCAGCGCCCTCTCATTTCACGTCACCTTGGCGCAAATGCGGCTCGCTCGCTTTTGGCGACTGACATCGAATGAGCCACTGTCTTGGGCAGCTAAAAAAGCCCCGTCCCAAATTAGCTACCCCACTCGTAACTTATATTGACGTCGCCGTTGTCGTCGTTTCGTTCGTCTGGGTCGTTTCGGCGTCGTTACCTTGCTCGCCTTCGTCCTTTTGAGCATCTGCGATGGTGGAGGCCGCCGCAACGATACCACGCTGGGGCGCGACGCCTGTCTGGGTCTGAGCGCCCTCGATAACTTCTGTGCCTGCATGCGCGAGCTCGGGCGATTTAAACACTGCGTCCAAGTTGGCGCCACCGCCGGCGTAGCCAAGCGCAGCGAGTGCGATGACGATCACTGCAACGACGGCCACGATCGGAACATAACGATGCCAACCAGCCGGATTGAGTCCACTGCGGCGAGCCGCCCCGCGGCTGATGTAACCGAGCGTTCCGTCGTGCTTGAGCTTTGAGCCCACCACGCGTTTGCGGCCCCACAGCGAGGACTCTGCCTGCATTGCCAAGCGGGCGCTTGCCGAAGGATAGCCGTATTTAGTGCGCTTGAACGAGCCATCAAACCCCGAGGCGTGTTTGCCCCACGTCACCGATGTCGTGCGTCGGTTGACCGGCGCGGCACTCCGCCTTCTGCGGCTCGGTTTTGAAGTCTCAGCCATATGCCCTCGCACGCCGTAACCAAATCGAAACAATAACGCTTTGGACTGTAGCACACGCGTCGCGCGCGGTCACGGGCGCCTCGCTCAACGGTCATCGTCCTTCAGCAAGCGCCACAGCGTTGTACGGCTTATGCCCAGTACCTCCGCCGCACGGGTTCGGTTGCCGTGGAGATGATCTACAACCAGATGCGCGATATCTCGCTCGGTATCGGCCAGCGGTCGCAGGATATACAGGTCGCTTTCGAGCGTCGGGGCGCCAAAGGCTGCGGTCTTAATCACGTCCTCTTGGGCGAGCACTTCCTCCGCCACAGCGCGGTCCACCGCGCCCGCCCCCACCAATATATACAGTCGTTCCGAGACCTCGCGGAGCTGCAGATAATTGCGCGGCCAGCGGTAAGCATCGAGCGTCTTCGTCGCCGCGGAAGACAGCGTGGGCGCTGCCGTCCCAAATGCGTCAGCGAGATATTCCAAATAGCGCGCAACCTTCGTCGACGCGGCTCCCTGCTCGGCGATTGCCGGCGCCACGCTCACCGCACAGGCGAAGCGCTCGGTCACAAAGGCGGCTTGATCACTTTCGCTGCCGCCCGGCATGTCATTCGCTGTCAGCACCACATGGCAGCGCGTCGCCAACGCGGTGTCGGTCATCGTGGAGACCAGCTCGCGGAGGCGCTGGGGGCCAACCGCGTTCCAGCCCTCAATGCAAAGGGTCAGCCCCGTTTGGAACAACGGCGATTCGGCGCTTTTGAGCACATGGCGCCAACCGCGATCGGTGAGTTCATCGAGCGCGATGGAAACAAAGGGCTGATCGGCAAAAGGACCGTCCAGATAGAGGCGCTTGGCGATCTCGACCTGACCCGCTCCCAGCTCGCCCTCGAGCATAAGGGGCACACCGCGCGCGTAGCTCTCGGCAACCGGCGCAGCCACCGAGGCCGCCCCCTCAACGATGCCGTACGCGCTCGATTCGTAGCGGGCCTCAACCTCGTCGGCGTTGAGCCACTCGATGCCCGAATGCGCCGCGGCGCCGCGCACCTCGCGGACCACGACGGCCCAAAGGCCCCCGCCCTCTTTGTCGGTAGGGCGAACGGTCAGGCTCAGGCGCGTACCCGCACGCCCCATAACAAGACGCGCGCCGTCTCCTATACGGTCGAGGCGTTCGGCAACAAAAGCCGCCACATCCCGCTCAAGCGCCGCGTCATTCATGGTCGAGATCGCGACGTCCCCACGCGCATCGATTGCCAATGCCGATGCCCCGGCAGCAGCTAGGGCATCGGTCAAGATGTTCAGCTTGGCATCGCTATCCATGATTTGCCCCTGTCTGCAGCGACGTGCAACCGCCGGCGGTCGCACGACCGAGTGTTTCAAAATTGAACGATAATGTTCACCAAACACTATAGGGTCTGCGGCACCTTCTTGCGAATATATGAATTGCCCCGCATCGCCATCCTGGCGGGGCGATAAGAGCTCTTCGGGACCTATCAACCTGCGGACAAGCCATACCCGCAAGAGCTCCTATCGCTCCACCGTGAGAATGCGCTCACCAGCAACCAGTACGCAAATAAGCTACTTCTCTACCAGATTCCCAGCACGTGCTGCATTCCTAAACTCATGCACGCAATGCCAATCCAGCAGCAAAAGCCCAATGCGATGGGCTTGCCGCCTTTTTTGACCAGCTCGACGATATCGGTATTAAAACCAATAGCCGCCATGGCCATCACAATAAAGAACTTCGACAGCTCCTTGATGGGCGCCGTAAAGGACGCGGGAAGCTGAAGCACCGTGGTGATTACGCTCGCCAGCACAAAGAACAGCACAAACATGGGAAACGCGCGTTTAAGCGAGAACGTGCTTTTGGCGTCGCCTCCGGCCTTGCGTGCCAGATGCATCTGCCAGCACGCGAGGACCAACGTGATGGGAATGATGGCCAGCGTCCTGGTGAGCTTGACCACCGTGGCGCTCTCGAGCACATTAGCGCCGGGATGCATGCTGTCCCAAGCGCTCGCCGCAGCCGTTACGGACGAGGTGTCGTTGATGGCGGTGCCGGCAAACAGGCCAAAGCCCTCGTTGGTCAGCCCGAGCATGCCGCCGAGCGTCGGAAACACGAGCGCCGCGATAACGTTAAACAGGAAGATGACCGAAATGGCCTGGGCAATCTCGCGATCGTCGGCATCGATGACGGGTGCGGTCGCGGCGACGGCAGAACCGCCGCAAATCGACGAACCCACACCCACAAGCGTCGCAATCTTGCTCGGCACGTTCATGACGCGGCAGAGCACGAAGGCGATGACAAGCGAGGTCGAGATCGTCGCCACGATAATCGGCAGCGACTGGGCGCCCTTGGACAGAATCTGGGAGAGGTTCATGCCAAAGCCAAGCAGGATAACCGCGTACTGCAAGACTTTTTTGGACGTATAGGTGACGCCGGCGGCGAGCTGATCGCGACGATTCTTGGGAAAGACGAGCGCCAGGACCATGCCAAAGAGGATGGCAAATACCGGCCCGCCGACCACCTCGATTTGTTTGCCGAGCAACGTCGCGGGGATAGCGATGATCAGGCAGAACAAGACGCCCTTCCAGCGCTCGCGTACGATATTCGCCAGTTGCATATGGGATTCCTTCTTTCTATTTCACGTTTGCGACGGCTTATGATACGGCAACATTGAGCACAGCCTTGCGTAAACACAAACTAAGATGCCGCAATGGTTCTCAGGCAACAGCCGAATTACCCACCGCGGAAAGCTGATTCGCGGCATAATTAACAACTGACATATGAGTGTGATAGAACAGTTGCGAGGCGCTATGGAAGAATCGATGCACGTTGGCGAGCAGGAAATGAGCCTACAGGACCAGTCCTACCACACCATTCGACGCAAAATCGTTTACCTGGACTACAAGCCGGGCGAAAAACTGGGCGTCAAGCAGCTTTGCGACGACTTGGATATGGGGCGCACCCCTGTGCGCGAGGCACTGGTGCGTCTGGCGCAAGAGGGCCTGGTGCGCACCGTGCCCCAAAGCGGCACCTATGTTTCGCCCATCAACCTCACCCTTGCCGAAAGCGCCTGCTATATTCGCGAACACCTTGAAAAGCAGGTGATTGTGGAGTGCTGCGCCCGCGCTACCTCGGCAGGCATCGAGCAGCTCGACCGAGCCATCGCGCTGCAGGAAAAGGCCATGGCCGAAGAGGATCGCATCGGATTCTTTTTAAGCGACAACCTCATGCACCGCATGATCTTTAGCATCGCGTGCCGCAGCACCGTGTGGTCATGGCTCGAGGAGACCAATGCCGACCTGGAGCGATTCCGCTGGCTGCGTGCCGCCACGCAGACGCTCGACAATCAGGAGACTGTTAACGAGCACAAGCAAATCCGCCGCGCCATCGCCGGTCGCGATCCTATCGAGGCGAGCTTTTTGGTCAGCAAGCACCTGCATATGATGTTTCGCAACCAGACCGAGGTCCTGGACCAGTTCCCCGAGTACTTCGAGACCAGCAAGCTCCGCTAACCTGCCAAATAGGGACAGGTTTATTTTGGCAGGTTTTATCTGAGCAAATGCAACAAGGCCCGGCTCCGCCTGATGACGCGGAGTCGGGCCTTAGTTGTTAGGATGACGGAACTCGATTACTCGACGGTGACGCTTTTGGCGAGGTTACGAGGTTGGTCAACATCGCAACCGCGTAGGATGGCTACCTCACGAGCAAGCAACTGCAGCGGGACGCTCGCTGTAATGGGGCTGAACACGTCGCGGACGGCCGGCACGCGAATGATGCAGTCGGCGATCTTGTTGATTTCCTCGTCGCCCTCGGTAGCAACGACGATGACCTTGGCGCCGCGCGCCTTGCACTCCATGAGGTTCGACACGGTCTTGTCGTAGGTGGCGCTCTTGGTGGCCACGGCGATGACAGGGAAGCCCGGGTCGATCAGGGCAATGGGGCCGTGCTTCATCTCGCCGGCGGCGTAGGCCTCGGCATGCAGGTAGCTGACCTCCTTGAGCTTGAGCGCGCCCTCGTAGGAAATAGCGGCACCCATGCCACGGCCCACGAACAGTGCGGACTGCGCGTCCTTGCACAGCAGGGCGGCCTCATGCACGGACTCGGTCTGGGTATCCAAAATCCACTGGATCTGCTCGGCTGTATCGGAAAGCTCGCGGAACAGCATGCGCGCCTGCTTGGTGGTCAAGCGGTACTTGACCTGCGCCAGCAGCAGGGCCAAAAGCGTGAGGCTCACGACCTGACCGATGAAGCTCTTGGTCGAGGCGACTGCAATCTCCTTGTTGGCCTTGGTGTAGATGACACCGTCGCTCTCGCGCGCCACGGGGCTGCCCACCACGTTGGTGATGCCGAAGACCTTGGCACCCTTGATGCGCGCGTCGCGAATGGCGGCAAGGGTATCGGCCGTCTCGCCCGACTGGGACACGGCAACGACAAGCGTCGTCGGCGTGATAATGGGGTTGCGGTAGCGGAACTCGCTAGCCGCCTCAACCTCAGTGGGGATGCGAGCCCAGCCCTCGATAAGGTTCTTGGCAATGAGGCCAGCGTGATAGCTGGTGCCGCAAGCGATCACGTAGACGCGGTCGATGTCGTTGAGCTCCTCAAGCGAAAGGCCCAGCTCATCGATATCGAGCTCACCGGCGGGGGTCATGCGGCCCACCAGGGTATCGCGTACGACACGAGGCTGCTCATGGATCTCCTTGAGCATAAAGTCGGGGTAGCCGCCCTTTTCGGCCATGTCCAAATCCCAGTCGATATGGGTAACCTTGGACTCAATCACATTGCCGGCCTCGTCGGTATACTCGACGCCTGCGGGCGTGAGCTTGGCAAACTGGCCGTCCTCAAGCACCACGACGTCGCGGGTTGCGTCGATGAGCGCGATGACATCGGAAGCAACATAGGAGCCGGTTTCGCCCACACCGACTACGATCGGGGAATCCTTGCGGGCCACGGCAATCACGCCAGGCTCATCGGCGGAAACGGCGGCCAAACCATAAGCGCCCACCACGTGGGTGCAGGCCTCGCGCACAGAGGCCATCAGGTCATGTGTCTCGCCATAGGCCTCTTCGATCAGATGTGCAAAGACCTCGGTGTCAGTCTCGCTCTTAAAGTGATGGCCGCGGCCCTCCAGCTCCTCGCGCAGTTCGGCGAAGTTCTCGACGATGCCGTTGTGGACGATGGCGATACGACCGTCGCAGCTGGTGTGGGGATGGGCGTTAACGACCGAAGGCTTGCCGTGAGTGGCCCAGCGGGTGTGGCCGATGCCGCAGGTGGCGTCGCTGTCGATATTGGAAAGCTCGCTCTCCAGGCCCGCGACCTTGCCCACGCGGCGAATAACATCGAGGTGCGCCGCGGCGCCCTCGCCTACCTCGAGCGCGACACCCGAGGAGTCATAGCCGCGATACTCCATACGCTTAAGACCCGTGACCAGGATGTTCTTTGCAATATCAGAGCCGGTGTAGCCGACAATTCCGCACATAGGATAAATCCCTTCGTCCGCGTGACTGCAAAACGTCCACGCACATGGGGCGCTGAGACGTATAACGTTCGAGTATTGTACTCACGCAGGCGCAAGCTGATATACCAGAAGTGGTATCTCAACTTGAATACCACTCGATACACACACCCCACCACCACGAAGGGGACAGGCACCTTCGTGGTGGTCGCGCTGGCAACGGCGTTTCCCCAGATAAAACCTGCCAAAATAAACCTGTCCCTAATTGGCGGGTTTTGACACCTCGGGAGCGGGCGATGCTACAATCTGGCTTGTACTTGAAACGCATCAAAGGGGCCGCTATGGCAAAGGTTAAAATCAGCGACGTCGCGCGCGAAGCCGGGGTTTCGTTGGGCACGGTTTCCAACGCGCTCAACCATCCCGAAAAGTTGCGTCCCGAGACCCTCAAGCTCATTAACGAAACCATCAATCGACTGGGCTACCTGCCCAACCAAAGCGCTCGTCAGCTTGCGGGCGGCGCCACCAAGTCCTTTGGCCTGGTGCTCCCCCGTCTCGATCACGGCTTTTCGCTCCAAATCGCCAGCGGCGCCCATAACGAAGCCCGCAAGCACGGCTACGACCTGCTCATCGCCAACGCCGATAACGACGATATTCTCGAGGACCATTACCTGCGCTACTTTATGGGCACCCAGATGTCCGGCGTCATGGTTCAGCCCATGGCATCCCCCGACTGGCACCCCGCCATGACCAAGATGCCCGTGCCGATCGTCCATCTGGACATCCATTGCTCCGAGCCCGGCTACTACGTAGCGGCCGACAACGAGGCCCAGGGTCGCATCATTGCCGAACTCGCCATCGCCCGCGGTGCACGCCATATCTCCGTTGTGGGTAGAGCAGCATTTATGCAACTCACCCTGCGCGTCCTTGGCATTCATAAGGCGCTCGCCCTACATCCCGACATCAAGATCGAAGTCATTGACGCCGGCGAGTGGAACACGGCGGCCGACGGCTATGGTATCGGTAGCCAAATCGCCGAGCGTCCCGCCGACGAACGCCCCGATTTTGTCGTCGGTCTAACCGACGTGCTGGCCTCGGGTGTCGTTTCGGCACTGGTCGACAAGGGCATCTCTGTCCCCGGGCAAGTACGCGTAGCAGGCTGCGATGGCAACCCGCTCGCTTGGAGCGGATCGGTCCCGCTCACTACGGTAGCGCCACCGGGCTACGAGATTGGCCGCAAGGGTGTCCAGCTGCTGATGGAGCAAATCGAGAACAAGGCCCCGGCAAAGACCAAGCATATCCGCGTCGGCTCCGCAGCGCGCACCGTCACCGCAGCCACCGCCGCCGAGGATATCAACCGCCAAGAACTGGTACGTCCGTTCCTACTGGAGCGCGCCAGCACCCAGGCAAGCACCCAGACCGACGCCACGGCCATCAACCTCGGCGCGTATCTATAGCACGCCCGCAAGTATGCCAAGTCGCCGCTTAAGCAAAAGGGGCTCGACCATTGTCGGGCCCCTTTTGCTTAAACGCACACGTGGGCAATTGCTCGTTTCAACACCGCAATTGTCTAGCGCACGGCCTTGACTGCCGCCGCCAGGTCTAACAACGTATCGAGCACGGCCTCGCAGCCATCCACCACGTCCTGCGGCAGCGGCACGATATCGGGGACGGCAAAGACATGGCAGCCGGCCGTGATGCCCGAGATGCAGCCGTTGCGCGAATCCTCGACCACGGCACACTCCTCGGGAACAAAGCCCACGCGCTCGCAGGCAAGCAGATACATCTCGGGGTCGGGCTTGCCGTGCGCGACGTCCTCGCCGCAGGTCACCGTTTCAAACTTGTCAAAAAGACCGACCATCTTAAGGTTGCGCTCGGCCGTAACGAGGCGCGACGACGTCGCCAGGCCCACGTGATAGCCCGCAGCCAGCAGCTCGTCTATGCACTCGGCGGCACCGGCCTTAAGCTCCAGATCGGTCTTGACCATCTCGTCGCGAATCTCCTTGTGGCGGACATAGATCGCCTCGGTGGTTTCATGGCTACCGTAATGCTTATCAAGGATGTCCATGACATCGGGTAGCGTGCGGCCGATAAACTGATGAATCAGCGCATCATCAATCGCGATCCCCAGCTCGGCGGCGCCCGCCTTCCATGCCTTGATGCCCAAACGCTCGGTATCGACCAGCGTTCCGTCCATGTCAAAAATAACAGCCTTGATCATATCGATCCCCTCGCCGGATTGCATTACCGCCACTCTACCGCACTTTACAAACTTGTATATAACGTATATAGCATATTGCACTTTCGTTACATAGATAGAAGTCTTATGGCGAGTGGCTCGGTAGGATTATAGTTTCATCCGAGCTTTAATAACTGTAAGGAACTTTCATGCTTTCAGACACCGCCGCACCTGCAGAGGAGCTTCAGTACAAACTCGCAGCGCTCGAGCAGCTGCTTTTGGCATACGGACGCGTCGCCATCGGCTTTTCCGGCGGCGTCGACAGCAGCTTTTTAGCCGCGGTCTGCGCCCGCATCATGCCTGGCAGCACGCTTCTCGTTCACCTCACCACACCGCTCATCGGCACGCCTGAACAGGCTTCGTTTGAGCGGTCCGTTGACGGGCAAGCCAACGAGGAGCCGCACTTTAAGCTCCCCGTGCTCAATCTTTCGGTCGATCAGTTGCAGCTCCCCCAAGTAGCCTGCAATGACGCCAATCGCTGCTACCACTGCAAGCACGCCGGCTTTACCGCCATCGTCAACCACGCCAAGTCGCTCGGCTTTCCCACCGTCATCGATGGCAGCAATGCAAGCGATCGCGGTGACTACCGCCCCGGCATGCGCGCGGCAGAAGAGCTCGACGTACGCTCCCCTCTCATGGAGGTCGGCTTTACCAAGGACGAAGAGCGCGAGCTGCTGCGCGCATGGGGCTATCCCGTTTGGAACCTGCCGGCGGGAGCCTGCCTTGCCACGCGTGTCCCCACGGGCGAGGAGCTTACGCGCGAGAAGGTCGATTTAATCCGCGCCTGCGAGGATTACCTGCACGGTCTTGACTTGGCGCAGGTCCGCGCGCGCTTGGTCGGCGGCTGCATGCATATCGAGGCCGCCCCCGCAGATGTCGCCAAGATTGCCGCTCTCGGCGGCACCGGCGTCGATGCCGAGGGCAAAACCCCGCTGCCCGCCGCCATCGAGTCCGCGCTGCGCGAACTGGGCTGCGGCCACATCTCCCCCGAGGTCACCCCCTACATCCACGGCAACATGAACCTGTAGGTTGCGCCGTTTTACAAACGGCGTAACTGCTCGGCGCTGCGCGGGCTCCGGGCACGGCAATCTGACGTTCAACTTCACGGGCGCGACCAAAAGGTCAGCGCCCGCTTGTTTCACGTCACCTTACCGCACCCGGAGCCCGCTCGCTCGCATATGCTCAACCTGGACTGCGTTAACTGACCTACCAAAAAGGGACAGGTTTATTTTGGCAGGTTTTATCTGGGGAAACGCAAACAGGGCCGC
>URMZ01000044.1 GCA_900549025.1 uncultured Collinsella sp.
ATCTGGGAAAACAGTAAAGGCCTCGGCTCGTTTGGTGCGAGCCGAGGCCTTTTGCGTTGGGCTGTTGCTGTCGGTGGTGAACTAGAACAGGAAGCCGATGGCGATGAGGGCGATGCTGACGATGAGCACGGCGATGTCCAGGCCCTTGATGGGGTAGCGCTTGTACGAGCTGGCGCGCGTACGCAGATAGAAGCCGCGCTGTTCTGCCGCCAAGGCTGTGGCATCGGTCTTGCCCACGCTCGAGATGAGCAGCGGCACGCACAGTGGCAGCATGAGCTTAAGCTTCTTGATGGGGTTCTTGGTGTCGTACTCGACGCCGCGTGCGGTCTGCGCCTCCATGATGGCGTTCATCTCCTGACCAAACACCGGCACAAAGCGCAACGCCGTGGTAAAGGTGAAGGCATAGCGATACGGCACGTGCAGCACCTCGACGCAGGCGTTGGCAAGGTCGTTGAGTTTGGTCACCATGAGCATGAGGATGAGTGGTAACGCCACACCCAGCAGGCGCAGACAGGCCTTCGATCCTGTGATGAGGCCCGTGTCGGTGATAAAGCCCCACACCACGTTGCCATCGCGCATAAAGGCCAGCTGGAGCACCAGCATGATAAGCGCGAGCGGGATCAGCAACTTGAGCAGCGAGAACAGACGGTCGACGACGCCGGCATAAGCACCCAGCGCAAGGGTGAGTGCCAAAAAGCCCAGCAGCGCCACGTAGGTGTCGGACAAGAAGATGCCGACGATGATGGCGGCGGCGAGGCCCAGTTTGACGACGGGGTTCAGGCGATGCAGCAGCGTGTCACCCGGCATGTAGTCGATGACGTTAACCACGGTGGACCATCTCCTTGGTAATTCGAACGACATCGGAGACCTCGCTCACCTGTGTAAAGGCGGGCGAGACGGAAGATGCCAGACGGCGCGAGAGTTCAATAACCTGGGGAGGCTCCACGTAGGCACGCTGCATGAGATCGATGTTCGAGAATAGCTCGTGCGTGCGGCCGCGGTCGAGGATGCGGCCGTCGGCCATTACTACGATTCGCTCGGCAAAATCCGAGACGACTTCCATATCGTGGCAGACCATGATAACGGCGCAACCGCGTTCGGCCATGGTGCGCACCGTTTCCATGACGGTCATGCATTCGCGGTAATCAAGGCCGCTCGTGGGCTCGTCGAGCACGACGATCTTGGGCTCAACCACTACGACGGAGGCAAGCGCCACCATTTGTCGCTGGCCGCGCGAGAGCGAGAAGGGCGCCTCGTCGGCCGGTAAGCCAAAGCGGTCGATGACGAGCTGGGCGCGACGCAGCGCCTCGGCACGGTCGATGCCGGCAAGCTCCAGGCCAAAGGCGACCTCGTCGAGCACGGTGTCCTTGCAGATCTGACGGTCGGGGTTTTGGAAGAGCGTTGCGACCTCGCGGGCGATACGGCTCGTGGGGACCGCGACAGTATCCAGTCCCGTGACGCGCACGCTGCCCGAGGCGGGCTTAAGCAGGCCTGTGAGCAGTTTGGTGAGCGTGGTCTTGCCGGCGCCGTTTTGGCCGACGATGCCCACGAGCTCGCCAGGATAGAGCGTCAGGCTAAGGTTGTGTACGGCAGCGCCGCCATTGGGATAGGCAAACTCAACATGGTCGAAGGTGAGTACGGGTTCGGCGTCCTTGGCATGAGGGCGCAACGACGGTGCATGCGGGGAACCGGCGGGCGCCTGGGCTTCGATAGCCGCGCGTGTGGGGTCGACGATGCCCGAAATCAGGCGCTCGGCCTCATCGACATCCAAGCAGGGGGTACCGCTTACCAGGCCATCGGCCTCGAGGCTATTGAAGATACGCGTGACGCGAGGGCAGTCGACGCCGATGGCACGGAGCTCGTCGGTATGCGCGAAGACCTCGTGTGGCTCGCCCTGCAGCGCAATTTCGCCATGGTTGAGCACGAGCACGCGGTTGCAGTGCTCCGAGAGCAGGGCGACCTTTTGCTCGACGACGACGATGGTGATTCCAAGTGCGCGGTTTGCCTCACGCAGCGTCTCGAAGACCAACGTGGAGCTGGCGGGGTCGAGTGCCGCGGTGGGCTCGTCGAGAACCAAGACGCGCGGACGCATGGCGAGGATGGCGGCGATGGCTACCTTTTGCTTCTGTCCGCCCGAGAGGGTGGCGATCTCGCGGTCGCGCAGGTCGCTGATGCCGACGGTCTCGAGCGTTTCGATCACGCGCTGCTCGATCTGGTCGTGGGGAACGCCAAAGTTCTCGAGGCCAAAGAGCATCTCGTCCTCGACGACCGAAGCGACCATCTGCGTGTCGATATCCTGCAGCACACTGCCGACGATTTGCGACACGTCGGTGAGCGAGACTTCGCAGGTGTCGTGGCCGTCGACCATGACGGACCCGAAGAACGTGCCGGTGTAGTGGTGGGGCACGGCACCCGACAGGCAGGCGGCAAGCGTGGACTTGCCGGCGCCTGAGGGCCCGATGATGCCGATGAAATCTCCCTTGTTCACGCTGAGCGAGATGTGGCTGAGCGCCTGCTCGGTCTGCGTGCCATAGGAGAACGAGACATCGTCGACGTTGATGATCGTTTCCATGGATACCTTTCATAGTCATTGGGGACGTTCTTAAATGACTAGTCGTTTAAGAACGTCCCCAAAAGCTAGTCGTTTGGGACAGTCTTTGGTGGTGAAGCACGGAGATGGCTTTACGAGGGGCCCCAGGTTGGCGCGAAAGAGGAGCGAAGCGTACTTGGGTACGCGAGCGACGAATGAACGCCAAGATGGGGTGGCTCGTAAAGTCGAGCGGGTTAGTTGAGCTTCAGGGCTTTCTGGATGGGCAGGTAGAGGGCGCCGACCAGAATGGCGTTAAAGACGGCGGTCATGGCAACGACGGGCAGCATGGCGGCGGCGAGCTCGCCTACCACGCCGAGCATGGCCATCTTGATGACCATGAAGATGACGCCGGAGACAAAGGTGGTCAGGAAGGTTGCGACAATAGCGATGGCGGGCTTGACCTGACCGTTCTTGCCGGCGGCGTTGACGATGCCGGCCATGAGCATGGCGGCGATGCCCTCGGCGGCAAAATCGACGAACGGCGAAGTGGTGGTGATCTGGATCACGGCAGCCGAGATGAGGCCAATGACGAGCGCCTGGCCGATGTTGGGACGAACGACCAGGATGGTGAGGCAGAAGGCCGAGATGATGAACTCGGGGCTGATCATGCCACCCGAGATGCCCGAGATGGTCTTGCCGACGGTGAAGTTGAGGATGAAGCCGGCGGCGAGCAGGATGGCGAGCAGGACGAGGGCGCGGACATCGAGTTTGCCGCGGTCGGCGGTCTGGACGGTGCGGGGCTGGGCGGCGGTGGTGTTCTGAGACATGGTGAAAATCCTTTCGGAATGGGAGTGCAAGAGAAAAGCGGAGGCGCGTGATGCGAATGCGATCGGGCTCGAGATAGAAAAAGGCCCCCGGTCGAAACCGGAGGCCTTCCAATCACCTAGAGCGCAAAAACAGGCGTGAGGGACTCACTGTCGACCGATCGTATTCGCATCACGCCACCACCAGTTGTTGAGAGACTTCATTGTGTTCTTCATGTTGGTGGCTCCTTTCGTGATGCCGTGGCGCGGTCGCACCTAGTTGCTGTTGCGCTGCACTATAGCACAGCGAAGTGTGTGCGGGGAAATCTTTTTTGAAAAGATTTCAGGCGGGTTTCCCGCCGGTCAAAAGAGTGGGCTGAGCGGGCGAGGCTGCCATTGCTGCCTTGCCCGCTCAGCTAAGACGTTACTCCTTATTGCGACGGTAGAGGAAGTAACCGCCCGCGGAGATGACGGCAACGCCAGCGATGGCGAATGCGGCCACCATGCGGCCATCAAAACGATCGCCAGTGGTGGGCAGGCCGCCCTTGGTGTTCGTCTTGTTGGTGGTTACCGTGGTCGTGGTGTCCGACTTGCCAGGCTTCTCGGGCTTGGTGGTGGGCTGCTCGGGCTTAGCGGGCTGCTCGGGGGTACCGGGCTGCTCGGGGGTACCGGGCTGCTCAGGAGTGCCAGGCTGATCCGGGGTTACCGGGTCGGTGGCAAGAGCGTCCTTGGCGTAGGTGATGGACACCTTGAGGCCGTTGGTCTCGGTGTTCAGATCGCTCGGAGTGAAGGGCTGGTCGAAGTTTTCGGCCTTCTGATAGGCGCGCATCTCCTGGAGCAGCGCCTTGCACTTCTTGTAGGTGTTCTCGGTAGCAGCCTTGCCGGCCTTGTTGGCCAGGGCAGTGCGGCCCTCGGTGGTCGTCTCGGCCAGCATGGCGGCGTCAACTTCCTTGTTCTGCTCGATGAGCTCGTTCTGGAGCGCATCGAGGTAGGCGCGGACGCTGATACCAAGGGTGTCAGGGTTCTCAAAGCAGAGCGAGCTGATGTCCATGAGGACGTAGTTGATTGAGTTCTCGGGCTCTTCGTTGTACACGACGTCAGTCTGTTTGCAGTGATCGAAGGAGACGGTCTGATCGCTGAAGTACGGGCTGACCTCAGTTATCAGAGCGGAGTACAACGGGATGGCGACGGAGTACGCGGCGCGGGAGAGCATTTCCCACTGGATGGTAGCGACTTCGGGGTCATACCCGCGACGAATCTGGAAGAGGTTGATCTCGGTGTTGCGCTCGCTGCCGATGCAATAAACACCATCAGTGTTCGCGTTGAGGCCAGGGACGTTCTCGCCGCGGTTGCCGAAGGCGCGAATCAACTCGAAAGTGCTCCAACCAGACTTGCCAGGCTTGAAGAACAGGGGCTGGATTTCGCTGACCATGGCTCCCTTTTGGTCGGGTTTTCCTTCCTTCTCTACTGTGATAATGTCGTAATCTGTGCCTTCGGTCAGCTGACTACCAAAATAATCGCGGCCTTGCACATAGCGGGACCACTGGTTTACGCCGGAATCGGCGAGGCTTTCGCCATACGTTTGGGCGACATCGAATTTGCCGTCAGCGGAGTATTTGGCGAAGCCCTTCTCCACGGGCATGGACTCGATGCCCTCGGAGTGTAGGCAGTTCTCGGGGTCATCAAGGTCGACATCGTAGTTGAGGCTCCCGATATTAGGGTTGAGCGACGCGACGTCGTCAGCGAGCTTCATGGCGATCCACTGATGGGCGGAAAGTGTGG
Source organism: uncultured Collinsella sp. (assembly GCA_900549025.1). Taxonomy (GTDB): domain Bacteria; phylum Actinomycetota; class Coriobacteriia; order Coriobacteriales; family Coriobacteriaceae; genus Collinsella. Next base: position 5,116 of record URMZ01000044.1, read on the forward strand.
CGAACAGCCAGGTCTCGTTGTTGTCGGCGATGATGATCTGGTCGTTGGTGCAGACGCCTTGATCATCGATCAGTCTGCCGAGAAGCTCGACGCCCTCGCGGGCCGTGGCGCTCTCGCCCAGGATGATGCTGCCGTAACTGTACTCGCCCAGACCCACTTTCTCATCGATGTGGTCTGCTGCATCGGCCTCCTCGTTATAGGAAGTGCTTAGCGTGGCAGAGCAGGAGACGCCCTTCTCGTTGATTCCGGCTTCGGAATAGGCGTCGGTGCGACCCATCCAGTTGGAGGGGTGGTCGCGTACATAGCTGTAACGATAGGTAGGCTTGTTCGAAGTGTATTCAAAAGCAGATTCAATCGAGCTGTACTTAAAGCCAGGTTCGTGGGCAGGTTCGATGCCGTAGTGCTTAAGATAGCGCTTGCCAAAGTCCTCGGCGCGGCCGTAGTACGTGTTGCCGTCCGCCGTGAGCTTGCCGCCCATGTAGATCTGCGTGCAGGCGAGCGCAGATGTCGGCATGGACATGATGGTTGCAGCTCCAAAGGCGAGGCCTATGCCTAGCTTCTTGAGCGCGTTGACGGGGTGAGTTTTCCTCATTTTCCCTCCCAGCGTGCGAAAGCCCTCTGTCGCCAGAGGGCTTCAGCCAATAAAGACACCCCATTAGCGTAACGAACTGGAAACAATATTCATCTATGAAAGACACTTACTCGATAAGCGTGATGAAATATGCGACGAGCGGTTAATTGTACTCAGTTTGTAGCTTTACTTTAATAAAGACGCCCTGTAATTACTGTAGCCGAATAAAGTAGCTGGGAATGCCTGAAATGAAAATCCCCTGCTGTTTGGCAAATGCATAAACAGCAGGGGAGACGATAATTGGATGAATATCATACCAATGTGGAATTACTTCTTCCGGCGGTGAATCACGTTGATCGCATAGCCGACGAGCATGGCCAAAACGATGATGATAAAGCCGAGCAGGGGATTGTCGTTCATAGGGTCCTCCTATTTTCCGAGCGGGGAGAATTCGTCGACGATGAGGTCGAGGCATTGTGGAAGCGCGCGGGCTCCAAAGACGCCCGAATTGCTGGAGATAATCTCGCCATCGAACTGCATGCCCAGCGACGGGGTGCAGGTGATCTTGGCTTCCTTGGTCTGGATGATCTTGAACTGCGGGCGCCCGAGTACCTTGCCGGCGGGGTCGAGTGCGGCGGTGATCACGGTAGGTAGCAGCTGCACGGTGCGCACGGGTTCGATGACCGCAATGTCGACCATGCCATCGTTCATACGGCAGTCGGGGAACAGGTTGATGTCGTTTTGGATGACCGAGGTGTTGCCGGCCATGCAGCAGATGCCGTCGAGCTCCTCGACAATGCCGTCATGCTCAATCGTAAAGTGCGCCACCGTGGGATTGGGCGTGGCGAGCGCGGAGAGGAAGTAGGCGATCTCGCCGATGTCGTTTTTGGTGGGGGCGGCCTTCATCATGATCTCGGCGTCGAAGCCCGAGCCGGCGATGATGATAAAGCCGTGGCGCTTCTCGTTGCCGTTCTCGTCGAGCCAAAAGAGCTCACCCATGTCGACTTTGACCGTGCGACCGGCACGGCAGGCCTTGGCGAGCGCCGCTGCCTCGGGGGCATTGCCGATGTTGTTGAAGAACAGGCAGGCTGTGCCGGAGGGGAAGACGAGCGTGGGGACACCGCACCCGCGCATCTGGTCGAGCACGTTGGAGACGGTGCCGTCGCCGCCCGAAACGACCACGCGGTCAAACTCGCGCACGTCTGCCACGGCATCCTCGGGCTCCATGCCATCGCCGATAAAACGCATCACGACCTCGTCGCCGCCCTGCGCGAGGGCGTGCGTGAATGCGTAGATTTCATCTGAGCTGGGGCCCGATGCCGGGTTGTGGATGATAAGGCAGCGCATACTTACGTTCCCGTTCTGTGACTAACCGAGTATAGTTGTAAGGCAATGCCGATATCCTACCCGTGTTTTTCGGGCCTAACCTTATTCGATGGGTTGATATGTACATTTCCACACATCAGGCTCTACTCGACTTTTGCCAGCGCGCCCGTGAGTTCGACGCGATTGCCGTCGATACCGAGTTTTTGCGCGAGCGCACGTTCCATCCGCGTCTATGTTTGGTTCAGATTGCCACCCCTGCTGAGAGCGTCGCGGTCGATCCCCTGGTAATCGACGACCTATCGCCGCTGGCCGAGCTTATGGCCGACGAGAGCGTGACCAAGGTCTTCCACGCGTGCTCGCAGGATATGGAGGTCATGCTCCATACCGTGGGCGTGCTGCCACGACCGATTTTCGATACGCAGGTCGCCGCCGCCTTTTTGGGCGAGCGCCAGCAGATTTCGTATGGCGCGCTTGTTCAGACGTTCTGCGGCGTATCGCTGCCCAAGACCGAGTCACTGACCGACTGGTCGCGCCGCCCGCTGACCGATAAGCAGATTGAGTATGCGATCGATGACGTCAAGTACCTGATCGTCGCCTATACCGAGATGATGAGCCGCCTGCGCGAGCTGGGCCGTGTGGACTGGGTGCTCGACGAGCTGCGCCCGCTGGCTGACGAGTCGCACTATCGCGCCGATCGCCACGAGGCGTTCCGCAAGGTCAAGCGCATCAATTCGTGCAGCCGTCATCAGCTGGGTATCGCGCGCGAGCTCGCCGCCTGGCGCGAGGACCGCGCCGAGCGCCGTAACATCCCGCGCAAGTGGGTCATGTCCGACGACACGCTGCTAGCGCTCGTTAAGCGCAATCCCGTGCGCGTTGAGGAGTTCCGTAGCATTCGCGGTACCGATCAATTGGGGGAGCGCGACGTGGACGGTGCGCTCATGGCCATCAAGCGCGGTGCGAGCTGTCCGCACGATCGCCTGCCGCTCTTGGTGCGCGGACATCGTCAGATTTCGCCGGAGCTGGAGAGCGTGACTGACCTTATGTATGCGCTTATCCGCCTGGTTGCCGAGCGCTCAGGCGTTGCGACCTCGGTCATTGCCTCGCGCGATGACCTGGCCGACTATATTGAGCATCCCG
>URMZ01000045.1 GCA_900549025.1 uncultured Collinsella sp.
CCTGCGCAAGACGAAGGCCACATTAAGTGGCCTTCTTTGCGTGCGGAACTCGCGATAAACCTTATATCCGGCCCCTCCGTCCGGGGACCTTTCTGTATCGATATAGCTTCTGGGCTGGTTTGGCGTCGACAACGTCCAGCAAGGTTAACAAGCCAGCGTCGAATTTCCGGCGTGCTTTAGCTGAAAGAAAAAGATGGCGTGCGGAGCTTTGCTCCCGAGGGGGCATCTCTCATGCAAAAACTGTCGTGAGGTAAAGTCCGAGGTCAGTGGCGTTTTATACCGAGAAATCCAAAAAAAGTTGAAAATCCATTACAAATTTGCGTTGACTTTAGGTAACTAAAGTTTCATACTCCTTTTCAACCACTGGGGGATGTGAACACGCACGGATCGTTCGCATCATGATTGAAGAGGATTTCTTAGACATGTTCACGCATCAGCTAAACATTATCAGCGTAGTAATTATCTGATGCGGGTTAGCACATACAGCTAGCCCGTACGATAACGGGCGGCTGATGAAGATGAGGGCCGTCGAGCGCAACCGACGGCCCTCATTTTTTATGTCTAGGAAGTTCTTTTTAGAGGAGGAAATGTAATGAACGGAGTTTTGCTCATGGTTGTGGCCGCGGCGGTGCTCGCCTGCGGCTATCTGGGCTACGGCCGCTGGCTGGCCAACAAGTGGGGCGTTGACAAAGAGGCCCTCACGCCGGCCAAGCGCATGAAGGACGGCAACAGCTTCTCGCCCGTCTCCGCCTTCACCGCGTTCTCGCACCAGTTCAGCTCGATCTGCGGTGCTGGTCCTGTTACGGGTACGATCGTCGCCATGGCCTTTGGCTGGCTGCCCGTCGTGCTCTGGGTCCTCGTCGGCGGCATCTTCTTTGGTGCAGTCCACGACTTTGGTGCTCTGTACGCTTCGATGAAGAACAACGGCAAGTCGCTCGCTCAGCTCATCGAGAAGTACATCGGCAAGACCGGCCGTCGCCTGTTCCTGCTGTTCTGCTGGCTGTTCTGCATCATCGTCATCGCCGCCTTCACCGACATGGTCTGCAAGACGTTCATGTTCACCCCGGCCGTTGACGCTTCTGGTGCTGCTACCGGTGCCATCGACTTCACCAAGTCCTATGCCGCCGGCTGCGCTGGTACCATCTCCATCCTGTTCACCTTCGTCGCTATCGCCTTTGGTTGGGCCCAGAAGAAGTTCAACCTCACCGGCGCTGCCGAGTTCGTCACCGGCGTGGTCCTCATGGTTCTCATGTTCGCCGTCGGTATGCAGTTCCCGGTCTACCTGGATAAGTTCCAGTGGTTCGCCGTCGTCATGGTCTACCTGGTCTTCGCTGGCGCCATGCCCATCCAGATGCTCAAGACCCCGCGCGATTACCTCACTTCCATCATGATGATCGTCATGATCGTCTGCGCTGTCCTCGGCATCGTCGTCCTGGGTGTCAACGGTCAGGCCACTATCACCGCTCCGGTCTTCACCGGCTTCTCCACTGCCTCCGGCATGATGTTCCCGGTCCTGTTCGTCTCCGTCGCTTGCGGTGCTCTCTCCGGTTTCCACAGCCTCGTTTCTTCCGGCACCTCTTCTAAGCAGGTCGAGAAGGAGCAGGACGCCGTCAAGGTCGGTTACGGCGCCATGATCGTCGAGTCCTTCGTCGGCATCCTTGCCATCATCGTCGCCGGCATCATGTTCTCCGATATGAACACCGCCGGTACTGGCGCCCTCAACGCCGGTGTCGCTTCCACCCCGTTCCAGATCTTCGCCGCTGGCATCTCCCGCGGTATGCAGGCCTTCGGTGTTGACGGCACGCTCGCTACCGTCTTCATGACCATGAACGTCTCTGCTCTGGCCCTGACCTCGCTCGACGCCGTCGCCCGCATCGCCCGCACCTCGTTCTCCGAGTTCTTTGCCCAGACCAACGACGCCCTGGCCATCGAGTCCAAGGCCGGCTACATGAAGGTCCTCGGCAACCCCTGGTTCGCCACGGTCGTCACCCTGCTTCCTGGTCTCGCCCTCGCTTTTGGTGGCTATGCCAACATCTGGCCGCTCTTTGGCGCTTCCAACCAGCTGCTCGGCGGCATGACCATGATCACCCTCGCCGTGTTCTGCAAGTGCACCGGCCGCAAGGGCTGGATGCTCTACGTGCCCGTCGCCTTCCTGCTCTGCTGCACCTTCACCTCGCTGGTCCAGAGCGCCATGGGCTGCATGGCCGCTGTCCAGGCTTACGGCTTCTTCGGCACCATCCCGGCTACCGCCACCACGGCCGCCGTTTCCGTCGCCGCCACCAAGGGCCTGCAGCTCGTCTTTGCCGTCCTGCTGATGGTTCTGGGCCTCATCGTTGCCGTTAACTGCCTCAAGGAGTTCTTCGGCAAGGAGGCTGGCTCCATGCCTGATGAGGAGCCCGAGTGGTCCGATATGGGCAAGGCCGAGTACGGTCGCGCCGCTGCCGCTGAGGCTCCTGCCGACGCCGAGGCTGCCAAGGCCTAGTCAGCTTGATGAGCTAACCGTTCCATCCATATGACTCGGAAAGATCGGGTCCGCAACGACGCGGGCTCGGTCTTTTTTCATGCAAAAGCGGGCGACGCCCGGGTGTTCTCGCAGATGTTTTGCGTGGATAAGGGCGTGCGTTGTACCATATAAACGTATATGTGTACATATGAAAGGGGCCCCGTGGCCAAGACGGTATATTCCGATAACCAAAAAAATGTCGATGCCCTGGCTGAGCGTCTGAGCAGCCAGACGTCGCTTTCTGCCGAGCGCGCCAAGCTGGTTGCCTACGACCTGCTCTGCCGCAAGGCACTCAAAATCAAGTCGAGCGCGCTGGCGCAGATTTTCCGCTCCGTCGATAAGGAATGCGACACCAAGGCGATGCGCGACGAACTCATCGCGGCAAAGATCGTTACCAAGATTGAGGGCAGCGGCATTAACGGCCGCCCTGCCTTTTACACCATTAATGCCGAGATTAACGATGCCCAGGAGCAGCTCGTCGAGGTTGCCGAAGAGGCCGTCGAGGACGTTGTGGAGGCGCCCGCTTCGGTGGAAACAGCTCCGCGCGAGCATGTCGATACCGACGAGCTGCTTGACGAGAGCGTCGTTCGCGCCTTTACGGCCAAGGCTGGCCGCGGCGGTTTTGGCGGGGGCGGCAAGCGCGATGCTCAGCGCCGTGCCCAGCAGGAGCGCTTCCGTCGCGCCGTGGCTCAAAAGGATGAGCTCGATACCGAGGCTGTTGAGACCGAGGTTGCTGCCGAGTCGCAGAAACCCGCGAAGGAGCAAAAGCCCGTGGAGGCCCAAGAGCCCAGACGTCGTCGCGGTGCTCACTTTAAGGCTGCGCAGCAGGATGTCGCGCATGAGGCTGAAGAGCCTTTCGAGGTTGCAGACGATGTTGAGGAGTCTGCCAAGAGGGCTTCGGGTTCGTGTCGTCCCGGTCGCGGTTTTGCGGGACGCGCGTATCCCGTAAAGCGTCAGGAGAAGGGCGAGCCGGCTTCGACTACTCAGGCCGATAAGGCCGAACAAACCGAGAAAACCGTTGAGCCGGTGGCTCGCGAGCAGCAACCTTCCGAGTCGCAGTCTGCGGCTGACACCGAGGTCAAAGCTCTACAGTCCGCTGATAAGCAGACAGGGGAGAGCGCTTCGAGCAAGCCCCGCCGCCGTCGTCACCGCGGCGGTCGTGGCTCAAATGCCGAGGCCGCGGCTGAGAAGGCAGTGACGCAAAGCAAGGATGCGAAGGCTGAGACCCCGGGGGAGCAGCCCAAGCGCCAGCCGGCGAAGGGGGACAAGCCCGGGCGCTCACAAAAGGGTCCGTCCGCGCCAAAGCAAGAGCGCAAAGCTCAGGCGGATTCCAAGCACAAATCCCAGGCGCAGCCCAAACCGACTGCAAACGATGCGGCCGCCCAGCAGCCTGAGCCGCCCGCTCATGGCGAGGTTTCGGCGTTTGCTCTGGCCCGTGTCCTGGGCAGGCAGCTGCTCAAGGTCGTTCCCACGCCTACGGCGCTCTCCAAGATTAAGGAGCAGCAGACTCAAATTGTTAAGGTCGAGGGCAAGGACGGCAAAAAGGCTCCGCAGCGCACTCAGCATAACGAGATGTCCAACCGCAAGATTGCCGAGGAAATCGCTATCATCCAGGCTTGGATCGAGCAGAACCGAGGTGCCGATACGCCGGTTGCCTCGCGCCGCCAGCGTGCCTACCAGATCCTTAACGACGAGAAGGCTTTTGACGGCAAGCACGGTGAGCGCTTGATCAGGCGTATGACCGAAAAGGGCATCAGCATGCAGGCGATCAAGGTCGCCCCCAATCGCCCCGTGCACTTTACGGGCTTCTTTACGCTGGGCGCCGACAAGCCGTTCATTATGGTCGAGAACCTGGACACCTACGACGAGATCGTCAAGCTGCTGCGTGGCCGCAAGCACGCCAAGCTCTTTGGCATCAAGGTGGGCGGCGTGATTTTTGGCGGCGGATGCAAGGCGAGCGTCTCGCATGCCCTGGACGATTATCTGGCTGAGATTGGCTATCGCTTTAACTACGTCTACTACGTAGGCGATATCGATCGCGAGGGCGCGCGCATTGTCGAGCAGACTCGCAATGCCAATGTGGTTGAGATTCGCCTGCATGCCGGCATGTACCGCGCCATGCTCGCCGAGCATAAGCGTCGCGTGAAGGCCGGCGGCGAGTGCGAGCCCGCGGCTGCCAACCAGGGCGTGCCGCAGAACCTGGCGGCGACGATCAAGGATCTGCCCATGGTTACGCGCGTGCAGTTCCGCAACGTGCTGCGCGAGGGCGGGCGCATTCCGCAGGAGATTCTGATGACCGCAGACTATCGGGATGGCGACTCGGGAAGCTTCGACCGCATGCTGAACAATTAGCTCCGCCGTTCTACCGAACGGCGGTCTTCTTGACGCTGCGAGGGGCCCTGGCACGGCAATCTGACGTTCAACTTCGGCGGCGCGACCAGAAGGTCAGCGCCGCCTTGTTTCACGTCACCTTGCCATACCAGGGCCCCTCTCGCTGTCACGTCCAAAACATCGAGGTTAAGTGGCCTCCTGTTCGTGCGGAACTCGCGACAAACTTAATGCCCGGTCCGCCGGGGCCACGCGCCATTTTGTAGATGGCGGCTCGCTTTTCGGAACGGGGCTGATATTTTCTAGATGTAAGGCGCTCTTGGTCCTAATGGGCTTGGGGCGCCTGTCTTTTGAAGGCAGATTTTTCTCGTGTTGGACGAGAAGTTGTGTTGCCTTGCGGGTTCGAATCCCTCCGCTTGCCCACAAGAAAGCGCCCTGGGCCGTTATGGGCTCAGGGCGCTCAATTTTAATGGCTGGGACGGAGGGATTCGAACCCCCAACAGCCGGCACCAAAAACCGGAGTTCTACCGTTGAACTACGTCCCAATGTGTGGTGTTGCCCAAAAGCAACTCGTTTAGTTTACCTAATCTGCGAGGGCATCGCAAACGCCGTCGAGCAGGCGTACGGCGAGTGTCTGCGCGTCGCTGGCCGTGAAGGTGCCGTTGTAGCGCGTCATGCCCGTGAGCTCAATGCGAATGCGTGCCGGCTTCTGCTGCGCGGCGACATTGGCAGTGCGGATGCGCTGGGCCAGGTTGTGGCACTCGGCGAGGGCGATCGTGGCGCGCGGCGCTGCATCTGCGGGCAGCTCGTCGCTTGCGATCTCGAGCACTAGGTCAACGTCGGTTGGGACCTCGGAGTCGCAGAGCATCATGCCGCTGTTGTCGGTCGTTGCCGTGGCGATATTCCACATGCGCGACGCAACGCTGCGTGCGATGGGGTCCTCGCCGATAACGGCAATCTGGAAGCGCTCGAGCACGTTGGCGGCGCGAGCAAAACCGATACGGGACTCGGCTTCGGTGACCGAGGGCTTGCCCTCCCACACATGGTGCAGGCGGTTGATGTAGGCGTAGGTGTCCTGGAAGGCCATGCCGTCGGCAAACAGGCCGACATTTTCCTGGAACTGCTGCAGGGCGGCCTCGGTATGCGGACCAAAGTAGCCGTCGTCTTCGCCACAGGCAAAGCCCAAAACGTTGAGAGCGCGCTGCAGGGCCTGCACATCGGCGCCATGGAAATTGGGCATGCGCAGATAGAGAGTGCGGTCGCCCAGCTTATACGAAGCGTCTACAAGGGCGCTCCAGCAGGGGATATCGACGGCATGACCGGCAGCAAGGCCGCTGTCGAGCCTGAAGGTGCTGACGGCCTGCTCAGTGGTGGCTCCAAAGTACTTGTCGGTGACTTCGGCGGCATCAATCGTGTAGCCGAGCTGCAGGAGACGAGACTGCACGTCTTCGACGGCTGCTCCTTGCATGCCCGTTGTAATAGGTTCCATGAACGAACCCCTTTCGGCGTACCATTCGTACTATTTGAGCGTCTGTCGGATAGACAACGCAAAGGGATGCATAAACATGCACTCAACAGTGTAGCAAGTTGTGCCTAAATACGCTGCTGACAGGTTTTATAACCCCCGTTAGTTAAGACGCTCCACAAAGAAATCTGCCATGGAGAGGAACAGTTCGCGTGCATGCGGGTCGAGCGAAACGTCCTCGATGGCGGCCTTGGCTTTGGCGGTTAGGTCCAGCGCGTAGGCGTGGGCGTAATCGATAGAGCCGGTTTCCTGGAAGATTTCCACGGCGCGCGCGAGCTGCGCGGGGTCCTCGGTGCCCGAGGAGAGGATCGCTTCAATCTCATCGTGATAGCGCTCATCAGACAGGGCGTGTACGGCGACAAGCGTGCGCTTGCCCTCGGTGATGTCGGTACGGAAATCCTTGTTGGCGGCCTCCTTGGTACCGATCAAGTTGAGCAGATCATCTTGGATCTGGAAGGCAAGGCCGGTGTGCAGGCCAAAGGCGCGCAGTGCCTCGACCTGCTGTTCGCTGCCTCCGCCAATGATGGCCCCGGCGGCAAGCGGCGTGGCTCCGCTGTAATACGCGGTCTTGTGCGTTGCCATGTCCAGGTAATCGTCGACCGAGATGTCAAAGCGCCCGTCACGGACCCAGCCCAAGTCGAGCGCCTGACCCTCGATGGTGCGGACGATCATCTCGGTAAGCTCGTGAAGCACGCGCAGCTTTACGTCTGCCTCAAGCGTGGGATCGTCGAGAACCGTCTTGGTGACCATGGTAAGTGCCAGGTCGCCGCAGTTGATGGCAAGTCCCGTGCCCTCGGTGAGGTGCATACAGGGCTTGCCACGGCGCAGCTGTCCGTTATCGGCGATGTCGTCGTGAATCAGCGCACCCGACTGGAAATGCTCGATGGCCGCCGCGGCGCTGCGGGCGCTCTCAAAGCTGCCGCCCACTGCGGTGGCGGCGAGCATGCAGATAAGCGGGCGGTGGCGCTTGCCGGCATTGGCGGTAAATGCCGAAAGCGGGGTATACAGGTAGCGCTCGATATCGGCAGAGGTCGCCTGTCCGTCAAAGAATGTGGCCAGACAGTCGTTGATCTGGTCAAAGTGCTGGGCTAAAAAGCTGGTAAACGGACTGGACACGGGTTCTC
>URMZ01000046.1 GCA_900549025.1 uncultured Collinsella sp.
ACCTTTACCGGGGAATCCGTCACGGTGGGTTGATGCACTGCCAGCAGACGGTCGCGCGCAGTGCGTTTGCTCGGCGTTTGGATAACTGCATTGGTCGTTTACCGCAGCCTTAGCTCTCAGCTAATGAATTCAAGTTCAATCCTTCCTACGATGTGCTGTGTACCGGCACGGTAGCCGGATCGTAGGAAGGATGAATAATGACAAAAGAGGGAAAGAAGCCAATCGGCAAGATTGTCCTAGGCATCATCGTGGTGCTGGTTATTGTCGGTGCCGTGGGCTCTATGGGCGGCAATTCAACCGATTCGTCTGCGAGCGATTCGGCAAAACCTGCCGAGACGACACGGCAGGCTGAGGAGCAAAAAGAACCGCAAGAACCGTATACCATTGCTGACGAGGCTGAAGACACTTCCAATCAGTTTACCTATAAGATCACGGGCACCCTGACCAATAACACGGACAAGGAAAAGAGCTACATTCAGATTGAATATGTTCTGTATGATGCCGATGGCAACCAGGTTGGAACGGCTCTTGCAAACACCAATCATCTGAAGGCGGGCGGCTCCTGGAAGTTCGAGGCGCTGGGTACGGTGTCTCCCGACCAGGTTGCTAGCTGGGAGCGTTCGGACGTAAGAGGTTTCTAGCATGTTGCATGCACTGGGGGAGGTGAAGTCGTATGCCCGATAAAAAGCTGACTGACGAGTTACTCAATGAGCTTCTCGACGCGCCAAACATCGATGGCTATATCAAAGAACACGACTTTGCCGCCCCGTCGCTTTCGAACTACCTGAAGCAGCTACTGCAGGAAAAGGGCTTGGAGCGCTCGCGCGTGGTTCGTATGGCCGATCTCAATGAGACCTTTGGCTATCAGATCTTTACCGGTGCGCGGCATCCGAGCCGCAATAAGGTGCTGCAGATTGCCTTTGCGATGGCGCTGACGCTCAAAGAGACTAACCGTGCGCTGACGGCTGCCGGGGTAAGCGTCCTTAACTGCAAGGACCGCCGCGATGCGATTATCATCTTTTGCATCGATCGCGGGTGCAGCCTCCAAAAGGTCAACGAGGAGCTGTATCGCTTTGGCGAGGAGACGGTGAGTTAGCGGCTGATATCTGAGCCGGCGGAGCTGCCGAACAACGATGCAAACGAACGGGGCGCGGATGCCATGGGGTGTCTGCGCCCTGCGCTATGATGGAGGCTATGGATACTCAGACCCCAACATATTCCGATGACGAGCTGACCGCAGCGCTTGCCGAGCACCTGGCGTCGCTCGATTGCGACGACAGCTATCGCGTGGAGCGTGTACTTAAGCGCTCATCCGTTGAAACAACCGAGCTCGTGTACTTTGAAGGGACCGGCGGTGGTTCGCTCGGCCCCTTTGTCCGTAAACGCATCGATGCTTCGGCTCAAATCGGCGGGGCATACGAGCGTCTGTTTGCCGCTCAACGGGCGGGCAGGCGTTTTGAGCACCTGCCCAGAATCGTCGATTGTCGTCGTGTGGGCGACGATCTCAACGTGGTTATGGAATACATCGAAGGGGAGACGCTCGGGGCGCTGGTGGACCGTCTGGGAGCCACCCCCGATTATGCGCGTGAATTGTATCCTGCCCTATGCGATGCCGTGGGCGAGCTCCATGCCGGTTTTGCAATGGTGGGGGAGACGTCGGCGCCGGTGATCCATCGCGACCTCAAGCCGTCGAATATCATCGTGACAGGTGCCAACTATACGCCTGATGACGGCCTGACATTTTCATCGCTGGTGATTATCGACTTGGGGATCGCGCGCGTATGGCGCGATGGCGCCGATGCCGACACCGTCAAGTTTGGCACGCGACCCTATGCGCCGCCCGAGCAGTATGGGTTTGGGCAGACGAGTGTGCGCAGCGATGTCTACGCACTTGGGGCCCTGTTGTTCTTTTGCTTGACGGGAGTCGACCCTAAACCAGGGCTCGACATGCGCGAGCAATGTGAGGCATGCGGCATTCCCACTCCACTTACCGATGCCGTCTGCATGTCGATGGCGCTCGACCCGGCCAAGCGTTTTGCGAGCGCGGAAGCGTTGGGACGGGCGACGCGCGCGGCATACGATCTAAGTCGCCCCGTGCGGCCTCCTGCGCCTGTGCTTGTCCGTACTCCGGCCTCGGAGACGGTGTTGACGCCCCAAGGGCTCCAGAACCCCACAGGGCTTCCTAGGCCTGCCGCCTCCACTGCATGCGGTCTGCTCTTTCGCGTTCCGGAGTCTCTGGGGCGCATTTGGAATACGCTCGTCTTCTTCTCGCTGCTTGTGTTCTTTGCCGGAAGTCACTTTGCCGTCTTTCACCCCACCGGAGCAAACCAAAGCTACCCGACGTGGCTTCTCATAATCGAGTATTTTTTCTTTGTCGATGGCCTTATGGTGCTTATGCATTTTGCGCTGCTCGATAAGCGCCGTCTTCGTCGGCGATTCGCATTGCTCGACAGCTATCGCGGCAAGAAACTCGCGAAACTCTGGCTCAAGGCATTGGGTGTGCTGCTCCTATGCATGATCGTCATAGTCGCGGTTGCCAATGCGACCGGCGTCGTCGATACCTCCGCTACCTAAAAGAAAAAGGGCCCCATTGGGGCCCTTTGCAGTTGCACTTAGATGCGGTTCATCTGGGCGGCGACTTTGTTGTACCAGTCCTGCCACGTGGGCGGGCAGTACTTTTTGGCCGCTGCCGGGGTAAGGGTGGAGCCGTAGTTGGCGCCCAGATAGGCAACGTGAGCGGAGATGCCCTCGCTCCAGCTGCCAAAGCTGCGCCAACCGCCGCCACGTGCACTCCAGCCCCAGGCGTTGTAAGAATTGGCGCAATAAGCACCCTTGGTGCTCTCGATGCAGGCGATGGCGGGGGACCAACGGGGGTCGACACCGGTATTCCAAGCGGCGACGGCAAAGTTATACCCCTGGCCTGCCATGGGGGAGCCGGCGAGATAATTGTCGATGCGGCTCGTCCACTCATTAATGAACGAATCGTAATCGGAGCTACCGGTATTGGCGTTGTTCACCGTGGTGTCGATGGTGGTGTTGGTGTTGGTGGCCTGGCTGCTGGAATTGCTGCCGCTTACGCCCTCGCCCGAGAGCTTCTCGGCGGCAGCGGCCTTATCGGCCTCAAGCTTGGCAAGCTCGGCGGCATTTTCCTGCTCGGCTTTTGCCTGTGCCTCGCTGCGGAGCTGCTGGGCCTGCGCCAGCGCATCCTCGGCGTTTTTCTGCTCTGCCTCAAGCTGAGACTTGGCCTGCTGGAGCTCAGCCTTGTTCTGCTCGAGTTCGGTTTGCATGTTATTGAGCTGTTCGATCTCGTCGACGCTCGAGCTCGTGATCTGGTTGGTGTATTTGCAGGTCGTGATGAACTCACCCAGGCTCTGTGAGTTGACCAGGAAGCTCACGATGGGATTGGTGCCCTTCTGATACTTGTACAGATCGCGCATGGCGGAGCTTGCCTTGGCCTGCTGCTCGGGAAGCTTGGCCTCGATTTCCTCGATGCTTGCCTCATTGGAGTCAATCTGCTTTTGCAGGTCATCGAGTTTGGTGCGGGCGTCGTTGTAGGCGCTCGTGGCGGCTTCGATCTTCTGCTGGGCTGCGGAAAGCTGGTCCTGCGTTGCCTGCGAGGCGGCATACGCCGCAACGGGGGAGAGCATCGGCGTGGCCGTCAGCGCAACGGCGAGCACGGCGCTCGTGATGATACGAGCCGGCTTCGACGCAATGAGCGCTGCGGTGCGATGATTCGAATGCTGCATCCAGTCCCTCTGCAATCAATCGTAGGTTATGGTTCGAACGGTATTCTACTACTGCTTTTGACCTCAACTTGAACCTTAAAGGTTCCAAAGGGTCAAGTTGAACTTGAGGCTTTGGCTTTGACCTGCAGTTATGATGAATTGTTGAGAAACCATAGAGTTCAACTTTAACGTTACAGAGCTCTGTTTGAGAGGAGTTTTGGGCTGTAAAAGCCATCTCAACGTGGGGTTTTATAACTACAGCGTGCCCTTCTGGCGAGCCTGCTCAATCTCTTCGAGGGCCTCGGCGGGGGTGAACGAACAGGTGCCGTCGCCGAGTTTGATTACCTGGATATCGTCGCCGGCGTAGACCTCTCCGCCCTTTAGTACCACGCCAAAAACGCCCTCGTGGGGAAAGATGCAGTCGCCGGCGAGATAGTAGATGGCACAGCGTGTGTGGCAGACCTTGCCGATTTGGCTGATTTCGACAAGCACCTCGCTACCAAGCTTGAGCTGTGTGCCCAAGGGGAGCGAGAGCAGGTTGATGCCCCGGGTTGTGAAGTTCTCGCCAAAGTCGCCCTCGTGCACATCGAGCCCGCGCGCCTGCGCCGTCTGGATAGACTCTGCAGCTAAAAAGGAAACCTGGCGGTGCCAATGCCCGGCGTGTGCGTCGGAGGCGAGGCCAAATTGCTCTATAACGGTGTCGTGCCCGTCGGCGACGGGTGACTTACGCGTGCCTTTGTGCTTCGACGTGTTGATTGAGACGATGCGGGCGGGCCCGTTGTAAGCATCGTTTGCGGTGCGTAGGGGAGCTGCCGTTTGTGCGCGTTCCGCCAGCTCGTGCTTCGCGGCATTGAGGATGGGATTATCGGTCGGATGGTCTTGGGGCACGTGCGCGCCTTTCGCTCGAGGATGTCAATACACTGAATCCTACAACAATGGTAGGTTCATTGCCCATTGTCATACAACGGTGAGCGCCGTCTTCGTGCTGGCCTTCGTGCTGGACGATTACGTCGATTGCCATAGATACGGTGGAGCTTTGGGCGCCGGCGGCTTGGCACGCTAGAATAAATCAGTTGCGCAAAGACCGCCCGTTGTGTGGGCAGTTCATGATAGGAAGTTTCCATGGCATTGCAGTTTACAGAGCGCGAGTTCATCCCCGTGCTGCTCGGTGGCGACATCAACGCCTACTCGGTGGCGCGCGCCTTCTACGAGGAGTACCAGGTCAAGAGTCTGGTCTTTGGCAAGTACCAGACGGGCCCTGCGTACCGCAGCCAGATTATCGACTACACGCCCAACGTGGATATCGATACCATGCCCGTGATGCTCAAAACCGTCAACGGCATTGCCCAAGCGCATGCCGACAAGACGATTGTCCTTGTGGGCTGTGGCGATAACTATGTTGCCCTCGTGGCTCAGGCCAAGGATGCCCATGAGTTGGCGGATAACATCGTCGCGCCTTACGCTCCCTATAGCATGCTTGAACAGTGTCAGAAGAAGGAGATCTTCTACGAGCTGTGCGAGAAGCATGGCGTGCCCTATCCGCACACGTTTACCTTTACCAAGGCGATGCTCAATGCCCAGGGTGAGGCGCCTGCCGAAGTGCTCGACCAGATCGATTTTCCTTACCCGATGATTCTGAAGCCTTCTGACGGCATCATGTGGTGGCAGCATGAGTTCGAGGGCCAGAAGAAGGCCTATGAGATTGCCGACCGCGCCGAGCTGGAACAGGTCATTCGCGACTCGTATGCCAGCGGCTACACCGACGACCTGATCTTGCAGGATCGCGTGCCCGGCAACGACGAGTACATGCGCGTGCTCACCAGCTATTCCGACCGCAACGGTAAGGTCCGCATGATGTGCCTGGGCCATGTGCTGCTCGAGGAGCATCAGCCCCACGGTGTCGGCAACCATGCCTGTATCATTACCGAGCCCAACGACGAGCTCATGGGCGGCGTGCGCAAGTTGCTCGAGGACCTTCACTTTGTGGGCTATTCCAACTTTGACGTTAAGTACGACGAGCGCGACGGCTCGTTTAAGTTCTTCGATTTCAACACGCGCCAGGGCCGCAGCAACTACTACGTTACCAACAGCGGCTTTAACGTTGCCAAGTATGTGGTGGACGAGTATGTGTTCAACCGTCCGTTTGAGCCGGAGTTTGTGACGGCTCAGGACGAGGCCCTGTGGATGGTCGTCCCCATGGGCGTCGTCGACAAGTACGTCAAGGATCCCGAGCTGCGCGCTAAGGTGCATCGCCTGGACAAGGAAGGCAAGGGCGCCGACCCTTCGTTTATGAAGGGCGACTTTGTCTTTAACCGCTGGCTGCGCATGTGGCACACCAAGCTGCGCCACTTTAAGCTGTTCAAGACGTATTACAAGTAGATGAGTGCGGCGCCCGTCCGGTTTGCATCGGGCGGGCGCGGGTATGATACGCGCAATTGCGCAGGCGTCACCAAGGAGGCGGCGATGGAAAAGCTGGGAGTTATCGGCGGCATGGGCGCCGAGGCCACGTCGTATTACTACGACCAGGTAGTGCGTCATACGGCTGCTGCCTGCGATCAGGAACATATCGACATGGTGGTGCTCTCCAAGTCGACCATGCCCGACCGCACGTTGGCCATTAAGACCGGCGAGCATGCCAAGCTGCTGGCGACCATGAAAGAGTGTGCCCAGGCACTTGAGTCGCTGGGCTGTGCGCACATTGCCATTCCCTGCAACACGTCGCACTACTTCTACGACCAGATCCAGTCGTTTACGAAGGTGCCGATTATCCACATGCCGCGTGAGTCGGTTCGTTATGCCCTTGCGGGTGCGGTGATGGGGGAGTGCGAGTTCGATCCCAACCTGAGTATGCCGGCCGAGCCGGTGCACAAGATTGGCATTATGGGAACCGATGGCACCGTGGGCGCGGGCGTCTACGGCCGCGAATGTAAGGCTGCGGGTGTTGAGGTCGTCTATCCCAGCGAGAAACGTCAGAACGATGTGATGTCGCTTATCTACGATGATGTGAAGGCCGGACGTGAGCCCGATATGGATAAGTTCGACCGCGTGATGTGGGAGTTCGCCCGTAGCGGCTGCGACCGCGTCATCCTGGCCTGCACGGAGCTTTCGGTGTTGCAGAAGTATCGCGAGATGCCCGAGATCACCCTCGATGCGATGGATGTCCTGGTGCGCGAGTCCATCATTCGCAGCGGCGTCCCCTACCGCCTGTAGCCCTCGACCTGCCAAAAAGGGACAGGTTTATTTTGACAGGTATTATCTGGGAAAACAGTAAAGGCCTCGGCTCGTTTGGTGCGAGCCGAGGCCTTTTGC
>URMZ01000047.1 GCA_900549025.1 uncultured Collinsella sp.
GCTGATTCCGCCCGCTTTGTATTTGTAATATGCTGCGCATCCGATCATGGCTGCGTTATCGGTACAGGCAGACAAGGGCGGCACCGTTACGCGAATCCCCTGACGTCCAAGCTTCTTGATCATCATCTCGCGCAGATGCGGGTTGGCCGAGACGCCGCCACCGATGCAGTATTCCTTGCATCCGGTAGCGTGCAATGCGTTTTTGGCCTTCTTGTACTGCACGTCAAAGACAGCTGCCTCAAACGAAGCTGCCAGATCGGGCAGGTGAATCGTGCGCCCGGCCTTGGTCTCCTGCTCGATGTAGAGCGTCACAGCCGTTTTAAGGCCCGAAAGCGAGAAACGATAGTCTCCCCTGCTGTTGAGCGCACGGGGGAAATCAATCGCGCGGGGATTGCCTGTCTCGGCCAGCTTGGAAATGATGGGGCCACCGGGATAGCCCAGGCCCAACGCCTTGGCCACCTTGTCGAAGGCCTCGCCCACGGCGTCGTCGAGCGTCTCACCGAGCACCTCGTAGTCGCCCCACGCCTTCACGTGCACGAGCATGGTGTGCCCACCCGAGACAAGCGTGAAGATAAACGGCGGTTTGAGGTCGGGTTGCGCCAGCAGGTTGGCAAACAGGTGCCCCTCCAGATGGTTGACGCATACGAGCGGCTTACCGGCAGCGTAGGCAAAGCCTTTGGCAAAGGCAACGCCCACCACGAGGGCGCCCACCAGGCCCGGACCCTGTGTCACGCCCACGGCGGCAAGCTCGCTGGGGGCAATGGCTCCACCCTCAAGACCAAGCGATGCTGCGGCATCCTCGAGCGCCGCATCCACGACACTCACAATCACCTCAACGTGTTTGCGCGAGGCGATCTCGGGCACCACGCCGCCAAAGCGGGCATGAAAATCAATCTGTGTCGACACCTGGTTGGCCAGCATATTGCCATCCGCATCGATAATCGCCACGGCCGTCTCGTCGCAGGAACTCTCGATAGCGAGCACTAGGCGGCGGCGCTCAATTTCGGCACGCTCCCCCTCGGAGCGCCCAGGCGCAGGCAGCGGCCATACGCGCTGCTCTGCCGCCGTCGGCTCGGGCGAAGCATTGTCGACCGGAAGCACCAGGGGCAGCGGCGCCGTCATGACGATGGCATCCTTGCCGACACCGTAGTAGCCGCGGCGACGGCCAGCCTCGGTAAAGCCCAGAGCGTTATAAAGCGCGATCGCCCCCTCGTTACCGTCCTCGACCTCGAGCGAAGCCGTGGTGCAGCCGAGCATCTGGGCATCATAGCTCACGTGCGACAGCAGCTTGCGGGCAATGCCCTCGCGGCGATGTGCCGGGTCGACGGCGACATCCAGAATCTGCACATCACCGTCCACGACCATACCGCCGGCAAGGCCCAGCAGCTTGCCGTCGTCGTGCGCCACCCACCAGCTACGCGGAGCGGCAACGTCCTCGCCCAGCTCGGACAAGAACATGCCCGGCGTCCACGCCTCGTGTCCGGCGCCTTCAAAGCAGGCGGTCTCCAGTGCGCTCGCGCCCTCGGCATCCGCCGCGCCCATGGGGCGGAATTGCAGATGACGCCCAGCGAGCTCGTCGGCAACACCTGTCACCTCACTCTGCGCGCTCTCGGCAAGGCCCAGGCGCTTGCGCTCGTTTTCCTCGGCGTCCGAAAGGCGCGTGTAGATCGGCAGGACGCGAGCCGGATCGCCGTCACCCGCAGCGTGCGCGAGCAGCAAGCCCTCGCCCGAAGGCCACCACAGGTCGCGCTCCACGCAGCGGGCGGTCTCGTCCTCACCTAGCAGCTTGCCATAGCGCACGAGACCGTCACCGGTCAGCTGAACCTGGTCCCAGTCCGCTGCTTGGCGCCACTCATCGAGCGCCACGGCGGCCTTGACCACGTGTTCGCGCTCAAATTGACGCTCGGGACCCTCATCGACCAGCATATACAGCGCCGGATATACCTCACCGCGCATAGCATCGGCCAAGACACCAAGCTTGCCGCGCACGCCAGCCTTCCACGCCGTCCAAGCGCAAGCGTCGAGCGTCGACACGCCCAGCAGCGGAACATTGGCACCGCGCGCGAGGCCCTTGGCAGTGGAGATGCCGATGCGCACACCCGTAAACGACCCCGGGCCGCGGCCGACCACGTAGTAACCAACATCGCTGCGATCCAGACCGGCTTGAGCCAGCACGCCATCAACGGTATTCACGAGCTCAACGTTGGCGTGACGGCGACACATGTGGTCGCCACTCACGAGCTTCGTCTCGCCCGTCTGCCCATCAATCCAGCTTGCCGCGCAGGCAAGCATGTCGGTCGAAGTATCGAGCGCCACCACCAGCGCGTTGTCGTTATGCAAGCTCATCTTGTACAGCCTTATCAATCAAATGGGAAAGCTCCATTGCGCGGTCACCGTGCGCCTCGAGCGTTATCGTTCGCACATCGCTGTCGCCCTCATCACGCTTGAGCGTCACCGAAAGATACTCATCCGTCAGCTCGTCTTGGAATTGTTCGCCCCATTCCAGCAGGCAAGCACCCTCATAGCCCAGCACATCGAAAATGCCCGTATCCTCGAGCTCGTAGGCATGCTCCAGGCGGTATAGATCAAAGTGAAACAGCGGAATACGGCCTTGATCGTGAACGGCCATGAGCGCAAACGTAGGGCTCGTAACCATATGCCCATCGCCCAGCCCGCGCGAGACGCCCTTGGTAAAGTGAGTTTTGCCCACTCCCAGGCCACCGGTCAGGATGAGCACATCGCCGTCCTCAAGGCACGGTGCAATTAGCTCGCCAAAGTACTCCGTATCGGCAGCGCAAGTCGTTTTGTAAGTACCTACCCCCAGGCGCTCCAGGGACATATATGCTCCTTATTATTCCGAGGCGTCCTCTGGTGCGGGATGTCGCTCCAGATAATCGCCCAGCATCTTAAAGTCTTCCTCCAGCAGCTCCTGCCACGCCGGATTGCGTAGCGCTGCTGCCGGATGGAAAGTGGGCATTACTACAAAATGCCCCATCTGGTGGAACCTGCCGCGCAGCTTAGTAATGCCAATCTCGGTCTTAAGCACAAAGTGCGTCGCGGGGTTGCCGAGCGTCACGATAATATCGGGCCAGATGCTTCGAATCTGCTCACGCAAAAACGGCGAGCAAGCCAGCACTTCCTCGGGACGTGGATTGCGGTTTCCCGGCGGGCGGCACTTAAGCACGTTGGCAATGTAGACGTCTTCGCGTTTGAGCCCCGCCAGCGACAAAATGCCGTTGAGGTCCTCGCCTGCCGCCCCCACAAAGGGCTCGCCCTGCAAATCCTCATTGCGGCCCGGCGCCTCGCCAATAAACATCACACGAGCGCGGGGGTTTCCCACGCCAAACACGATATTGTGACGCGACTGGTAGAGCTGGCAGAGGTGACAATCGCCCAGAACGGCCTCAATTTCCTCGAGTGCGACCTCACGTGGTGCCTGATGGGTATGGCCGGGGATGTGCATGACGCCCATGGCGACTCCTACACGTAGACCTTGTCGAGGCGCATGCCAAAGCCGCAGGCGACCTCGTAGTTAATCGTTCCGCGCAGTCGGGCCATCTCGTCCATAGTGATCTCGGCATCGCCATCGCGGCCGACAATAATCATCTCGTCACCATACTCGGCCTCGGGAATCTCGTGTGCCGGGTTGGACTGAATGGCGACCATAAACTGGTCCATGCAGATATTGCCAACCTGATGCACGCGCTCGCCGCGATACAGCACATCCATACGATTGGAAAGCGTACGCGATAGGCCGTCGGCATAACCGATCGGCAGCGTGCAGATCTGAACGCGCGTGCGCGGTACGCGGTAGGTAAAACCGTAGCCCACGCCCTCACCCATCGCAGGGTGTGCCACGCGCGTCACGCGCGCATGGACGCTCATAACGGGATCAAGCTGCATCACGCGGCCACTCAGCTCGCACGGCTGCATGCCATACAAGCCAACGCCGGCGCGAATCATATCAAAATGCATCGAGGGGTCGAGCATCGAGGACGGCGTGTTGGCGCAGTGCACGATACCGCACTCAAAACCCGCATCCTTAATGGCTTGAACGGCCTCGGTAAAGCGCTGACACTGCAGCTTGTAGTCCCAGCCCGAAGGTTCATCGGCCGTGGCGAAGTGCGTAAATACGCCGTCGCACTGAATACCGCGATGGAAATTAATACCGCGGACAAAGTCGAGCACCTGTGTGTAGTGTACGCCGATACGATTCATACCTGTCTCGATGGCGAGATGATACTTGCCCACCTTGCCCGCCGCGACGGCACATTCGCCATACGCAAGAGCAAAGTCAGACGTATAGACCGAGGGCATGATATCAAACTCGAGCAACGTCGGAATGGCCTCGATAGGCGGCTCGCTTAGGATGAGGATGGGTTTCGTAATCCCGCCCTGTCGGAGCTCAACGCCCTCGTTAACCGTCGCCACGGCAAACATGTCGGCACCGGCCGAATACATGATCTTGGCGCACTCAACAGCTCCATGACCATAAGCATCGGCCTTGACCACGCAGCACAGGCGCTGACGTGGATTCAACAAGTTCTTATAGGCCCTCGTGTTGCGACGGAGCGCCCCGCGGTCGATCTCGACCCAGGACCAGCGCGTCAAATCGGCTTTATTCATGATTAGTCATCCGACCCTTCGTCCATGATTCCCAGATCTTCGAGCGCATCCTTTGCTGCCAGCTCCATGGCAGGACCAATCAAGTCGATAAGATCGGTCGCGATAACGCTCTTCTCACCATACTCCGTCGCCGCGGCAAAACCGGCGTAGCTGTGAAGTGCGACGGCGTACGAATACAGCAACTCCCAACGATCCATCTCGTCGCGCATGGTGGCAAGCGTGCCGGCCAAAATACCCGCGAGAACATCACCCGAACCGGCAGTTGCCAGAGAAGCCGGACCCGAAAGTGGCAGCAGCACACGCTCAACGCCACAGATAGCCGTCGTCGGCCCCTTGGCAATGACCACCAGATTGTCGGAGCCTGCAGCCCAGACAACCTTCTGCGCGGCTGCAATCGCGGTACCAAGGTCGTTCACCTCGTCACCGGCAACCAGACGCGAAAGCTCACGATAGTGCGGCGTCATAACCAACGGCTGCTCGCGACGATACATCTCGGGGTTACTATCAATACCGTCAATGGCAATCTTAGCAAGGCAGTTGAGTGCATCGGCATCCAAAATAAGCGGTACATCAAGCTCGAGCAAGCCCGAAACCACCTGCATAGCGCCGGCAGACGTCGTCATACCGGGACCGCACAGTACGCAGCTGTACTTCTTTGCAATCTCGCACACCGTCATGCGCGCAGCGGCGCCAAAGGAGCCGCGGGAATCAGACGGAATAGCAAAGACGGGAATCGAAGGAAGTGCCATGCGAATAAGATTAGCGCAGGCGTCAGGAGCCGCGACTGCCACGTAACCAGCACCCGCGCGAGCTGCAGACTTGGCCGCCATAATGGCAGCACCAGGATATTGCGCAGATCCGGCGACAATAAGCACAGAGCCACGGGAATACTTATCGATATTCGTGGGAAGTGGAGCAAAGAAATCAACTAAGTCACCGGGCTCGACAATCTCGGCGGCGTGGTCGACATCATCGATGACCTCGTCAAGACGGTCGTAAAGATTGCCGCAGATCAAATCGCCAGCATACTCAGGGCCATCGGCGCTATACAAACCAATCTTGGGCGCAATCATCGTCACCGTATGTTCGGCACGAATGCAGTCGTCATCAACAACGCCCGTCTCGGCATTCAGGCCCGAGGGGACATCAATGGATACGACACAATCGGCGCATTCATTGACCGTAGGAATCCAGATGGAGAACGGCGCACGCAGATTCCCGTGAAAACCGGTACCAAAAATGGCATCGACAACAACATCGGCCTTATCGATCAAAACCTCGAGTTCGTCACGCGAAGGGCCGACGCAAACGTGCACATCGCGGCCGGCAGTACGACGAGCAACATGACGTGCCAGAGCAGCAGGAATCTCATCCGGTTCAACCGGAGAAACGATATCCACGTCCACACCCTTATGGCTCAGGATATCGGCGGCAACCCAACCGTCGCCGCCATTATTACCAAAACCGACCAGAAAGAGAACCCGATCGGGATTGAGCTTCAAGACCTCGTTGGCGGCAAACTCACCCGCTAGCTCCATAAGCTCGGCCTTCGAAGTCCCTTCGCGTTCGATGATATCCTCGAGACGAACGACTTCTTCGGTACTCAAAACCGGTTTCATCTATGCTCCTAGCGTATCTTGCGAAGCATCGCCCAGGTGCTCCGTCAATGCTGAATTCTGCAGCTGCTCAAGCTCATCTAAAACAGAGCGAGCCTCTTTAAATGTCTGCGCAACGCGTTTCTTAGTGCTCACCTTTTCATCTTTTGGCTTAGGCCGAGCATCTTCGGTAATCGCGATGGCATTCGCAACGGCTAAGTCTCCTGTAAGCGTAATGGAAAGAGCGACCTCAACAACACCCAGCTCATGAGCGATCTCGAGTGCACGGCCCGAAAGCAGCGCCTTCGGTTTGCCGAGTTTATCACGCGTTACCGAAACATCCTTGCGACCCACGCCTTGACTAAAACCCGTGCCGAGAGCTTTAAGCACCGCCTCGCGCGAAGCAAAGCGGCTCGCATAGTGAGCAGCGGGACGCGATGATGCATCGCAATACGCACGCTCTTCTTCGGTAAACACACGCCGAGCAAACGACGGCGTCTTTTCAAGAATTGATTTCATACGGGAAATCTCGACGATATCAACGCCGATACCAGCTTCAGCCATGTTCACCTCCATATCGCACAGACTAAGTTATTGTAGCCCGTTCACAGAAGATGCGACAAACGAGGGTTATAAAACACAGCTACTATGTGAGACAAAAGCCCGTAAACGCAAAAAAGGGGGAGGCCGCGAGGCCTCCCCCTTCTCAGTTCAAGCGTACGGCTCGGTGCCGTCCACCGGTCAGCGGCGCCC
>URMZ01000048.1 GCA_900549025.1 uncultured Collinsella sp.
TCGACACCGCCGAGTTCGCGATCCCCGGCCTTGACGACGAGTTCCGCGTCATCGTCTCCCCGTGGATTCTGACGGTGCTCGTGACCGACCGCCTGGCTCGCTACTACGAGACGGTCACCAAGCACAACCTCAAGTATCGTCGCTACTATCACCAGTTCGACTACTAAAGAAAACGGGTGCGGGAACGTGCCGGGCTATTGAGAGGAACACAGAATGAGACAGTACATCATCGCCAGCCATGCGCACTTCGCCACCGGCATCAAGGAGAGCGTCGAGCTGCTCTCGGGCGCTCGCGACAACGTCCACGATCTTTCGATGTTCGTCGATGGCCGCATGGACGTGGCCGAGGAGGCCCAAAAACTGCTGGCAGGCATGTCTGCCGACGATGATGTCGTTGTCTGCACCGACCTCTTTGGCGGTAGCGTTAACAACGAGTTCACCAAGATCGTCCAGACGCGTCCCCGCACGTACCTCGTTACCAACATGAACCTTCCTCTGCTCATCCAGCTGCTGTTCTCTGACGAGTCGGCGCCGGTTGAGGAGACGATTCGCGCCATCGTCGCTGCGGACGATACGCGCGTGAAGTTTGTCAACGATCTTTTGGTCGATGACGAGGAGGAGGAAGAGTTCTAATCCGCAGCACCTACTGACACGCCGTATGACGGCACAAGACCTTTGGGGGGTCACATTATGATTCAGCTACTTCGCGTTGACCATCGCCTGCTTCATGGCCAGGTCGCAGTTTCCTGGGTTCAGGGCCTTGGCTCCAACTGCATCTTCTGCGTGGGCGATAAGGTCGCTAACGACCCGGTGTGGAAGACGACGCTCAAGATGGGCAAGCCTGCCGGCTGCAAGCTCGTCATCAAAGATATGGAGCATGCAATCGAAGCTATCAACTCGGGCGTGACCGACAAGTACAAGATGATCATCTGCGTCGCCACTATCGCTGAGGCAAAGCAGCTTGTTGAGGGCTGCCCGCAGATCAAGTCGGTCAACCTGGGCAACACCAAGCCCAAGGACGAGAAGCGTCCCGACGCTCGTCAGGTCTCTCGTCAGATCTTCCTGACCGCGGCCGAGGAAGCCGATGTGCGCGAGATGCTGGATCGTGGCGTTGAGGTCGAGATTCGACCCCTGGCCGATGACCCCAAGGTCGACTGCGCCAGCGTGCTCTAGGCGTTCAATTTCGAAGAGTCTGAGCTCTTCGTAGTGTCCTATATGGAAAGGGGGATGTATGCTTACCCAAGCAATCCTCATCGGACTTATCGCCGCATTTGGTAAGTTCGACTGCCAGCTCGGTACGCTCTACGCGTTCCGCCCCATCGTCCTGTGCCCGCTCGTGGGCCTGGTGCTGGGGGACCTGCAGTCCGGCCTCGCGATCGGTGCGAGTCTGGAGCTGCTGTTCATGGGCTCGATCTCCATCGGCGCCTACGTGCCGCCTGATGAGACGATCGGCGGCGTGCTCGCCTGCGCCTTCGCTATCCAGCTGGGCCAGAGCACCGAGGCAGCCATCGCGCTTGCCATGCCCATCGCCACGCTGTGCCTTGCCATCAAGAACATCCTTAACGCCGCCCTGCCGATCCTGGTCGACCGCGCTGATGTCTACTCCGGCCAGGGCAACCTTAAGGGTGTCTATGCGATGCACTTCCTGATCGGTTTGACCGGTATCATCATGGCGTTCCTGCTGTGCTCGCTGTCGTTCTATCTGGGTGCTGACGCCATCCAGGGCCTGCTCGACTTCATCCCGCCCTTTGTCCTTGCTGGCTTTGGCGTTGCCGCCAACTTCCTGCCTGCCATGGGCTTCGCCATGCTCGGCCGCCTGGTGCTCACCAAGCAGCTCGTGCCCTTCTACTTCCTGGGCTTCCTGCTGTGCTCCTACGCCAACGTGCCCGTCCTGGGCGTCGCCCTGATCGCCATCATCATCGGCATCGACAAGTTCGACCTGCTCGGCCTGGGCGGAGCCCAGCCCCAGCTCTCCGCGGAAGGGGATGAGGACGATGACTTCTAGTCCCGAGAACAAGATCACGCGCTCCGACCTCGTCAAGAGCGCCGTCAACGTCGGCGCCCTGGGCATGGAGTTCTCCTGGACCTACTACAAGCAGATGAACATCGCCTTCTGCCTGATGGTCGCCAACATGCTCAAGAAGATCTACGCCGGCCGCCCCGACGACTACGCCGCGGCCCTGCACCGCCACTGCGCGTTCTTCAACATCACCGTCCAGTTCGCCCCGTTCGTCGGCGGCATCGCGATGGCCATGGAGGAGAAGGTCGCCCGCGGCGAGATCGAGCCCGAGAGCGTCAACGACGTCAAGGCCGCCCTCATGGGCCCGCTGTCCGGCATCGGCGACTCCATCTTCCTGTCGACGCTGCGCGTGGTCGCCGCCGCGGTGGGCATCAGCCTGTGCCAGGCCGGCAACCCCTTCGGCCCCATCGCCTTCCTGCTCATCTACAACGTCCCCGGCTTCGCGCTGCGCATCTGGGGCGCCGTCAAGGGCTACGAGCTGGGCGTGGGCTTCCTGGACGAGGCCCAGAGGACCGGCCTCATGCAGAAGATCATGACCTGCGTGGGAATCGTGGGCGTCATGGTCGTGGGCGCCATGTGCAAGGACATGTTCTGGGCCAGCATCCCGGTGGCCATCGGCTCGGGCGAGGACGCCCAGACCCTCCAGGACATCCTGGACGGCATCATGCCCGGCATGCTCGGCATGATCGCCTTCTGGCTGTACTACTGGCTGCTGTCCAAGAAGATCAACCCCATGGTGCTGATCGTGGCCACCATGGTCGTGGGCATCATCGGCGCGTTCTTCGGCGTGCTGGCGTAAGGGCCCGGCTGCATAGATTTTCGTTGCAACCTGGAAAGGGGATGGAGCAGGCCTATGCTCTCCATCCCCTTTTTGTATAGAAGGAGTTCGTATGTTCGCGAAGGGTCGCGAAGCAATGCGCCTGACGCCGGCAGAGGTCAGGCTGATTCTTATTGAGTCCCTGCAGTGGTGCGCCAACAACGCGGTCTACTTTTTGGGGCTTATCGGTGCGGCCACGTATGATCTGGCCGGCACGGCCTTTTTGGTTGCCGCCATTACGCTCGCGCGCAATCTTATGACGTCGGTGGGCAATATGGTGTCGGGCTCGGTCATCGATCGCTTTGGACCGCGCCGGACGTCGTTTGTGACGTGCGTGATTACGGCAGTGCTATCGCTTGGCGTGGGGTTAGCGCCGTTGTCTGTCCCCGGGCTTGTGTTTGCCGCGTGCGTCTTGGGACTTGCGGGCGGCTTTATCAACACCTGCACGCATGCGTTTCCGGGATACCTGGAGTCGACCACCGAGGGTCGTACCCGCGTGAACGGCCTCATGGTGTTCTACAGCAATATCGCCTATACCGCTGGCCCGCTGCTCGGTGGTGCCATCGTGAGCTGTTTTGCCACGCAATCGGTCTATCTGCTCATGGCGGGCATGATGGGTGTGGCGGCCGTGCTCTCCTTGGGCTGTCACGAGTGTGTTGCTCCCGCAAAAGGGGAGAAGCCGAAGGGCGGTATTCTGGGCGGTATGGCCGAGGGTGCGCGACTCACGTTTCGCGACCACGATCTGCGTCTCATCTTTATCTCGGGCTTTTTGGGTTTCTTTGCGTTTGGCGCGTTCGATTCGCTGGAGTCGTTGTTCTACCGCGATGTGCTCAACGTGGATATCGTCTGGCTGGGCTGGCTGTCCTCGGTCGTGGGCCTCACTTCCTCGGTGGGCGCGTTCATCCTGACCAAGCTTTCTGCTCGCCATGTCAACCTGCGATTGCTGCTCGGCGCGCTCATGGCCGTGGGCATTGGGTCCATGGTGTACGTGGGCACCGATATGCTGGGGGTCGCGATTATCGGTCAGGCGATTAACGGTCTGGCCTGGGGGTTCCTGGAGCCGCTGCAGATGATCTTGATTCAGGAGCGCGCCGACATCAAATACCTGGGGCGCATTACCGGCTTTGTGCGTTTTGGCCTGATGAGCGCCGGCGTGGTGCCGCTGCTGGCGGCTCCGTTTTTGGCGGAGGCTTTGGGCGTCCAGACGGTACTGTTTGGAGCATCGACCATTATTGCGCTGGTAGGAACGCTGTTCTTTGTCACACAAGGGAGACGCCGGGGGCGTTAGCTATACATCAAATTCTAATTTAATACCACTCACCAGAGAATTTCGACCGTTCACCGAGGATTGGAACAGATTGAAAAGTGGTATTAAAAACATGTTGGGTGTATGTCTATAATTGGTATCGAAAAGAAACGCGATCTATAGATTCGCGTGCAGGACAGAAAGGAAAAGCCATGAAGGAAACCGAGAAGATCGAGATCATGCACTTTAGCCAGGAGGGCTATCTCGAGGACGGCAAGAACGTCTATGAGACCGGCAAGAAGATGATCGAGCTCGCCGACAAGGTCGCCGACGAGGGCTACGACGCCGTGTTCCTGATGGGCGTCGGCGGCACCTGGGACGAGCTCATGCAGCTCGAGTACCTCATGAACAAGTTCGGCGACCGCGACCTCGAGGTCTACCTGATCCACGCCGCCGAGTGGAACGCCATGGGCCACAAGCGCATGACCGAGAAGTCCGTCGTGATCACCGCCTCCGAGTCCGGCACCACCCCCGAGGTCCTCGAGGCCGTCAAGAAGATGAAGGAAAAGGGCATTCGCGTCTACGCCATGACCAAGCCCGAGGGCCCCATCGGCCAGGCTGTCGGCGCCGAGAACTGCGTCAAGATGGCTTCCGATCACGGTAACGGCGGCTGCGAGATGGGCTACTACCTCGCCGACTGCTTCGGCCTGCGCCTGCTCAACCGCCGTGGCTGCTTCCCGCAGTTCGATAAGTTTATTGAGCAGACCAAGGACATCTGGAAGGACATGCTCGATATCCGCAAGCGCTTCGAGCCGCGCGCCGAGGAGCTCGCCAAGAAGTACGCCCTGGCCCCCTACACCATGTTCATCGGCTCGGGCGCCCTGTGGGGCGAGACGATCCTGTTCTCGATGTGCATCCTCGAGGAGATGCAGTGGAAGCGCACCCGCTACATCACCTCGGCCGACTTCTTCCACGGCACCCTCGAGCTCGTGGAGCCCGGCGTCCCCGTGTTCCTGTTCATGGGCGAGGACGAGAACCGCAAGCTCGACGAGCGCGTCCGCGCCTTCCTGACCCGCGGCGTGACCGGCGACACCGATATCAACATCATCGACACCGCCGAGTTCGCGATCCCCGGCCTTGACGACGAGTTCCGCGTCATCGTTTCCCCGTGGATTCTCTCCTCGCTGATCACCGATCGCCTTGCCGCTTACTACGAGACGGTTACCAAGCACAACCTTAACTATCGCCGCTACTATCACCAGTTCGACTACTAAGAGCAAATAACGTTTATGTAATTGGGCCCCGCTCCTATATGGAACGGGGCCTCGTTTAGGTTGGAGAGTAATTATGAGCTACCCCCTGCTTGCCGTCATGAATATCAGCCATCGTTATTTTGACCTTGAGGAATTCTTTTCTTCGGCAGCGGCCTCGGGCTACACGTGTTGCGAGCTTTGGACCGGGGCGATGCATCTGTATGTCGATTGCCATGGATACGATTCGCTCGAGCAGGTGCGGGAGCTGTCGCAGCGGTATGGGGTTCGGATTGTGGGGCTTTGTCCCGAACAGAACAACCCCAAGCCGTGGAATATCGCGGCGCGCGGGAATGAGGCACGTGCCCGCACGCTCGCGTACTTTAAGAACGTTGTGGATATCGCGGCGGAACTTGGAGCCGAGCAGGTCATGGTCTCGAGTGGCTGGGCATTTTTGAACGAGCCAATCGAGGACGCGTGGGGTCGCAGCGCCTCGATGCTGCGTGCGATTGCCGAGCATGCGGGAGAGCGCGGCGTGCGACTGGTGCTCGAGGCCCTACAGCCGGTTGAGTCGATGATCGTGAACTCGGCGGCCGACACGAAGCGCATGATCGAGGCAGTTGATCATCCGGCACTTAAGGCGTGTCTGGATTTGGGCGCTATGGCGGTGGCGGGGGATACCATCGACGATTATTTCGATCTGCTTGGCGATGGTGTTGCCCACGTGCATTTTGTCGATGTTGCGGCAGACGGCACGACGCATCTTGCCTGGGGTGACGGCGACCGCGATATGCGCGCCGACCTGGATAGGCTGGTGGCGCGCGGCTATCGCGGAGTTGTTTCGGCCGAGACCTATGACTGGCGCTATTTTGCCGACCCCGCAGCTGCCGATGCGCAGGTAATGGCGGAGTACCGACGCGCAATTGGCGCCTAAGTGGGACAGGGCGCCGAGTTGGCGTTTGACGCTTTTTGAGAAACGGGACGTGCTTTCCGCTTGAGGCTTCTGGCGGAAAGCACATCCCAGAACAGGCGCTCAGAATGGGACACACTTTCCGCTGAGGACTTCAACCGGAAACCGCATCCCAGTTTTTGGCTGGCGGGCGGGACGCGCTTTCCCCTATGTTTCCAAATGAATACGCTGTGAGCCGTGAAGGATGATTCTCCCCGCAAACACTCTAGTATGCTAAAGTACCCAGAAGACCGGCGGAGCTATGCCGGTCTTCTGTTCTATATGAGACGCAGCATGAGGAGGCTCACCAGATGACGGCCACACCGTGGGGATTCCGGGACATAT
>URMZ01000049.1 GCA_900549025.1 uncultured Collinsella sp.
GCAAAGCGTCCGCCCTCTTCGTCGTCGGAGTAGACCGTCGAGAACACATCGCGATAGGGGTGGCCCTCGAGCTGGCCGCACAACACGGTGGGTACGCCCAGCTCGCACAGCACCTCGAGCAGCTCGCTGCCCTTGTAGGGCGAGACGTCGATGACGGCGTCAAACGAGCGACGCTCAAAATGCTCGCGTGCGCGATTGCGCTCATGCGAGGAAGATGCCTGCAAGATCACGGGTAGGTAAGACGACTCCGAAAGTTCCTCGGTAATGCCGCTTAAAAACTCACTGTAGGTGGGATCGCTAAACAGCTCGCTTAAAGGCTCGGTAACCAGTACGGCGATAATTTCCGTGCGTCCGACGGCGAGTGCCCGGCCGCGTGCGTTGGGCACAAAATTGACTTCCTTGGCAGCCGCGCGGACGCGCTTTTTAGTTTCCTCGCTAATGCGGGGCGAATCGTTGAGAGCGCGCGATGCCGTGGAGCGCGACACGCCGGCAGCTGCGGCAACCTCGGCAAGCGTAGGTGCGGTGCGAACTGGTTGGGTCATGGCGTCTCCTGGAAAATGCGGTCGATGTTGTCACTGATACGGGCTGGTGCGGATACAGCTTACTATAGTGCGTCTGAACAGCGTTCATGATATCCGGTGACCGGCGTCGTTTTGCAACCAAGCCGCAATCGAATACACCTCGTATGGGGGGGGAGATATCTGCGGGCGTGGCGGTTGCCTACGAGCTTAAGAACGATGTCTTGTGCTGTGTTTCGATACTCAGGGTGACATAAGTGTCGCGGTTGTACAACCGGTTGCACCGTTAACCCGGTCAAATCGACCGTTCAGCGGACAACCGGTTGCACAGCTTTTTGCATCGCCCGTAAGATAAGGACAACCGGTTGCACAAGAATCACTACGATGACGAAGGAGCATCACCATGGACGCCATTAACGATTGGGAAAACCAAGCGCTCACCCACAGGAACCGCCTGGCACCCCATGCGTACTTTATGGGTTATGAGACCGCCGATCTCGCCGCTACGTACAGCCGCGAGCTGTCGCGCGGATTTGTCCAGCTGTCCGGCTCGTGGCAGTTCCGCCTTTTTGAGGGCCCCGCGGCCGTCTCCAACAAGGCGCTTTGCACGTACGAGCCCGAGTGGGATCACGTGGAGGTTCCGCACCTGTGGCAGGTAGACGGCTATGGCAATCTCGCCTATACCGACGAGGGCTTCCCGTTCCCGGTGGATCAGCCGTTCGTTCCCTCCGACGACCCCACGGGCGTCTACCAGCGCATCGTCAACCTTCCTGCCGTGCCTGCCGGCGCTCGCGAGATTATTCGCTTCGACGGTATCGAGAGCTACGGCGAGCTGTATGTCAACGGCAAGTTTATCGGCATGACCAAGGGTTCGCGCCTGTCCGCCGAGTTTGACGTGACCGACGCGCTCGTCGAGGGCGACAACCTGTTTGCGGTCAAGGTTCTGCAGTACAGCGATGGTAGCTACATCGAGGACCAGGACATGTGGTGGGCATCGGGTATCTTCCGCGATGTGTACCTTATGCAGCGTCCCGCCGCGCATCTGGTCGACTTTAGGTTCCGCACGCACCGCGAGGGCGATGCCGCTCTGATTACGCTCGATACGGTTGCCGAGGGCGCAAGCCGCGTTGTGTATACGCTCAGCGATGGCCAGAATGTGGTCGCTACGGGTGAGTTCGTCGACGGTCATGCCGAGTGCAGCGTTGCCGATGCCCACTTCTGGAACCCCGAGGACCCCTTCCTCTATGACCTGACGATTGAGGTCTACGACGGCGACGAGGTCAGCGAGTACGTGCCACATCGTCAGGGCCTTGCCGAGGTGACGGTCGAGGGCAATCATATCTACCTCAACGGCACCTACTTTAAGATGCATGGCGTCAACCGCCACGATCACGACGATCACAAGGGCCGCGCCGTGGGCCTCGAGCGCATGCGCCGCGACCTGGAGCTCATGAAGCAGCACAACATCAACGCGGTGCGCACGTCCCACTACGCCAACGACCCGCGCTTCTACGAGCTATGCGACGAGTACGGCATCATGCTGGTCGCCGAGACCGATATGGAGAGCCACGGCTTCGAGAATATCGGCAATATCGCCCTGGTCACCGACGACCCCGCCTGGGAGCCGGCTTACGTTGACCGTGTTGAGCGCCTGGTGATGCAGGAGCGCAACCACGCGTGCATCATCATGTGGTCGATGGGCAACGAGAGCGGCTATGGCTGCAACATCCGCGCGATGTACGCCAAAGCTCACGAGCTCGACGGTCGTCCGGTCCACTACGAGGAGGATCGCAACGCCGATACCGTCGACGTCATTTCCACGATGTACTCCCGCGTGTCGCAGATGAACGACTTTGGCGAGCATCCGTTCCCCAAGCCGCGCATCAACTGCGAGTACGGCCACTCCATGGGTAATGGTCCCGGAGGCCTGTCCGAGTACCAGGAGGTCTTCGATCGCTGGGATTGCATCCAAGGTCAGTTTATTTGGGAATGGTGCGACCACGGCCTGGCTGCTGTGACCGAGGACGGCGTTGCCTACGACATGTATGGCGGCGACAACGGCGATTACCCCAACAACAGCAACTTCTGCATCGACGGCATGGTGTTCCCTTGGCAGCAGCCGAGCCCGGGCCTTACCGAGTACGGCCAGGTCATCTGCCCGGTCCGCATGGCTTATGACGCCGAGGCAGGCGAACTGACCGTCACCAACAAGCGTTGGTTTACCACCCTCGAGGATGTTTGCCTGTCGGCCGAGACCCTGGTGGACGGCGATGTGGTCTGCCGCAAGACGCTCGTGCCCGGCGCGGTTGCCCCCGGCGAGTCCGTCCAGCTTCCGCTGGTGATTCGCGAGGCCGCGGTGGGCGAGACCCTGCTGACCGTGCACGCCTACACCATGGCTGCTCACGCCTGGTGCGAGCCGATGTTCCAGCTGGGCGCAAGCCAGTTTTCCATCGCAAACCATCCGGCGCCGGCCATCGCGCCCCCCACTCGTCCTGAGCTTACGGTCGAGGAGACCGAGCAGGAGATTCGCATTCGCTCCCTCAACGGCGAGCTAACCTTCAGCAAGGTTAACGGTACCGTGAGCGAGTGGAAGGCATCCGGCCGCGACGTCATGACCTCCGGTCCCCAGGTTGGTTTTTGGCATCCGCTCGTCGATAACCACGCCCAGGAGTATGACTCCCTGTGGAAGGACAACTTCATCGATGTGATGCAGACGTCTACCCGCAAGGTTTCTTGGAAGCAGGACGGCAATGCGGTCGTCGTTACCGTGAGCCAGCGTATCGCTCCTCCCGTCCGCGCGTTCGGCATGCGCGTCGAGCTCGTCTACACCGTGCTTCCGAGCGGTCGCATCGACCTCAAGGTTTCCGGTGAGCCCTACGGCGACTATTCAGACATTATCCCGCGCATCGGCATCTCCTTCGAGGTTCCCGGTTGTGATCGTGCCGTCGAGTGGTATGGCCACGGCCCGGGCGAGAACTATCCGGACTCGCTGCGCGCCAACCCAGTCGGTCATTACCGCACTACGGTCGACGACATGTTCACGCCCTACGTTATGCCTCAGGACTGCGCCAACCGCGAGGGTACCCGCTGGGTTGCCCTGCGCTCTAGCCACGGCGACGGCGTGCTGGTGACTCGTCCAGCCGACGCCGCTTCCAACCCGTTCTCGTTCTCCGCATGGCCCTATAGCTGCGAGGCTATCGATAACGCCAAGCATGTCTACGATCTCGTCCCAGGCGACACGGTTACGGTCAACATCAACGACCAGCTGCTCGGCCTTGGCTCGAACTCTTGGGGTTCCGAGGTGCTCGATTCCTATCGCACCCGTTTTGAGAGCTTCAGCTTTGAGGTGTCCCTGCGACCGCTGACGTCTGCCGATCTGGCTCAGGCGCTGGCACCCATTAAGGAGGCATAAGCCATGCATGTCTTTAACTCGCGCGCCGATTTCGACGCTCAGATGAAGTCCGTCAAGAAGTGGATGCGCACCGGCCAGGCGCTCGATGGTGTTGCCGACCTGCAGCACGACGTGGCTTACTCCATCGGCGACTCGTTGGTGTACTGGTGGGTGAACGCCCACGAGGCGGCTACTGCCGATCTGGTCGGTCACCGTCGCTACCATGCCGTGCTCGCCCCGCTCGACGGCGATCTGACCGTCGAGGTGGCTTCCAAGGCCGATCTTACCTGTACGCGCGCCTACAGCGATATCGATGATCGCGAGCGCTTTGAGGGTACGGGGGAGACCGTGACGATTCCCGCCGGCGGCGTTGCCGTCGTCGAAATTGACGAGGCCTACCGTGTCGTGGCCGATGCCGCGGATCCCCGCGTCGTGGTACTGCACGTGACGGTCGAAGGTTATTCCTTCCCCAACAAGTAGTATTCGTCCGTTTGGACGTTTGCTTCGCGCCGTTAAGGGGGATGGCTTTGTTGACTCCCTTTTCCCCATTCCCCTTAGCAGGTGCGCCGTCCGCGATTGCACTTGCAGCTCGGACGGTTTTAGATGACATTTAACAGATGATTGGGAGGGCTTATGAGCTCTGAAAAACGAGGAACGATCGGTTCGTTCGCTCTGCTGGGCATGACGGTCGCCGCCGTGTTCGGTATCAAGAACATCATCAACAACAACGCGGCCATCGGCTTGGCAGCAGCGCCGTCGTTCTTTTTCGCCACGCTTTTGTACTTTGTCCCCTATACCCTGGTTACCGCCGAGTTCGTCGGCCTCAACAAGGACTCCGAGTCTGGCGTGTACGCATGGGTTAAGACCTCGATGGGTGGTCGCTGGGCGTTCCTGACGGCATTTAGCTACTGGTTCGTTAACCTGTTCTTCTTTGCGTCCGTCCTGCCCAACGTCATCATCTACGCGAGCTACGTGTTCTTTGGTGCCAACGCCGAGCTTTCGCAGCTGTGGATCACCATTATCGAGATCGTCGTCTTTGCTATCGCCACGTGGGTTTCGACCAAGGGCGCTAAGTGGATCGGCTCCATTTCCTCCTTCGGTTCGACCGCGGCTCTCGGCCTGACCGCCGTGTTCATCCTGCTGTCCCTGGCTGCTGCCTTTGGCGGCGTTGAGTTCGCTACGGCTCCTACTCCCGCTAACATGGCTCCCGACATGAGCAACTTCGCAACTGCGTGGGGCTTCTTCGGTACGCTTGCCTGGATCATCCAGGGCGTTGGCGGCGCTGAGTCTGTCGGCGTGTTCCTTAATGACCTTAAGGGTGGCGTCAAGGCCTTCGTGCGCACCGTCGTTATCGCCGGCCTGACCATCGGCCTTCTGTATGCAGGCGCTTCGCTGCTGGTTAACCTGTTCATCCCCGAGGGCGGCGTTGCCATCTCCACCGGTATCTTCGACGTATTCGGCGCTGTCTTTGCCCACTTTGGCATTCCCATGGAAGTGTCTACGCGCGCCATCGGCTTGATCCTTCTCGCCGCCACGCTGGGCTCCCTCATGATGTGGACCTCTGCTCCCATCAAGGTTTTCTTCACCGAGATCCCCAAGGGCGTCTTTGGTAGCAAGATCGTCGAGCTCAACGAGCATGGCATTCCCGCCCGCGCCGCTTGGCTGCAGTTCGCCATCGTCGTCCCCATCCTGATCATTCCGGCCCTGGGCTCCGGTAACCTCGACGACCTGCTCATGATCGTCACCAACATGACTGCTGCCACCGCTCTGCTCCCACCGCTGCTGATTTTGCTTGCCTACTTTATGCTGCGCAAGAACTTCGACGCCGCTCCCCGTGACTTCCGCATGGGCTCGCGCAGCTTTGGCCTGGTCGTTGCCGCATTCCTGCTTGTGGTCTTCTGCTTCGTGCTTATCTGCGGCACCATTCCGCTCGATCAGCCCTGTGGCTGACGCTGGTCTACAACGTTGGCGGCGTGGTTGTCTTCTTGGGCCTTGCCGTGATGTGGTACAACCGCTACATCAACCGCCTGCGCGAGACCGATCCCGAGGCTGCCGAGAGCGAGCTGCGTCCCTCCGTCCTCGACATGATGGAGTAGCGGCTAGGATTAATCTACGGCTGTGGAATAAATCGATTCCCTTTCCTAAGGAGGGGCCTTGCGAGGCCCCTCCTTTTGTGTTTTGGGGCATGGTTTTG
>URMZ01000050.1 GCA_900549025.1 uncultured Collinsella sp.
CCGCCGCCATCGGTGTCGTGAACCTGTTCACCCCGACCTCCGGCGCCATCATGGGCGGTCTCGCCCTGGCCAAGATCGAGTGGACGACCTGGCTCAAGTTTGCCCTTAAGCTCATCGTCGCGCTCTCTGTCGTCTGCGCCATCATCCTGACCGTCGCCTGCGTGTTGATCTAAGTACCCAACGGGTACCCCACGGAAACCTTGACGATCCTGTAGAGGATCACCTGGTCATCGTCTGTCCGGTGGGGTAAACCCACCGGTAGACTCCTGCCTTTAGCCCCCTTCCGTTCCGTGCGCGGGAGGGGGCGCTCTTGTGTTCCGGCGTTTTACCAAACGCCGGAACCACTCGACGCTGCAAGCCCGCCAGAGCGGCAATCTGACGTTCAATCGTCGGGCATGGCCAAAAGGCCTATGCCCTCCTCTTTCACGTCACCTTGCTCGCTCTGGCGGGCTTTCGCTGACTTTTGCCCCACCTGCGGCGCTGCCATTGTTGCTGCAGGGGGACAGCTTGCTCGCTCTGGTGCCTGTTCGCTGTCCGTTCTCTGCCCGCAACGTTTCTGCTGTTGGTGCAAAGGGGTCAGATTACTTTGCGCCAAAAGGGGAAGTTGCGGTGGAATAGTTCCTGTTTGGCCGTCTTGAGGGGTTAAACGGGAACTATTCCACCGCAACTTATCGATGGCGTGTTTGGTTGGTGCCCGTTGGCTGCTTGGGTATTGGGAAGGGTCTGCTCCGCTATAATCGCCTAGAACATTAATTGGAAACGGGACGGGAGCCATACATGCGCCAGGGTTTCGACAACGCGAAGTATATCGAGCTGCAGGCTGCTCACATTAAGGAGCGCATCTCACAGTTTGGTGGCAAGCTCTATTTGGAGTTTGGCGGCAAGCTGTTCGATGACTATCATGCGAGCCGCGTGCTGCCGGGTTTTGAACCGGACAGCAAGTTCCGCATGCTCAAGAGCATCGCCGACGATGTCGAGGTTATCATCGCGATCAACGCGAACCACATCGAGAAAAACAAGGCTCGTGGTGACCTCGGCATTACCTATGACGAGGATGT
Source organism: uncultured Collinsella sp. (assembly GCA_900549025.1). Taxonomy (GTDB): domain Bacteria; phylum Actinomycetota; class Coriobacteriia; order Coriobacteriales; family Coriobacteriaceae; genus Collinsella. The sequence continues at coordinate 1,059 of URMZ01000050.1, forward strand.
GCTGCGCCTGGTTGACCTGTTTCGCGGCAACGGCTTTGCTGTCGCGGCTGTGGTCATCACCCAGTACGCCGGCCAGCCCGCTGCCGATGTGTTCCGCAACCGTCTGAACGCGCTCGGTATTCCCGCCAAGCTGCACTATCCCATCGAGGGGTATCCGCACGATGTCGATCTGATCGTGTCCGACGATGGCTACGGCAAGAATGAGTTTGTCGAGACCACCCGACCGCTCGTCGTGGTCACTGCCCCCGGTCCTGGCTCGGGCAAGCTTGCCACCTGCCTGTCTCAGCTCTATCACGAGCACAAGCATGGCACGGCCGCCGGCTATGCCAAGTTCGAGACCTTCCCTGTCTGGAATCTTCCTCTGACGCATCCGGTCAATATTGCCTACGAGGCCGCCACGGCTGACCTCGACGATGCCAATATCATCGATTCGTTCCACCTTGAGGCCTACAACAAGACCACGGTCAACTACAACCGCGACGTCGAGGCCTTCCCGGTAGTCCGTGCCCTGATGGAAAAGATCCTGGGCAAGAGCCCCTACCAGAGCCCTACGGACATGGGCGTCAATATGGTCGGCTTTGCCATCACCGATGACGATGCCTGCCGCGACGCTTCCAAGATGGAGATCGTCCGCCGCTACTTTACCGCGGTCGAAAATGTGCGCCGTACCGGCGTGGGCGATGAGCAAGTCGACCGTCTCAAGATTATTATGAAGAAAGCCGGCATCGATAAGAACTACTCACCGGCGCGCTCGGCAGCCCTCACCAGGGAGCAGCTGACGGGTGGTCCCGTGGGTGCCATGGTCATGCCCGATGGCTCCGTGGTGACCGGCAAGACTTCCACGCGCCTGGGCGCCGCGAGCTCGCTCATCATGAATGCACTTAAGCATGTCTCGGGCGTCGACCTTGAGCTCGAGGTCATTAGCGATGAAGCGATCGAGCCCATCAGCAAGCTCAAGACGCATTTCCTGGGCAGCAAAAACCCGCGCCTCCACACCGACGAGACGCTTATGGCGCTGTCGATCACCTCGGCCACGAGTGAGACGGCCGCTCGCGTCCTTTCGGGCCTGGAGCAGCTGCGCGGTTGCGATGCCTTCTTTAGCGTGATTATCTCGCCGACGGACGAGACGGTACTGCGCAAACTGGGTATCAACGTGTGCTGCGAGCCCAAGTTTGAGCGCCGCGGTTTCTTCCATCGCTAAGTTTGAAGCACCGCGGTAATTACATTGCATTTTGGCCGTATCGGGTTAGCGCCCGGTACGGCTTTTTGATCAATAAAGTGCCTATTTCGGCGAAAAATAGCTGTTTACCTGCCTAGAAACAATTTGAGCGGTATACAATAACCGTAACTGTTTCATCCTTAGCGGGATGCCGCATGATGGATATTACCTGCCATCGTGAGGTGTGTCGGTCGCGCACGGCGCGTTAGATGCTCGTGCTCGGTTTGAGGAGGCTGCTATGGCGGGCAAGGGTCGTGCGAGTGTTAACGATATGAAGCGTGTCGATGTGCTGGTGTTGATGGAGATCGACCAGCAAACCGAAGACAATGGCGGGCCGTATGGTTTCTCGCGCAAAACGCTTGCCGAGCGCGTGGGGGTTTCGCCGTATCGTGCCCGCGCCGCGATCGATCGCTTGGATTCCGAAGGCATGATTGATGTCGTCTCGCGTTATAGCGACGACGGCGGTCAGCTTGCAAATGGCATTTGCCTCACCGAACGTGGCGAGTGGTATCTTGAGGGCGTCCGTACCGGCATGCTCGTTCAAGAAATGCTTGAGGACGAGGTTGCTGATCGATAGCAGCATGTAACCCTTGCCATAGCGACGCCGCCTGGGAAACCGGGCGGCGTTTTGTTTCAAGATTGAGAAATGCAATCTCACGCGAGAAAAATTGCGAACGGTCCGCGGCGCGAGTATTACAATGAAGACCCGTAAGATGTGGATAAACAACTTCTACGGGAAGCGCAGGTAACTCAATATGACCAAGCATGTGTTCGTAACCGGTGGCGTGGTTTCGTCTCTGGGCAAGGGTATCACCGCGGCCTCGCTGGGCCGTCTGCTCAAGTCGCGTGGCTACAAAGTAACGATGCAGAAGGCCGATCCGTATCTGAACGTCGACCCCGGTACCATGAGCCCCTTCCAGCATGGTGAGGTCTTCGTTACCGAGGATGGTTACGAGTCCGACCTGGACCTGGGTCATTACGAGCGCTTTATTGATGAGAACCTGACCCGCGATTCCAACTTTACGACCGGCGCCATCTATAAGAGCCTGATCGCCCGCGAGCGTCGCGGCGACTTTTTGGGCGGTACCGTGCAGGTGATTCCTCACGTCACCAATGCCATTAAGGACAAGTTCCGCCGCATCGAGGAGCAGACCGGCTCCGATGTAGTCATCACCGAGCTGGGCGGCACGATCGGCGACATCGAGTCCCAACCGTTTGTCGAGGCCATCCGTCAGTACCGCAAGGAGGCCGGCCCCGAGAACGTCTGCTACATCCACGTGTCGCTCGTTCCCTATATCGCCGCCGCCCACGAGGTCAAGACCAAGCCCACGCAGCATTCCGTCAAGGAGCTCCGCAGCTTTGGCATCCAGCCCGATATCATCGTGCTGCGCTCCGACCACCATATCGATGACGCTATCCGCGGAAAGATCGCAAGCTTCTGCGACGTCGACACCGATTGTGTCTTTACCAACGAGGACTGCGCGAGCATTTACGATGTTCCGCAGCTGCTTGCCGAGCAGGACTTTGACCTGCGCATTTGCGAGCGCCTGGGTCTGGACCCGCGTGAGCGCGACATGAGCGAGTGGAACGAGTTCCTGCGCAAACAGAATCACGCCAACCATCACGCCGACAAGGTGAAGATCGCCGTCGTGGGCAAGTACACGCAGCTGCCCGATGCGTACCTGTCGGTTATCGAGGCCCTGCACCATGCGGGCGTCTTCTACGATCGCCATGTGGACGTCCAGCTGGTCGACGGCGAGAGCCTCGACGAGCAGAATGTCTCCGAGGTTCTGGGCGACGCCTCGGGCATCCTGGTCCCCGGCGGCTTTGGCAAGCGCGCCCTGGAGGGCAAGATCCTCGCGGCCGAGTTTGCCCGTGAGCACAAGATTCCGTATCTGGGCATTTGCCTGGGTATGCAGGTGGCCGTGTGCGAGTTCGCCCGCAACGTCGTCGGCCTTGCCGGCGCCAGCTCCTCCGAGTTCGATCCGGACGGCCCGTTTAGCGTCATCGATCTGATGAGCTCGCAGGAGGACGTGACCGAGAAGGGCGGCACCATGCGCCTGGGCGCCTATCCGTGCAAGCTCGCTGCCGATACCCTTGCTCGCGAGGCATATGGCGAGGAGCTCGTCTACGAGCGTCACCGTCATCGCTTTGAGTTCAACAACGCCTTCCGTGACCAGCTCGAGGACGCCGGTTTGGTTATCTCGGGCCTGTCGCCCGACGAGCGTCTGGTCGAGATGGTCGAGCTGCCGCGCGACGTACATCCGTGGTATGTGGCCACCCAGGCTCATCCCGAGTTCAAGAGCCGTCCGACCAACCCGCAGCCGCTGTTCCGCGAGTTCGTGCGCGCTTCGATCGGCCAGCACGAGGGTGTCGACCGTCTGCAGGTGACGCCCATGAACCTCGCTACGGACTAAGGGTGCCGGCGAACCAGGAACATACCGAAGCTACTCCCTCGTCGCTCGCCGTGGCGGCGGGGGAGTATCTCGATTACCTCGCGGTCGAGCGGGGTTTGGCGCGCAACACGATTGCGGCCTATCGTCGTGACCTGACGACGTACTGCGCCTATCTGGAGCGGGCGGGTATTGTGTCTTTTGAAGAGGTGACCCGTCAGGTCGTGGAGGGCTTTGTCGCCGACCGTCGCGATGGGGGCTATTCCGATGCCTCGGTGGAGCGTGCGTTTGCGGCCGTGAAGGGCCTACATGCCTTTTTGGTGCGCGATGGGGCTGTGGCCCAAAATCCAACGGCGGCGTTGCGCCTGCCTAAAAAGGCTGAGCGTTTGCCGGAGTATCTATCGGTGGAGGATGTCTCGGCGCTGCTCGATCAAGACTTCCCCGAGGGCGAGATGGGCTTGCGCGACCATGCCATCTTGGAAGTGCTCTACGGATGCGGTTTGCGTGTGAGCGAGTTGGTGGGGCTCGATGTGGGCGATATCCATATCGACGATGGCTTTGTGCTCGTTCGTGGTAAGGGCTCGAAGGAACGCCTGTCCCCGCTGGTAGGAAGCGCGGCGCGAGCTCTGACGCTCTATGTAACTGAGGGGCGTTCTCGCTTGGCGGCCCATGCCCGCGGAACCGAGACCTCGGCGGTCTTTTTAAATAAGAACGGCCGCCGTCTGTCGCGCCAGGGCATCCATGCCATCTGTGAGCGCTACGGGCGCCAGGTGGGACTGGTGGGGCTCCATCCCCATACCTTGCGCCACTCCTTTGCCACCCACATGCTCGCGGGCGGTGCCGACCTGCGTGTGCTGCAGGAGATTTTGGGCCATGCCGATATTTCGACCACGCAGGTCTACACGCATGTCGACCGAACGCAACTGACCGAGGTCTATCTGGCGGCGCATCCGCTAGCACATCGCTAGCACCTCGCTGACCTGCATATTTATAAATATTAAATGGGACGGGCCCCAGATTGCCGAGACGCACTTTTGCGCGCATG
>URMZ01000051.1 GCA_900549025.1 uncultured Collinsella sp.
ATCGCGATGTGTTCTCGACGGTCTACTCCGACGACGAAGAGGGCGGACGCTTTGCGGCGCTCGCTATGAAAGATCGCGGACGCAAGGACATCGTTGCCGTGCTGGGGCCGCAGGATAACCCCGCCGTCGTCGACCGCCTTCGCGGCTACCGTGCAATTTTGGGCGAAAGCCTTCCGGATGAAAATGTCATCTATACCGGATGGAGCAGCGGAGACGGCTACCAAGCCACGCGGCGGCTGCTCGCGCGCGAAATACATGCCGACGGCGTGCTATGCGGATCGGACCGTATCGCAACCGGCGTTATCGCCGCATTCAACGAAGCGGGAATTAGCGTACCCAAAGACGTTTCGGTCGTGGGCTTCGATGACCACGAGGTCGCAGCTCGCAGCGTCCCCGCGTTGACGACCATTCGTCAGCCGCTTCGCGAAGAAGGCCGCATGGCCGCAGGCATTGCGCTCGACATGATCAACGGCGCCGCGCCCACCACCACTGTCATGCACATGCAGCTCGTTCAGAGAGACTCACTGTAGGAAACTGGGCCGGGCTTTCCGCGACGTCCGGTCACCCCATGCCCTCGCAACCTCGGCGCATAAAAAACGAGGGAAGGCACACGTCCTTCCCTCGTTACAGACAATAGGTAGCCGCTTGCCTACATCAGGCGCAGGCTGACGTCCTTGAGCTGGGCGCCGGAAACGGCACTCGGAGCACCCGACATAAGGTCGGAGCCGCTGGCCGTCTTGGGGAACGCCATGACGTCGCGGATGGAGTCGGAACCGGTGAGCAGCATGCACACGCGGTCCAGGCCCAGAGCAAAACCGCCCATCGGGGGCGCACCAAACTTGAGCGCCTCCATGAGGAAGCCGAACTGCGACTCGGCGCGCTCCTCGGTAAAGCCCAGGAGCTTGAGCATGGACATCTGCATCTCGGCGTTGTGGATACGCATACCGCCGCCGCCGGCCTCAAAGCCGTCCATAACAAAGTCGTAGGTGCAGGAACCGGCTGCCAACGGGTCGGCCTCGATCTTGGCGATGTCGGTCTCGGTCGGCAGGGTGAACGGCTGGTGCTCGGCTGCATAGGCCTTGCGGTCCTCGTCCCAGTGGAACAGCGGGAAGTTGACGACCCACAGGAAGTCGTGGCCCTCGCGCTTGATCTCGAGTGCGTTGGCCATGTGGGAACGCATGCCGCCCAGGATCTCGTCAGAGAGCAGGCGCGGGCCGGCGGCGAACATCACGAGGTCGCCAGGCTCGACGTCCATGCGCTCGCGCAGAGCCGCCATCTCCTCGTCCGAGAAGAACTTGACGATGGGGCTGTTGATGGAGCCGTCCTCGCGGAAGGCGATCCAGGCCAGGCCCTTGGCGCCAAACGTGGAGGCCACGCCGGCGAGCTTATCGATCTTGGCACGTGCCCAGGCACCGGCGCCCTTGGCGTTGATGGCCTTGACGACAGAGCCCTCCTCGTTTGCGGCGGTCGCAAAGACCTTGAACTTGGAGTTGGCAAAGATGTCGGTCAGGTCGACCAGGTGCATGCCATAGCGGGTATCGGGCTTGTCGGAGCCATAGGTGTCCATGGCCTCCCAGTAGTCCATGCGACGCAGCGGCGTGGGCATCTCGACACCCATGCGACCGAAGGCATCGGACAGGACTTCTTCGAGCGCGCTCATAACGTCGTTCTGGTCCACGAAGGACATCTCGATATCGACCTGGGTGAACTCGGGCTGACGGTCGGCACGCAAGTCCTCGTCGCGGAAGCACTTGGCAACCTGGTAGTAGCGCTCGACGCCACCGACCATGAGCAGCTGCTTCAGGAGCTGCGGGGACTGCGGCAGGGCGTAGAAGTTACCCGGCTGGATACGGCTGGGAACGATGAAGTCGCGGGCGCCCTCGGGCGTGGACTTAAACAGGGAGGGCGTCTCGACCTCCATGAACTCGCGGTTGTGCAGCGCCTCGCGAATGGCAAAGGTGAAGTCGGAGCGCAGCTTGAGGTTGGCCATCATCTCGGGACGGCGGAGGTCCAGATAGCGATAGCGCAGACGGGTGTCCTCGCTGGTCTCGATGCCGTCCTCGATCTGGAACGGCGGGGTGACGGACGTGTTGAGCACCTCGGCGTGGTCGGTCAGGACCTCAATCTCGCCGGTCGCGAGCTTAGTGTTGGTGGTCTCCTCGCCACGGGCGCGCACGACGCCGTGGATCTTGATGGGCCACTCGGGACGCATGGTCTCGGCGATCTTAAAGGCGTCGCCGTCAGAGTGCTCGGGGTCGAAGGTGAGCTGCGTGATGCCCTCGCGGTCGCGAAGGTCGCAGAAGATAAGGCCGCCGTGGTCGCGGCGACGGCTCACCCAACCGGTGAGGGTGACCTCTTCGCCCACGTTCTCGAAGCGAAGCTCGCCGCAGGTACGGGTGTGCATGGAATGCTCATCGATGGGACGGGTCTGGCTCATACCAGTGATCCTCCTTTATGGATCTGTGCCGCCCCGTGTCGTTCCGGGCGGCGTCGTACAGATTTGCCCAGCCTGCGTAAACCGCGCAGCCGGGCATGGCGTTCTATCTTATCGCACCTGTGTCGATGTGCCGCGAAAAAGTAGCTCTTGCCCAAAGACTTGACGGAGACGAAACAATTGACGCGGCCTGGCCGTCGCCCAAGCGCGCGGCGTGCGACAATGTGCCCCAATACAACCGCACTCGGAAAGGCCCGCCATGACCGCACGCCTCATCGTTATGGATATCGACTCCACGCTCATCAACCAGGAGGTCATCGACCTGTTGGGCGAGGAGGCCGGCGTGGGCGAGCAGGTAGCGCAGATCACCGAGCGCGCCATGCGCGGCGAGCTCGACTTTAAGCAGGCGCTCGAGGAACGCGTGGGGCTGCTTGCCGGCTTGGATGAGAGCGTATTCGAGCGCACCTTTGAGCGCGTGACGTTTACCCCCGGCGCGCTGGAGCTTGTGCGCTCGGCACACAGCAAGGGCTGGAAGGTCGGCGTGGTAAGCGGCGGCTTTCACGAGGTCGCCGACAAGATCGTGGCCGCCGCGGGCATCGACTTTTGCCTCGCTAACCGCCTGGAGGTCGTGGGCGGCAAGCTCACCGGTAAGCTGGCGGCAGACATCGTGACCAAGGAGTCCAAGCTCATCCAGCTGCTGGATTGGGCGGTTGAGTGCGGTGTCGACATGGCCCACACCGTCGCGATCGGCGACGGCGCCAACGACATCCCCATGATTCAGGCCGCGGGCACGGGCATCGCGTTTTGCGCCAAGCCCAAGACGCGCGAGGCCGCCCCGTTTGCCATCGACGAGCGCAACCTGATGCTCGCCATGGACATCATCCTGCGCGACTAGCCGATCCGTCTAACAATTGAATCAGTCTGTCCTATAGTTTCCGAACAATTTTGTCTTAGTGTTCGGAAACATACCCTTTGAGTGCTAGACTTTGCGCCGTCGAAGGGAACATATATGGATAAGCGAGATCTTGAGCAATTGTTGAGCGACGTTGCCGACGGAGCAGTCGCCCCGGCAGTCGCCCTCACACGCATCCAGACGGCGCCAACCGCCGATCTGGGTTTTGCGCAGCTCGATCTTTCGCGCGGGGTGCGCCAGGGAGCCGGCGAGGTTGTCTACGGTGCCGGTAAAACCGCCGAGCAGATTACTGCCATTATCGAAGCACTGTGCGCTGCCGGCCAGGAGCGCATCCTGGTCACGCGCCTGGACGCCGAAAAAGCAGACCGCATCTCGGAGCTCCTCGGCAACGGCATCGACTTGGGATATGTCCCAGACACACAGCTTGCCCTCGTGGGCGGCAAGCCCTCCCCTACCGGCAACGGACGCATCGTCGTCGCCTGCGCCGGCACGAGCGACCTGCCCGTCGCCGAGGAAGCCGCGTTGACGGCCGAGTTCTACGGCAACGAGGTCGACCGCCTCTACGACGTAGGTGTCGCCGGCCTGCACCGCCTGCTCGCACATGCCGAGGAGCTTGCCCAGGCTCAGGTGGTCATCGCCATTGCCGGCATGGAAGGCGCGCTGGCGAGCGTTATCGGCGGCCTGGTGAGCTGTCCGGTCATTGCCGTTCCCACCAGCGTGGGGTACGGCGCGAGTTTTGGTGGCGTAGCCGCGCTGCTCGCCATGCTCAACTCCTGTGCCAGCGGCGTATCGGTCGTCAATATCGATAACGGCTTTGGTGCCGCCTACCAGGCAAGTCTTATCAATCATCTGAGCGCCGGCACATCCTGCGCCCGTTAAGGAGCATTCCATGTCCAACCATCAGCACACGCTTATCATCGACGGCACTTCGGGCATCAGCGGCGATATGACCGTCGCGGCCCTGCTCGACCTGGGCGCCAGCGAGGAGCACCTGCGCGAACAGCTCGCCACGCTGCCGGTCGACGGCTTTTCGATCGCTGTAACGCGCGTAAACAAGCATGGCATCGACGCCTGCGATTTCGACGTCCAGCTTGCAGAGGGCCTCGAGAACCACGATCACGATATGGCCTGGCTCTACGGCAACGAAGCAGCTGCCGAGCACACGCACGAGCACCACCATCATGATCATGGCGAGCACGAACACGAGCACTGCCACGAGCATGGCCATGAGGGCAACGGTGATGGCCATGAGGACCATCATCACGCCCATCACCATCACCACCGTTCTTTGGCGGACGTCACCGCCATCATCGATGGCTCGCAGCTAAGCGATGGTGCCAAGCGTCGTGCCCTCGCCATTTTTTCCGCACTCGCTGATGCCGAGGCCAAGGCACACGGCAAAACGCCCGACACCGTCCTGTTTCACGAGGTGGGCGCCGTCGACTCCATCGTCGACGTCTGCTCTGTCGCCATCTGCCTCGACGACCTGGGTATTGAGGATATCGTGGTCGAGTCGCTCTCCGAGGGCCACGGAACCATCCACTGCGCCCACGGTCTCATGCCCATTCCCGTCCCCGCTGTCGTCAACCTGTGTCAGGCGGGCAATATCGCCCTCACGCCTGCACCGGTCGCCGGCGAGCTCGTGACGCCAACGGGCGCCGCCATCGTCACCGCGCTGCGCACGTCCGACCAACCGCCCTCACGCTACCGCATCGAAGCCGTCGGCTACGGCGCCGGCAAACGCCCCTACGAGGGTTGCTCCGGCACGGTCCGCTGCCTGCTCGTTCACGCGGACGCATAGCCATGGATGCCCGCAAGGCCAAAAGCCGCGCCGCGATCGTCTCGGCGTTCTCCGCGCTTCTGCGCGAAGAGGACTATGGCAAGATCACCGTCGGCGACATCATCGCGCGCGCTCACGTAGGCCGCGCGACAT
>URMZ01000052.1 GCA_900549025.1 uncultured Collinsella sp.
GTCAGCGCCCTTTCGTTTCACGTCACCTTGTCTCAAATGCGACCCGCTCGCTGTCGTTGCCAAAACATCGGCGTTGCCGGAGTGGTCATTGGGGACGTTCTTTATGTGCCGGCAGTTTGGGACACTCCTTGTGTCAAGAGGCTGGCGCACATCTACCTGTCCTCAGTGCACCAAAAATAATCGCCCCGTTCTCTGGTGAGGACGGGGCGATTTCTCTTTTAGGCTTGTGCAGCCAGGCTTATGCGAAGCGGGCGACGAGCTCCTGGAGCACGTCGGTCATCTTCACGAGTGCGCTGACCGGGACAAACTCGTTGACGCCGTGGTAGCAGTAACCGCCCGTGGAAAGGTTGGGGCAGGGCAGGCCGCGGAACGACAGCTGCGCGCCATCGGTGCCACCACGAATCGGCAGCACCTGGGGTTCAATGCCGCAGGCAAGGTAGGCTTTTTTGGCGACATCGATCAGCTCGGGGTAATCGCACACGATTTCGGCCATGTTGCGGTACTGCTGCTTAATCTCCACCGTCACGCGCTCCTCGCCCAAACGCTGGTTGAGCATGGCAGCAGCGGAATCAATCAGATCGAGCTTCTGCTGGAACTTTGCCGCGTCGTGGTCGCGAACGATATAGCGCGCGGTGGCGTGATCGACGGTTGCCGAGACGCCTTCAAGATGGTAGAAACCCTCATAGCCCTCGGTATATTCCGGGCGCTGCACATAGGGGAGCAGGGAGTTAAAGTCGCAGAACAGATTGCCTGCGTTGACCATGCGGCCCTTGGCGTCGCCGGGGTGGATAGACTGGCCTTCAAAGCGAACGGTTGCCTCGGCGGCATTGAAGCACTCCCACTCGAGCTCGCCGATGGGGCCGCCGTCGACCGTGTAGGCGTACTTGCAGCCAAAAGCGTCGATGTCCAGCAGCTCCGCGCCGTGGCCGATTTCCTCGTCCGGGCAAAAACAAATGCCGAGTGCAGGATGGGGCAGGGAAGGGTCTTGAGCGATGCGCGCGACAAGTGCCATGATCTCGGCGACACCAGCCTTGTCGTCCGCGCCCAGCAGGGTGGTGCCATCGCTGCAGACCAGGTCTTCACCGATCAGGTCGTTCAGGGCGGGAAGTTTAGTGGTGCTCATGGCCACGGGCTTGCCGTCAACGATGCCGCTGACCAGGTCGCCGCCTTCGTAGTGCACGATGTGCGGCTTTACGCCGGCGCCCGGCGCGACCTCGGTGGTGTCGAGGTGGGCGATCAGGCCCAGAGCGGGTTTGCTCTCGGCCCCAGCGCTCGCGGGAATATGCGCACAGACATAGGCGTGCTCGGTCACATGAGCATCGGTCGCGCCGAGCTCGCGCAGCTCCTCGGCCAGCACGTTGGCAAGGTCAAACTGAACAGTGCTCGAAGGCACCTGGTCGCAGTTTGCATCCTCAGACTGCGTGTTGATCTGGACATAGCGCAAAAAGCGTTCAAGGACATCGGGGTTCGTGGCATTGTTTTCCATAAAGACCGCTCCAATCTTGGTCGTCGTGTGCAACAAGAACTCTAGCACGGTATGCCTCGGCATACCGCGACGCTTGGATGGAGTAGAATTTGCCATTGAATGCAGAAGGGACGGATGGTCATGGATACGACAAATAGCTCGCGCGAGCTGCATTTGACGGTGGCGAACGAAGACTACTTGGAGTGCATGGTTCGCATCGAAAGCGAAGAAGGGGAGACAGGCGGCGTCCGATCGGTCGATATCGCACAGCGCCTCGGAGTCTCCAAGGCATCGGTCAATAAGGCAGTGTCGGCGCTCAAGGCGTCCGAGCTTGTTGAACAATCGCACTACGGCAAGGTCATTCTGACCGATCGCGGTCGCGAGGTCGGCTTGGCTATCTGGTACCGCCATCGCCTCATTCGTACATTTTTGGTTCAAGAGCTCGGCGTCGATTTTGAGCGCGCCGATTCCGAGGCATGTATGATGGAGCATGCGCTTTCCGAGGACACGATGAACCGCTGGCTCGCCTATCTCGAAAAGCAGGGAATCAGCGTCGAGGAGTAGCGGGATATATATGGATACGAGTTATTACAACCGCTTTGGCGCCGAGGAGCTTACGCACCGCTTATCGGGCGAAACCTTGTTGGCGCAGGGGCCCATGGGCAGCGTGCTGATGAGCGAGTACGATGCCGCCGACATTCCGCCGGCGTTTTGGAATTTGGCGGAGCCGCAGACGGTTTCTCGTATCCATCGCCTGTACGTCGCTGCTGGCGCGCAGGTACTCATTACCAATACTTTTCAGGCGTCAAGTTATGCCCTCAAGCGCGATCAGATTACGCCGTCTGTGGCAGAGGTCAATCGCGCCGCTGTCGACGATGCCCGCCAGGCACACCCGCAACTGCTGTTGGGCTCGATGGGCCCAATCGGTATTGAGTGGTTTGCCGAGGGTTCTGCCGAGTATCGCGAGATCCGAAGCATTGCGCGCGAGCAGGCGCACGCCCTGCTCAATGCCGGCGTTGACGGTCTGCTGATCGAGACGGTGACGTCTATCCGTAATTTGCAGCCCATGCTTGCCGGCGCCCAGGATGCCGCCGATGGCATGCCGGTTCTGGTGAGTTTTGTCGTTGACGATAAAGGCGACCTGCTGGGTGATGGCCTCAATATCGAGGCTGCCGTCTTGTACGCCGAAAAACACGGTGCAAGCTCGGTGGGTATTAACTGCTGTTCGCTTGCAGCTGCGAACGCCGCGGTGCCCAGGATGGTTGCATCGGCGACTACGCCCGTAACGGTGCGTCCCAATGTGGGCGATCCGGTCCAAACTCAGGATGGCCTTGTGTGGCACGAGACTCCCGAAGCCTTCGCACGCGCGTGTCTCGAGTGGCGGCATGCCGGTGTTGCAATGGTGGGCAGCTGCTGTGGAACCACGGCGGTCACAACGGCGGCTATGGCCGACGCCCTCGATATATAAATAGCAAGGATTCGAATCACCGTTCCGCACGGGGCGGTTTTTGTCGTTCGGGTGTCCTCGGTAGCATTTGCCCAAATGGTGGACGCATACGCCGACAGGTTGCTGGGCGCACGTTGCGGGTATACCTCATGCGAATCATGAATCAAACACTGTGAGGTGTCTGCGCGTGTGCGCGATAATTCATTTTGGAACTGACGGTTGGCGCGCTCGCGTCGACGACGACTTTACTATCGACAACGTTGCCCGCGTCGCCGACGCCGTCGGTGAACTATGGCAAAAGACCAATCCCGCCAAGACGGTATATGTGGGCTTTGATACTAGGCCGCAAGCACGCGAGTTTGCCGAGCTCGCGGCGGGCGTGCTCGCAGCGCATGGACTCGATGCCGTGCTTGTGTCCCGGCCCGTGCCCACGCCCGCCCTATCGTGGGCGGCTGCATATGACGGCGAGGCCTGCGGTGCGCTCATGGTGACGGGCTCCCATCATCCGCAGGGGTACCTGTGCCTTAAGCTTCGCATGGGAGACGGCTCGACGGCCAACCAAGATGTCATCGAGGAGCTCGAGGAGTCCATGGCCTCTGAGCCAATGGGGGCCGAGGAGCGTTATCGCACTGCGGACATTATTCCTGACTATATGCAGGCAGTAGCATCGTTTGTCGACGCCGATGCCATTCGCGCGGCCCATCTGCGTGTGGTGGTCGACCCCATGGGAGGCGCGGCCCAGGGCTATCTTGCCGACCTGCTGCGCGAGCTTGGCGTGGAAGTGCACGAGATTCACGCCGGGCAGACATCCATTCACGAGGATATCTGCCCCGACCCTGTTGAGCCATGGGTGGACGCTTGCGAGCGTGCGGTTGTCGAGGACGGGGCATGTGCGGGCCTGGTGACCGACGGCGATGCCGATCGTATCGGCGCGGTAGACGAACACGGTAGATATATTCATCCGCATCAAATCATGGCGCTTGTTTTGGGCGATCTGGTTCAGTTCCGCAATTTAGAGGGTCGCGTTGTCGTCAATCTTTCCTGCTCGACGCTCGTGCGTCGCGTTGCCGAGGCTCTCGGCTGCCGCGTGACCGTCAGACCGGTCGGCTTCAAATATATAGCGGCCGAGATGAAGAAGGGCGGCGTCCTCATGGGCGGCGAAGAGGCTGGCGGTATCGGAATTACCGCGCACATGCCCGAGCGCGATGGAATCCTCGCCTGCTTGATTCTTTGTGAGCTTATGGCAAAGACGAGCGCACCGCTGGGCGAGTTGGTCGATCAGCTCGAGGCCAGTTTTGGTAAAACAAGCTACGGCCGTCGCGATTTGCGCCTTGAGGCCGAGGACGCCGAATCGTTGCGAACGCTGCTTCCGGGTGTAAATCCCAAGTCGATTTGCGGCAAGGCGCCGCAGGGCGTAAGCCATATGGATGGTTTGCGCTTGGCCTTCGAGGATGACACCTGGCTGCTGATTCGTCCCAGCGGGACCGAACCGGTGGTGCGCGTGTACGCCGAGGGGTTCTCGGTGGAGGAACGCGACGCGCTGCTCGATGCCGGCTGTGCCTTGGCCAGGGGAGCCTATCAGCTCTAGCCATGAGGAAGCACTCTATAAAGAGAAGCTCGGTGAGCGGTAGATAACGGCGGGCAAACGTTAGACAGATCCTAAAATATGTAGGAAATGTGTGCGCCCAGATTCCCGCCCACGGGGGCCCTCCGGTCTGGCAATATATCTCCTTGCCGCGCGGCCCGGTGGAACCGGGAACC
>URMZ01000053.1 GCA_900549025.1 uncultured Collinsella sp.
GTGTCCCCTTCGCTGTTTCGCGCTTTGCGCGAAAGGCGCGTTACTTTGGGATGGGTGGGGAACGTGGTTGTTGCGGCAACTGATCCCCACCATAAATTACCCTTGGCATACTTGCGTGAAAACCTGCCCGTGCTACACTTGCAATTGCTGTTTCAGGGCGGGGTGAAATTCCCCACTGGCGGTAAATCGGGCGGTGTCAAAGGGACGCCGTGGCGCAGGCGAGATGCCTGCGACCGAGCCGATGAGTCCGCGACCCGTGCGTGCGTTGGTTCGCATGCCGGCTGAACTGGTGAGATCCCAGTACCAACGGTTAGAGTCCGGATGAAAGAGGCAGGTGATCTTATGTCTGAACAGTCGCAGCATATCCATTTTGAGAACACGAATAGGTGGAGCACCAAACAGCTCGTTACCATGGCGTTGATGTGCGCCTTGGGAGCACTGTTTATGTATGTACAGCTTCCCATTCTTCCCTCGGCGCCGTTTTTGACGTATGACCCGTCGCTGGTGCCGGCGATGGTGTGTGGATTTGCGTATGGTCCTGGTGCCGGCACCGCTGTTGCCGCTATGACAATCGTTATCCATGCGCTCACCACGGGCGACTGGGTTGGCGCGCTTATGAATCTGGTGGCTACGCTGGGCTATATTCTGCCCGCGGCTATCGTCTACCAGAAGATGCATACCTATAAGGGTGCCGTGATTGGCCTGGCGCTCGGCGTCATTGCCGCTACGGCGCTGTCCATGGTCGCGAACCTGACCATCGGCGTTTGGTTCTGGTATGGCTCGGTCGATGTGATCGCCCCGCTCATGATTCCTGCGGTGCTGCCGTTCAACCTCATCAAGACCGTGCTCAACTCGGTGTTGACGCTGGCGGTGTACAAGGCGGTCTCTAATCTCATCACGCCTAAAAAGGACCAGGTCAAAGGCCGCGCATGATTGAGTGTCGGGGCGTTTCCTTTAGCTATGACGGTGTCGTGCCGGCGCTCGATGGCATCGATCTGAACATCGAGGATGGCGAGTTTTTCTGCATCCTCGGCGGAAACGGGTCGGGCAAGTCTACGTTTGCCAAGCATTTGAACGCGCTGCTGCAGCCCGATGCGGGAACGGTGTGCGTCAGCGGCATGGACGCGTCCGATCCCGAGCTGGTCTACGATATCCGCTCGACTGCGGGCATGGTGTTCCAGAATCCCGACGACCAGCTTGTGGCGACGCTTGTCGAGGACGATGTTGCGTTTGGTCCCGAGAACTTAGGGGTCGAATCGGCCCAGATCGCGCAGCGCGTGCGCGAGGCGCTAAAGGCCGTGGGTCTGGTGGGCTTTGAGCGCCACGAGACCCACGCTCTCTCGGGCGGACAAAAGCAGCGCGTGGCGCTTGCCGGCGTGCTCGCCATGGAGCCGCGCGTGCTCATTTTGGACGAGGCGTCCTCGATGCTCGATCCGCGCGGCCGCAAGGGCCTTATGAAGGTCTGTCACGCACTGCACGAACGCGGCATGACCATCGTGATGATTACGCACTTTATGGAAGAGGCAGCTGAGGCCGATCGCGTTGCTGTCTTCCAGGCGGGCCGCGTTGCCATGCTCGGTACGCCCGAGGAGATCTTGACGCGGGCGGACGAACTCGCGCGGCTGAACCTGGATATGCCGGCATCGTGCTGTCTTGGCAGGGCGCTTCGCGCGAAGGGCGTGTCCATTTGCGCGAAGGTGCGTGAGGCGGATATGGTCGCCGATATAGCGCAGGCTTATGCCGAGCGGAGTAGGACAGGCATCGCCGGACGGCCTTTCGCATCCGATTCTCGTATTCCCGACAACGTCTCCTCTGCAATCGATGGCGCAGACGCGTCGGAGCCCGTCATCGAGATTTCGCGCCTTTCGTATAGCTATTCGCTGAGCGCCCGCGAGCGTCGCCGTTGGCACAAGCGCTCAGCCGCCGAGGGTGCATCGAACAAACAGGCCCTCTGGGGCAACGACCCTAGCAGCCCCTGGGCGTTGCGCAATGTGTCGCTAACGGTGCGTCGCGGCGAGTTTCTGGGCCTTGCGGGCCATACCGGTTCGGGTAAATCGACGCTGGTTCAGCATCTCAACGGCCTGATTCGTCCCCAGGAGGGTTCCGTTTACGCATTGGGGCTCGACCTGGTAAACAAGAAAGATGCCGCCGCGGTTAAGGCAAAGGTCGGCGTGGTATTTCAGTATCCAGAGCGTCAGCTGTTTGCCGAGACCGTGGCACAGGACGTGGCATTTGGTCCACATAACCTTGGCTTGTCGCAGGCCGAGGTTGCCCGCCGCGTTAAGTCATCGCTCGCGCGCGTGGGCCTCGACCTGGTCACGGTGGGCGACAAGAGCCCCTTTGAGCTCTCGGGCGGGCAGCAGCGCCGCGTGGCGTTTGCTGGCGTGCTTGCCATGGAGCCCGAGGTCCTGGTACTCGATGAGCCCATGGCGGGGCTCGATCCGGCGGCACGCAGTGATTTCCTGGAGCTCATCGATCGACTTCACCATGGGGGTCTGACCATCGTCATGGTCTCACACAGCATGGATGACCTGGCCAATTGCTGCGACCGTATCGTCGTAATGAACAAAGGTGCGGTGTTTGCCGAGGGCACGCCCGCTCAGGTGTTTGCGCATGCGGATGAGCTTAAATCAATCGGCTTGGGCGTACCTGCCGCTCAGCGCATGGCGCTGGCGCTTGCGAAGGCAGGCGTGCCGCTGCGCTTTGACGGTCTCTATACGGTTGAGTCGCTGACAGACGAGTTGGTGGACCTGCTAAACGGTCGCTCGGACGGTCCTTCTAACGTCTCGGACAAGGCCAAATCCAAGACGGTCACGCGAGAGGAGGGCTGTTAATGGAGGCGTTTTCGTTTGGTAGCTACTATCCCGGCGATAGCGCAATCCACCGCCTGGACCCGCGAACCAAGTTGCTCTTGGGCTTTGTGTTTCTGATCACGACGCTCACGGTCAGCAGCTTCCGCGGACTGGTCCCGGTCGCAATCTTCGTTGTCCTGATCTATACCGTGTCCCGGGTGCCGGCTCGTCGCGTTCTGTCATCGATGGCGCCGCTGCTGGCGATCGTCGCGGTGGTCGCGGTGCTCAACCTGTTTTCCGACCAGAGCGGGCGCATTCTGTGGCAGTTCGGCTTTTTGCAGATAAGCGAGGGCTCGCTACATTCCGCCACCTTCATGGCGTGCCGCCTGACCTTGATGATGGCCGGTATGAGCGCTATCACGCTCACCACACCGACGCTCGACCTCACCGCGGGTTTTGAGCGCCTGCTCGCGCCGTTTGCGTGTGTGGGACTTCCTGCGTACGAGCTCGGCATGATTATGGGTATCGCGCTGCGCTTTATGCCGCAGTTTGCCACCGAGATGAAGCAGACGGCCGATGCACAGGCGAGCCGCGGCGCACGCGTGACGGGAGGCCCGCTCGGCGGCGTGCGTATGCTCGGCAGTGTGGCGATTCCGCTGTTCACGGGCGTGTTCCGCCATGCCGAAACGCTGTCTGCCGCCATGGATGCCCGTTGCTATCATGGCGAGCAGGGCCGCACACGTCTGCATGCGCTTGCATTTGGCCGCGGCGATGCGTTGGCGGCGGTAGTGACGGCGTTGCTGCTCATCTGCGTCATCGTCATCAATCTTCAACTTGTTTAGGCGCGATTCGAGCGCAGGAAAGGGGTCCCTATGACCGACAACGACCGCACGGCGCAGCTCGAGCGCGCCTGTTCGTATCTTAGGCGTATTCCGGCGTGGTACCTCGCCACGATCGACGTGACGGACGGACATCAGCCGCGCGTGAGGCCGTTCTCGTTTGCCATGGTCGATGATGGCAAGCTGTGGTTTTGCACCTCGCGCGACAAGGATGTGTGGGCAGAGCTCGGCGCGAACCCCAAGTTTGAGGTTTCGGGTTGGAAACCGGGGGAGTGTTGGATTGTGCTGACCGGCGAGGCCGCGCTCGAGGACGACGCGGTCGTGAGTGACCGGGTGCGCCAGGCGGGCTTTAAGCACATGGTGGGCATTGGCGAGCAACACGATAGTGCCAACGACGGCCGCCTTGCGTTTTTCTCGGTGCGCAATATCGCCGCCCGCTTCTGTGATATCGACGGCAGCGAGGAGCGCCTGGAGCTCTAGCTCGCACAAACCAGGTTCCCAAACTAGCTAGTACAGGAGGAAACGTGGACGGATTGAATACGGTTTTGGAGTATCTGACGTCGGTGCCGGCGTGGTATCTGGCGACGAGCGTGGACGGACAGCCACATGTGCGTCCGTTCTCGTTTGCACAGATTCAGGACGGCAAACTGTGGTTTGTAACGGCGCGCACCAAAGATGTGTGGCAGGAGCTGCTGCAGAATCAGCGCTTTGAGGCCACGAGTTGGTGGCCGGGCCATGGCTGGCTCATCTTGCGTGGGCGTGCCGGCTTGGATGACCGGGCTTTAGACGAAATGCGCGAAGCCGGGTGGAAGCATCTAGAGCGCCTGGGCGAGCACTATGAGGGGCCTAACGACCCCGCGCTTGTCTTCTTTAGCGTCGAGGATCCCGAGGCTTTTATCTGCAATCACGACGAATGGGTGCCGGTCGAACTCTAGCCAGCTGGCTCATCCTAACAACTTGGTTTTCGCATGGGCGGGCCCCGTATTGCCCGGCGCCGTTAGGAGCGCCGGTCAATACGG
>URMZ01000054.1 GCA_900549025.1 uncultured Collinsella sp.
ACCGGCGTCGAGATCTTTAACCTGGGCACCGGCACCGGCACCTCGGTACTCGAGGTCGTCGCCGCCTTCTCCAAGGCGTGCGGCAAGGAGCTGCCCTACGTGATTCGCGAGCGCCGTGCCGGCGATATCGCCGCCAACTGGTGCGATGCCTCCAAGGCCGAGCGCATGATGGGCTGGAAGGCCCAGTACGATATCGCGGACATGTGCCGCGATAGCTGGAACTGGCAGAGCCACAACCCCAACGGCTTCGCCGACGCCGAGTAGCAAAAACCTACATACCGCTCTTGCCCCGATCTCACGTTGTGAGGTCGGGGCTTTTTCATGGCATGTAACCATTCGCCGAAAATCGACCAACTTTTTTATCTTGCCTGTACATGTTTAAACAACATGTTTTACAATAAGCGTATCGAATCAGAACATCGGAGGCGGACTGCACACCCATCGGCAGGCCGACCCCACAACAAGAAGGTTGGTGAGCGCATTCATGGAGCGTGCAAGCGGCGTCCTCATGCCCGTCTCATCTCTGCCCGGACCATACGGAATCGGCGGCTTTGGCTGGAATGCCTACGACTTCGTCGATTTTCTCGTCTCGTGCAAACAACATTACTGGCAGATTCTGCCCCTTACGACGACGAGCTATGGCGATTCGCCCTATCAGTCGTTCTCGGCCCGCGCAGGCAACCCCAACTTTATCGACTTTGCCGAGCTTATCGAGGCCGGCTATCTGGAGCAGCACGATATCGACGGCGTGTACCTGGGCTCCGATCCCAGCAATGTCGACTACGGTGCTATCTTTGGCGGCCGCCGTCAGATTCTCGACCGAGCCGCTGAGCGCTTTGCTGCCGACAAGCCGGCCGATTTTGATGACTTTATCCAAGCCAACGAGGACTGGCTCATCCCCTACTGCGAGTTCATGACCATCAAAGAGGAGTGCGGGCTCAAGGCCTTCTGGGAGTGGCCCGAGGAGCTCCGCCGCCGCGGCGAGGCATCCAGCAAGATCTGCGCCGCCCATCCCGAGCGCATGCTCTACCACCAGATGACGCAGTACTTCTTCAATCGCCAGTGGAGCCGCCTCAAGGCCTATGCCAACGAGCGCGACATTCTCATCATCGGAGATTTGCCCATCTATGTCTCGCGTGACTCCGTCGAGATGTGGGCGACACCTGAGCTCTTTAAGATCGACGCCGTCGGCAATCCCGTGAGCGTCGCCGGCACGCCGCCCGACCAGTTCTCGGCCACCGGCCAGTACTGGGGCAACCCCATCTACGACTGGGACGCCATGGAGTCCGACGGCTTCTCCTGGTGGGAGGGCCGCATTCGCGCCGCACTCGACATGTACGACGTCATCCGCCTGGATCACTTCCGCGGCTTCGAAGCCTATTGGGAGGTGCCGTTCTCCTCACCCGATTCGTCCTACGGTTCGTGGACGCAGGGCCCCGGCCTCAAGTTCTTCAAGACGCTCGAGGAAAAGCTCGGCACGCTGCCCATCATCGCCGAAGACCTGGGCTTCCTCACCCCCGGCGTCATCGACATGCGCGACAACTCGGGCTTCCCCGGCATGAAGATCTTGCAGTTCGCCTTTGAGGGCACCAACTCGTACTACCTGCCGCACAACTACATTGCCAACACCGTCGCCTATGTGGGCACACACGACAACGAGACGGCGCGCGGTTGGTTTGAGGGAACGGCCACCCCGCGCCAGCGCGAGCAGGCGGCCCTGTACACCCACCAGCAGGCAGGTGAGCCCATGGCCGATGCACTCAACCGCACCATCGCCGCCAGCGTGAGCGATACCTGTATCTACACCATGCAAGACCTGCTCAACCTGGGCAACGAGGCACGCATCAACACCCCCGCCACCCTGGGCGGCAACTGGACCTGGCGCATGCTCGATGGCGCCATCACCCGCGAGCTCGAGCACAAGCTCACCGACTGGACCGAAACCTACTTCCGCATCCCGTCGGAAGCCGAAATTGAGCTTCCCCAATAGGAGCCACCGCGCCCGACCCCACCCCACCGTGCGGACGCGTCCGTTTTCCCCGCGCGAGGCCACTCCAATCCCTCGCGCGGGCTTCTTTTGTATTTCTGACATGTAATCAACCCATCACAGGAGGAAACATGCCCCGTATCAATCTTGCGGATCTTGCCGAGCAGTCCTTTGGCACCTCGCTCGAGCAGCTCGATGACCGTCGTATTTATAAGCTGCTGGCCAAGCTCGTGCAGGAGCGCTCTGCCGCCTGTCCTCTCAACAACGGCAAGAAAAAGCTCTACTACATCTCTGCCGAGTTTTTGATCGGCAAGCTGCTCATCAACAATATGATCGACCTTGGCATCTATGACGAGGTTAAGGACCAGCTCACCGCCGCGGGCCACGACCTCAACAAGATCGAGGAGTTCGAGGTCGAACCGTCGCTCGGCAACGGCGGCCTGGGCCGTCTGGCCGCATGCTTCTTGGATTCCATCGCCACGCTGGGCCTTACCGGCGACGGCGTGGGCCTCAACTACCATTACGGCCTGTTCCGCCAGCGCTTTGTCGACAACCAGCAGAAGGCCGTCCCCGACGAGTGGCTTGGCGAGCAAGACATCCTGATCGACGACGACCGCTCCTACACCGTCGAGTTCGGTGATTTTGCCGTTACTTCCAAGCTCGTCAACATCGATGTGCCCGGTTATGGCCAGCCCACCAAGAACCGCCTGCGCCTGTTCGACCTGGCAAGTGTCGACGACGGCCTGGTCCCCGGCAGCTCCATCGACTTCGACAAGACCGAGATCGCCAAGAACCTCACCTTGTTCCTCTATCCGGATGATTCCGACGAGCAGGGCCGCCTGCTTCGCATCTACCAGGAATACTTCATGGTGAGCAACGCCGCCCAGCTCCTGATCGACGAGGCCATCGAGCGCGGCAGCAACTTGCACGACCTGGCCGACTACGCCGTAGTCCAGATCAATGACACGCACCCCACCATGGTCATCCCCGAGCTCATTCGCTTGCTCACCACCAAGCACGACATCGAGTTTGACGAGGCCGTGACCATCGTGCGCTCCATGGTCGCCTACACTAACCACACGATTCTTGCCGAGGCGCTCGAGAAGTGGCCGCTCACCAGCCTGCAGAAGGTCTCCCCTGCCATCGCCGACATTATCGTCAAGCTCGATGAGATCGCGAAAGCCGAGCACGACGACCCGCGTGTCGCCATCATCGACGAGTACGACACCGTCCACATGGCCCACATGGACATCCACTTTGGCTTCTCCATCAACGGCGTCGCCGCACTCCACACCAAGATCCTGGAGGACACCGAGCTTCATCCGTTCTACGAGATCTACCCCGAGAAGTTCTCCAACAAGACCAACGGCATCACCTTCCGCCGCTGGATCCAGGGAGCCAACCCCGCGCTCGCCAACCTGCTCGACGATGTGATAGGCACCGACTGGCGCAGCACCGGCGATCTGAGCAAACTCGCCAAGTTCGCCGACGACAAAGATGTTCTTGAGCGCCTGGCTGCCACCAAGACCGAGGCCAAGACCATCATGCGCCAGTTCATGGCGCTCGAGCAGGGTGTGACCATTCCCTCCAACGCCATCA
Source organism: uncultured Collinsella sp. (assembly GCA_900549025.1). GTDB lineage: Bacteria > Actinomycetota > Coriobacteriia > Coriobacteriales > Coriobacteriaceae > Collinsella. The sequence continues at coordinate 3,587 of URMZ01000054.1, forward strand.
TCGATGTTCAGGTCAAGCGTATCCACGAGTACAAGCGCCAGCAGATGCTCGCGCTCTACATCATCTGGAAGTATCTCGACATCAAAAACGGCAATAAGCCTAAGCACCCCGTCACCATCATCTTTGGCGGCAAGGCAGCGCCTGCCTATACCATCGCTCAGGACATCATCCACCTAATCCTGACGCTGTCCCAGTGGATAGCCAACGACCCCGACGTGGCCCCCTACCTGCAGGTCGTCATGATCGAGAACTACAACGTCACCGCCGCCGAGCGCGTAATCCCCGCCGCCGACATCTCCGAGCAGATCAGTCTGGCCTCCAAGGAGGCGAGCGGCACTTCCAACATGAAGTTCATGCTCAACGGCGCCCTGACCCTGTGCACGCTCGACGGTGCCAACGTGGAGATTGCTGAGCTCGTGGGCGACGAGAACATCTATACCTTTGGCGCCTCGTCCAAACAGGTCGAGCAGCTCTACGCCGACGGCACCTACAACGCCGGCGCGCTCTACCGCAAGCCCGGCATCAAACTGCTGGTGGACTTCATCACCAACCCCGCCTTTATGGCGACCGGCAACGCGGAGCGCCTGCAGCGTCTGCACGACGACATCAAGGGCAAGGACTGGTTTATGGCCCTGCTCGACATTGAGGAGTACATCCAGACCAAGGAGCGCGTGCT
>URMZ01000055.1 GCA_900549025.1 uncultured Collinsella sp.
CGTGGTCGAACATCACCTTGTCGCACTCGAGCCCCTCAATGGCACGGTCGACCATTACCGCCGGGATGGGTAGATGGCTGACTTCCTCGCGCAGGGCGCGGTCGTCCGAAAACTCGTCGCCCACGACCAAGAACACACCATCGACGCCGCGCGTCACCAGCTGGCGCAGGAGCTCCAGATCGTCCTCGGCACTTCCACCCGAGCTGGTAATAAAGAGCGCGTAGCCGTCCTCGCGGCAGCGCTTTTCCAAGCTGCCGGCGAGCGAGGCAAAAAAGCGGCTCTCGATATTGGGAACGATAAGGCCCAGTGTGCGCGACTCGCGCATGACCAGGCTACGCGCGATCTGGTTAGGAACATAATGGTTGCGCGCCGCGACCTCTTTGATGAGCTTGCGGTTTTCTTCCGAGATTCGACAGGGCCGGTTGTTAAGGACAAGCGAGACCGACGAGGGGGAAAGCCCCACCTCCTGGGCAATCTGCTTGAGAGTAACTTTGTTGCCCATCTCGCTCCTTCCGAGTATTCGCGCAATCTCTTGAAAGTATAGCGACCGTCCCTCTACCTTGATGATAAACACTTTACCAATCCGGTAGACGGCTGTTTTATCGCCGCGATTGGCGCAAAGTAACCTGACCCCTTTGCACCATGTGATGCATTGGGGTCAGGTTACTTTGCACCAAATCCATCCGGGTGGGGTATATTGCATTCGATTAATGAAAACGACCACCATAAGGCGGATATTCGTATGCACGAGAACGACTTTTTTAACGAGGACCTGCTCTGCGCGCTCGCCAGTGTTGCCGGCGAGGACAACGTGCTCATGAGCGAGCCCATGCGCGAGCACACCACGTTTAAGATCGGCGGCCCGGCCGATGTCTTTGTCACGCCCGATACCGAGCAGGGCCTCGTCGCCACGCTCGATACCTGCTATCGCTGCGATCTGCCACTCACCATCGTGGGCAACGGCTCCGACCTACTGGTCGGTGACAAGGGTATCCGCGGTGTCGTCGTGGCACTGGGCGAAGGCCTCTCTAACATCACCGTCGACGGCACGCACGTCACGGCGGCAGCCGGCGCGCTGCTCTCGGACGTAGCGGCCGCAGCAGCCGAGGCTGATCTTACCGGCATGGAGCCCCTCTCGGGCATCCCCGGCTCGGTCGGCGGCGCCTGTTATATGAACGCCGGTGCCTACGGCGCCTGCATGGCCGATGTTTTGGAGTCCGTGCGCGTCTATAAGCCCGCCCGCGCGCTCGACGACGGCACCCGCGGCAGCGGCAATATCATTGAGTTCGATGTCGACGAGCTTAACCTGGGCTATCGCAAGAGCCGCATCGCCGACGACGGCTTTATCGTGCTCTCTGCCACCTTTAACCTCGCCCCGGGCAACGCCGCGATGATCAAGGCCGACATGGACGACTACCGCCAACGCCGCGAGGACAAGCAGCCGCTCGACATGCCGAGCGCCGGCTCCACTTTCAAACGCCCCGAGGGCCACTTTGCCGGCAAGCTCATCATGGACGCCGGCCTTCGCGGCCACGCTGTCGGCGGCGCCCAAGTGAGCGAGAAGCACTGCGGCTTCATCGTCAACGCCAACCACGCCACCGCCGCCGACGTCGACGAACTCATCCGCGACATCCAAGCCAAAGTCAAAGAGCAGTTCGGCGTAGACCTACAACCCGAAGTCCACCGAGTAGGCGAATTCCTCTAAAAAGAAGGCCCCGAAAGGGGCCTTCACTTTCTTTAATTCAGACAACCAGTCCGGTGTGTCGCGCTCAGGACCCGAGAGGGCCGGGACAGTCCGAGAGGTATAAGGTTGATCGCGAGTTCCGCACGAGCCGGAGAGCACTTAATGTGCTCTCCGTGCGAGCAGGACTGTCCGAGCAGGCAACCTTATACCTCTCGGACTGTCCCGGCCCAACTTATCGTTACGACAGCGCAATACCGCCAAGCCAGCCCCAGCGCACGCCAGAGCCAGTGCCGTAGAACCCAATGAACGAGTCAAGCGACTTAGACGTGATGGCGCCCTCGTTGCTCATAACGATGCCGCCGCCAACATAGATGCCCACGTGTCCGTACAGCAGACCCGGCGTACCGGTGCCACTGTGCGACGAGTCGGCCACGATCATGCCCACCTGCAGCGCCGAACGATCGGAGCTGTAGCACCAGGCGTTAAACATGTCGCACGCGTTGCCGCCAAAGTAGCCCACGCCGGCGTTGCGGAACACGTTGGTAACCCAGGCGGCGCACCAGTTCAGGCCAGGCGAAGGCGTGGAGTAGCATGCATTGACGACGGCCTGCTGCTTGCCCGAGCCGGCATTCTGCTGCGGGGTGCCGCCGGCATACGAGCCGCCACCCGAGCTTGAACCACCCGAATAGGAATTGTTCTTGTTTGCGGCAGCCGCGGCAGCGGCAGCCTTCTTGGCAGCTTCCTCGGCCTGAGCGGCAGCGAGAATCTCGGAATCGCGCTGGGCCATGAGCTCCTTGACATCGTCGGAGAGGCCGTTCAGAACCGTCTGGACCTCCTGCTGCTTGGCCTGCATGTCCTGCATCTGAGCAGTCTGCTGGTCCTTGAGCTTCTCCAAGTCGGCTTTTTGCGACTCGAGCTCGGACTTCTGTGTATCGAGCTCTTTCTGGATGGTCTGGATGTCCTCGATGGCGTCACGGTCGCTCTTGTTGATCTTCTCGACGTAATGCGCGTTGGCGACGAGCTCCTCAAACGAGCCAGAAGCGAGCAGCAACGACAGGATATTGGTACCGCCCGACTTGTAGCTTGCCGCCACGCGATCGGAAAGGTCGTTACGCTTCTTCTTGAGCTCCGATTTCTTGGTGTCGATCTGCTCCTGAGTGTCGTCGATCTGACCCTGTACGCCTTCGATATCGTTGAGGGTCTGGGCATTCTTGTTGGCGAGCGCCGCGTACTCATTGGCAATGCTGTCGAGCTGAGCCTGGACCTCGTCGAGCTGGGCCTGGGCGGCATTCAGTTTGTCGGTGGTTTCTTGGCTGGCCTCAGCCGCATGGGCGCGGGCGGGCAGGCCAAAAAGAAAAGCCGCGGAAGCGGCGCCGAAAAGAGCCTTAAGGGCAGTGCGGCGCGAAAGCTCCTGCGTAAAGATGGAATCGTTGTTCGGTGACATATGTACTCCGTTACATGCTTATTTATATGTCGCTCAACTCAAACATATTAACGCACATCGCGCTTGTCCCAACTATTTCCACGAACGGCTGGAAAAGCATGGTCAGCGGCTCGCAAATACGTCCCACACTAAAGGTAAGAATTATGCAAATAACACCCTATGAGTACGTTAACATCATTCCTCTGGTTTTCCTGACCCGCGTGTTTTGGGCGCGCCCAGCTGCGCTATACTCCCCTCAAGAAGTGTTCCTGATTCGATAGGAGACTACATGTCCAAAGCACTCGACCCCAAAGACACCTGCGTCCTCGTTACCGGCGGCGCCGGCTTTATCGGCTCGCACACCGTCGTTCAGCTGCTCGAGGGTGGCTACCAGGTTGTCGTCGTCGATGACCTCTCCAACTCCAGCGCCGTTGCCATCGACCGCGTCAAGACCATCGTGGGCGACGAGGCCGCCAAGAACCTCACCTTCTACGAGGCCAACGTGCTCGACCGCGATGCGATGAACAAGATCTTCGATACCCACCAGATCGACCGCGTCATCCACTTCGCCGGCTTTAAGGCCGTTGGCGAGTCGGTGAGCAAGCCCGTCGAGTACTACCACAACAATATCGAGAACACCCTGGTGCTCATCGATGTCATGCGCAACCACGGTTGCAAGTCCATCATCTTCTCGAGTTCTTCGACCGTCTACGGCGATCCGGACAATCCGCCCGTCACCGAAGAGGACCCAAAGAAGCCCGCGACCAACCCCTATGGTTGGACCAAGTGGATGATTGAGCAGATCCTCATGGACGTCCACACCGCCGACCCCGAGTGGGACGTCGTGTTGCTCCGTTACTTCAATCCCATCGGCGCCCATCCGTCGGGCCTGATCGGCGAGGATCCCAAGGGTATCCCCAACAACCTGGTGCCTTATGTCGCCCAGGTCGCCGTCGGTAAGCTCGAGGCCGTTCAGGTCTTTGGCAACGACTACCCCACCCCCGACGGCACCGGTGTTCGCGACTACATCCACGTGTGCGACCTGGCATCTGGTCACGTTGCCGCCCTCAACTGGATGAACGGCAAGACCGGCGTCGAGATCTTTAACCTGGGCACCGGCACCGGCACCTCGGTACTCGAGG
>URMZ01000056.1 GCA_900549025.1 uncultured Collinsella sp.
AGGCCACCATCGGCCGCATCGGCGACGACAAGGTGTTCTACCTGATGAGCCGCGGTATCTCGGAGGAAGAGGCCCGTACCATGATCGTCAACGGCTTTGCCAACCCGGTCTCCAAGGAGCTGCCGCTGGAGTACGCCGTCGAGATGAACAACCTGATTAAGCTCGAGATGGAAGGAGCGATCGGATAATGAAACAGGAAACCAACACCGCTGCTACCACGCTCGAGCAGGTCAACGCGATGCCGGCTGCCACTTGGGGCTGGCTGAAGATGAATCAGACCAAGCTCGAGCTCTCTGACGAGCTTGCCGCCGCTCCCACCGAGACCATTGAGGTCGAGGGCTTGGACGAGCAGTTTACCGGCGTGGCAGACGCGTTCGACGCCGCCATGGACGCCATGGCCGAGCGCTTCCCCGAGCGCCGTGCCTCCGCCCCCGGTGATGCCGCCGGCCGCGCCCGCATCACGCCCGAGACCGAGCTCGACGTGCCCGCAACCTCCGTCTACCAGGCCGGCGCCATTAAGCTCGAGGAAGAGCTCTCCCCTGCTGAGGCCTTCGAAACCGGCATGGGTGAGGCTGCCTACGCCTACTTGGCCGAGCACGCTACCAAGCGCATCGTCATCGATGTGCCCGCATACAAGCACGCCACGGTTACCGTGCGCGTGAGCGGTGTCGATGCAGCCGCGGCCATCGCCGCCATCGACGTCGTCGCCCGTCCCCAGTCGACGCTCGATCTGCTTATTGCCCTGGACTCCCCCGTTGCCGGCGAGGGCGTCGTGGGATCCGTGCTGCGCGTGTGCGCCCACGAGTACGCCACCGTCAACGTGGCCTGCACGCAGACGCTCGACGATAGCTGGATCGCACTCGACGACACCGGCCTGTTCCTGGACGAGGGCGCGCGCGTCAACGTGCAGCACACCGTCCTGGGCGCTGGCGCCAGCGCCACCGGCCTTGCCGGCGACCTGCTGGGCGATACCGCCAAGGTCACCATCGATACTGACTACCTGGGCGCCCGAGAGCAGGTGCGCGACTTTAACTACGAGCTGCGCCACCGCGGTCGCAAGACCGAGTGCGAGATCGACGCCAACGGCGTGCTGACCGGCACGTCCAAGAAGGTCTACCGTGGCACCATCGACCTCGTGCACGGCTGCAAGGGTGCCGTCGGCACCGAACGCGAGACGGTGCTCTTGGCCAACAAGGGCGTCGACAACAAGACCGTCCCCGTCATCCTCTGCGACGAGGACGACGTCGCCGGCAACCACGGCGCCACCATCGGCCACGTCCGCGACGAGCAGCTGTTCTATCTCGCCTGCCGCGGCCTTGACCAAAACGCCGCCGAGGACCTGTTCATCCGTGCCAAGCTGGAGGACGCTGCGCTTTCCGCGACCGACGAGCGCACCCGCGCCGCCGTCGTCCGCTTGGGCAACAACCTGATCGACAATTTCGAGGAGGAGCTCGCATGATCGACACCGAGCACGTTAAATGCGACACCTGTACCGCACCGGAGCCTATGGAGCTCGACGCCAGCGACGAGGCCTCACGCGGCTGGCCCACCGTAGACATCGAGACCAATCCCTACAAGGCGCAGTTCCCGCTGTTCCAGCAGCACCCCGAGATCGCCTTCCTCGATAGCGCCGCCACCGCGCAGCGCCCTGCCTGCGTGCTCGACGCCGAGCGCGACTTCTACCAGCGCATGAACGCCAACCCCCTGCGCGGCCTGTACTCGCTGTCCGTCGAGGCCACCGAGGCCATCGCGAAGGTGCGCCAGCAGATTGCCAACCTCATCGGCGCCCCCCGGGCCAACGAGGTCGTCTTCACCCGCAACACGAGCGAGTCGCTCAACCTGGTCGCCAAGAGCTTTGCGCCAACGGTGCTCGAGCCCGGTGACGAGGTCGTCATTACCATCATGGAGCACCACTCCAACCTGATTCCGTGGCAGCAGGTCTGCCGCGAGACCGGCGCCAAGCTCGTCTACCTCTACCCCACCAAGACCGGCCAGCTCACCACCGAGGAAGTTCTTGCCAAGGTTGGTCCCAAGACCAAGATCCTGGCCGTGGGCCAGGTCTCCAACGTGCTGGGCGTCGAGAACCCGGTCAAGAACCTCGGCAAACTCGTGCACAAGTACGGCGGCTACCTGGTCGTCGACGGTGCGCAGTCGCTGCCGCACATGCCGGTCGATGTGGCCGACCTGGGAGCCGACTTCTTTGCCTTTAGCGCACACAAGGCCATGGGCCCTATGGGCATCGGCGTGCTGTGGGGCAAGATGGACCTGCTCAACGCCATGCCGCCCATGCTCACCGGCGGCGAAATGATCGACTCTGTCACCGAGCAGGACGCCGTCTGGGCGCCCGTCCCCGAGAAGTTCGAGGCCGGCACGCAGGACGCCGCCGGCATCTTCGCCACGGGTGCGGCACTCGACTACCTGGTCAACACCGTGGGTTACGAGAACATCCAGGCCCGCGAGCAGGCACTCGTCCACTACCTGATGGGCGAACTCATGCAGCTCGACTTTGTCCAGATCATCGGCTCCATCTATTGGGACAACCACCACGGCGTTGTGAGCTTTAACGTCAAGGGCATCCACCCGCACGACGTCGCGAGCATCATGGACATGGACGGCGTCTGCATCCGCGCCGGTCACCACTGCGCGCAGCCGCTGCTTACCTGGCTGGGCGTCGAGAACCTTGCCTGCTGCCGCGCCAGCGTGGCCTTCTACAACGACAAGGCCGACATTGACAAGTTCATCGCCGGCCTGCATCACGTTTGGAGCACGTTCAATGGGTAATCTGTACACCTCCACCACATTTATGGAGCACAACTCGCACCCCGACTACAAGTACGAGATGGATGCTCCCACGCACGAGCACGACGGCATCAACCCCAGCTGCGGAGACGAGCTCACTCTGCAGCTGCGTGTCGAGAACAACGTGATCGAGGAGGCCTCCTTTACCGGCCACGGCTGCGCCATCAGCCAGGCCAGCGCCGACATCATGGCCGACCTCATCACCGGCGAGACCGTCGAGGAAGCTCACCGCCTGGCAGAGCTCTTCCTCGCCATGATCCGCGGCGAGCAGCTCTCCGAGGAAGACCTGGAAGACCTGGACGAAGCCGCCCAGCTCCAGGACATCTCGCACATGCCCGCCCGCGTCAAATGCGCCGAGCTCGCCTGGCGCACCCTCGACGGCATGCTCGAGGGGCAAGCTAACCAGTAGTTTATGCCCCGAATCCAAGGTTTTTGATTGCCGAGCCGCCCGATACGGGCGGCTCTGTTTTTACCTAATGAGCGCGAACGCACAAAGTCCGCGCGTCCGGCGCCCCGTCTGACATTTGCCACACAGCCAGACGCGAGCACGGGCGTTTTCCACAGCACCAAAGGCCTGCGGCAGGGCCCCGGGCCCGCCAAGCAATGCGCCAAGCCCCGTTCTGCGAAGCTCCGACTCGCTTCGCGCCTGCCGCAGACGGGTCCCATAGGGAGCGGCGTGCATTTTTGCGAGTATTCAGCACGCCAAGCTGTGTGTATACGCATCGAAAGCGTTAATCAACGTCTTTAGGCGCATATATATTGTGCTTTAGAACAAGCATCGCGGTCTGACGGGACGCAGGCACGCGCTTCGGGGGCGCAACGGCGGGAATCAATAGCTTCGGGACCCGTATGTTGCAAGATTGCGGCGGTGCCGACAGCAACACGATGCTGAAAACTCCGTTTTTTGCACGGCGCAGACGGGGGTAGGCACGGGCAAACCCGGACCGAGCCGTTATTTTATGCAAGATGGCGATTTTTCTATGCATATTAAGAAGTGCAGTTACCGTACCAAGCTTTTAGAACAATGGTTGTGGCATATGGGCGACCCCAGCTGCGGTGCACAGGCAGTCCTACGCCACGTTTCGGCCAGTCTGCACCGCCGTTCGTGCACAGGCACGCACGATACGAGAAACGGTACTTTTGCCAATCCCCGTATATCGCTCAATCTGACGCACCGTAAAACCGGCATCGTGCAATCCAAGAATGACGATATTGCGCTGCGCCGACGGCGCGGCTTTAACCCCGTGGAGCGGAACCCCGAGGCTCTTCGCCATCTTGTCGGCAAAGGCGTGGCGTTCCCACTCCGTCTCTTTCATATCGCCCAGCGCTGGCT
>URMZ01000057.1 GCA_900549025.1 uncultured Collinsella sp.
CGTAGCGGGTGGTTTAAAGCTGGCCGCTGCGCGGCCAGCGGACTAAAGTCTTGAAAAAGGGCGCCGACCATCGCGGTCGACGCCCTTTCTCGTTAGACGCTATAAAGCCCAGCGCTTATTTGTTGACCTGGCCGGCGCGGACGGCAGCCTTCTTGCGGTCGGTGGCGTTGAGCAGACGCTTGCGCAGGCGGATGTTCTTGGGAGTAATCTCGACCAGCTCGTCGTCGGCGATGTACTCCAGCGCTTCCTCCAGCGAGAAGGTGCGGGGCGGCACCAGCTGGACGGAGATATCGGAGGTCGAGGAACGCTGGTTGCCCAGGTTCTTGGTACGGGCGATGTTGACGACCATGTCGCCGGCCTTGCTGCGCTCGCCCACGATCATGCCCTCGTAGCACTCGGTGCCCGGCTCAACGAACAGCTGGCCGCGCTCCTGCAGCGTGCCCAGAGCGTAGGCAACGGCCTTCTCGGTGGTCATGGAGATCATGGCGCCGTTCTGACGGTTACCGATCTCACCAGCGTAAGGACCATACTCTAGGAAGGTGTGGTAGAACACGCCCTCGCCGTGGGTGACGTTCATGATGCGGTTCTTAAGACCCATGATGCCGCGGGTCGGAATCTTAAACTCGAGGTGCGTCACGATGCCCGAGGTGTCCATGCTCGTCATGATGCCACCGGAGGTACCGAAGACCTCAACGACCTTGCCCGAGTACTCGTCCGGGCACTCGACGACGGCCTGCTCGACAGGCTCCATCTTGTTGCCGTTCTCGTCCTTCTTAAACAGAACGCGGGGACGGCCGACCTGGAACTCAAAGCCCTCGCGGCGCATGGACTCCATCAGGACGGACAGGTGCAGAATACCGCGGCCCGAAACCTCGACGCCACTCTTGTCCTCGAGTTCCTCGATCTTCATGGTCACGTTGTTCTCAGCCTCGTTGAACAGGCGCTCCTTAAGCTGACGGGCGCCCACGATGTCGCCGTCGCGACCGACGAGCGGGGAGGTCGAAGCCTCAAAGACGATGGACAGGGTCGGCGGGTCGATCTCAATGGGCTCGAGCTCGACGGGGTTCTCGGGGTCGGTGTAGACATCGCCGATATCGGTGCGGTCAATGCCCACGACGGCAGCGATGTCGCCGGCGCCGACTTCCTGGCACTCGGTACGGCCCAGATAGTCGAAGGTAAAGAGCTGCTTGACGGTAGCGGTGGCGCTGGAACCGTCATTCTTGACAACCAGGATCTGGTCGCCCTGGTGGATGGTGCCGGAGTACACGCGACCGATGCCGATACGGCCAACGAAGTTGGAGTGGTCGATGGTCACGCACTGCATGGCCAGCGGGGCGTTCTCGTCAACCTCGGGCGCGGGCATGTCGTCGATGATCATATCGAGCAGCGGATACATGTCCATGTTGCCGTCGTTGGGGTCAAGGCGGGCAAAGCCATTCATGGCGCTGGCGTAGACCACGTGCTCCATGGCGAACTCAAGCTGGTCGTCGGTAGCGCCCAGGTCGGCCATAAGGTCGAGGCAGTCGTTGTAGGCCTTCTCGGGGTTGGCACCCGGACGGTCGATCTTGTTGAGGACGATCATGATCTTAAGGCCGGTGTCGATAGCGTGACGCAGCACGAAGCGGGTCTGGGGCATGGGGCCCTCAAAAGCGTCGACCAGCAGCAGGGCGCCGTCGGCCATACGCAGCACGCGCTCGACCTCGCCGCCAAAGTCGGCGTGGCCCGGGGTGTCGATGACGTTGATCTTAACGTCCTTGTACTCGATAGAAATGTTCTTGGCGAGAATCGTAATGCCGCGCTCGCGCTCCTGGTCGTTGGAATCCAGGACGCGGTCCTCGACCTGCTGGTTGGCACGGAAGGCGTCCGTGGCACGCAGGAGCTTATCGACCATCGTCGTCTTGCCGTGGTCGACGTGGGCGATGATGGCGATGTTCCTCAGATTGTCTACGCGCATGTAGTTCCCCTATCTTCTATCCATATACAAACGGCACGCGTATGCGACCCGCCCAGCGATGCAACGCTCAGCGGGAATATTGAGCCTTTTACCGAAAACTCGTTTATTTTAGCGATTTTAGATGAGAGGGGTTTCCTCACCTGCAGGTTCAGGGTCGCTCCACATAAAACCATCGCCGGCGCCCATGCCCTCATACAGCACATATGCCGAAAAACCACTCTCGAGCGTGGTTTCGAAGAAGCTCACGAGCAGAGCATCGTGATAGCCGCCGTCAATCTCGACGCAGCCGGTGTAGCCGATGGCATAGCGGGCGATACGGCCCAGGCCCTCGTCCTTAAGACCCATCTTGTGCTCGGAAATAAAGTTGGTGGCCGCCTCCAGGCACGCCTCTTCGCCGTCCTCGTCGAGCGCCGCCAGATATCGGTTGGAAGCAGCGTCCTCAATCGCCACAACTACGCCCGGATTCTCGCCGGCGGCAAGGTCGTCCAAGAACGCACCAATCAGGTCACACACCATGGCGTCGAGCTCGGCGGAGACGTTACCGGCGTCCTGCATATCCTGTGCCATCTTTAGACCTTCCCATCGAGTCTGGCGTCATTACAGTTCTTGTGCCTCGGCGGCAATCTTAGCGGCAGCGTCGCGGGTGCGCATCATATCCATCGCGCGCTTGTCGAGCACCTTGATCTGACTGGTCAGCATGACCGCATCGACCACACCCCAGATCACGAGGCCCGTAGAGATCGAAAACCCAAGCGCACCAACTGTACCACGAAGGCGCGAGCAGATTGCCGCGACAAGGGCGGAGACGACAACCATCTTGATAAACGAGCCGCGGCGTTCGCGAAGCGTGCGGGCCTGCGTCACATAGGCAATGCGAGCCGCCTCAGAAGCCTCCGAGCGCATCTGGGCCTCGCGCGCAATGGCCGCCGCCTCAGCCGACATACCGCCGGCCATCAGCGAACGCTCCGCAGCCTGGCCGCCCCACATTTAGAAGTCATCGGGGGAGAGCGTATGGACGAACTCGTCGAACTTCTCGAACTCCCGCTCGTCGTCAACTTCCTCGGCATGGGCAGAAACGGTGCCCAGGCGATTCATGATGTCGTCCTCCACAAACATGGGGGCATTGCTGCGCACGGCAAGGGCAATGGCATCACTGGGACGCGCATCGATCTTATGCTCGTTGCCATCGGCCAACACGACAACCGTCGCGTAAAACACGGGCGGCTCGGCGCGAACGATTTCGATGCGTTCGAGCTTGGCACCCAGGGCGCCAACAGTATCGAGCAACAGGTCATGGGTAATCGGGCGCTCGGCGCGGCCGCTATCGATGCCGCGGCTGATGGCAGCGGCTTCAAACGAACCAGTTTGAATGGAAAGGGAACGCAGTGGCGCGGGCGAGTCCGATTTGCTGCAGCGCTCGCGAAGCACGATAAGCGATGGCACGGGACCGGCGGCCATGACGATGGTCTCTATGTCGACACGAACCATGGAACACCTCCGGTACGTAGCGGTTAACACGCGGCAAGGTCGCCGCATTGAATAGCTATACTACCCAATCTTTCGCACAGCACACAAAACCAAAATGAGATTTATCGCAGACAAGAAAAAAGCCCCGAGGCAACGCCCCAGGGCTCTTCACAGTTTTGATGGTGGACCTGACAAGATTCGAACTTGTGACCTCCCGGTTATCAGCCGGACGCTCTAACCAACTGAGCTACAGGTCCATCATGGTGGAGGTTAGGGGGATCGAACCCCTGACCTCAGGCTTGCAAAGCCCGCGCTCTCCCAGCTGA
>URMZ01000058.1 GCA_900549025.1 uncultured Collinsella sp.
CCGCCCGCTTCTGTGATATCGACGGCAGCGAGGAGTGCCTGGAGCTTTAACCCTAGGGCAGCTAAAACAGCCCCGACCCAAAAAGACGAGTGCCAGGAGGACACATGAACGGATTGAATACGGTGTTGGAGTATCTGACGTCGGTGCCGGCATGGTATTTGGCGACGAGCGTTGACGGACAGCCGCATGTGCGTCCGTTTTCGTTTGCGCAGATCCAGGACGGCAAGCTGTGGTTTGTAACGGCGCGCACCAAAGACGTGTGGCAAGAGTTGCTGCAAAATCAACGGTTTGAGGCCACGAGTTGGTGGCCGGGCCATGGCTGGCTCATCTTGCGCGGGCATGCGGGCCTGGATGACCAGGCCGCTCCCGATATGCGCGAGGCAGGCTGGAAGCACCTGGAGCGCCTAGGCGAGCACTACGAGGGCGCAGGCGATCCCACGCTCGTCTTCTTTAGCGTGGAGGAACCCGAGGCCTTTATCTGCAACCATGACGAATGGGTGCCGATCGAGCTCTAAACGAGTCTCTCAGCAAGCTTCGACAATTCAAATTCTCGCATGTAGCGGCCCCACATTGCAACGTCACCGTAAGGCGCACTGGGCAATATGGGGCCCGCATTTATTTGTCAATTCCTTCGAGTGAATGTGTCGGGACTGTTTCAATGCATGAATATGCAAAAGATTTGCGTAGATATGCATCTTTTGGTGCTAAAGTTTCAACCCACTTCATAACGACCGCTGCGAAATGCGCATCGGTGCATAAATCGCAGACAAGGAGTCTGATATGTCTTTCAAGGTTGGAATCGTCGGCGCGGCTGGATATGCCGGCGCCGAACTCATTCGCCTCGTGCTTGGCCATCCCGAGTTTGAACTTGTTGCCATTACGTCCAACGCCGATGCCGGCCAGCCGCTGTCCGCGGTGTATCCGAGCTTTGCTGGCGTGAGCGATCTGGTTTTCACCACGCATGACGCCCCCGAGCTCAAGAGCTGCGATGCGGTTTTTCTTGCCGTGCCGCACACGGCTGCCATGGCACAGGTGCCCGCGCTCCTTGCCGCAGGCGTTTCCTGCTTTGATCTTTCGGCCGACTACCGCCTGAACGACGCGTCCGTCTTTGAGACGTGGTATGCCGCCGAGCATACGAGCCCCGAGCTGCTCAAGACCCGTGCCTTTGGTCTGCCCGAGCTGTTTTGCCAGGATTTGGAGACCGCTGCATCCGACCACGCCGACGGCAAGCCTGTGCTGGTCGCCTGCGCCGGTTGCTATCCCACCGCGACGAGCCTTGCCGCCGCGCCTGCCGTGCGCGCCGGCTGGGTTGCCCAGAGCGGCCCCGTGATCGTTGACGCTATCAGCGGTGTAACGGGTGCCGGTAAGTCCTGCAACGCCCGTACGCATTTTTGCAGCGCGGACGAAAACCTGGAGGCCTATGGCGTGGGCAAGCATCGTCACACGCCCGAGATCGAGCAGATTCTTGGCCTGACCGACCGCATCGTCTTCACCCCGCATCTGGCACCGCTCAAGCGCGGCCTGCTCTCTACGGTGACGATGCCGCTTACGCCGCAGGCTATCGATACCTTGACCCTTGAGGACGTTGTCGACCATTACAAGCAGTTCTACGCCGGTCGCACCTTCGTGCGCGTACTCGATGCCGGCCAGCAGCCCAAGACGGCTTCGGTCGTCGGCACCAACGCCGCCCAGATCGGCCTCGCGCTCAACAAGCGCGCGGGCGTTCTGGTGGCTACGGGCGCCATCGACAATCTGTGCAAGGGTGCAGCGGGCCAGGCGGTCCAGTGCGCCAACATCGTCTTTGGTTTTGACGAGCGACGAGGCTTGCCCACAGTGGCGAGCCCGGTGTAGCACATTCGATTGTTAGCGATTTGGTAGTCGGGCATCGAGTGGGGCGCCACTCTTAAGCTGGCCTCATGATTGTGGCTGGCATGGCGCACCAACCGATGCCCCTTTTTTGTTTGACATAAGGAGTCATAAAGACGATGAATACAGAGCAGTTCGATATCAAGATTCGTGCCGTAGAAGGCGGCGTAACGGCGGCAGCCGGCTTTAAGGCGGCGGGCATCCATGCGGGATTCCGCAAGAATCCCGAGCGCCTGGATTACGCGCTCGTCGTGCCCGATAAACCTTGTCCCGGTGCCGGCGTGTTTACGACTAACCGCTTTTGTGCGGCGCCCGTGCAGGTGAGCCGTGCCAACCTGGGCGGTGCAGACAAGGGCTACGGTATCATCGCCGGTGTTTCAATCAACTCCGGCAACGCGAACGCCGCCACGGGCGAGACCGGCCTTGCCTGCGCGTGCGAGACCTGCAACATCGCCTCGCAGGTCATCGGCTGCGAGCCCCAGCAGATTCTGGTCGCCTCCACGGGCGTAATTGGTCAGATTCTGCCGATCGACACGTTTGAGACTGCCGTTCCCGCCGCCTACGAGGCGCTCTCCGACCACGGTGGCGCCGATGCTGCCCGCGCTATCATGACCACCGACACGCACTCCAAGGAGTATGCCGTGTGTTACCGCAGCGAGGCCGCGGGGCACGCAGGCAATGCCTATACGGTGGGCGGTATGTGCAAGGGCTCGGGCATGATCATGCCCAACATGGCAACCATGATCGCGGTCATAACTACCGATGCCCCCGTCGAGCCGGCGGCGCTCCACGCCCTGTTGCTCTCCACCGTCAAGCAGACCTTCAACAAGGTAACGGTCGACTCCGACACCTCGACTAACGACACCTGCATCATGCTTGCCTCCGGCGTCGCTGCCGCGGATGCCGAGCCCATCGTCAAGGGTTCCGATGCCTTTGACGAGCTGGCATTTGCCGTGCACGAGGTGTGCAAGAGCCTGGCGCGCAACATCGCCGCCGATGGTGAGGGCGCATCCAAGCTTGTTACGGTCAACGTTACCGGCGCCGTGAACGACGAGGAGGCCGATATCGCCGCTCGTGCTGTCGCCAACTCGCCGCTCGTTAAGACCTGCATCGCCGGCCACGACTGCAACTGGGGCCGCGTTGCCATGGCGCTCGGCAAGTGCGGCGTGCAGTTTAACCAAGAAGATGTGTCCATCGACATGATGGGTATGCCCGTCTGCCGTGATGGCCTGACCGTTCCCTTTGACGAGGACGAGGCGCTGCGTCGCTTTGAGGCGCCCGAGATCGTGATCTCGGCAGACCTGGGCGCAGGGGACGCGGCGACCACCGTGTGGACTTGCGACCTCACGCACGAGTACATCTCCATTAACGGTGATTACCGTTCCTAGAGTCCCGATGTGCCGCGCGTCCCGCTGCAATCGCGGGCAACGAGGTGCGGCGCGATAGCTACACGAAAGACGAGGCAGACTATGAAGTTCGCACGCGATTGC
>URMZ01000059.1 GCA_900549025.1 uncultured Collinsella sp.
GGCGCGACCAGAAGGTCAGCGCCCTTTCGTTTCACGTCACCTTGTCTCAAATGCGGCCCGCTCGCTGTCGTTGCCAAAACATCGGCGCTTCCGTTGTTGGCACTTGGGGACGTTCCTTTTGTGCCGGCACTTTGGGACACTCCTTGTCATTGGTGCAAAGTAACCTGTCCCCATTGCGCTGAGCGGCGTGTGCCGTTAAGCGGAGAGACGTATTGTTGACCCATCGTTTGGGCATACAATGGCATTTGGTTTGCTGCGGTGAAGGTCTGTCCGCTCCGCAGCTTTTTTCTACGGTTAAAGGAGTATGTATGTCCGTTGAGGTCATGAGGTCTGTGATCGAGGCCGCCGAGGGCCGCGTGCCCGTCGACACGCTGTTTACCAATGCGCAGATTGTCGACGTGTATGGCCAGCGTGTGGCGCCCGGTAGCGTTGCCGTCAAGGACGGTGTGATCGTCGGCGTGCTCTACAACGGTCGCGACGACGCCTCCGGTACCTACGAGGCTGCCGAGGTTATCGACTGCCAGGGTCGCTATCTCGCTCCCGGTTTTATTGACGGGCATCTGCATATCGAGTCTTCGAACATCCGTCCCGCTGAGTATGCTCGCATGGCCGCGACGCGCGGTACTACCACCGCCATTGCCGACAGCCACGAGATTGCTAATGTGGCGGGCCTGGACGGCCTGCGCTTTATGATCGAGGACGGTCGCCGCGCACCCATCTCCATCAAGTACATGATGCCTTCGTGCGTGCCCGCGCTGCCCGACGAGCAGGCCGGTGCCGTTATTTCGGCTGCCGATATGCAGGCGTTTTTTGCCGAGCATCCAGGCGATGTCTTTGGTCTGGGCGAAATGATGAACCTGCCGGGCGTCTTTATGGCCGACCCCGAGACCTGCGCCCGCATCGATGCTGCCAACCAGACGCCGTCCAAGCAGGTTGACGGCCACGCGCCGCTCGTTGCCGGTAAGGACCTCAATGCCTATGCCGCAGCGGGCATTATCGCCGACCACGAGTCGACGATTCCCGAGGAGGCACTCGACAAGCTATCTCGCGGCATGTATGTGATGCTGCGTGAAGGCACGTGCAGCCATGACTTGGCCAATCTGTCGCCGATGCTGCTGGAGAATCCCGCGCGCGCCCGCCGCTGCTGCTTTGCAACTGACGACCGTGCTCCCTCCGACGCGCTTTCGACCGGTATGATCGACAACGCCTGCCGCGTGGCCATCGAGGTCGGCGTCGACCCGGTGGTCGCCATCTCCATGGCGTCCCTTTCCACGGCTGAGGCATTTGGCCTGGACCACGGCTGCCGCGACCCGCACGAGCTCCGCGGCGCAATCGCCCCGGGCAAGCGTGCCGACCTGCTGGTGCTCAACGACCTGACGTTTGCCACAGCTCCGCATCGCGTGTATGCCGCCGGCGCGCTCGTGGCACAGGACGGCACCTTTGTGGGCGAGGTTGCGCCCGAGACCGCTGAGGTCGCAGCGCTTGCCGATGAGCTGCGTGCTTCCGTTAAGCTGCCGAAGCTTTCGCTTGACGTGTTCGATTATGCCTTTAAGCCGGGCGAGGCGGTTATTGATGTGATCCCTGGCATGGCTATCACGGGCATGGTTCGTCCCGAGACTGACGAGGACTTGCGTCGCATTATGCTGATTGAGCGCCATGGCCGCGGCGCGTCGCTGCAGGCCGAGGGCGCCGATGGCGACGGTCCCGCTGGCCTGGGCCTGGTCGGCAAGCATATCGGTCGCGGCTGGGTGCGCGGTTTCACCATCACCGGTGGTGCCATTGCCTCCACGATCGGCCACGACTCGCACAACGTGTGCGTGGTGGGCGATAACGCTGCCGATATGATGGCTGCCGTTGAGGCCGTGGGCCAGGGTGGTCACGTGCTGGTGCGTAACGGCGAGGTCGTGGCGCGCATTCCGCTGGCGCTCGGTGGCCTTATGAGCGAAGGCACGGCCGAGGACGTTGCCGCGCAGCACGACGACTTTATGGTCAAGGCGCGCGCCATGGGTATTGAGCCGCCGCTCGACCCCATCATGGGCATCATCTTCCTGCCCCTGCCGGTCATCCCGACGCTCCGCATCCGCCCCGAGGGCATGTTTGACGTTACAACCTTCACCTACGCCGACTAGTCATCGGGGACGTTCTTAAACGACTAGTCGTTGGGGACACTCTTTGGCGGGCTGCCTGACGCCGCGACCGTAGGACCTCTGGCATGTGTGAGCTATTTGCCAGGTCCTTGTAACGTTTACGCCCGCGGAGTCTTATTTGAGCTCCCTTTGGGTACGTTGGAATCGGATACACGTTCGATTCCAACAAGCCCGAAGGGAGCTTTTCTATGTTTAAACTGATTGCATCAGATATGGACGGCACACTGCTTGACGAAAACGGCCAGGTGCCTCCCGAGACCTACGAACTGATTCTGGCGCTACACGAGCATGGCGTGCATTTCGCCGCATCGTCAGGTCGTCGCTACGATCGCCTGTGCGAGTTCTTTGCGCCCGTTCGCGACAAGATGGACTTTGTCGCCGCTAACGGCGCCCAGGTCTACGCCGACGGTAAGATGGTAGACCGTGAGGTGTATTCCCACCTGGCGATTCGAAGGCTCGCCCAAGCCGTCAGGACGTTTCCCAATCTGCATCTTGCGCTCTTTGACCGAACCAAGTCCTTCCTGCTCGATGACGAGTGCAAGTTCGTGCGTGAGGTCGATAAGGACCTTCCCAATGCCGAGCGCATTTGGGAGCTGCCCGATCCCAGCGTAAATATCATCAAAGCGAGTATCTTTTGCGACGACAGTGCGGTTATGGACAGCGCGTACGTGCTACAGCGCGAACTTGGTCAGCTCTTTACTTTTGCGCCTTCGGGCAACGCGTGGATCGATGCCATGCAGCCTGGTGTGTCGAAGGCCTCGGGTATCGCGCAGCTCGCGGAGCATTACGGCATTGGTCGCGACGAGGTCATGGCATTTGGCGACTCTATGAACGACTACGAGATCATTCGCTTTGTCGGCACGGGCTGCGCGATGGAAAACGCGCGCCCCGCGCTCAAAGCGGTTGCCGATCGCGTCGTTGGCTGCAACCGCGACCATGCCGTTCAACAGGAGCTTCGTCGCGTGCTAGAGGGCCTCGCTTAATCCGACAGATGGGGACGTTCCCGTTCTGCCGACAGTGGGGGACAGTCCTTGCAGCTTTTTGCGAAGAGTGTCCCCAACGACTAGTCGTTTAAGAACGTCCATTACAGTCGAAATTGTCAGCCCGGGACCGTCTCGGGCTACG
>URMZ01000060.1 GCA_900549025.1 uncultured Collinsella sp.
GCTTCTGGCTCGCGTCCGATTCACCGCAACGACCGCGCTGCCGCTCCCAAGGGCCAGCGAGATCGTACCCAGGCTGCACGTCCGCAGCGCGAGCGTGGCCGCGACGCTGTCCAGGCTCCCAAGGGTGAGTTTATCGAAGGCCGTCGTGCTGCCGCCGAGGCGCTGCGTACCGGTTTTCCCATCAAGTGCGCGCTCATTGCCGAGGGCGGGGAGCGCGATGCCGCCCTGTCGCGTCTGGTCGATGACCTCAACGCCGCGGGCGTCCGCATTAAGTATGTGCCGCGCGCGCAGCTCGACGCACTGTCGAGCCATGGCGCTCACCAGGGCATCGCGCTCGAGGTTGGCAACTTCCCCTATGCCGATGTCGCCGACATCCTCGACCGCGCGGGCGACGGTCCGGCGCTTGTCGTTGTGCTCGACCATGTGACCGACGACGGTAACTTTGGCGCCATCGTGCGCTCTGCCGAGGTTGTGGGCGCAGCGGGCGTCATCATCGCCAACAAACGAGCCGCCGGCGTAACGGTGGGTAGCTACAAGACTTCTGCCGGCGCCGTTATGCATCTGCCCATCGCGCAGGTCCCCAATATCGCTCGTGCGCTCGATGACCTCAAAGCCGCCGGTTTTTGGGTGGGCGGTGCCTCTGAGCACGCCGAGGGCAGCTGCTGGGATGCCCCCTTCGAGGGCCGCGTGGCACTCGTCATGGGTTCCGAGGGCGACGGCATCTCGCGTCTGGTGCTCGAGAAATGCGACTTTTTGACCAAGCTTCCCCAGCGCGGCATGACCGAGAGCCTCAATGTTGCCCAGGCGACTACGGCCCTCTGCTTTGAGTGGCTGCGCCGCAACGCCGGCGAGCTCATGGGGGAGGAGTAGCGCATGTCCAAAAAGAACCGTGCCAAGTCCAAGGCCAAGCGCTTTGGCGAGGGCTCGGCCAAGCCGATTGTTTCGGCTGCGACCTATGGCGTGGGCGGCAATGCGTTTGCGCAGGCTATCGCCGACCCAGTCTCGACGGTGCACTCCAACAAGCCCGAGCTGCTGGTGGTCGACGGTTACAACGTGATCCACTGCACGCCGCGCTACGAAAAGCTCGTGTACGACCATTCCGACGATCCGTATTCCAGCGACGTTCACGATATGGCGCGCACCGCCCTCATTAACGACGTTGCTGCCTTTGCCCAGGGCCGTTACGAGGCCGTGATCGTGTTTGACGGCGCGGGCAATATCTCCAGTGAACGTCCCAACCTGCCGGCCCGCGGCGTGCGCATCGAGTTCTCGCCGACGGGTGTTTCAGCCGATACCGTGGTGCAAAAGCTCTGCATCGAGGCGCGCGAGGAAGGCCGCGCATGCTCCGTGGTATCGAGCGACGGCACGATCCAGGCCGTCGTCATGGGCAAGGGTGTCACGCGCATCTCGAGCCGTATGCTGGTGGACGAGATCAAACAGATCGATAACGACGTTCACGAGGCAGAGGAAGCTCCGCAGATCAAGATGACTCTGGGCAGTCGCCTGAGCCCCGATGCCCTGGCCAAGCTCAAGGCCCTGCGCGGGAGGTAGGGAAGTTGGCGGGGCAATGCTGCCTCGCTAACTCCATTCAGCGATGTCGATCATTCTTTCGAGGCGCCACGTTAGCGCCTTTTTTAGATATGGCAGCCTTGCCGTGAGCGCGTCGTTTCTGGAAAGAATCTCGATTGCCTCGTCAACGAAGCCTTCGAGTTTGTCGCCGTCAAACCAGCCCATGTCCTCGACGAGCAACATTTGTTTGGCGGGGCTTGAATGAAATTGTGCGCTGGTAAAACTGTGCTCTCCCGCCCTAAGCTCCTCTAGTGATATGTTGCACCAGAGCGATGAGCCCGAATCGAAGATGGGGGCAGGTCTGCAAGCTTGCGTGTTTACGTTTCGCACGAGGCCGAAGTTGCGCCAATGACGATCGTAGTTGGCAATGATGTCGTCACATACGATCATGCGGTCAAGGGCATCCTTGACGCCTGTCACCCCGAGCTCCTCGCAGTTTGCTACATATCGCTCGTAGTCGGTTAGCCGTTCATCTGCGTTTGCGTGCTGGTTTACATAGAACGCAGGGACATACTCTTCTTCATCAGTTAAGAAGACATCGCATGTGCTCAGGGCGGAAGTGCCCGTGCCCTCGAGCGAGTAAGGCACATAATCGCAGGCGTTTAGGATGCGACGGTGGAGCGCGGTCGCCACCAGCTCGTTATAAGGTTCCTGGTCCAGGTGCGCTCCTGCCTTATGCAGAATTCGACGTTCGCCCTCGCACGTCCAGTACTTTTGAAGATTGCCGTCCGAGGTGTTATCGGGCTTTGCGGCAGCCGCTTTTCCCTCTGGGGCAAAGGGTGCAATGGTTAGCGAGACGTCATCAAAGGCGTTATTGAAGAAGTTGATATCCTCCCAGGTGAGACCGGAACCTTGGGGCCTAATCCAATACTGGTCGGATAAGGAGAGGCCGAGATTTCGCTGGACGAGTTCATCGGGAACATCGACTGCGGCTTCTGCAAGCAGGGAGGCTAGCCCAATGCGTGCGAGCGGGATACCGCGGCCGCGCCACCAGATGCGGAAGGAGTCTAGCGATATGGGGCTATTAGGGCCAAATACTCCAATAGGGGCGTGGGCGTAATCGATGTCGGCACCGATGTGGGTAAAGTCTTTTCGCGATGTGCTGTAGACCAGCTGAGCGACTTCGTACGTGCGGTTCATGAGGGTGAACGCGATCTCGCTCTTACCGTGGCCGCGGCGGGGACGTCCCCCCGTTTTGGTCACAGAGCGGAGTCGCGTGTCGACGCTGTCTTTGTCGATGAGCCATACACCAGAAGCCTTGCGGGCCTCAAGTGCTCCGTTTTTTATGAGCTCCTGCACCCTGCGCGGAGTGATGCCGAGCAGCTCGGCGGCTTCTTTGGTAGTAAGCATCGCGAAACCCTTCGTTAGAACGAATAGTTTTATATATAGCAATTGTAATTAAAACTATTCGTTCTAACGAATGGTTTTGAGATTGAGGGCGAACCGACAGAAATGAACGGGCCTGGTACCTGTTGTTGCTGGATTTTGCATATTTGTATAACGCCGTGTGGCCTGTTGCGCCTCGTCCGCAATTCCTTTATTCTTAACTGGCTTCGCGCGAAAGCGCCAAGTGTGCCAGTGTGGCGCAACGGTAGCGCAACTGATTTGTAATCAGTGGGTTGCAGGTTCGATTCCTGTCACTGGCTCCATGAG
>URMZ01000061.1 GCA_900549025.1 uncultured Collinsella sp.
GCCAGCATGCTCAAAGCGCGGCGGACGGTATTGCGCGTGCAGCCAAATTCCGCGGTCAGCTCGGCTTCGGTTGGCAGCATCTCCTGAAACGCATAGGTCCCGTTAATGATGCGCGAACGGATCTCGCGGTAGATTCCTTCGTAAATCGCTTTTGGCATGACTTCACCTCTAATGAATATGTATGGCTAGGCACGATAGCATTTCTTAAAGTTGTTTAAACCGATTATCGGCAAAGCGACAAGATTTAACCGTTGACGGTTTCTGTCGCGCCCAAACCGGTTTCGCTCAAAACTGCCGGTGCGACAATCGTCTGGTCCTCTACAATGAAACCATTGTTTAAACGTTTCACCACGCGCAACGCGCCTCGATATTCGGGAGGCAGAACATGCTGCAAAAAATCCAACGCTTTGGCGGGGCAATGTTCGCGCCCGCCATGTTGTTTTCCATATCGGGTCTTATGGTCGGCGTCTCCGCCCTCGCAACGTCTGCGGATATCGTCGGCGACCTCGCCGTATACGGAACCCCTTGGTACGTTTTTTGGACTATCATCCAGCGCGGCTCGTGGACGGTCTTTAAACGACTTCCGCTCCTTTTTGCCGTAGCGCTGCCCATCGGCCTTGCCCAAAAGCAACCGGCTCGTTGTTGCCTCGAGGCGCTCGTGGCCTATTTTGCCTATTGCTTCTTTCTGAGCGAGATCATCAAGCTGAGCGGAGACAACCTTGGACTTAAGTACCCGTCGTCTTTGACCTCCGCTAGCGGCATCACCATCATCGACGGCATCAAGACACTCGACACCGGCATTATCGGCCCGCTGGCGGTGTCGGCAACCGTCGTCGCCATCCATGACCGCTTCTACGATGCCAAGGTTCCCGATTGGCTCGGTACCTTCTCGGGTTCCTCGCTGGTCTACCTCATCAGCTTTTTTGCCGTGTTCGCCCTTGCCGCCATCTCGGCCGCCATCGTGCCCTTCGTATACGCAGCGACCGAAACGCTGCGCCACGCACTTGCGGGCGTCGGCCCCTTCGGCGTGGGTATCTTTGTGTTTTTGGAGCGAGCACTCGAGCCCATGGGGCTGCACCATCTGCTCTACATGCCGATCTACTACGACAACCTGGTCATTAACGACGGCATCTACGCCACGTGGAGCAGCTTGCTCCCCATCCTCTCCCATAGCACGCGCCCCCTTAATGAGCTTGCGCCGTGGGCCGGTTTTACCGCCACCGGCTGGGTCAAGCTCTTTGGCCTTCCCGCCATCGCAGCCGCATTCTACTCCACCGCAAAACCCGAGCGCCGCGCCGGCCTCAGGGTCATCCTTGTTCCCGCCATCATCGCCTCGGTGGTTTGCGGCGTTACCGAGCCACTCGAGTTTCTCTTTATGTTCACCCACCCCGGGCTCTTTTTTCTCTACGCCGTCTTATCGTCTTGCCTTGCCACAACCATGAATCTCTTTGGCATCGTCGGCATCTTCTCGGGCGGCCTCATGGAGATGGCAGCCTTCAACTTTATTCCGCTCATGCGCATGCATGCCGGTGCCTATCTTTTGGCGCTCGGTATCGGCCTTGCCTTTAGCCTCATCTTTTTTGTGAGTTTTCGAGCACTCATCTTGATCTATGACCTTAAGACGCCGGGCCGCGAGGATCATGTCGCCAATCGCGCGGCAATCGATCATTTAACGGGAAGCGGCTTTGCCAAAGAGCAATCTCCCAATGACGAGGCCAATAATCAATCCGATCAAGATCACGTCCTCGCTGAGCGGGTAATTCAGCTTTTAGGTGGCGTTGGCAATATTGCGGGCGCAACCAACTGCGCCACGCGCCTGCGCGTCGAGGTCGCAGACCCTTCCATCGTTGCAGATAACGCGTCGTTTGTCGCGGCGGGCGCCAAAGGCCTCATCATTACGGGCAAGACCGCCCAGGTGGTCATCGGCATCTCCGTTCCCCGCGTTAAAGAGCATTTTGACCAGATCATGGGCCTCGAGCCGGAATTTGCGCCCACCACCTCGGCCTCCTCTGCCGCCGGCCCAACCCACAAGCACGGCGATATCTGCTTCTTCGACATCGACGGTACGCTCGCCTGGCAAGATCCCAGACTTGCCCAGGAGCTTCCCGAAGACGAGCGCGATCTGTCCCCCTATCCCAACGAGGCGGTTTCGCAGGCAATCCGCGAGTTTGTCGCCAATGGCAACATGGCCTTTATCTGCACGGGACGCACCCTGAGCTGCATCCACCCCAAACTTCTTGAGCTGCCGTGGACCGGCATCGTCTGTCTTGCGGGCGGTTACGCCGAGATCAACGGACGCGCAATTCGCGATCTGTCGATGACGCCCGGCATGCTGCAGCGCCTTGCCCCCTATCTTGAGCAGTCGGGCGAGGTCATCCGCTTTGAGGGCCTCAACGGCGTCGTGCGCATGAGTGCCGATGCCCCCGATGCCCCCGGATACGCGCGCACCCTGGGCGACGCAGTCACGCAGCTGCAACATTACAGTGCCTACAAGATCTTGATGTCTACATCGCTCGCCAGCCGCATCGCTCAAGATAAGGCACTTGAGCCGCTGCTGTGCTTTAACGAGCTCGAACTCGAGGTAACCGAAATCTCGCCCCGCGAATGCACGAAGCGCGGGGGCATCCAGTCTGTACTCGACGCCCTCGATCCCCACCACGGAACCGTATACGGCATCGGCGACGCCAGCAATGACGTCTCGCTGATGAACGCCGTCGATGTCGGTATCGCCATGGGTAATGCGCCGGACTATCTCAAAAAGCGCGCCGACTACATCACCGACTCGGTCGACAAAGATGGCGTCGTCAAGGCGCTCGAGCACTTTAGGCTTATATAAGCAGCCGGCACGCGCACACGTCCCGTTTCCCCAAATCGCCAAAACAGACGCGCCGGCAACTCCAATGTGGCAATATGGTATCTGCACACCGCAACGATGCAACCTAAGAAAGAATGCGAGAACCCGTGTCCAGTCCGTTTACCAGCTTTTTAGCCCAGCACTTTGACCAGAT
>URMZ01000062.1 GCA_900549025.1 uncultured Collinsella sp.
GGGAACGCATAATGGCGCCCGTATGCGCCGTGGTCGTTGCCGGCGGCAGCGGCCAGCGCTTTGGAAATCCCGGCGGCAAGCAGCTCGTTAACGTGGCGGGCCGTCCGCTCATGAGCTGGTCCATCCGCGCGTTCGATCGTAGCGACAAGGTCGGCCATATCGTCGTGGTTTGCCCTGCCGAGCGCCGTGCCGAGATGCGCCGCTTGGCTATCGACCCGTTTGACTATGACACGCCCATCAGCTTTGCCGATGCCGGCGATACTCGTCAGGATTCCACCCGCGCCGGCGTGCACGCGGTGCCGGCGGGTTTCGAATATGTCGCTATCCACGACGGCGCCCGTCCGCTCATCACGACCGAGGCCATCGACCATGCGATCGACGTGCTTGTAGGCGACCGCTCGCTCGACGGTGTCGTGTGCGGCCAGCCCGCGATCGACACGCTCAAGATCGTCGATGGCGACAATATCGTCGAGACGCCGCCGCGTGAGCTCTATTGGGCCGCGCAGACGCCGCAGATCTTTAGCGTCGATGCTATGAAGCGCGCCCACGCTGCAGCCATTGCCGAGGGCTTTATCGGCACCGATGATTCGTCGCTGGTCGAGCGCATGGGTGGGCGCGTCCGCTGCGTCCAGAGCCCGCGCGATAACCTTAAGGTGACGGTGCCCGAGGACTTGCGTCCCGTAACCGCGATTCTGCTTGGCCGCATGGCCGAGGGAGAGGACCTTCCCCATGTTCAGTAACCTGCGCATTGGCCATGGCTACGACGTCCACCGTCTGGTGGAGGGGCGTCGATGTATCATCGGCGGTGTCGACATTCCCTACGAGCGCGGCCTGCTGGGCCACTCGGATGCCGATGTGCTCGCGCACGCCTTGGCCGACGCCATTCTGGGCGCCTGCCGCGGGGGAGACATCGGCAAGCTATTCCCCGATACCGACCCCGCCTATGAGGGCGCCGATTCGATGGTGCTGCTCGCTCGCGTGATGGACTATGCGCGCGAGCTGGGCTTTGAGTTTGTCGATGCCGATTGCACCATTGCCTGTCAGCAACCCAAGATCACCCCGCACCGCGATGCCATGCGCGCCAACCTTGCCCATGCCCTGGGCGTTGACGTCGAAAACGTGGGCGTCGCCGCCACTACGACCGAAAAGCTCGGTTGGGAAGGTCAGGGCGAGGGAATCGGCGCCTGGGCCGTCTGCCTGCTACAGAAAACCGTTAAGGAGTAACGAATGCGTATCTACAACAGCGCTACCCATAAAAAGGAAGAGTTCCAGCCCATCGAGTCCGGCAAGGTCCGCATGTACGTGTGCGGCCCCACGGTCTACGACAACATCCACATCGGCAATGCCCGCACGTTCATCAGCTTTGACGTGATCCGCCGCTGGCTCATCGCGAGCGGCTACGAGGTCACGTTCGCCCAGAACCTCACCGATGTCGACGACAAGATCATCAAGCGCGCCAACGAGCAGGGTCGTACGGCCGCCGAGGTCGCGACGGAGTTCTCCGACAAGTTCATCGGCGTCATGCGCGCCGCCAACGTGCTCGATCCCGATGTGCGCCCCCGCGCCACCAAGGAGATCGGCCCCATGATCGCCATGATCAAGACGCTTATCGAGCAGGGCCACGCTTACGCAGCCGATAACGGCGATGTGTACTTTGCCG
Source organism: uncultured Collinsella sp. (assembly GCA_900549025.1). Lineage (GTDB taxonomy): Bacteria > Actinomycetota > Coriobacteriia > Coriobacteriales > Coriobacteriaceae > Collinsella. Next base: position 1,661 of record URMZ01000062.1, read on the forward strand.
TGCGCAGCGATCCCAACTATGGTCAGGTCTCGGGCCGCAACATCGACGACCTTATGGTTGGCGCGCGCATCGAGGAGAACGAGGACAAGAACGACCCGCTCGACTTTGCCCTGTGGAAGGCCGCCAAGCCCGGCGAGCCCAGCTGGCCGAGCCCCTGGGGCGAGGGCCGTCCCGGTTGGCACACCGAGTGCGCCGCCATGGTGCACCGCTACCTGGGCACCCCGATTGACATCCACGGCGGCGGCTCCGACCTTGCCTTCCCGCATCACGAGAACGAGTGCGCCCAGGCCACCTGCGCCTGGCACCAGGGCTTCTCCAACACCTGGATGCACACGGGCATGCTGCTGGTAGACGGCGAGAAGATGTCCAAGTCGCTCGGAAACTTCTTTACGCTGGCCGAGGTGCTCGAGCAGCACTCTGCCGCGGCCCTGCGCCTGCTGATGCTGCAGACGAGCTATCGCTCGCCGCTCGACTTTTCTTGGGAGCGCCTGGAGGGTGCCGAGAACTCGCTCACGCGTATCGCCGGTACGGTCGAGAACCTGCGCTGGGCCGCGAACCATGCGACGGCCGATGCCGATGAGGCAGCATCCGAGGCGTTTGCCGCCAAGGCCGCCGAGACCCGCGCCGCCTTTAAGGAGTGCATGGACGACGACTTTAACACCGCCGGTGCCATGGGTGCCGTCTTTGGCTTTGTCACTGAATGCAACCAGTACCTGGAGCAGGCGGGCGACGCTGCCGACAAGGCCGCCGCGCTTGCCGCCGCCGACACGCTGGCCGAG
>URMZ01000063.1 GCA_900549025.1 uncultured Collinsella sp.
ATTTTGGACCCGCCGCGGTTTACGTTTTTGCCGGCTATCTACCAGGATGCCACGCGCCGCAAGTGGGCCGTGCATCAGCGCGGCGGCGAGCCGAAGATTTTTGACTATGCGGATGTGCTGCAGTGCGAGATTGCCGAGACCGGAAATCCCGAGGATGTGCCGGAGCTCAGCAAACGCGAACTGGCTCAGCAGATTTTGATTAATCCAGCTCAGGCTACCAAAAACAACGCTGCCAAGCGTAATATGTGCCTTGGTATGGGTGTCATCGTTGTCGTGCAAACCGGCAAGGATGAGATTTCGAAGCTTGAGATTCCGGTGACCGCGGGCGAAGTCAAGCGAGACTCCGGCCTATATCGGTCGTATCGGAACGTTGCGGAGCAGATCAAAGAAGCCTTCGACGCCATGAGGCGTCCGGAGCAATGATTCCTGCAGCATCAAGCAGTTGAGGAGTCTTGCCCATGTCGAGTGAACCATATGCGATTCCGCCCAAAGACCGCGCCTTTGAGGGCATTCTTTGGTATATCAAACATTATGACCTGCAGAGTGGCGACCGGCTGCCCGCCGAGCGTGTGCTCTGTGAAGAGCTGGGCGTGTCGCGCACGGCGTTGCGTGCTGCGATCACGCGCCTTATTTCGTGCGGAACTTTGGAAAGCCGCCGCGGTTCGGGCACCTATGTGTGTCCTCCCAAACCGCTGAACATCTTTCAGGAAACATGGAACTATACGCAGGCGGTGGAGAGGGTTGGCTCAAAGTCGACCGCGCACCTGGTTTGGTCCAAGGTCGTGTATGCCGATATCGATCTTGCCCAAAAAGCCCAGATCGACCTGGGCATGCCGCTCTTCTGCATTCGGCGCGTGCGTGTGGTCAACGGTTCCCCGGCATCGATCGAGACGGCTTACGTCAATCTGTCTTTGTGCCCCTCGCTTCCCGATCACGATTTTGAGCAGGAAAGCCTCTACGACGTTTTGCTCAAGGAGGGGAATGTCCATGTGACGCACGGCAAGGAGCATATTTCCATCAGCCGTCTGAACGCCGACGAGGCCAAGTTGCTGAATGCTCAGGAGGGCACGCCGGTGTTTTACAAGGCTTCGCACGAGCGCGACGAGACCGATGGCTTTGTCGAGTATTGCAAGTCCGTGATTCTGCCGACCAAGTATCGTTTTGCCGATAACGGCGAGGCAGACGGCGTTGCGACGAAGGTGGGTGTCGAATGGCTGATGCAGTAGAAGACTTGCCGGTTTACAAACAAATTCGCCGCTGTATTGCGGAGCGAATCGAGCGCGGCGACTACCCGACGGGCTCGATGATTCCGTCCGAAAACGAGCTGGCCGAGGAGTTTGGCACGACACGCCTGACAATCCGAAGCGCCATGGACGAGCTGGTCAAAAGTGGCCAGATTCGTCGCGTGCAGGGCAAAGGCGCCTTTGTGGGACACAAGTGGTTTGACGAGCACGAACGCAAGGGCGGCTTCCGCCAGTCGGTTTTGGCATCGGGCGCGACGCCGTCGGTGCGCATCCTGGCGCGCTCCAAACGCTACGCCGGCCCGTATTATGCCGACTTGTTTGGCATCGCCGAGGACGATCTGCTTTACTCGGTGCGCCGCCTCAACTGCATCGATGGTGAGCCCGTATCGATCGAGATGACACTGATTCCGTGCCTGCTGTTTCCGGGCATCGAAGACGTGGACATTTCGGTCTTCAGCCTGTTCGAGACCTACGATATGTTGGGACGCAAGCCAGATCAGTCGGTAGAGAAACTCGATATCGAGGCGCTGGGCGCACGCGATGCGAGTTTGCTCAATCTTGAGCCGGGCGATCTGGCGCTCGTGCTGGAAGGCCTGACCTATGACTCGAGTGGGCAGGCAATCGAGCATGCCAAGTCTTTTACCCGCGGCGACGCCGGCGGATATACCTACAACTATTAGCGTCTAGAGCGTCCCTGCGCATGGCGGGGGCGCTCGTTTTTACGGATATATGTCGCTTGACCGATGAGCGGCAAAAACTGACCGTCTACCGAGAGGGGAGGATGAAATCATAAAATCGGTATTAAAAACGGCTAACCTGTAATCGTTCACTGGTATTAAGAACCTTTGAATTGTTGAGCTTGGGGCCAAGATGTCCACAAGGTTAAGCGGTGCGACGGGGCGGCAAGCCCGTTCATTCCGTGCGACAATTCAAACTGCTCGTGAAAGGAGCGGGAATGAAGGAGACCGAGAAGATCGAGATCATGCACTTCGACCAGGAGGGCTACCTCGAGGACGGCAGGAACGTCTACGAGGCCGGCAAGAAGATGACCGCCCTGGCCGACCGCGTGCACGAGGAGGGCTACGACGCCGTCTTCCTGATGGGCGTCGGCGGCACCTGGGACGAGTTCATGCAGCTCGAGTACCTCATGAACAAGTTCGGCGACCGCGACCTCGAGGTCTA